>JAUVHV010000020.1 GCA_030593065.1 Candidatus Omnitrophota bacterium | reverse complement strand
CACCACAACCTCAAAACTGACCTACTCTGGCTTAGGCCTTGTCATAGCACAGGTAAGGACACTCATAGATGATGGGAAGACCACAACAGAGACATCCTTAGGCGCCATGCTCTATGATGAGAACGGCAGATTGATCTACATATCCACTCAGGTAAGAGAAGAAGGCACATCAGCGGGCACATTCCTAAACCATATCTTCACAACAACCTTGGAACTGACCTATTCAAGCTTAGGCCTTGTGATTTCGCAACGGAAAAAGACTATTGACGGAGAGAAAATTATTGAGGAGTCTACTATTAATCCTGTCAGCGGGAACAATATCAATATGCTTTATGACCTGAACGGGCGCCTGATATATTCATATATTTTTACAAATGAATACGACAAGGAACAGGCGGGATTATTCATTCGCAGTTTCAATTCGGAAACAACAATCCTTGCTTATGATAGCTTAAATCAGGTTGTGGAGAAAGAGACAATAATTACGCTCGAGACTTCCGCCCCTGATAAAATCACAACCATTCATACAAGTATCAGTGATTATGACTCAAGCGGAAGAACTTTATCTTATGACGAGGAGATTACAGAGACTGGTTTTGACCCCAATAATTCTATGGTGCCACTTAATTCCACCTCTGGCCTTAGCAGAAGTAACATTATCTATTCCGGCCTTGGGCTTATGGTATCTTATGATGAAACAACTTTCGATGCACAGGGCAGAAGGGAAGCCACCTCTTTATCAGATATAATCTATAGCCAAACAGGCCTGCTCTTATCTTACAAGCTGCTGAAAGTCACAGCCGTCTATATTGTTGAGATGCTGAGAGACTCGATGGTATATGGTGACTTTAACCAGCTTCTGTCATATCATGATGCAGCAAAGTATATGGATGGCTTGGGGAACCTGTTTGAAGAAGAAGATTTGACCAGAACTATGGAATATGACAGTAAAAATAGGTTATCAGAATATAATGAAGAGATTGTCATAAAAGACGAGAGCGGGGCTATCCAGAATACCACAAATATATTAATGAATAGTATTAGCTATAATAGTCTTGGTATGCAGATGGGTTATTACAAGGAAAGAACAGATTCCATGAAGCCGGAGGTCAGAATAGAAGAGACAGCCTCAGGCATGAATTATGACGCTGTTAAACAGATGGCGGAATTCAGCATAGTAAAAAATGTTTACGAATCAGGAACATTAAAACAGGCAGACACAGACAGCAGGGAGAATGCCGCTTTCACTTCTATAAACGGGCGCATGCTCCTTGATTCGTATGATGAGACAAGGGTACGGAGCGGAGTAGTAAACACTACCAACTCTGTCCATCGCGCTTATACGGTTTATGATGAGAGCGACCAGGTGAACCCTAATCAGGTTAAAGGCTATCAGGAGATAGTGTTTGATTTGAACGCGCCTGCCGTCACTATGACCGCTACAATGGGCTCTATCCTGTATGTTGACGGCTACATCAACAGCTACTCAGAGGTTGTCCATTATTTTGGCGGCGGCATAGATCTTAAGGAAAAATTTGACAGGTCAGATATCACTTATGATTACAAACAGAGGATCAGCGGATATACAGAGGCCCTCAATTCAGAGGCATCCGCCTATAAAACAACGGTCACCACGCTTAGCAATATACGTTACAATTGGGGGATAGATGAAGTAAAGAGCCAGGATATTGAGGAGCAGCAGATAATAAATAACACAGCCAAAATAGTTCAAAGCAGAAAATATGATATGGAATATAACAATTTTGGCCAGCTTATGAGTTATGTGATAGATGCATTCTTTGATAACACCCAGACAGGAGTTACCACTACTATCGGTTTCAGTGACGCGGTATATAATGATATAAATCAATTCATATCATATTCTGAGGAAGTTCGCCAGGTTTCAGCCGATGGCCTTGATGTCACCATGAAGACTCTCAAAGAAGATATGAGCTATGATTCCCTGACAGGGCTTATCCTTTCCTATAAAGAGATAACAAGCTCTACTTCCACTCAGGGTATCGAATCTGTAAAGACTGTATCAGGCGTAGAGTATGATGAGAAGAAGAGGATAATTAGCTTTACTGAGCAGTTTCATACCTATAACCTGCCAGGTTATGATAGCTATGATGTGCTTGTTGAGACAGAAAGAATTGATACAGTATATGACACAGAAGGCAGGTTGACTGAATATATTGAAGAGGTTACAGACTCATCTTCCCCAAACATAAATTATACATACACCTACAGTGATATAATATATGACGATTTTGACAGAAGGATTGGCTATGTAGAAGAAAAACATGAATGGAGCGATGACCTGGCAATAGATATTACTACTGTGACTGAGAGACAGGCCGCAAACTACGATACAGAGACAGGAAAGCTCTCTTCAACCACAGAGACCGTTATATCAGACAGCAGCCCCGGCCTTGCCGCTACCATAAGCGCATCCAATATGTCGTATGACTCAAGAGGAAGAATATATAGTTATATACAACAGAAACAGGAGAAAGATATTACTACTGGCGGCACCATCTTAAACAAGACAACCACCATAACCAGGACAAGCACCAACTACAACTCCTTAGGCCAGGCAATATCCTACACAAACATAATAACAGCCCCAGAATCGCCTGATCTTGCTACTACAATTACTATGTTCAATATCAGATACGATGATATAAACAGAGTGATAGAGTATGACCAGACAACCAATGAACAGGGCCCCGGCCTTGGCCATACCACCAACACTCAGAGAAGAGACATAACCTACAACTCATTAGATCAGATAACCTATTATCAGGATACTATAACAGAAGCTGAATCCCCAGGACTTACGACTACCGTAACTATGTTGGATATATCTTATGATTCCAGGAGCCGTGTCATTGGCTATAAGGAAGAGAAGCGCGAGCAGAGCAGTGACCAGGACGTCACTATCACAACCAATAGAAGTTCCATGACATATAACTCGTTAGCGCAAATAACCGGTTATAGGGATGACATAACATATTCAGATAAGCCGGGTGTTAAGTACCTGAACATTGTGAGCAATATAAGATATGATTCTCTGGGCAGATTGATAAGCATGGAGCAATTCAGAAACCCCAAGTATTCTACGACTGTAAGGGTAGATGTAAGATACAATGAATTAGGCCAGATTATCTATCACCAGGACGTAACTACCATGGCGACAGGCGAAGTCGTTGTTGTGATAACGAGCGATATTACATATGACGCAGATAACAACAGAAACAGCTGGATAGAGACTATAAATTCTTCAAAATCACAAGACCTTACAATAGCAAAGACGAATACAAATGCCGCGTATACAAATGGGAAAATGACTTCTTACGATGTTAAGATACATACCTTTGGCGCTAACCTTGACAAGACAGAGTGGCAGAATTGGAGCAATATAATATATACAGGAGACTCTATCTCTCATAGCGAATATCACCACAGATTTTCTGTTATTACTGATGATGCTACCGGCGCGTGGCAGTATGTAGAGGCTGATGTTACCTATGATACGAGTGAAATAAGCAACGTAATAACGACCACCACATACACAACCGGCCAGATAGCCAGCACAGGGCCGGGTTCTCCCGGAGACGGCTGGCGCAACGTAGTTACCACAGAGACACTGGATGGAAGCGGTCTAGTAACTGATACAATCTCAACTATTACGCAAAGTTGGGATAACCCAAATACAGAAGAAGCCGATGAGACGCAGGCGCAGACAACAGAGAAACTTAATATAACCTATGGCTCAAACGGCAATATCATCCAGTATACCAATAAGGATGGAGAGGCGGTAGCGGTAACCAATAACTCATTAGGCCAGGTTGCTTTTGAATATATCGAATACTCTGACGCGGAAGCAAGCGGAAGCAATAACTGGAGTAAGACCTTCTATTATTATGATAAATTCGGAAATGTAAGAGAGACCAAGGCTCAAAGGTATAAGACCTGGACAACAACACAGACTGAATCGAGCGGTTGCGGTGGTTCACAGACAGTTACGATCCAGCATGTTTTAAACAATATAGATACCTATGATAGGTATAGTGAAAAGACTCAAAGCGATGAAAACTATACTGCCAATGTGGGTGATCCCTCCTATAGCGGCTGCAGTGGCCCTGTTGTCATAGCCTCTATAATGTTCACCCCTGTGCTTGGCTATTACATTGGTAATGAGTTTGCCGAAGAGACAATGTTTGTTTGGCAGGTCGCCAAGATTGCTGTTTCAATTGTAATTAACATTGCCGTTCCAGGCCTTGGAGCCGCCCTGTTGCTTACTGTATTATGGGCTGTTGCGTCGACTATGATTGAACAATATGCTATGTCAAATGAGCTTGATTGGGACGGTATTGGTGAGTCTGCCGCTTGGGCAGTCGCTGCCTGGGCAGCGGCGCAGCTAATTCAGCATGCTGTTAAGGTTGTAAAGAGCGTCATTGCTGATTATACACAAGGCCTTACAGATGCTACAACTACTACTGTTACAGATGCAGCTACAGAAGCAGCTATGGAGAAGAGCGCCAGTTTCGAAGGATTTTTTGACATTGATTGGGGGCAGACGTGGAGCAAAATTACTCCTAGCACATTGGCATACGCTGTTACAATAGGCACAATCCAGACAACAGTATCTTATGTGGCAAAAAACAATGACTGGAGTCCCTGGTTAACAGCGGTTGTGTCTGTAATAGCTGTCAGCCTTTTTGCCCAAGGCCCCAATATGAAGGCTGTTAAGAACATTTTCAATAACCCTGAATTACTGGTAGAGCCCATGCTAAAAGCCGCCCTTTATGGCGCTATCTCGGAATGGGAAGCAAAGAACCAAGGTATGAATTCAATATTAAGAGTCTTTATAGCTTCCGGATTAAAAGAGGTTGCTGGTATATTGGCAACCGACTTGAGTGAGATTATTTTAACTGAGAGAATAACATATAATAAAGAGACAGGAAAAGGCATTGAAGACAAAAATGTACGAAATGCTGCCATTGCGCTAGTTGATGAAGATGGTAATGCCCCGGAGGTTACAAAAACGAGTGGATTTGGATTGGTTGTCTATGAACTGGAATTAATAAAGGGAATGAATTTCGGCGAAGCCAACGAGATGTTGGAAGAGGCAGCAGAAGATACAGCTATGATTTTATTAGGCTCAGCAGGCCAGCCATTAATGCAGGATACGTTTGAAGAGGAAGTAGTAAGCAAAGTTATAATTATTGTGGCAGCTGAGTCTTCTCAAGAACAGGCAGCAGTTGAGGCTGAGACTCGTTTAGAAGAAGTCCTTTTTTCGGATAAAGAGAAGAGCATAAAAGCAGAAGAATTCGAAACGCTCAGAAAAGACTTAATGGGTCGCCTTGACGCTGCTTTTGCGGCATTCAATAAAGTTATGAAGAACTGGAGGGTATTCGGAGATAAGCTCGTAGGCGCTGTCCGGGCAATTATTCAGGCAGGGGTCCAAATTGTAGCAAAAGCGGTAGAGACAGGCAACAAAGCTCTTATCATAGAAGTTGCGACACGTGCGTTAGATAGTTTCAGCGCGATGTTTAAAACTTTTCTTACTTATGCCGGTCAGATGGATGAAGCGCTTGCGACTAATGTGGCCAGGGAGATTGTAGCCGGTATAACCGGCGTGGTAAAGGAAGTAATTAAAACCGGTGATAACGATATCATACTTCAGATTGCAAATAAAGCCTCTGAGGCGCTTGAGGGTATGATGACGGACCTCAAAAATTCGACGCTATTCAACGACGCTATAGAGGATCTTATAAAAGGAGCTATTGAAAAGGCGGAGATTGTCGCGGGCATAGCGGATGCGGCATTGTATGGATTTGTTGATATAGCGCAGAATATTATTAAGGGAGTAGAGAATGGGAAAACAGATGCTGAAACAGCTGAAAAAATACTCAATAATCAGCTTGAGCACTTAAAGAGTATTGCAGGAAAATATTATGAAACTGATAAAGATATAAATGCTCTTAGCATAGCTATTATAGCGAAAGCATTAAGAACCGCGATGCAGATTGTGACAATAGCTTCTGCTGTTAACGAAATAGCGCTTAATACCGATGTGATATCAGCAATCCAAGGCCAGCTTACTGAAATGATGACTAAGCTTATAGAGCAGGTTCAGGAAAGCGGTGATACTGAAGCAGCGAAAAAACATGGTAATAATCTCGCAAAGCTCTTGGATGTTCCGGATAAGTCTGAACTTGAGCTTATGCTTGAGATTGTAGTTACGATTTCATCTATTATCGCGGCTGCTGAAGGAGTCGGCATTGCTGTGGATATGGCTAATATCAAAGAGATGATAGAACCGCTTACTTCCTTACTCAACAAGACATTAGGCAGTTTCCTAAAAAGAACAGAACCTTTATCAGGACAGGAAATCCTGTTATTTAAAAGGATAGAAAAAGAGCGGCTGGCGCTGAAAAATAGCTTAAAATTGCTCGGACTCGCATCTGCAGCACATCTGAATGAGATAGATAATAAGCTTTCAGTTGCATCAGAAAAGATAGAAGAAGACTTAAAAAGGCTGGAAATAGCCATGGCGCCCGGCATAGAGATGACATTAAAAGAAGCTGTAGCGCGTATGATACTTAACGGTGCTGACCCTGGCATTGTCAAAGCGGAATCTCTTATGCCATATCTGAACGCAAAGGTTAAATGGATAGGCGGCCTTAATGATTCATCCGCAATCATAACAGCCTTACCAGGGGAATCTTTCGGGACTATTGAAAAGAAGTCGGACACTTGGCCATGGGAGGATAAGAAGAAGTCCGAATGTGTCATAATGGCTATGGGTATCAATGAGAATGGAAAGTTGACTGCCATATCTGAAGGTGAAACAATCCTTGCTAAAAGTGAGGCAAGAGTCTCTGCGTCGAGTCAGTATCCTTATGTTGAACTATCAGAAACCGGCGCTTCCGCTGCCAGAACCAATAGCGAATACAGGATAGTAGGCGGAAACACGAGAGAGCTTTATGTAGAAGGAATTATTGAATGGGAATTCAACTCCAATGACAACCAGTTTTACCATATGGCTTTTAACCCCGGTCACAAGGCATCTATTATTGATAAGTCTGGTATAGAGCAGAGCGCGTTCAGGATGGAGGACGGTAAATTCTATACCATAGATGAGATAAATAAGAGCCCAGATTTTACGACACCAAAAGCTGCTTTCACAGATACAAACGGCAACACAATAGACATTTACAAGGATTTCTTCATTGATGAGACAGGCGAACTCAACTTCAGATACCAGGCTGGCATGTTAAAGCCGCTCTTACTGGCTGATAGAGGTGATATAGTCTCAGACGCTGCTCCTCTTCCAATATCCGATATTGAATATGTAGATATAGGAGAACTCAGCAGTAAGGAACTCAACTCCATAAAGGTAACAAGAGAACAGCTTGCCGCCCCTATGCAGCAGGCTCTGGATGGCTTATCCAAGGCTCTTAATGAAGACATCGCTCCTGATTTTAAGTTTGAGATGGTTGGGGATGATTTACGGCTCGTCGGTGTTATAGAGGCAGAAAATACGCTGCTCAGATTATCCGGTAGTGACTACTCTGGCACATCGACAATATTGCTCCTGGATAACGGAACAGTTCTCCTGCGCGGAAACAATACAGACTATAGCCATCCTGATACAGGCAAACAACTCACTGGCATGAAAGTAACAGACAGTGCTACCGGCAGGCAACTGCTGCTTATAAACGACACTATGCAGGTGCGGTTAACCAAAGACGGCGGCTTGTCTGTGGTGGCTGCTCAAGCATACGCGATAAGCAATCATTATCTTGGAGAAAATAGAGAATTTTCAATAGCAAAGCAGATAGGCGCTGCCAAGGAAAAAGGCGGGGGATTAAACCATATCAATATCATAACAGAGAATAATGAAAATTACATAGAAAAGGGCGCTATAGTTGCTTTTGAAAACAATGAGGTTGTATTCAGGAATAATGACGCAATCTATAATAAAACTGATGGTTCAATCTTTATTGGCGGCAGAGAAGTAATTGCCGGAAGCGGTGGAGTGGTGGTAGAGGGGAGTTTATTACTGGAAAATCAGAAAATTTCCAACTATCTAGTAAATGATAGTCAAAACATTGCAATTCAATTTATTACCTATGTAAGAGAAGACGGACTTTTTGTTCTTAATAGAACCATATATGTGCAAGCAGGTGCCTATCAAGAGGCGTTCCTCGCCCACGATGACAAGACAGGATATACCAAGAACCACACCTTTACTTATGGGGAAGGCACTCATAACTTTGACAGCCAAAACATGATACTGGATACCTCAACAGGCGAATTAAAGATAACACAGGATGTAACCTCTCTCATAAGCGGCGTAGAGAC
>JAUVHV010000003.1 GCA_030593065.1 Candidatus Omnitrophota bacterium | reverse complement strand
GATTGTGCCTTCTTCTCCTGCAGTAAAGCTTTTTTCTGCTTCAAGATCACAATACTCCGCGATTGGCGCGGGATAATAGGTGCTGAGAGTTACCTTCTCTTCAGCAAAGGCAATAGAGTTAGAAGTTAATAAAAAAACAATCGAGATGAAAAAAAGAATAAAAGATTTTAAATGCATTATCCAGCCTTGATCTTAACTTCCTCTATATGGAGAGTATCGTCAGATACAACTGTTATGCGGCGTTTAAAGACCTGCTTTAAATTACCGACTGAAGCAGCATCAACATTGACAAGGCGCTGCGCAATCCGTGGGTGGACAATAATCTCTATTGCCATTCTCCGCGACTTTTTAAGCTTTAAAAAACTCTTTGCCTTTCTTAATGCTAAAATAACTATGGCGCTATCCGATTTTACTATGCCCTTGCCCTGGCAATAGGTGCAATTCGTATAGGAGGCGCTTTCGAGGCTCTTCCTGACGCGCTGTCTGGTCATCTCAACAATATTAAGCTCTGAAAAAGATATTATATTGGTTCTTGCCTTGTCTTTTCTAAGCGCATTCTGTAATATAGAATAGACCTCTTTTTTATGGGGAGCTGCATCCATATCAATAAAATCTATAATTACTATACCGCCTATATCACGCAGACGAAGCTGGCGGGCTACCTCTTCCGCTGCCTCTTTATTTACCTTAAATATAGTATCCTCGAGATTCTTCTTTCCAGTGAAGCGCCCGCTATTCACATCAATAGCTATCATACCTTCGGTCTGTTCAATAGTAATATAACCACCGCATTTTAAATAAATCTTGCGTTCAAAGAGTTTATCGATCTCCTTTTCCACATTATGTTTTTCAAAAAGCGGGGTGGGGTCTTTATGAAAACTCAATCTGTTTCTGTATTTCGGCGCAATTTTCGTGGTAAAGGCCTTAAGGCGTTTAAACTCCTGTATATCATCGACTATTACTCTTGCGGTATCGCCGCTTAAAAAATCCCTGATAATCTTTAAACCGATATCAAACTCTTCAAAGAGAAGCACCGGGGATTTTTGCTTCTTTGACGCATTGCTTATTTTTTTATAAATATCAAGGAGGTAGTTTACGTCACGCAGGAATTCTCTCTTTGTGCCGCCTTCTGCTGCGGTCCTTGCTATAAGGCCCGTATCTTTAGGAAGTTTTATTTCGCGAAGAACAGCCTTTATTCTGCGCCTCTCTTCGTCATCCTTGATCCTGCGGGATACCCCGACACGCTTTGATGTAGGCATCAGGACAAGATACCTGCCCGGAAGAGATATGTGCGTTGTAAGCCGCGCTCCTTTTGTGCCGAGCTGTTCCTTGGTAATTTGAACAAGTACGTCTTGCCCTTTCTTTATCACATCACTTATCTTTGTCTTTGAATTGCGGTGCTTATTGCCATTCGCGGGAAAAAAGAACCCTGAATCCTCATCTTCAATCAAAGGGGCTGTTATATCATCGATATATAAAAAGCCGTTTCTCTCAAGGCCGCAATCAACAAAAGCCGCGCCCATACCGTTTAATACAGAGCTGACAGACCCCTTATACACATTGCCGACGATCCTTTTTTCAGAAATTCTTTCCACAAAGTACCACTCAAGCTTCTTATCACGCAATATCGCTACTCTTCGTTCACCTGCTTCTATATTTATAAGTATCTCCTGCATGCTATTCCTTTGTTATAAATTATGCCCTTGTTTAGATTCTTCGCGCTTCGCGCTCAGAATGACAAGAGCTCATCTTCACGCCATCTGGCAACTGCTTATTAAAACGCTCTTTAAAATTAAGCGGCTCTATATTCTCCTCAAGTAAAAATTCCACATCTTGATCCCTACCTTCAATGCCCAGCTTTAAAGCCTTTTTAATCCTTATAACAGGGCGGGGATTAAAACCTTTGCTTAAATAGAGCTTAAAATCGGCTCTGCGCAAAACCCTGTTAAAAAGCCTTAAGAGGTCTAAATGTGAAATATAGCGCATCCATCCGGTCTTAGTGAATAGAGCGGAATAGGTGGTTTTATTCAACACCAAAAAATTCTCTTTCGGTCTTATGCATAAGGGGTTTATCATCCTGGTCCTCTTGCACAAGCCTGACAGTAACAAATATCAGAAGGTCTTTTGTATCTATGTCATCTTCCTTGTATTTAAATAACTCTCCTAAAATAGGTATATCGCCCAAAAACGGGACTTTCTTATCAATCTTAACAGTCTGGTTCTCTCTTAATCCGCCTATAACAATTGTCTGGCCATCTTTAATCATAACCTGCGTCTCTGCTGTTCTGGTTGTAAAGCGCGGGGCTTGTATAGCGTTTGTACTACTTCCAAAATTATCCCATTGATCAAAAGCGCTGACTTCCGGCTTTAAGTCCACTACTATATCCCCTGCTTCATTGATGTGCGGAGTTACAGTAAGGATTATTCCTATATCTTTTTCAGTATAACCTGTAATCTCCATCTTTCCTGTCTGATCATTCCTCTCATAGGTTGGTATATTGAATATACTGCCGACAATTACTTTTGCCTCCTGATTGTTAAGCGTGGTAATCGTGGGGCTTGACAGGATGCTTGTATCTGTGCTCTTATCCAATAACTTTAGAACTGCTTGTAAACTGGTAAAATCGAGCGTGCCAAAACTGAAAGAATCTGCACCTACATAAGGAAAGACAGGGCTTGTTATGCTTGGGAAATTGCTGGTTGAATCACCCAGAGGAAGATAGCCATCAATTGATTTATTCTCTCCTTTGTTTGAAAACGGTATCTCTGTCCTGTCAAATGGAAAAGTCGTTGGCCTTGAAGATCCGGAGGCAGTTACCTGCACTGTCCAGTCGATACCAAGCTCATCTTCATCTTTAATCCTCGCTTCAATAATCTTGGTCTCAATAGATACCTGCTGTGTTCTCTTGTCTAAACGCTTAATAACTGTTTTTACCTTATAAAGATTCGTGGGTATATCCGTAATGATAATCGTGTTGGTCCTCTCATCATATTTAACACTTCCCCTATCAGTTATAGTGGCTTCTATTGCCGTTGCTACATCCTTTGCCTTGGAATAGTTGAGCACAAATACCTCATTCTGAAGGTCCTCCTCCGCGACACTCTCTAAGGTTATTACTCTGATAATATTGCCTATTCTTTCACTGGCAAGGCCGTGGTTCTTCAGGATAACCTCAAGCGCTGTATCCCAGGAAACATCTACTAACCTTATATTAACCTGGCCTTCAACATCGCTTGACGCCACAATATTTACACCACTCTTATATGAAAGGGTGTGTAACACGGTTCTTATATCCGCATCCTTAAATATTAACGTAACATTACCGGGAGCAGTCGACTGCTCAACACTGACTATCTCTTCTCTCTCTATTGGTTCAGATCTTTCCTGTGTAACCGGCGTCTCCCCGACAAGGGCGCTCCCCTCAAGAGCATAAGAAGCTATGCCGGCATTAAAAATAATCCCTGCGCATAAACATAATATAAAAGCTACCTTCAATTTCATATAACTACTCCTTTAATTTGAAAGTGTGGTCTTCTCCTTTAAAAGATAATATCACTCTGTCTCTCTCAATCTTCTTTACTTGTATACTTCCTATCTGTTCATTCTCTTTTAAAACCAGGTCATTCATTATTACTACTGACTCTCCATCTTTATCGAAAAGAATACCTTCTAATATGACATCATCTATTGAATCTATCGCGCCATATGTTACTCTAAGCCTTCCATCTTTTGTGGCCAAAGGAATAAACGGGTCTCTATTTCCGCTGCTCACATATTCAAAGAGAGTGTCTTCCTGGGCATATGTAAAGAATAGATTGCAGGGGATAAGGGATAAGAACAAAATAGTTATAAATATAGTTTTTTTCATATCGCTAAGCTTCATTTAATATATAGGTGTTGACAAGTATATATACAAGATGCTGTGCAAAATCTTTATTGTCAGCGGTAATCTTTATATCAGAAACACGCATAAAAGTATCCGCGTTCTCCAGCTTATTTAAGAAAATACCAAGCTGATGATAACCGCATACAGCTTTTATTGAAATAGGGTACTTTTGATAAGTGCCCGAACCTGTATCCCGCTGTTGTCCGGCAATCACAGGATGAGGTTTTATAGATAAAATCTTTACACCTGAATCTTTAGCAATCTCTGAAAGCCTTTTAAGCAGGCTCGATATCTCCTGTTTAGTTGATAGTCTCTTCTTTTGGCTAGAAAGCTTCTCCCTCATCTCCTCTATTTGAGCCTTGTATCTTGGGATATTCGCAACCGCGTTCTGCCTGGTAGTAAGTTCTCTCTGTAACCGGCGCAGTTTTGGTGTTGTCTTTGCGAGTGAGGCCATTGTGGGTTTTAAAAAAAGTGCGTAATTAGCAATCAAAAGACAAAGCGTGATTATGCCATATATTACAAGCTTCCGGTTCTTAAGGAGCTCCTGCTTAAAGTTTTTCAAAATAGCTCCTCCCTGACTTAAAATAACATATAATCGTAAAGTTCATAATCTCTGTGTCTCCCAGCGTCTCTCTCTGAACAGATGAAAGTTTTATATCCTCGAAATCCTTGAAAAAATCCTCATCTGTTTTTAGGGAATGGATAAATCTGCCTACTATAGCTGTTGCCGCGTCTGTTCCTGATGATACAGCCGCCCCTTTAAGCACCAACGTCTCTTTGCCGTTTACCCTCTCTGTATTAAGTGATAAGGAGTTTAGCCACACCCCATCTATTACAGCATTATTTAAGTCATAAAGTTTGCTTGCCCAGACAAGGCTGCCTGAGGTCAAAGAATCGATTACAGTAACCTTGCCGCTTAAGAGGCCTACTTCCTTTTTAAGCGCTTCGGCTATCTTATATCGCGGCATTATATCGTTAACTTTACTATTTATAACTAAGAGCTTTTTTTGCTGCATAACAGCAAGCAGCCCTAATATAATCTGGCTAAGTATAATAATACCAATAAGCCCGACTATCAACGGTATGGGAGCTACCTTAGGAAGTTTTATGTTTAACTGAGGCCCGCTTTTTTTACGTATAGTCTGCAAATCTTTGGGCATAAGATTAAGTTCTATCATCTACTTTGCCTTCCTCAATGCCAGGCCTGTTGCCACAGCAAGTTGCGGCGCTAATTCAGTTATTTCTTTTGGATCAAGCTTCTCAGATATCTCTATATTTGTTATAGGGTTCCATTTTTGAAGGCCACGGCCCAGGCTCTCCTTTAAAAAACTCTCAATAACATTGGGCATAGACATCCCACCGCTTATAAAAACTTTCGCGACATTATTCTCGTGCTGGTTTTCATAAAAATCGAATGATAAGACTGCTTCATCCGCTAATCGCGATAATATATCCGCGATAGGGCCTTCTATAAGTTTTCTCTCATCCTCCGCAAGTTCTTCAAACCTTGCAAGTTTATCTTCGAATATTTTCAATGCCTCTGCCTCAGGCAGTGAAAGATTGTCGGCAATGAGCTTTACAATACTCCTGCCGCCTATATCAATATCACGCGACAGATATGTCTTGCCACCCATTACAATATTAAGGTTGCTTTTGTTAAAACCTATATTCAATAAACCGCAGACACTGGTATTATCAATGTTTGTATTTATAAAAGCATTAGCAACCGCGAATGAATCCACATCAAAGATAAAAGGCTCAAGCCCTGCTTCAGAGAGTATCTTCATCTGGCTATCGACTAAATCCTTTTTTGCCGCTACCATAACAACGCGCATCCTGTCGCCATTAAGGTCTTCTATCTTCGCGCAATCAAGCTCAACCTCATTTATGTCATAGGGTATTACCTTTTCCGCTTCAAACCTGATAGCGCCGGCAAGCTCTTCCTCGTTCATAGACGGTATATCTATATACCGGGCAATAACCGTAGAGCCTGATATAGAAGCAACGACCTTCATCTTGGTAAGCCCAAGCTCCGCATGCGCCTGGCTAATCGCTTTAATAATATTATCACCTATAGGCTTTATTGAAAAACCTAAAAGCACAGGCATTGCTTTTGCGTGTGAAATAGCCACGGCCTTTACAGAATAACTGCCTATATCTATGGCTACCTGCGCATCTTCATCTTTTTTTGAAAACAACATATTTTCCTTCTTCTATCTTTGTTAAGTTTCACGCCATGAAACAATCTCAGTTGATAAAAATGTTAACCCGTCTAAAGCGCCGGTAATCTCATCAATATCAAAATTTATCGTAACATGCCCTTTTATAGTCGTATCTATATCAGCTCCGCTTTCAGCAAGTATGGTGCCGTCTATTGTAGGTGTTCCTGATACAATAAGTTGTCCTATCACATAGATAATACCGTCAAAATCTTCTACGCCTGACATATGCATATCTCCTTCAATAACAAGGATTCCGCTTCCTTGCAGATTCCCAGCTGTTGTAAGCTGGCTTTCCGGAGTAACTTCAACCCAGGTTATGCCGTCAATAGGCGCGCCAAATGTTGTCTCATCGTATAGATACGTCGCGCTGGCCTTCATAACCTCTTTGCTAATGCCGAATAAAGCTTCAAAATTTAAAATTATATTTTCATTTACGTCTCCGTCAATGGTATACGCATTGCCTGTTGTTACTAAATCACCTTCTGTTTCAATGGCATATAGAAAATTATCCGGGCTTACATCACTAATCTCTACTACCACACTTATCAACCTGTCTATTGTCGCGCCGGTATCTACAGCAACAGAGCCTTTTGAATCTATCCGGTAATAGGGATCAGGCAATTTCGTTGTATTCACAGAATACGTATAATTTGGTTTAAGTGAACCGTATATCGGAGAAGAGGGCAGATTTCTTATGCCATCGGCAACACCTGCTTCTGCCAGCCAGAATGCTTCTATAGAAAGGATACTTCTCCACGCTCGGTTCTTTTCATTTATTGTTCTTGTATAAAAAGCGGAGGATAAGATAGCCAATACAACTACTACCAGAAGAGAGAATACTAATACAACACCTTTTTTATTACGCATTTCTTATCTTTACCTCTGCCCTTATAGCATGTGGTATGCTTATAGTGCCTCTTAATCGTTTCTGAGTCTGAATAAGAATAATAAGCCTTTGGCTATTGCTCAAGTCCGCGCCAGTCAAAGCTACGGTTACTCCAGTTCCGTCTACAGTAAAAAACGGAGGATTTGTAATATTATTAAACTCACGCGTCTTTGTTGTAAGCGTATTTCCTGAAGAATCTATAACGCTTCTTATGATCTTTTGAGTAACGGAATTATATGTATAATCGATGGAATCAGGGCTTAAAATGTATTGTCCTGTCGTTGTGTTTATGCCGGTCACCTGCCTAAATTTTATATGGGAACCTGACGGGCTGTTATTAATAATATCTGTTAAGAAAGCCTGGCGTGAATCCTTTACTATCCAATCGGTAATTAACCTGGCCTTAGCCTGAACTTCAATTTTAGAAGAACCGATTGAAAAAGAGAGCTTCCCTATACTTAAACTCGCAAACATTGCCGCGACAATCGCGCCAAAGATAGTAAGTGTCACTAATACCTCAAGAAGAGTAAACCCTCTTTTATTAGCGTGCAACGCGCGTCGATAATAGAAAATTTTTATTTCTCCCTTTTTCGATCCAGGCAACTGTTACAGTCACCTCTTTAATTTTTGCATCTATATTATTAACCTGGAATGTAATTGTTTCATTATCCAGATTATTAAGCTGGGCAGGAGTATAAGTATCTATCCCGGTATATGTCAGGGCATTAACTTCCTCCAGGATAGACTGGGCATCATTCGCGGCTATCATTAAATTATTGTTGGTTTCATTTAAGAACGCGCAATTGATAAAGGTTAAAAGAGAGCCGATTATAACTACTGTTGATATCGCTATAGCTAACATTAGCCCTAACAGGCTAAAACCATCTGTTTTAACCGCAAATTTTTTTAACATATAAAAAATTCCAGACTAAAATTTTACACTAATTTATCGCTGTGTCACCTACACCTGCCTGTCCGCCTCTGGTTGCTGTAATCCTTCCTGTCTCATCACAATAAAAAAACCTTTCACCTGTTCTGCCTGGTACCTGTGGGTCAGCATTAAGAACAAATGATACAGGTGTAGTTAACTGATATGTATATATATAACCTGCTTTATTACCGGATGCTAGAGCAGTATCAATATAGGCTGGCCCTGATACGCCGGTTACGCCTAATATCGCTAAACTGGGTGGATATTGATGCGGCAAAGCAGATGTATAGTAACTTTGGCAGGCAGATGTAATAGTTTTGCATGATGTTATAGCAACTACCTCATTAGTATTTACCCTGTTACGCAACATCATAGATATGGATAAACCCGCTAAAAGCGCGATAATCGCTACAGCAACCATTATCTCTATAAGGCTAAAACCTCTCTTGTATCTAATAAAACACGATAAGATCCGCACATCATCTCCAATCATCTCTATATCTATATTTATACTATATATAAGTTTAAATTATAAAGAATAAAAAGTCAATAACAATATTCTCCAATATGATATTGCGATTTGACCCATAATTAAACGTTACCCGCC
The DNA here is from genome assembly GCA_030593065.1 of Candidatus Omnitrophota bacterium. GTDB lineage: Bacteria > Omnitrophota > Gorgyraeia > JABMRG01 > JABMRG01 > JAUVHV01. Next base: position 140,688 of record JAUVHV010000003.1, on the reverse strand, counting down.
CCTAAGCTGGGAGTTTCGTAACAACTTCCGCAGGATCGTGAAATTTCCCCAGCGTGGAAATTTCACTCAGGGTTGATGCCCGCTCTCGCACAGCACTCAATCAGGGCGAACCATGCCCGCTCACATCAACAATGTCCCGCTCCGGTTGCTACGAAACTCTCTCTTAGTTAGCAAACTTTGATAGGGCTTACAAGTGTGCTCTTAGTCAAGAACCGTTCTGAAAGCCGGCAGCAGGTGATGTTCAAATAGAAAAAAAAGAGGCCGGCTCTTTTATGAGTCAGCCTCTTTTTTCAAACCTTTGCCTATTAAAATTATGTTATAGGCAGTCCTGCTCCAACATCCATGATTACGCCTGTCTGGTCAACAGTAAAAATCCTTGTACCTGTAGTACCAACTGTCTGCGGTGTTGCGGTACAGGTATAAGTATTAGCAGCCGGCGCACCTGTCATAATAAATGTATACCCCTGCTTTGTTCCTGTAGCTAATGTAGCGTCAATATATGGCGGTACAGCAGCTGCTAACTGAGCCAGGGTGCCATATGTATTAGGGTTTTGTACTGCCCTATATGACTCCTCTGCCGTACTTATTGTTCTTAAAGTAGCTATGGCAGCGGACTCATTGGCATTGTGCCTTGCTCTAAGCAAGTTAGGTATAGCTATTGCGGCTAATAAAGCTATGATTGCGACTACTATCATTATTTCAACAAGCGTAAAACCTTTCTTTCCTAGTCTCTTCATTATCTATCGCCTCCTCTCTTCCCTGAATGGGCCGTTTTATCTGCGTTCTACGCAGGCCTGCATATTATGTATGAAACCCTTTCTCTTTAAAAGATATCACAATATAGAACCAGTGTCAATATGGGGGCCTCTTTTTGTAATATTATTTGAAGGAACTGTTTATCAACCAAGTATCTCTGTTATCTTGAATATAGGCATAAATATAGCAAGCACAATGCCACCAACAATCACGCCAAGAAACAATATAATCATAGGCTCTATAAGGCTTGTAAGGCCGGAGACAGCGGCATCAACCTGTTCATCGTAAAAATCCGCGATCTTACTAAGCATCTTCTCAAGTTCCCCTGCCTGCTCTCCAACCGCTATCATTCTTACAACCATAGGTGGAAATACGGGACTATGGGATAACGGTTCTGCCAGGTTTTTGCCTTCCCGCACCGCTTTCTTCGCATTATTAACAGCTCTTTCTACAATCATATTGCCTGAGGTCTTTGCCACAATATCAAGACTGCTCAGGATAGGAACGCCGCTTTTTATCAATGTAGAAAATGTCCTTGAAAATTTAGCGACACTTACTTTTTTTATGATATTGCCGAATACAGGCAATTTCAATAAAATTATATCGAGTACCAGTCTTCCTTTTTCAGTCTTAATATAACGCATGATAGCAACAACAAATATAATCAAACCAATAATAGCAAACAGAAACCATTTGCGCATAAAGTCGCTTATAGTAAGCAGGACTTGCGTAGGAAGCGGCAATGCGCCTCCTAACATATCAAAGATACCTTTAAATGTAGGCACTACCTTTACCAGGAGAAATATTGTAATCCCTATAGATATGGTTATTACAGCAATAGGATATATCATAGCGGATTTTACCTTACGCTGCAATGTCGCTGTCTTTTCCAGGTATACTGACACTCTATTTAAAATCTCATCAAGCATACCGCTCGATTCACCTGCTTTTACCATATTTATATATAAAACAGAGAATATGCGCGGATGTTTTGCCAATGCCTGAGAAAAGCTGGAACCAGTCTCAATATCATCCCTCAGCTTTTTTATGGTCTCTCCAAACCCCTTGTTCTCTATCTGCTGACTAAGTATGTCCAGTACGCCTACAAGCGGTATGCCTGCCTCAACCATTGTCGCAAGCTGCCTTGAAAATATTACTAAATCATCAAGCTTTACTTTCTTGGCAATTGAGACACCTTTTACCCGTATATTAGTATCCTCTTCTATAGATATAATGGTAAATTCCTGTTTCCTGAGCAGGTCTATAAGATTTTCTCTGGTCTTGGCATGGGTACTTGCGCTTATAGTCTTACCTTCCTGATTCTTTACTGTATACTTAAAATTCGGCATCTTCTTTACCCCTCTGTCGTTATCCTTAAGACCTCTTCTATTGTAGTTAAACCGGCTAATGCTTTCTGAAACGCGTTCTGCCTCAAGGTCTTCATGCCGCGCGAAACAGCATACTCCTTTATCTCATCAGAAGACTTCCCCTTGACTACCATATCTCTTATAGCATCATCTACAAGCAGGACCTCAAGCGTACCCATCCTGCCAAGATAACCTGTGTTATTACATTTATTACATCCTTTACCATGATAAAAGACTACATCTTTGGGTGTTTTTATATCGAGACGTTTTAACACAGTGGGAGTAACTTCATAAGGTTCTTTACAATTTTCACATATCTTTCTGCATAATCTCTGCGCAGCTACCGCTATCAGGCTCGACGCCACCAGAAACGGCTCGACGCCCATATCTATCAATCGCGTTATAGCGCCACAGGCATCATTAGTATGAAGCGTACTGAATAAGAGTTGCCCTGTAAGCGAGGCCTTGATAGCTATATCCGCTGTCTCGAAATCTCTGATCTCACCTATAAGTACTATATCCGGAGTCTGCCGGAGGATTGAGCGTAAACCTTTCGCAAAAGTAAATTCTATGCCCGGGTTTACCTGGATCTGCGTTATACCCTCTACCTGATACTCTACGGGATCTTCAATTGTAACAATATTTTTTTCCGAAGTATTAAGCCGGGTTATTACAGAGTAGAGTGTCGTCGATTTACCGCTTCCCGTAGGCCCTGTAATGAGTATCATGCCATAAGGTTTAGTTATAGCCCGTTCCAGGATCTTAAGCGGTTCAGGCAGATAACCTAATTTATCCAACCCAACATTCAAACTTGATTTATCCAGGGCTCTCATAACAATCTTACCACCGTGATTTGTAGGCAGGATAGATACCCTAAAATCAACTTCTCTATCACGCATACGTATCCTGAACCTGCCATCCTGTGGTACGCGCCATTCTGTAATATCTAATCCCGACATTATCTTTAAACGTGTGATTATCGCGTTCTGATCTTTTTTAGGAAGTGAAAATGCTTCTCGTAACGCGCCATCTATCCTGTATCTTATTCTTAAATTATTCTCCTGCGGCTCAACATGAATATCAGATGCACGGCTTTCAAGAGCTTCAGTGACCATAAGATTAACCACCTTAACAATAGGAGCTACCTTACTCTGCTTTGCGGCCTCTTGAATATCTATCACATCTCTCTCTTGCGCGCTGGCAATTTCCAGAGGTTCATTCTCATCTGCTTCCTTGACTTCTTTCAATATCTGCGCAAGTTGTCTCGACTCTGCCCCGTAATAATTATGTATGGCATCCGCTATCTCTTTATCTGTACTTATTACAGGGTCTATATTATAACTTGTAAGTATCTTGATATCATCTATCGCGAATATGTTTAAGGGGTCTGACATGCAGAGGGTAAGGTTACTCCCCATTTTAGAGACAGGAATTACATGATACTGCTTTGCTATTCTTTCAGGTATAAGCCTTACTACTTCCGGGTCTATACTAAAACGTGATAGATTCAGCAGGGGAAGGTTTAAACTGGAACTTAGAAGAATAGCCAGATCTTTCTCTTTAATAAACCCCTTCTTAAGCATGATAGTGCCGAGATTTCCCCCTTGAGTTTTCTGTATCTCCATAGCCTCGGCAAGCTGCTCCTTGCTAAGAAGGTTGCTATCCTTTAAAACTTCCAAGAGCCTCTTTTTTAAAGATGTTGTCATTTTTGTTACCCCTGATCCCCAACAGTGACCCTGATTATCTCCTCAAGGGTGGTTAAGCCCCCCCTTGCTTTTGATATACCGTCTTCGCGAAGAGTTATCATTCCTGAAGATCTTGCATGTTCTTTTAGCACTGCCTCTGTAGAATTATTCATAATTAAACGCCTGATATTAGCATCCAGGGTTAAGACTTCTATTATACCAATCCTGCCTTTATACCCGGTACCAAGACAGAACTTACACCCTGCTCCCTTATAAAAAGTGGCGGCACTTTCACCTTTAATACCAACAGCATCTTTTATATCATCATCTACTTCATAAGATTCTTTGCATTTATCGCATATCTTTCTTACAAGCCTTTGCGCCGCGATCATTACAACAGAAGAGCTGATTAAAAAAGGTTCAAGCCCCATATTGACCATTCGTGTAATAGCGCCTGCTGCTGTATTAGTATGTAAGGTACTAAGTACAAGGTGCCCTGTAAGCGCTGCCTTTACCGCAATATCAAGAGTATCAAAATCCCTGATCTCTCCTACCATTATTATGTCCGGATCCTGCCGTAGTATAGAACGCAACGCGGACGCGAATGTAAGGCCTATCTCAGGCTTTGCATTTACCTGATTTATACCTTTTAAGTCAAACTCGATTGGGTCCTCAATAGTTACAATATTTTTATCCGGATTATCTATAAAATGTAATATAGAATATAATGTCGTTGTCTTTCCGCTTCCTGTTGGGCCGCATGCGAGTATCATGCCATGAGGCTTTAGTGAATTTAATTTAAGGGCTTCTAAAGAACTCCCTGTAAATCCAAGCTTTTCGACATCGAGTGTCGCATTCATCTGATCCAATATCCTTATACCTACCTTTTCTCCAAAACTTGAAGGAAGTATAGAAATTCTGAAATCAACAAACCTGTTTCTTATCTTAAGCTTAAACCTTCCATCCTGCGGAAGGCGCCTTTCTGCTATATTAAGCTCTGACATTACTTTTATTCTGGATATTATAGCCTCGTGAAGTGCCTTTGGAAGTATACGCGCAATCTGGAGTAATCCATCTATACGAAATCTGACCCTGGTCTCGTTTTCCATAGGCTCTATCAGAATATCACTAGCTTTTAACCGTACCGCTTCAGAGAGTATCACATTTGTAGCCCTGACAATAGGCATCTCCTGAGTAAGCTTAACGAGCTCCTCAGGTTTTATATCGTCAGTATCCTGCGCTGTTACAAGAACTTCAGGCGCCTCCATCCGTTTTACTACAGCCTCTAACTGATTATGTGTATGCTTACCATAATGCTGCTCGATAGCCGCTTTTATAGAATCACTATCCGTAAGCACAAGCCTTACGTCAAAACCTGTAAGCGATTTTATATCATCTATCGCGAATATGTTCAGGGGATCAGCAACAGCGATTGTTATAGTAGGCCCAATTTTGGATAAGGGGAGGATATGATAGTGGCGCGCGATCTCTTTGGGTATTATCTCAATAACTTCCGGATCCGCGTTATATTTATTGAGATTTATAAGGGGGATATTGAGGTCCTGGCTTAACGTAATAAGTAGTTCTTCCTGCTTAACAAACCCGAGGTCTATAAATATCTGGCTGAGTTTTCCGCCTTTTTCCTTCTGGAATAGCAAAGCCTTATTAAGCTGGTCCTGACTTATGATCCTGCTTTCTAAGAGTTTATTAGTTATTCTATCCTTTAGAGACAGGGCCATAGCAGCGTTTGATCGATTCTTTAATATCGGTTTGAGTGCTTACAAAGACCTGAACCTTACAATTTGTGATAAGCTCAACATCCTCTACGGCATGGATATTAAGCGGGTCAGACATGGCGACTGTCAGAGAATTGCCGATTTTGTCTATTATTATCAGGTTATACTGCGTAGCCACATTTTCCGGTACCAATTTTACTATATTCGCGTCTATCTCATAATTTGTAAGTGGTAAATACGGGTAACCGAATTGTGTAGTAAGTGACTGAGCTATCTGCTCTTCTGTAGCATGCCCTAAAAGCACCAATATACTTCCAAGAAGCCCCCCTTTCTCCTTCTGGATGGCAAGGGCCTTTTGGAGCTGGCGTTCATTTATTATCTTCTTATCCAGCAAGAGTTCACCTATATGCTTTGATATGAGCCTTTTTGGTGGTGATATCATGACAACTATGCCTTTACTATATTTTTTCCTTCTTCTTTTGCCTGTTTAAGCAGGCTTTTTGCCTTATCTGTAAGCTCCTTACCTGAAATTCCATCTATCGGATTTTCAGTCAAGCTTGCACTTACCGTAAGAAAAGTCGCGCCGCCCTTTGCAGAGGGAAGTATATTAAGCTCTGCTATCTTCTGTCTCAGCTCATCAGCAATATTTTTCGCTTCCTTCTTGTCCCTCTCCGGAAGCACTAACGCGAACTCATTATCGCCAAAACGGCCTGCTTTGTCCGCAGGGCTAAGTTCACTCTTAATAAGTTTTGCTATTGCCTTAAGAGCGGATTCACCTGCTACTCTACCGCGTTTTTCACAGAAAAGTTTAAAATCATCTACATTGAAAAGAATAAACGCGCAGGGCCTCTGATAAATCATCCCTCTTTTTATCTCTTCCTCCAGATATTCTTTTATAAATTTGGCATTATATAGCTGGGTAAGCTCATCCTTTATCTCGAGCTCTTCGGTTTTCTTGATAAGCGCGTCGTTTTCAACAGCAATAGCCGCTTGCTTACAAAAAACATGTAAAAGTTCTATTTCATCCTTATTATATTCAAAATCATCCTCACTATTTCCAAGAAAAATAACGCCTTCGAGTTTACCGCAGACTACTATAGGAACAATAATGCAATTCTTGAGCGCATAAAGCTCTTTAAAGGATACGATAGCCTCATCTTCCTTATTAAGGTTTTTATCAATTACTATATCATGCACATCTGCCCTCAGGCGCGCAAAGAGCCCGCGCTTTAAACTTATCGGAAGTTTCGCAGCCTCAGTATTGTCAATATTTATTACTGAAAACGGAATCATGCTTTCCCGGTCACTATCAATCAGCATAATACCTGCGGGATTCCCGTTATCCAAAAGTGATATCTTCTCAACCAATATATCAAGTACGGATTTTAGATCTGTACCTGCTGAAATCAGATTACCTATCTGAAGCAGAGCCGAGAGAACTATAACTTTTTTATGTATCTCTAGATTTATTTCTCTGGTCTTCTCACCATAGCTTTTTAATTCTTTCAGGTTCTCTCTTATTGTATCCGACATGGAATTAAGCGAAAGAGCAAGGTCCCTTGCTTCACCTTCCTCTTTAATCTCTATTGAACGCTCAAAATCACCGCCTGCGATAATTTTTGCTTCTATAGCTAATTCTATAATTGGCTCTATCATCTTTTTTGCGACTACAAACCCCAGGATCGCTATAAATATAGTAATTGCTATTACTAAACCGAGAGAACTAGCCATGTCTATATACGGGAAAACAAAATTTGTCGTTATGTATACACATATCATAAGCGGAATAACAGACATAAGAGAAAATACTATCACAAGCTTAGACCTTAAGCCTGCCGGTACAAGTGAGAGCCTGCTTAGCATGCCCTTATCTTTATCAGACATCTTTCTTCTCCTTGATTTTAATGAGTGCATCTATTAAGTATTGAAACTATTTGTTAGTTTTAATTTTACACTATAATAAAAAAAATGTCAATTAAACAAAGGATATAGCTTATTTTTTAACTTTCATAACATTTTATAAAAGACCAGGGCAAATCTTCTCTATCATCTCTACAGGATAAATAAAGTGCTTTATCAAGGCCGCAATGTGTAATAGCTTCATCCCAAATCCTTGGATTAAAAGATTCGCTCCAGGCATCAAACCTCGCGCCGAGTTTCCAGGCATTAAGCAGAACCTGTGACATACCTCTATCACCTCGTGAAAATAGCGCCTCTAAGATGCTGGCCTCGATATCATGAAACTTGAGCTTAAGATATCTCTTGCTTCTGGCTAAAGTTAAAAGCAGATTCTGCTTTGCCTTTAATTCACCCGCGCTTGCCATTTTTTCACGTTCAAAATACGTGTGGGGTTTTGGTATAAAAGATGAAATATTTACTATAACCTCTGCCGGATGCCGTGACATCTCTTTCTTCAGCATAGCAATAGCGTCGGCAAAATCGATGATTGCCTCTATATCTTTATCTTCCTCTGAAGGCAGGCCTATCATAAAATAGAGCTTTATTCTGCGCCATCCATTCGCGTAAGCGTGCCTTAACACCTTAAACAGTATATTCCGGTCAATTTTTTTATTAATTATTTTAAGCATCTTTTCAGTTCCAGCTTCCGGGGCAAATGTAAGAGAGCTTTTCTTAACAACGCTTATAAGAGCCGGGAGATCTTTAATCTTCTCTTCTATTCGCAAAGATGGCAATGAGATACCTACTCCGACAGGCAGAAATATTTCTGTCAGCTCTTTAATCAGCTTGTCGATACCAGGGTAATTTGAACTTGAAAGAGATAAAAGTGAAAGATCATCAAAACCGGTATTTTTGTACGATTCCTTTGCCAGGGCCAGGATCTCTTTTCTGTCTCTCATGCGCACCGGATGATATATGGATTTCGCCTGGCAGAAATGACACTGGTTGGGGCAGCCTCTCATAATCTCAAGGGTTATGCGGTCATGAACTGTCTGAATATAGGGAACTATTGGTTTTATTGGAAAATCCTCCGGTTTTAGAACACTAATCGTACGCTTTTTAATTTGAGTTTTTCCGTCATGCCGGGATGGCACATATACGCCTTCTATCTTTGTCATCTTATCCAGCAAATTCTTCTTATCAGGCCTGTATCGTCTGTATATATCCATAATATCAATCACAGCCTCTTCCCCGTCACCGATAAGAAACAGATCTATAAAATCCGCAATTGGCCCTGGGTTGAAAACACTGGGGCCTCCCGCGATTATTAACGGATAATTGCCATTTTGCCGATCCTGATATTTAAATGGTATCTTAGAGAGTGAAAGCATAGTAAGCAGGTTTGTGTATGAAAGCTCATAAGAAAAAGAGAAACCCAATATGTCAAATTCTGATAAAGGTACTCTGTTTTCGAGTGAAAACAGAGGAATGTTGTTTTTAAGCATGGCTTCTTCCATGTCCAGCCAGGGTGTAAAAGAGCGCTCGCATAATATGCCATCATGCTTATTCAGGATATGGTAAAGTATCTTAAGGCCTAAGTTGCTCATGCCGATCTCGTAAAGGTCAGGATAACAGAGGCAGACCTTTACATCTGTTCTATCCCATTCTTTCTTAATGCTATTATGTTCTTCCCCTATATAACGGGCCGGCTTTCGAACACTAAGCAAAAAATCTTCTGTCAATTGAACTGGTTTCATTATACTCCTCTTCTCTAAGCCAAATAGTTTCGCTGCAATTCAGACAGGATTTTCATAGCTGCCTATGCTCCAGCCTTTAGCGGCGCATTGGCTTTTTTTGCCATGAATCTAAATAGACGGCAAAAATACCTGCGCGGCTAAAGGCTGGAGCATAGGCAGCATTCTTATCTACATAAATTGCAGCGAAACTATTCCATCAAAATATTTTGCGTTTTACATTAACACTGATAGCCAATGATATAAGGATCATTATAGTCAATAGATTGGAACCGCCATAACTTACCAAGGGAAGGGGCAACCCCACTACAGGCATCAACCCTATAGTCATGGCCATATTTACAAATACCTGAAACCAGATTAAAGTAACAATACCGGCTATCAGGAACTTCCCGCGTTGGTCATTAGTAGTATTCGCGATAGAGAGTAGGTATTTTATAAGCAGGAGAAAAAGGCCCAAAAGTATAACCGAACCCATAAAACCCCACTCTTCTCCAATCACTGAAAATATAAAATCCGTATGGCGTTCCGGTAAAAAATTTAGCTGGCTTTGTGTGCCGGAAAGCCACCCCTTACCAAATAATCCGCCTGAACCGACAGCAATCTTTGATTGTATGATTGTATACCCTGCGCCGAGAGGGTCTATATTTGGATTTAAAAAAACAAGGAGCCTCTGTCTCTGATAGACCTTTAGCATATTCCAAAGAAAAGGCGAAGCTGCTAATCCTGCAAAAACAATAAAAAGGAGATGCTTTATCTTTGCCCCTGCCACAAAGATAATAACGAAAAATATCGGCAAAAAGACTAAAGCTGTACCAAGGTCAGGCTGTTTTATTATAAGAAAAACAGGTACCATGCATATCAACAAAGAGATTAATACTGTTTTAAAACTATCCAGTCTGTTACTGTTATCACTTACGAATTTCGTGAAAGCCAATATAAAACTTATTTTGCAAAATTCAGACGGCTGCAGGCTAAAAAGGCCGAGGCTAAGCCATCTCTTTGCCCCAAGATGCGTATTGCCCATCAGGAGTACGAGAAGTAACAAAAATAGATTTAAGCCGAATATCAGATAACTATAATCGAGCCACCTCTCATATCCAAACATTATAAACAAAACTGATATCAGTGCAGCAAGTCCAAACCATATGGCTTGTTGAACCGAAAAATTTTTCACTACACCACTGCCGGGGTAGTGTGAAGCGCTATACAGAGAAAAAAGCGCTATAACAAAAATAGCACCTATTATCAGCAACAATACCGGATCTTTTCCTTTAAAAAGCTTACTCATTTTTATCTAAGAACCCATTCTCTTTAAGATAGATTGCCATAAGCCTTGCCATCTTAGCGGCTTCCGCGCCGCCTTTTCCGCCATGTTCAACAAATATCACGAAACTTATCTTAGGCCTGTTAGAAGGCAGGTAACCAATAAACCAGGCGTGAGTATCACCTTTTGTACCAGGCTGGGCTGTACCTGTCTTTCCGGATATATCCAAGCCTTTTACTTTTGCGTGTTGGCCCGTACCTGTAGAACTATTGACCGCGCTAAACAGGCCTTCTTTGACCAACTTGAATGTTCCAGGCTTTAATCTTGTAATGAAATCCCTTTTCTTAGAGACTCTTCTTCCCTCTATCTCCTCTACAATATATGGCTGCGGGCAATAACCGTCATTAGCTATAGTTGTAATAACCCTTAACATCTGGATAGGAGTAGTTAAAAGATACCCCTGGCCAATAGAATAGTTTATGGTATCGCCTTCATACCATGGCCTCTTCAAAACAAAACGTTTCCATAGAGGCCCTGGAGCAACACCTTTTATCTCTGAGGGCAGGTCTATTCCTGTGGTTGTACCAAGTCCAAATACTAACGCATACCTATGAAGCTCTTCCGCGCCAAGAGCCCGGCCAAGATTATAGAAAAATACATTACAGGAATGGGTCAACGCATCAACAACATTCTGATAGCCGTGGCCTGCCTTTTTCCAGCATCTAAAGCCTCTCTTTCCCAGAAAAAAAATACCCTTACACGTAAAACTTGTGGCCCTCTTCAAGGCGCCGGTCGCTACACCTGCCATAGCAACGACGACTTTAAATGTAGACCCTGGCGGATAACTGCATGTAATAGCCCTGTTAAGAAGGGGGTGCCTCTTATCCATCAGTATCTTAACTCTCTCTCTGTTACTGCCAAAAGCAAAAACATTAGGATTGAATTCAGGGTGGCTTACAAGGCCCAGAATCCTGCCAGTCTTAGTCTCCATCACTATGAAAGCCCCGTTTTTATTTTTAAAAAGCATATCCATAAAACGCTGCAAACCCAAGTCTATTGTAAGGGTAATATCCCTGCCTTTACGGGGCTCTTTAAATCCAAGCCTGGAAACCTCTCTTGAGAAGGAATCTACTACTATCTGTATACCCCCATCTTCTCCCTGAAGATAAACATCATAATATTTTTCAACACCGCTTTTTCCTACAAGATCTCTTATGCTGTATCCATAAGGCTTAAGCCTTTTCAGTTCTGGAGCCGCTATCTTACCTATATAACCTATAATATGCGATGCTATATCATTATTCGGGTAAATTCGCCTTGGGGCTGAACATATCAACGCGCCCGTGACGCGGGAGAGTTTTTCCTCTATACGAAAAGCGTCTTCAGCCTTTAAGTTCTCAGCTATCTTTGCGGGCACGAAAGGTAGGCGGTAATTTCTATTATAGTTCTCTTTAAGCTCCTTCTCTTTAATACCTGTTATTTTACTTAAATGTTTTAGGGTAAGGCCGACATCCAATACCTCCTGCGGAATAATTACCAAGTCAAAAGATATTTCATCTTTTGCTAATATCTTTCCCTTTCTATCATATATTCCTCCGCGTGAGGCTTGAACAGGAATTACCCTTACGCTGTTTTTAAGGCTAAGGGACCTGTAATGCGCGAATCTTAAAATCTGCAAATAAAAAAGCGCGCTTACTAATACCAAAAATGATATGAAAATAATTGCGCTTACTGTCTTTATGCGTCGGTTAAACATATTCTTAAATATAGGGACAGCGCCCTATTTATTCTTGCTGTTTCTATTTAACGAGAATAAATAGGGCGCTGTCCCTATTTAACCCGCATGCGCAAGCCTAATACGCAGGATTTTAGAGGTTACAAAAAATACAAGAGGTGAAACAACTGCTGTATAGAGCGCGCCCTTAACAACGATATTAAAAAATATATAAAAAGGGCCAAAACCTCTATGCGCTATTGAATTAAACCCAAAGACAAAAATAGCCATAAATATGTACGAGCAAAAACCGAACAAGGCCTGAGTAAAGATTTTCTCCTTATAAAATTTTCTCTGGTGATAATTTAAAAATAACCCAAGAACTAAAAATGATAACATGTAACTTCCAAAAACTGAGGAAGAGGCCACATCCTTTATAATGCCTGCTATTAGCGCCGCCTTTATTGTTTCTGATTTTTGGCATGATAATGAAATAAATATAACAATAAGAAGCAGGATATCAGGTTTAATTCCGGCAATTTCTATATAACCAAAAGCTGTCACCTGAATAAATCCTGCGCATATTACTATCATCATAATAGTTGCATTACTTATTCTATGCACAAAACCTCCTCCAGGCTTGTAAAATTAACTGCCGGAGCTACTACAGCCAAAAGGCTTAAGCCTCTTGGCTCTCTTACTATCTTTACAACCCTTCCGATTAGAATGCCTTTTGGATATATATCACTAAATCCCGATGTCACTATCTCATCACCAACTAAAATATCAGTAGCAAGCGGAAGATATCTCAATTCACATAAATTTGAGGATGTTCCATAAACCACACCAATCTGCCGTGATCTGGAAACAATAGCGCTTACACGAGAATTTGGGTCTGTAATAAGCATTACCCTGCTCATAGATGACGAACTCTCATATACACGGCCGACCAATCCCGCTTCCGCGACAACTACCGTATCCGAATTTATCTTACTCTTACACCCCTGGCTTATAACAATAGTATCAGAAAAATTGGAAGAGTCCCTTGCTATAATACCTGCGGCTATAAGCCTTGGCAAAGAGGCCTTCTTGAAATTCAACAATGCCCTCAAGCGAGCGTTCTCCTGCTCTATCTCTTTATACTGGCTAAGCTGGCGAGTCAACACATCGACAGTATCATGCAAATATTTGTTGTCCTGGATCATATCTTTGGAAAGGACTAAATAGTTAATGTTTCGAAAAAAAGCATGGGTAAGGGTAAGGGGTAATTTAGCTATCCGCAAAAACAGAAATTTTGGCTTATCAATATATCTAGGCGGGGAAAAATAGATAAGCGCTGCATATAAAATTACAACTAAACCTGCTATAAATTTTTTTATTTTCACTCAATGTTTTTAGGTGTTATATTCGGGTTTTTTAGTAACAACAACCCGTTTAAGATATTTTAATTCATTCAATATATTTCCCGTACCAAGCACAACCGCTGTAAGCGGGTCATCCGCTATATGCACAGGAAGTCCTGTCTCATCCGCAAGAAGCTTGTCTAGCCCCCGAAGAAGCGCCCCCCCACCTGCAAGCATAATGCCTCTCTCTATAAGATCTGCTGAAAGTTCGGGCGGTGTACGCTCAAGAGTAACTCTGGTTGTCTCTACTATCTCATGTATAGGCTCGGATAGCGCCTCTCTTATCTCTTCTGAAGTAACAGTTATCATCTTTGGAAGCCCTGCTACAAGATCACGCCCTTTGACTTCCATCTTAAGCTCATCATCAAGCGGGTACGCGGAACCGATCTTTATCTTTATATCTTCTGCTGTCCGTTCTCCTATCATAAGATTGTATGTCTTTTTAAGATAATCAATAATAGCCTGATCCATTTCATCTCCGCCTATTCTGATAGATTTTGAAAATACAATACCAGCTAGCGAGATGACAGCCATTTCAGTTGTGCCGCCTCCGATATCTATTATCATGTTACCCGCTGGCTCTACAATTGGAAGGCCTACACCTATCGCAGCCGCCATCGGCTCATCCACCATGTAAACTTCTCTTGCGCCCGCCCGTTCCGCGGAATCCCGGACAGCCCTCTTCTCAACCTCAGTAATTCCTGAAGGTATTCCTATAATAATACGCGGCCTCACAAAGACTTTGCGGTTATGAATCTTTTTTATAAAATAACGCACCATGCTCTCTGTAATCTCGAAATCCGCTATAACACCATCCCTCATAGGCCTTACAGCAACAATATTGCCCGGAGTTCTTCCAAGCATGCGCTTTGCTTCTTCACCTACTGCTAATACTTTCGAAGTCCCCTTCTGTATAGCTACTACAGACGGCTCACAAAGTACAATGCCCTGGCCTTTAACATAAACAAGGGTGTTTGCTGTACCAAGATCAATACCCATGTCATTTGAAAACATTCCTAAAAACCGGTTAAAAAATCTTACCAGAGTATCAAAAACCTTTCCAAGATTAGTGCTTTTCATATTGATCATTGTAATCTCCTTGATTATAGTGAAATATTATCTGGAGTGATAAAATTATAACAGAAGTATCTATAATTGTCAATTATATATAATAGAATTACCTAGCGTGTGCTTTTAATATATTCATAAAATTTGGAAAAGAAGTTGCTATGCAATCACTATTGTTTACTATGGTCTTATTATCCGCGATGCAGCCCGCTATTATGCTCATCATAGCGGTGCGGTGGTCGCCAAAACTCTCAACTGAGGCACCTTGTAATCTTTTCGGCCCTTTTATAATAAAGGTATCTCCTCCAACCTCGATATCAGCGCCAAAAGCTTTAAGATTGGTCAGAATAGAATTCACCCTATCAGTCTCTTTAACCCGCAGCTCTCCTATGCCTTCTATTAATGTCGTGCCTTCTGCCTGCGTTGCGCAAAGCGCAATCAATGGTATCTCATCAATTAAAGAGGGCACCTGCTCCTTAAGAACTTTTACCGCTTTCAAAGTTGAACTTCTTACAATAATATCCGCAATTGGTTCAAAGTCTCCGGCCTTATTCACAAGCTCTATATCTGCCCCCATATCTTTTAATACTTTTATAATACCTGTTCGTGTGGGGTTTATGCCGCATCTAATTATATTTATCTCCGCATCTTTTACAATAGTTCCCAGAATTATAAAAAATGCCGCGGATGATATATCAGCAGGTATATCTATCTGCCGCGGTTTCAGCTCTTTGCCCCCTAACCCTTCTATAGATATGGTTAATCCTTCTTCATTTATGTCAGCGCCAAAAAGCGTTAACATTCTCTCAGTATGATCTCTCGATTTATAAGGCTCGGTGACCATGGTTTTACCATCAGCATAAAGCCCGGCAAGCATTATTGAAGATTTTACTTGCGCGCTTGCTATAAGGGATTTATGAGAGATATGCTTAAGCGGCCTTCCATAAATTGTAATAGGCGCGAAATTGGCACTATCCGCGCCTTCTATTTCAGCGCCCATAAGCATTAATGGGTGGGTTACTCTCTTCATAGGCCTCTTTGAAAGCGATAGATCGCCCTTTAAAACAGCCTTGAAATCCTGGCCGGCCAATATACCGAGCAAAAGCCGCATTGAGGTACCTGAATTACCAAGGTAAAGGTTACCTTCAGGTTGTTTAAGCCCTTTTAACCCCTTTCCTCTTATAATGGTATTACCATCTGCTCCGGTATTAACAGATATCCCCATGTTCTTAAAGGCATCTATTGTAGCGCGGCAATCCTCACCCCTTAAAAGATTTCGTATCACGCTGTCGCCTTTGGCAATAGAAGAGATCATGACTGCCCGGTGTGATATTGATTTGTCACCGCCAACAGAGATCTCTCCGCGCAGAAGGGATATTTTTTCTATATGTATCATACTCTTATTCTATATTCTCCAGGAGTTTAACTGTATCATCGCAAAAAATTTCTACGTTCCGCCATTCGTCGAATACTATTATACTCGACATATCTTCATAGGCATTCTCAATAATAGCTTTTGCAATAAGTGTCGCGTCGCGATATACCCCCAGAACATCCCCATTTTTTACGTTATCCATAGAACCAAGATCTATTACCGCAAAATTATATTCGTTGTTCACGTCGATTATCTTACCGTTAACAGAGCTTGCCATCTTGACTACTATCTTGCGTAATTCGACACCCCGGGAAACCTTAAGATAAGATTTTATTTTGTCCTCAAGCATTGATTTTTCTCTTAGCATCGATCCCTGCGCCTGAAGAACATCTTCATGCTCTGACTTTGCCTCGCTTAAATTGTCCTTAAAAGAAGACTCCACAAGCTTAACATCTTTCAGGACCTGTTGCATCTGATACAAGGCCTCCTTTTTTTCTTTAAGTTGCGTCGACATATCTTCTTTTACTTTTTTAATATCTGAAATCTCAGCTTCATTATTCCGAATCTTTGTGCTATAATCCTGTAGATTAAAAGTAAGTTCTTTTTTTTGCTTCTTTATTTTCTCTACTTTCATAATAAATGCTATTCTCTCTTCAATAATAACTGCTGTCTCCCTTTTTAAAGAAACGATTTTTTTAGATTCCGCGTCTGACTGCATATAAAAAAGAAAAGCCGAACCGGTAGCTAAAATAATTATTAGTATCCCCGCTATTATAATCTGATTATTCTTATCCATTTTACATCTCGTGCCTGGAAAATATCATATCCCCGGCTTTTATCTCTGATAGCACATCCTTATTAATAAGAGCGGCAGCAGAAATATTCTCTCTAACCGTCTCCACCTTTATCTGCCCGAGATTTTTATTATCCCGCTGAATATTAAAAACCATATCTTCAGTTATTCCATCTTTTTTGCCAAGGCTTATAACTAAAAAAGCAAATTCCCTGTTGACTGTTAAGACCTCCCCAATTGAAGTGATAGGTTCTGAAGTATTATTCCGGACTTCACGTTTAACCGGCTCAACAGATTTTTTTTGCGCATATTGGGAAAGCTGAACTTTTAAAGCATCTCTGGTCTTTGTGAGCAGCGTTAACTTTTCTGAAACTTTCAAAGTGTCACTGGATATGTAATCAATTCTATTGTTCAGGTTATCGATATTAGAATTAGCTTGTATTATTTCGCGTTCAATAATAACATTATCACTATAAATCCTGGACAATTGGGCGTTAAAAGAATCTATCTCACCCCTATAATCTACAAGCTCTTTTTCCAAAGCCTCCGCTTTCTGCATCAGGTTATTAACTTTACCCTGCAACCCCTCTTTCTCCTTCTCAATATGAGATAACTTCTCCTCAACCCTCTTCTTCACAATCGTTTCATTAAACAGGCTATCTTCTGTCAACAAGCGCTCACTCACAGTAACTTTTTTTAACACAAAAGACCATACCAAAAGGCATAACGCCAGTATAATAAAAATTAGTATAATAATTTTACGCATATCTTTTAACATAATAGATTACATTTAGTTATTACTTTTAGTTATAATAGTATAGTATATTTAAAAAATAAAATAAAGTCAATAAAATAGAGGTTTTGTGTTAATTTATATATCTAATGATTTAAGTTCTTCAGGCATATTTACCTTAAAACAGGCCTGTTTTCCTGTGCGCGGATGAGAAAATCCAAGTTCTGCCGCATATAGCGCAATCCTTTTAAATGTCCCGCCGCCATATTTGCTATCACCAATAATAGGGTGGCCCATATAAGACATATGCACCCTTATCTGATGGGTTCTGCCAGTCTCAATACAAATTCGCAACTTTGTATAATGTTCAAATCGCTTAAGAACCTCAAACCTTGTAATAGCTTCTTTGGAATTGAAAAACCTTACTGCCATCTTTTTCCTGTCTCGTACTGCTCTTCCTATAGGAAGCTCTGAAGAACCCTTATCATGTGAAACAACCCCTTTTACAAAGGCTATATATATCTTTTTGACCGATCTTGTTTTAAAACTATCTACAAGCGCGCGGTAGGAGCTATCTGTCTTGGCGACAACTATAAGGCCTGAAACCTCTTTATCAAGCCTGTGGACAATGCCCGGCCGTGTAATACTACCTATATGCGCTAATCTATTATTCGTATAAAAAAGAAGCGCGTTGACCAGCGTATGGTTTTTATTGCCGGCTGCCGGATGAACAACCATTCCTGACGGCTTGTTAAGCACAATGATATCGCTGTCTTCATAGATTATATCGAGAGGGATATTCTCAGAAGCAATTGGCGGCTCTTCTATTTCAGGATGAACAATCTGTATAATATCATTTTTTGCTATCAGATAATGGGCTTTTTTTTCTTTACCTGAAACAGTAACAAATAATTTTTCAATAAAGCGTTTGATCCGGCTGCGCGAATACCGGTTTCGCAATTTCTGGGCAAGATAGATATCGAGCCGTTTACCCTCATCTTCAATACCTACTTCCAATCTTTCCATGTCCATTATCTGTCCTTAGATGCTGGGGCTAAATATGGGGTGAAAATTAATGGCTGTCTTTCTTTAGATGTTTCATGAATACAAATAAAATAGTACCAACAATTACAAAGATAATGCTTACAAGTTGTGCAGATGTAAGGCCATGAAAAACTGGTAAAAGATCGCCGCGGAGAAATTCGATAAAAAATCTGAATATACCATACAGAATAAGATACAAAGATATTATCTCACCCTTAAACTTACGCCTGGACTGAAAAAAAAGAAGAAAGAAAAATATGATCAAGAGTCCCGCGAAAGAAAACAGTTGGGTAGGATAAACCTTTGCAAGGGTATGAGGAAATTGTACGCCCAAAAAAGAGCCCGTTGGTTTGCCAAAGCAACAGCCATTTAAAAAACATCCCAACCTCCCTATAGCATGGCCAAGTGCTATGAAAGGTGCTATAATGTCCGCTGTATCAAGAATCGCGAGATTTGTAATTTTCGCAAATACTACACCTGCGATAGACGCCAAGACAAACCCGCCGTAGAATATAAGCCCGCCCTTATTGATCATCAATATCTGCAAAGGGCAACCAGTAAAATCACTCATATTAGCCAGGACATAGGCGATCCGCGCGCCTATTACGCCTGAAACAAGAAATAGGATAATCAGGTTACTGACCGCTTCACCTGAAATATCAAAAATGCCCGCGCGTTTTGATGCTGAATAGATAGTAACCAGAAAAGCGAGCCCTAACATAAGGCCATATGAATATACTGTTACTGGCCCTATTGAAAAAAGTATTGGATGCATATTCTAGGTATTCGGTGTTTGGTGTTTTGTGTTTGGTTTCGCGTTAAACAGATAAAACAATATCAGTAACGCGCCGATAGTTATTGCTGAATCCGCAATATTAAAAACAGGCCACACTCTTAGATCTATAAAATCCAGTACATAGCCGTAGGTAATCCTGTCTATAAAATTACCCATCGCTCCGGATAGGATAAGAAATAAGGCCAATACCAATAAACGTGACTTTGGTTTTTTGAAAAAAATTATATATGCTATAAAAATAGAAGCGAATAGAGAGGCTGCTATCAATATAGATGGATTAAGTTCCTTATAGAGCCCGAAAGCCGCGCCATTGTTACAAACAGGAGTAATGTGTAAAATATTTTTAAATATGGGAAAAGAAGAACCTTGCGAAAAATTCCTAAATACAAATAGCTTAAGGATACGATCAATAAAAAATATTATAATTGATATAATAAAAAAAGGCCGCACTCGATTAACTCTGTTTTTGCTTTTTATCCTCTTGCTCCTGGCAAATAATACATAGTAACGCATACGGCACAGCAATTAAACGTTTAATGCCTATCTCTTTTTTACATTGCTGGCAATTTCCAAAATCTTTATTCTTTAAGTGTTTTAATGCGCTATCTATTTTATAGAGCAGCTCTCTTTCGTTTGCCGCCAGGTCAAGAGATAATTCACGTTCATAGTTGTCACTTGCCAAATCTGCCATATGAAAACTATATCCTGAAAGATCCCCGGTTGCTTCTTTCTGCAATCTGCCTAAATTTTCTTTTTCAATATGTTTTATCTTTGAACAGATATCCACCCTCATTTTCATAAGAATATCTTTAAGTTTTGCCTTAAGTTGCCTGTTCATTTTACACTATCTCCTTTCATGGCAATAAGCACCTCCTGGCATCTCTGGCATGTGCTGGGATAATCCTGATTACTGCCTGTAGCCTTGCTGAAGTTCCAGCACCTATCACATTTTTCACCGTCTGCCCTGCCTACCTCAATTTTAATATCAGGCAGATCGTCAACAATAACAGCGTCAGGCGATTGTTCCCGCTTATATAGTTCAACCTGAGAAACTATAAATAGAGCCGGCAGGCTCAGCTTATGCTCATTTAAAAATTTATAGGCCTCTTCTGTCTCAACATATAGCCTTACTTTTGCCTCTAATGAACTTCTTATTATACCAGAAACACGCTTAGCTTCAAGTACTTTCAATACAGCATTCCTTATTTTTCTAAGTTTCTCATATTTTATTTCCAGAACATTGTCTACCTTAAGGTCCGCTATATTCGGCAGCAGGCTAAGGTGTACACTCTGCGGCATATGTTTTGCCTTTGGCATATTCTGCCATATCTCTTCCGATGTGAATACCATAACCGGAGCTATAACCTTGACTATTATATTAAGAATCTCATAAAGAGCGCTCTGGCAGGAACGCCGCCTTGGGGAATCAGATTTAAATGTATAGAGTATATCCTTTACCACATCCATATAAAAATTTGACATGTCAATTATGCAAAATGCGTAAAGGCTGTGATACACCTTATGAAACAAAAAATCTTTGTAAAAACTGTTTATATCCCGGAGCAGTCTATGAGCTCTTAACACAGCCCACTTGTCGGTCTCGGCCATATCTTCATATGAGACAATATCTTCATCCGGATTAAAATCATAAATATTACTGAGTATAAATCGCCCTGTATTACGTATCTTGCGATATGCGTCAGTCAGGCGCGCTATGATCTTATCAGATATGCGTATATCATCATTATAATCTGAAAACGCTACCCAGAGCCTTAATATATCCGCGCCGTAATTTTTTGTTATCTCCTGAGGAGAGATAACATTACCTAAAGACTTTGACATCTTCCTGCCTTTGCCGTCTACAACAAAACCATGCACAAGTACAGATTTGAAAGCTGAAGACTTGTTCATAGCCATTGACGTAATAAGAGATGACTGAAACCAGCCTCTATGCTGGTCACTACCTTCAAGATAGAGGTCTGCCGGATAGCTTAAGTTTTTCCTCATTTTCAATACCGCCTGGTGGCTTACCCCGCTTTCAAACCAGACATCCACAATATCTTCACCCTTTTTAAAATCGCTGTTTCCGCACGCGCACTTATATCCATTAGGAAGTAACTCCTTCACGTCAAGCTTAAACCACGCATCAGTTCCTTGTCTCTCAACTATTTCCGCAAAATGTTCGATAAGCTTACTATCCGCAATCCAGGTGTTACAGCCTTTACACTGAAATACCGGTATCGGAACACCCCAATATCTTTGCCGTGATAAACACCAATCAGGGCGATTCTCTATCATAGCCGATATGCGCTGTCGATTCTGCCCTGCAATCCATTCAACTTCTTCTATCTTATTAAGTAGCTTCTTTCTTAAATTATTATGGTCAATAGACATAAACCATTGTTCTGTCGCTCTGAAAATTATAGGATTTCTGCATCTCCAGCAATGTGGGTAAGAATGAGTTATAGAATCACTATAAAGTAAGAGATTTAACCCCTTCAACTTATCCTTAATAGCGTCATTAGCCTTATGTACATTTAACCCTGTAAATTCACCGGCCTCACTTGTAAACCTGCCCTTTTCATCAACAGGCATAATTATCTCAAGCCCATACTTCTGGGCTGTTAAATAGTCATCCTGCCCATGGCCAGGCGCTGTATGAACACATCCTGTTCCTTCTTCCATGGAAACATAACCGGCTAAAACCACTTTGCCGTAACGCCCGTTAAACGGATGATCATATATTACATTTTCCAGTTCTCTCCCCTTTATATTAGCGATAATACTATAATGTTTTAACCCTATCTTTTGGAGGACCTGATCCAGCAATTCTTTTGCGAGAAGAATATTTTCGTTATTCATTTTTACGAGAAGATACTCCGCGTCAGGATGGACTGCCACCGCAACATTCGCTATTAAAGTCCATGGCGTAGTTGTCCAGATAAGTATATAAGAATCGTCCTCTGTTGGTAAATCATAACCTGTTATCTGTAAACCATTTTTTAATCTAAACTTTACATACACAGACGGAGAAGTATGATCATCATATTCCACTTCCGCTTCTGCCAGAGCGGTTTCACACCTGTAGCAGTAATTTACAGGCTTTAGCCCCTTATATATATACCCCTGCTTAACCAACTTTGCTAATGATCTTACAACCGCGGACTCATAGATTTTATTAGTGGTAAGATACGGGTTTTCCCATTCAGCAAAAATCCCTAACCTTTTGAATTCCTCTTTCTGTATACCGAC
This sequence comes from Candidatus Omnitrophota bacterium, assembly GCA_030593065.1. GTDB lineage: Bacteria > Omnitrophota > Gorgyraeia > JABMRG01 > JABMRG01 > JAUVHV01. The sequence goes on along the minus strand of JAUVHV010000003.1, from coordinate 118,046 downwards.
AAAACCGGTCGCGTATTCAAAAGCTCTTTTACGAAATTCTACCTGCTCGATATCACCTTTTCTCTTTTTAAGCTTCTTAAGAAGCTGGTGCTCGACAGGGAGCCCATGACAATCCCAACCAGGTACATATTCACAATGATACCCGCACATTGTCTTGTATTTAACTACTATATCTTTTAAGGTTTTGTTAAGAGCATGGCCAATATGTATGCGGCCATTTGCGTATGGCGGGCCATCATGAAGTATATATGCCTGCTTCCCCTGGCGTGCCTCTCTTACTTTAGAATATATATCCATAGTTTCCCATACCAAAGCTATATCAGGCTCCTTTTGCGGAAGATTGGCCTTCATCTTGAAATCTGTCTTAGGCAGGTTTAATGTACTCTTATAATCCATATTTCTTATTTACTTTCTCTTCTCTAAGCACAAAAGTTTCGTAGTAATTAAAGCGTATTTTATATAGCTGCTTATGCTTTCTGCCTTCGCAGCGCATTGGATTTTTTTGCCCTGAATTCAGATAGAACAGCAAAAATACCTGCGCTGCGAAGGCAGAAAGCATAAGCAGCATCCTAATAAACAGTGTAAATTGCTACAAAACTATCACTTAATATATTTTCCTATAATAATATCGAGTCTCTTCTTTATACCATCCGGTATCACATCGGGATTTGTGATAATAGCGTCCTTCAAAGCGCTGGCGCATACACAATTTCTTTTATCAGGCAGATTAGTAATGATCTCTTTTAATATCTTCTTCGCGTTATCAGCATTCTTTTGAAGGTTCTGAATAACCATTTCAATGCTTACATCTTCTCCTTCATGCCAGCAATCATAATCTGTAACCATAGCCATGGTAACATAACAGATCTCAGCCTCTCTTGCGCATCTCGCTTCCGGCATATTTGTCATACCTATAACATCCATACCCCAGCTTCGATAAAGATTTGATTCAGCCTTTGTCGAAAAAGCAGGCCCTTCCATATTAAGATATGTGCCTCCAAAATGAACGGGTAAACCTTGTGATTTAACCGCTTCATATACGATCCTGCTAAGCTTGGGGCAGGTTGGGTTTGCAAGCGCTACATGCGCTACGATACCGTTTCCAAAAAATGTGGTTACTCGCGATCGGTTAGTCCTGTCAACATACTGATCAGGAATAAATATATCTAAAGGCTTTATCTCTTCCTTAAGACTGCCTACCGCAGAGACAGATATGACCATCTCTACGCCTAATTTCTTCATGCCGTATATGTTGGCGGTATAATTAAGTTCTGAAGGTAAAATATGGTGGGCTCTTCCGTGGCGGGGAAGAAATGCCAACTCAACACCCGAAAGTTCGGCGCAGAGATACTCATCTGACGGCTTACCAAAAGGGGTATCGACCTTAACCCATTTAGGGTTCTTAAGGCCTTCAATATCATAAAGCCCGCTGCCGCCTATTATTCCTATTCTCGGCATATTGTACCTCCCTCTCCTTTACAGCCGCAAGAGCTTTCGTTTAAATTCTTGCCGCAATAAGGACAAAGCCCTTTGCAATCAGGCTTACACAACTGCCTTATCGGGTGATCAAGGATTATCGTATCCTTTATATCATCATTAAGTTCTATTATGTGTTCACCACTTAAACTATAGGCAAAATTTTCCTTATTATCTAACAAGAAAGCAAACTCATTAAGGCACCTGCTGCATATCCGTTTCTCATTGGCTTTTATATTACAAGAGACAGTAACAGCGTCTTTCTCTTTTTCAATGTGTGCCTTTACCCTAATATTTGAAATAGAATGGGCCTGTACAGTGTCAAGGCCAAGCTCATTAGGGTTAATCTCTTCTTCTATATCTAAGCCATCCTGCATTATCTCATTTATACATATCTTCATTTTTTTCGCTTCTTAATTACTTCCGCTGCCTCGCGCGAAATCATCAACTCCTCATTAGTAGGAATAACGAGCAGTTTCGCGTTAAATTTGGTAAGAAAATTCTTAAGTCCTTTATTTATTCTTTTTCTTATAAGACGGCTATTTTCACCTATGCCGCCTGTCAGCACAATAGCGTCCAATCCATCCATTGAAGCGGTATATGCGCCTATATATTTTTTTATGCGATAAACAAAAATATCAAGCGTCAACTTTGAACGCTTATTACCAGCTCTTGCTTTTCTCTGGATATCCCTCATATCATTGCTTATTCCCGATAGCCCGAGCATGCCGCTCTCTTTATTAAGCAGGTTATCGGCTGATTTTATACTGAGATCTTTTTTCTCCATTATATAAAGGACTACAGCGGGGTCTATGTCTCCGCACCTCGTGCCCATCAAAAGCCCTTCAAGTGGTGTAAGCCCCATACTCGTATCCATTGATCTTCCATTTTTAATAGCTGTTATGCTGCAGCCATTTCCGAGGTGGCAGGTAACCAGCTTAAGCTTCGCGCGCGGCCTCTTCATTATCCTGGCTGCCTGTTCTGCTACAAATTTATGGCTTGTGCCATGAAAACCATAACGCCTTATCTTGTATCTGCTGTAAAATTCATACGGTATGCCATAAATATACGCATATGAAGGTATTGTCTGATGAAACGCGGTATCAAATACAGCTACCTGAGCAATGCCTTTCGCGAACCTTCTACAGGCACGGATACCTAAAAGTGCGGGGGGATTATGCAGTGGCGCTAAATCATTAAATTTCTCTATTGCCTTTATTACCTTTGTGTCAATAAGAGTAGGCTGTGAAAATAGTTCCGCGCCATGGACAACACGGTGGCCAATAGCTGAGATCTCTTTGTAAGAACCTATCACACCAAGTTCAGGACAGGTCAACATGCCGAATATATGCCTTATTGCCTGGTTATGATCAACAGCATCTACTGTCGATACAAATGGCCTCTTCTTATATTTGTAATGCCTTAAGCTGCTTTTTCCTGAACCGATCCTCTCAACTATACCTCTGCATAAAGGCTCTGATTTCTCGGTATTAAAAAATTGATACTTTATACTTGACGAACCACTGTTTATTACAAGTATTTTCATGGCTTAGTGTTATTTCCCAAATTCTAAGTTTTCAACTCAGAACTATCAATATGCGCACAACGCATAGATGTTACGCATACTACATCAATAATATCTTCTGCAGAGCACCCCCTGGAAAGATCACTGCAGGGGGACAATACGCCATGCAATAGCGGGCCCAAGGCGCGTGCTCTTGCGAGCCTCTCCGTAAGCTTATAAGCTATGTTACCTGATTCCAGGTTTGGGAATATCAGCACATTCGCCATTCCGCCCACAGAACTCTCCGGCGCTTTTATTCGCGCTACTTCAGGTACAAGCGCGGCATCTACTTGAAGCTCGCCATCGATTAAAAGATCCGGATACTTCTCCTTGGCTATCGCAACTGCCTGTACCAATCTTTCAGTCTTTTCTGTTTTGCCGCTGCCTTTTGTAGAAAAGCTTAAAATTGCAACCTTTGGTATCACCGCGAATATATTCTTCATAAGCCTGCTTGCTGACATAGCTATATTTGCAAGTTGCCTTGGAGATGGCTCCGGGACAATACCGCAATCCGCAAATATAATAACACCTTCTTCGCCAAAGCTTTCATCTGCAAGCACCATTATAAAAGAACTTGACATCGTCCTTATTTTAGGATCTATTCCAATACACCAGAGCGCTGCCCTTGCTACATCTCGTGTCGTATGTATTGCGCCCGCTACAAAACCATCGGCTCTACCTTTCTTTACAAGCATTGCTCCATAATATACAGGCTTTTCTATAAGAAGCCTTCTTGCATCTTCTTCTTCCATCTCCTTGTGTTTGCGTATCTGATAAAGTTTATGCGTAAAATCGTCCAGCTCTACTGAAGAAGCAGGATCGATAATCTCTACACCGCTTAAGTTTAAACCTCTCTCTTTGCAAATAGCATCTATTCTATCCCTGTTGCCTAATAGTATAAGTTCAGCGAGATTTTCACGATTTATATAGTCTGAGGCTTGAATAATCCTTAAATCTTCGCCTTCCGGAAGAACTATTCTGTGCTTTTTCCTTTTTGCCCTTTCCCTTAATCCTGCTACTACTTTTAGCATCTTATTCCTCTATTTTTTCTTTAACAGCTTCTTTTTAATCGCTGCCGCAACAAATTTAGGCACAAAACAGCTTATATCCGCGCCTAAAAAAGCTGCTTCCTTAATAAGTTTTGACGAAAGATATGAGTAGGATTCATTAGGCATCAGGAATATGGTCTCCACATTTTTACTCAAACGCCTGTTTGTAAGAGCCATCTGAAACTCATATTCAAAATCTGATATCATTCTTACACCTCGAATAATAACGTAAGAACCTTTGCTCCTGACATAATCTATTGATAGGCCTTCATAGCTATCAACTTCAATATTATCCAAATCTGCTGTTACCCGCTTTATAAGCATAACCCGTTCTTTAAGCGTAAAAAAGTTATCCTTAGAACTATTATCAGCAACTGCCACTATCACTTTCTTGAAGATCTTTGCCGCTCTCTTCATAAGATCAATATGGCCGTAGGTAATTGGATCAAAACTTCCAGGATATATCGCTGTTTTAGTCATCTTTACTCCTAGTGTATATACTTATTATAGTATCGCCATATTTAAGCTGGCGTAATAACCTCAGGTCTTCAATTTTAACAGGTAAACTATCTTTTTTAAAATGCTCTACCGCAACTAATCCTGAATGAGGGAGTATATCATATACAGTAATATACTTCAAGCACTTTCTTATGCGATTTCTATTATATTGAGCGGGCCCTCTCTCTTTATCAAAAGATCGGGAAAATTTGTTATATGGGGGATCCAGGATTACAATATCAAACTTTTTATTCTCTTTATGCATAAGCCTGATAGCGGCGCAGGCATCCATAGTAATTATCCTGATGCTGGCTGTTTCATCATTAGGTACTATCTTTGTGATACTTCTGTCAATAATATCCGTGCATACCTTGCTGTTGTCAACAAAAACAACCTCTTCTGCCTCTCTGCTCAAAGCCTCGATACCTAAAGAACCGCTTCCTGAAAAGAGATCAAGTACGCACGCGCCTTTAACATCAGCAGCCAGCACATTAAATAAAGACTCTTTTACATTATCTTTTGTAGGCCTTATCCCCTTAGGCATGAATAATCTTCGGCCTTTATATCTTCCGGCAACTACTCTCATTGCATCCTTTTTCAGCCAGAGGCTGATCCGCCTTTGGCGGAACCTTTTAACCTATCAACCCGAAATGAAATTTGTCCTTAAAATTTTCATTTAGTTCTTTTCTAAGTTCTGTGTAAGAAGGGTGGCAAAGCTTAGGATCCTCTTCAACAAGGCTAAAGGCCTCCTTGCGTGCTTCTTCTAATATATCAACATCAGACAGCAGATTTCCAAGAGCAAGCTCCGGGAGCCCATGTTGTCTTTTTCCGAAAAGTTCTCCAGGGCCTCTTATGTTCAGGTCTTCCTGCGCAATCTTAAAACCATCCTCTGTATTCGCTATCGCTTCAAGCCTCTGTCTTGCCTCTTCTGTCCTGGCATCTGATACAAGCAGGCAGTATGATGGGCCTTTTCCCCTGCCTATTCTGCCCCTCAACTGATGTAACTGGCTTAAGCCAAAACGCTCTGCATTTTCTATTACCATGACAGAAGCGTTAGATATATCTATGCCTACTTCTACAATAGTAGTCGCGACCAACAGATCGATCTCCCCCTTCTTAAAATTTTTCATAATACCATGCTTTTCATTATCATCAAGCCTGCCGTGTATCAGGCCCACCTTAAAATCTCGGAATATATCATCTTGTAACTTTTTATACATCTTAGCAGCGCCTTCTGACTTAAATGCTGAAGATTCATCTATTACCGGATATATTATATATGCCTGCTTCTTCTCCTTAAGTTGCTCCCTGACAAAAACATATACCTCATTAATACGTGAGCTATCAACCCACATAGTCTTAACATCCCTTTTTCCCTGCGGGAGCTCGTCGACTATTGATATATCCATGTCTCCATAGAGTGTCATTGCCATTGTACGCGGTATGGGCGTTGCTGTCATTATCAGTATATCATAATTTTTTGCCTTCATCTTAAGCGCGCCTCTCTGTTCAACGCCAAACTTATGTTGTTCATCTATGACCAAAAGGCCTAAATCCTTGAACTCAATCTTTTTCTGAATAAGCGTGTGCGTGCCGACTACTATATCGACCAAACCTGAAGCTATAGACTGAAGCACCTCATCTTTTTCTTTTTTTTTCATACCATTTATAAGAAGCGCTATTGTTATGCCAAGCGGGGCAAAAAGGCTGCAAAAGGCAAGATAATGCTGTTTTGCAAGTATCTCTGTTGGTACCATTATCGCTCCCTGATGATTATTTACTACTGTAAGAAAAAACCCATAAGCAGAAATAAGGGTCTTTCCGGACCCTACCTCACCTTGTATTAAGCGGTTCATAGGCCTCGGGTTTCTCATATCTACTTTGACATCCTTTATCACTCTCTTCTGGGCATCTGTTGGCCTAAAAGGAAGACCCTTAAAAAATTCTTCCTCTTTTCTTTGCTCAACCATGTGAGCTTTGCCATTTGGCATATTTTTTAGTTTATACCTTTTTATAGCAAGAACAAGCTGCAATAAAAAAAATTCATCAAAGACTATCTTTCTTCTGGCCTGCTCTCTTTGGCTTTCATTTGACGGAAAATGGATATTCTTTATAGCTGAACAGATATCGAGTAATTTATGCCTGGCCTGTATACGTACCGGAAGGATCTCGTCAACATAAGAGGCATACTGCTCAATAGAGTTCTTTATTATGCGCCTTAGGCTTCTCTGATTAACTCCTGATGCCAGAGGGTATATAGGGACAATCCTTCCTGTATGCACAGTATCCTCCTGCCTCGCCTCATCTCTTATAATCTCATATTCAGGGTGTATAACCTGGAGCTTTGTGGCCTTCTGGATCTTACCGTATAGTATTATTATATCGTTCTCTTTGAAATACTTTTTCATATATGGTTGTCGAAACCAAAGACAGTAGAGCCTGGCAGTACCATCTGAAACAACAAGTTGAAAAATTGTCATAGCGCTCCTGGTCCTGAATATACTTGAAGAAACAACTTTGCCTTTTATTGTCTGGTATATATCAGGTTTAAGTTGTGAAATAGGTTTTATATTACTACGGTCCTCATAACGTGCTGGAAAATATCTGAGAGAGTCTTTTATTGTAGAAATCCCTAAGCGCTTTAAAAGCTTTAGCCTGTCAGGGCCAACCCCTTTTATATACTGTGCTGATCTATCTGCTGTATCTACTCGCATAGGTAAATCCTTCTTCTAATTGGGCGTAAGTTATGCGCTCATTTTACTTGCACAAATCCAAATATTGTGGTATCATAACACAAATTTAAGGTAATTCTCAAGGAGGTTAATTAAATATGTCAAGAAAATGTGAGATCTGCGGTAAAGGCCCGACAGCGGGAAGAACAGTAACCCGCCGCGGTATGCCTAAGAGAAAAGGCGGAGTAGGCCAAAAGATAGTTCGTACCAACAAGCGTCGTTTCCTGCCTAATCTGAAAAAGATAAAAGCCATAGTAGGAAAAAGTAAAAAGACTATTGTTGTCTGCGTTGAATGTATCAAAAATGGTAAAGTCAAAAAAGCTATTTAAAACTGCCGGTTGAGCCGGCCTAAAAAATCTGTAACCTCGTTTGTAGAACCGAGATAATATTCCGCAAGCGAGGTTTTTCTTTCTCCCTTTACAAAGATAGTAATGCCTTTCCTCCTTAATACCTTAAAAGCTGTCTCATCAGTCGTATCATCACCTATGTAAAGAGGTATTATTCTTTCATCTTTATGCTTAAGTTTATTCATAAGGTATAAACAGTATCTGCCTTTATCCCAATTGAGAGCGGGCCTTACCTCAAGCACCATCTTCCCACTTGCTGTAACTATTTCTCCTTTTGATGTATAAGGCTTGGCAATATTATAAAATATATTTTTTAGCTTCTGTATATTGCTGCTCTTTACCCTTCTGTAATGCAACGCAAAAATTATATCTTTCTCCTCTATCTCCCAGCCGGTTATAGCGCTTAATTCTATTTTTAATCTTCTCTTTAAGCCATTTATCCGTATCTTTGATTTTGAAAGCTTCGGGAAAAGATAAGCTTTGTCATCTTTCTCTATCTCAAGTCCGTGACAACCAGCATAATGTATGCCTTTTAGCCCGACCAGATTTTTAACCTGCCTTAGCATACGTCCGCTTACAATAGAAACCACTATGCGCCTGTTATCAGCGAGCCTGCTTAAGATATTTCGTGTTTTTAAGGGCAGGGTTGCCCTGTCAGGCCTTTTCACAATGGGGCAAAGCGTACCATCGTAATCTAAGAAAAGAAATATACGTCCTGTTTTAGAAATTTCAGAAAATATATATTTTAGGTTAAAGAAAAGAGATTTCAATCTATTCTCAATTAGGTTCTTTTTGCCGCTGAACAACTATGTATCTTGCCGAATTCTGAGATAATATTACCTGCCCATTTATATATATTCTTTTCAGATACTACCTCGCGAAGTGCTGTCATTCTCTGTTTACGTTCCTTGGCAGGCATCTCTATGGCTTGCCTTATCTTCTCCGCGAACTCTTCTATATCAAAAGGATTAAAATATATTGCATCTGATAATTCCCGCGCTGCACCTGTAAATTGGCTCAACAAAAGAACTCCATCCCCATCCGTCCTTGCTGATATATATTCTTTAGCGACAATATTCATGCCATCATGCAAAGAGCTTACCACGCAAATATCAGCTAACTTGTAAAACGCGAGTATCTCGTCAAAGAGAAGGTGGCGCCTTACCATAATAATAGGTGCCCAGGTTTCAGTAGAGTGTTTCCAGTTGACCTCTTCCACCACAGCATTTATCTCGTCATTTAAATCCTTATATACCTGGAGATGTATCCTGCTAAGATCGCCAATCTGTATAAAAGCGATCTTCCCTTTATATTTCGGGTATTTCTCAAGAAATCTGTCTAATGCCCTTATCCGCTCAATTATGCCTTTTGTATAATCTATCCTGTCTAAACCAAACATAACATAATCTATCCCATGCAGATTATATTCCTCAATAAGTGGTGAAACCAACTTTTTCATATTCGGAGTATTAGATTTTTTTTCAATAGCGTTAAAATCAACACTTATCGGAAATGCCCTTACAAGTGTCTCGTGGCCGTTATGGATAATCGAATACCTTTCCCTGTCTATTCTTGCCTCAAGTGTTTTTTCTACTGTGTCAAAAAAATTTTCACAGTGGTAACGTATGTGAAAACCCAAAAGATCATTCGAAAGAAGGCCTTCAACAAGCTTTTTCTGTTTCGGGCAAATTCTGAAAACCTCTGAATTGGGCCAGGGTATATGCCAAAAATGGGATACTATCAGATCAGGCCTTTTCTTTTTAAGCATCTGGGGCACAAGCATCAGGTGGTAATCCTGCACCCAGACAAATGCTTTCCTTTGGCCTATCTCCTCAAGTACCGCGTCAACAAACTTTTTATTTACATTATAGTAATCCCGCCATTCATTTTCATTAAATTCCGGCCTGGTATACGCTATGTGGCAGAGAGGCCACAAGCCTTTGTTTGAGAAGCCATAATAGTAGCCTGCTTCCTCTTCTTTACTCAACCATACCCTTCTTAAAGTATATGAAGGGTCATCAGGCGGAACCTTCACATGATTATTATTATCTACGGCCTGTTTATCCGCTTTCCCTGAGCCATAAGCAACCCACACACCACCGCAGGCACGCATAACAGGATCGAGCGCGGTAACAGCGCCCCCTGTTGGACGGCTACAACAAATTTTACCCTCGCGTATACTATGAAGATATGGTTCGCGATTAGAGACAATCACAAGAAGCCTATCACCAAGCATCTCTTTTACAGTATCTTGTAGATCCTTCTTTGTATATGCCATTATTTCTCCTGCATTATCGTTCTTATAGGAAACGGTATCTCAATGCCTTCTGTCTTGTATCTTTTATGCAACGCTTTTATAAATTCATGTTTTATAAGGTAATTATCCACAAACTCCTTTGCCCTGAGTATAACCGTAAAGTCTATGCTGAAATCATTAAATGTATGATACCTTATAAAAGGCTTAAATCCCGGCACTCCTCCTGTTGCGTTTCTCATAATCTCTTCGCCTGTTTCAATAGTAACCTTTTCAACATGTTCAAGGTTACTTTTATAATGGACACCCACCTGGACAAGTACGGCAAGCTCTCTCTCAGGATAGTAGTAATTACTAAGAACACTGTTTACAAGTTTGGAATTTGGTATAATAACTGTATTATTCGGAAGCATTCGTATCTTTACAGAACGCCATCCAATCTCAGTAACATAGCCCTTCTCACCTGAATCGAGCTTGACAAACTGTCCTATCTGTATAGGCCTATCCACAAGTATATGGATACCGGCAAAAAGGTTTGAAAGCGTATCCTTCAATGCCAGCGCTACTGCTAAACTTCCTATTCCAAGAGCTGTTATTAAGGTTGTTATCTTTACGCCTAATGAATCGAGAAGTATCATAAGCCCGATAACAATTATAACGAGTTTTATAAAATTCTGTGTCAGGCTAGTAACGGGCAGGGCTGGGGCTACCTTGCCCGCATATTCTGCCAACAATTTCGATATCCCGTTTGCGAGAGTCCATGTAACAGATATTATTATCAAGCTTAAAAATACTCTATCTATTATTTGAGACCAGTGTTCTGAAAAATTTGGGAGTATCTGTAAAGAGAAATATACTGCAGGTATAAGAATCCAGATAAAAGAAGGGCCTTTTACTGTTTCTAATATAATATCGTCTAAACGCATAGCTGTTTTTTTAACAGCTCTGTTAAGTACACTTAACAGTATGCCTCTGATAAAAAAACCCACAAGAACCAGCAGGATAAAAACTCCTATTGCCAGGGTATATTTAAAAGCAAGCGTACGCATTATCATATCAATCTGTAACATAGGCCTCCTTCTTAGAATCTATTATATAATATATAATATAGTATAAGTATAATATAGTATAAGTATAATATAATATAATGTATATTTTGTCAAAGGTTTTATAGAGGGGTGTTTACACGCATATCTTTTATCTGAAGTTTTATTGATGTAATACCTTTGTAGGTATTAAGATCGCAGGAATAAGCAAGGTCTATTTTTTGTTTTGAAGGGTTACTTGGCAAGGAATCTGCCATATTAAAACCAACGGCCTCTGCTGTCGTCTTTCCATCTGTAACCCACATTTTCAGCGTAGAGCGCCTTAGTATTTGCGGCGTATTTCTTATGTTAAGATTTCGCGATGAAAACACAGGCCTTGGATTACCAAGCCCGAATGGGGCAAGCTTATCGAGCTTCTCAAGTAAATCTTTGTTAAGAGACGAGATCGATATCTCTGTATCTATCTTAACGCGTGGGATAAGGTCCTCATCCAGTATTCTTTCATGAGCAATATGATTTATCTTATCTTTAAAATCATTCAACATGCCTTTAGCTACGGTTAAACCTGCTGCGTATTTATGGCCGCCGTAATTTTTTAAAAAATCTGAACATTCACTAAGAGCATTGAAAAGATTAAAATTCCTTATAGAACGGCAGGAACCTCTGCCTTCAGCGCCATCCATAGATATCATAACAGTAGGCCTGTAAAATCTGTCTACTATGCGTGAAGCGACAATACCTATAATACCTTTATGCCAGTTATCATCTTCAAGCACAATAACCCTTTGCTGAGTAAAATCTATCTCCATTTCTATCCTTGCTATAGCCTGACGAAATATAACATCTTCCATCTTTTGGCGATTCTTATTCTCCTGAGTAAGCATCTTCGCAAATTCACTTGCCTGTTCAGGCTTATCTGTAAGTAAAAGATCCAAAGAGATCTCAGATTTACCAAGCCTTCCCGCCGCATTTATACGCGGTGCCAATATATAACCAACATGATAGGATGTTATATCCCTGCCTTTTAAATACGATTCTTTAATAAGAGCCTTTAGGCCTTCCTTCTTAGTATGCGTGAGTTCACTTAAACCACTCTTTACAAGTATTCTGTTTTCCCCGATAAGGGGTACTACATCTGCTACAGTTCCAAGGCATACGAGATCAAGCTGTTCATATAACCAATTATCATCCTTACCCAGTAAACCTGAAGCAAGCTTAAATGCCACACCAACTCCGGCTAAATTTTTATCAGGATAAGAGCAGCCATCCTGTAAGGGGTTTAATATGATATCTGTATCTGGAAGCTGTTTTGCCGGTGTATGATGATCTGTAATAATAATATCCATGCCAAGGGAATTGAGCATCTCTACTTCAGCAATAGCGGTAATACCGCAATCTACTGTGACAAGAAGATCTATTCCTTTTTTATGAATAGAGCTTATAATTTTCTTATTGAGGCCATAACCGTCCTCAAGACGGCTTGGTATATAAGTACCGACATCTGCTTTTAATCTCTTAAGCACGGTGGATAGGAGCGCTGTAGCTGATATACCGTCAACATCATAATCACCATAAACAAGAATCTTTTCTTTGTTTCTTATCGCTCTTTTTATTCTTGAAACAGCTTGCTTCATTGATTTCATTAAAAATGGATCGTAGAGATTCAGCAGACTCGGATTCAAGAAAAACTCCGCGTCTTTTACTGTTCTTATATCACGATTTATAAGAAGCTGCGCAATAATAGGCGATACGGAGATAGCTTCTATCAACCTCTTCTCGCTGGCTAAGTCTTCTTCTCTTATCTGCCATATTTTTCTCATCTTACCCGCTCTTTAGAGGGCTCTATATGTATAGCTATATCAGTAACACCCTCTATCTTCTTTTGTATAGCAGTTTGAATTTCATGATTTAAATTATGCGCCCTTCCGATTGTCATATCAGTATCAACCGTAATATGAAGATCGATATGTATATCATCTTGCCTGCCGCGAGTCCTTATCCTATGGCAATCCTTTACCCCTTCGACCGCTAAAACAACTCTCTTTATTTCGGTGACCGGAATTACTGTACGGTCACAAAGAACATCAGAGGATTGCTTTAATATCTCAAAGCCGCTGCGCGCAATAAATAAGGCAATACAGACTGAAACAATAGTATCCATAGCAGGAAATCCTACTTTTACAGCTATAAGAGTAACTATAACAGATATGGATATAAGCATATCACTTTTTGTATGCTCTGCATCCGCTGCAAGTATATCACTTGTCAATGCCTTAGCATTGGCTTTTTCGTATATAAAAACAACGCAATTTATAGCCAAAGTAGCTATCATAACAATAAAACTGATTAAAGTAACTTCAGGTATAACAGGATGGAAGAATCTTGCAACACTGCCCCGTATAATGTTAAACGAGATCATGAAAAGAAGTATAGCTATTACAATAGCCGCGAATGTCTCATATTTTTTATGCCCGTAGGGATGCTCGCTGTCTTTTGGCTGCGAAGCAATGAAGATAGCCACAAGGCCTATGATATTGGAAGCTCCATCGGCAAATGAATGAAACCCATCCGCGCTCATAGCCGTAGATTGCGTAATAATTCCGTAAATAATCTTTGCCCCTGCTACAATCCAGTTAAACAGCAGGACAATGATTAAAATACCACGAATCTTTTTGAAGCGTATCTGCATAATCTTTATCTTGGAAAATTATCTCGGAAAATCAAAAATCATTCTTAAAAGCGGGAAAAGCAGCACTAATCCTATTGATGCTACCTTCTCTTCTGCCACAACAAAATAAGAGGGCTTGCTATGAATATCGTTGAATATATACCTGATAAAAAACCTACTATAAGGCAGAATGCGAAATTATTAAGTACTATTCCGCCCCATATAAACAATGCGGTTGCGGTAAAAAGTGTGGTAAGCGTCGTAAAGACGGTTCTGCCGAGAGTCTGGTTTATGCTTAAATTAATAAGGTCACTAAATGTTATTTTACGCAGGAGGCGCATATTTTCTCTTATCCTGTCAAAGATAACTACTGTATCATTGATTGAGTAACCTGCTACTGTCAGGATAGCGGCAACTACAGTAAGGTCAAATTCTCTTCCCGTAATAGCCATTGCCCCTATTACAATTATAACGTCGTGAAACAGCGCTATTACACCCGCTAAACCATATTCCCAATGTTTAAACCTGAAACTGATATATACCAAAATACCAAAAAGCCCGAAAACCAATGCGCGTATGGCGTTTTTTCTTAATAATTTTCCAACAGAAGGCCCAACTCTCTCAACGCGCATAAGTTCAAAACTATTATCTGTTATCGAACTTTTCAAGGCAGCGTTAATCTTTACATCAGCGTCCTCTGATGTACGTATTAGTACTTCACGGTTCCCTGCCATCTCCTGTATAGATGCGTTCTTAAGGCCCAACCCGCTAATCACGGTTCTTATTCTTGCTATATCGATAGGATTCCTAAACTGGATCTGTTGTAAGGTTCCACCTGTAAAATCTACCCCGAAATTTTTTGTCCCCCGCGCGCCGAATACTACAAGGCCAACCATGACAATTACAAGTGAGATACCGTAACAGACCTTTCTCTTTCCGATAAAATCTATCTTCGTATCGTGTATCCAATTAAGCATCTTTAAAGTCTTGAAATTCGGTGAAAGCGCAAAGAGCTGAAATATTGTACGAGTAACAACAAGAGCTGTAAAAAGACTCGCGAATATACCTATTGTAAGAGTCATAGCAAAGCCCCTTATAGGGCCTGTGCCAAACTGAAATAAAAGTATCGCGGCAATAAGTGTTGTAAGATTAGAGTCTATAATCGCGCTTAAAGCCTTACTGTATCCTGTAGATATTGCGCTACGGATAGTCTTACCAGTACGTAATTCTTCTTTTATCCTTTCATATATAAGAACATTGGCATCTACCGCCATGCCTAAAATCAATATAAGTCCTGCTATGCCCGGTAATGTCAGAGTAAAATGAAAATACCCCATAACGCCAAGAATAATAACAAAGTTCAATATAAGCGCCAGGACTGAAACAACACCTGCCAAAAGATAATATATTGACATAAAAGCACATACCAGCAATGCGCCTATTATTATCGCCTTTACTCCTGATTGTATTGAATCCAGGCCCAGAAGAGGCCCCACGGTCCTCTCCTCCTCTATAATAACAGGGGCGGGAAGCGCGCCCGCGCGCAATATTATAGAAAGATCATTTGCCTCATCAGGACTAAATCTACCCTGAATTACCCCCTCACCGCTAGGTATTCTCTCTTTTATAACAGGCGCTGATTTTACATTACCATCAAGGACTATTGCCAGCCTCGCTCCTACATTATTACCGGTTATTCTGGCAAATTTTTTAGCGCCCTCTCTATTGAATGCTATAGATACTGTTGGTTGATTAAAGGAAGATTGGTCAAATTTTACAAATGCATTTATAAGATCTGCGCCGGTAATCTCTGCTCTCTTTTCTACAAGGACTTTTTCATTGTTCTCTGCCTCCAGGAGCTCATATCCATCATCAACCTCTCCTAATAAAGCGAGTTTTAGTTTTTCAGGATCAGAAGATACAAGTCGAAACTCCAAAAGCGCGGTCTTTCCTATAAGCTCTAAAGCCCTGTCCCTATCAGTAATGCCAGGCAACTGGATTACTATCTCATCCGTACCCTGGCGCTGTATTGAGACCTCCTTTACTCCGAACTGGTCTACCCTGTTTCTTATAATCTCTAAAGCTCTTTCAGGCGCGCCTTCTGCCTCTTTCTTTGTGAGTTTCGATGTATCGACCTTAAGCACAAGGTGCATACCTCCTTGTAGATCAAGGCCAAGGTTTATCCTACCCTCTCTTACGATATTACCTTCTTTATCCACGGTACTGAGTGGTGGCCAGAGGCTCCATAGTGAAAAGCCTATAACAACAAGAATCAATATAGTCTTCCATTTTAGATTCTTATGCATTTAACAAAGCTCCTTTTATATCATCAATTATTTGCTGTCTTTTCTGCTCTTTTTGTTACCCCGGATACCGCTGTTTTCGATACCTCTATCTTGACATTATCATCCACCCTGATTATATAGGTATTATCCTTAAGATTAACTATCGTACCGTAAATACCCCCAGAGGTAATAATCTGATCATTCTTCTTCAACTCAGATAGCATCTTTTTATGGTCTTTCTGCTTCTTTTGTTGAGGCCTTATAAGAAGAAAGTAGAATATCACAAACATCAATATAAGCGGCATCAGGCTTATCAGCGGGTTTGGAGCCTCTGCTCCCTGCTGTGGTGCCTGCCCCATTGCATACGCAATCGTTACAAACATATTTTCAACCTCCGTTTTTAATGCATTAATGTTAAATATTATAATTTTTCAGGAATTCTTTTTTAAATTCCAGGAACCTGTCTTCTTTGATTGCCTGGCGAATATTTTGCATTAGTTTAGCATAAAATGTTATATTATGCAATGACAATAGTCTCAATCCCAATATTTCATTTACCTTGAACAGATGATGTATGTAAGAGCGCGTATACTCCCTACAGCATGAACATGCGCACCCCTCGTCAATAGGGGTATTCTCATTCTTATATCTGGCATTCCTTATCTGCATCTTACCTGTTGCTGTAAAGGCAACACCATTTCTACCATTTCTGGTTGGAACAACACAATCGAATATATCTACACCCCTTTCTACAGACTCAAGTATATCTATTACTGTTCCGACACCCATAAGATAGTGCAACTTCTCCTGTGGCAGCATAGGAATTGTAAATTCTACGATTTCATACATAAGTTCTCGTGGTTCACCTACGCTTAAACCACCTAAAGCGTACCCATCAAAACCTATCTCTACAAGCTGCTCTGCTGCCTCTTTTCGTAAATCGAGATACATTCCGCCCTGAACAATTCCAAATAACTGTTGGCATCCCTTTATCGGTACAAGCCTGCTTCTTTTAGCCCAATTAGTAGTAAGCTTAACCGAGCGCTTAACATAATCATGTTGGGCAGGATAAGGAATACACTCATCAAGAACCATCATAATATCGCTGCCTAAGATCTGCTGAAATTCAATGATAGATTCCGGTGTAAAAAAAAAGCTGGATCCGTCAATATGCGACTGGAATTCCACACCATCATCTTTAATTTTACACAACTGGGCCAGGGAGAAGACCTGGAATCCACCACTATCAGTTAAAATGGGGCCGTTCCAGTTCATAAAACTATGAAGCCCGCCTGCCTGTTTAATAATCTCAGCGCCCGGCCTTAGGAATAGATGGTATGCATTAGAAAGAACTATCTGTGTACCAGCTGACCTTACCTCATCCGGTGTTAGTGTCTTAACGGTTCCGGCAGTACCTACGGGCATAAAGTTGGGGGTGTCCACTTCTCCATGAGCAGTAGTAATTTTCCCTAGCCGAGCTTGCGTATCCCTGTCTTTCTTGATAAGTTTAAACATATTAAATCCTATATAATCAACATGGCATCACCGTAACTGTAAAAACGATACCTCTTTTCTATTGCCTCATTGTACGCTTTAATAAGATTATCCTTGCCGCAAAAAGCAGACACAAGCATAAGCAGTGTAGTGCGAGGAAAATGAAAATTTGTAAGCAAACTGTCGACAACCTTAAAACTGTAACCAGGACAGATAAACAGGTCTGTCCACTCTTTTGTATTACGTATTACGCCTGTCTGAACAAGATCGGGGGGCACATTACATGCTATTGCCGCAGATTCAAGAGCGCGGCAGGTAGTTGTACCTACAGCTATAACTCTTCTACCGCTCTCTTTAGCATTGTTTATCTTATCTGCTGTAGGCTTAGAAATCTCGAAATATTCCTTGTGCATTTTGTGCCTGGAAATCTCATCTTCTGTCACAGGCTTAAACGTAGCATAACTTACGTGCAATGTAATATAAGCTATTTCAATACCTCTGGTTCTGATCTTTGATAAAAGGCCCTCTGTAAAATGGAGCCCTGCTGTGGGAGCAGCAACAGCCCCTTTATTATTAGCGTAGACAGTCTGGTATCTCTGCTTGTCCTGTTTTTCCGGTTCTCTCTTTATATAAGGCGGTAGAGGGACCTGCCCTATTTCATCGAGTATAATAGAAAGGTCGCCGTCTGTGTTGAAGCGTATACGCTTAAAATCTCCTTCACTGCTTAATACCTCTGCTTCAAGCCTTCCATCATCAAATATCAGTTTTGTGCCATCCTTAAATCTACGGGCAGGTTTGGCCAGACATGTATAAATATTGTCATTTAATTTACCAATAAGCAACACCTCGATCTTTCCCTGAAAACCGGCCCTTTTGCCAATAAGCCTGGCATTTGTTACCTTTGTATCATTCAACACCAGAAGATCGCCTTTATTTAAAAGCATACAAAGCTGATTGAATTTATAATGCCTTGTTTCTGCGTTGTCACCGCGCAATAACAGGAGCCTGGAACCATCTCTCACCTTTGCGGGAAATTGCGCAATAAGTTCCTGGGGAAGATTATAATCAAAATCTGAAAGTTTCATACCTAACTCCGAATCTAATCTCCGGAACAGTTTTGCGATTGGCCTGATAACTGTTTCGGATTTTACCTGCCTCCGATACTTACTATTTCTGCGCCCGGATAATAGAAGTTTAAAATCTGTTGAGCATCTTTACCCTTTTTTGCCATTGAGAATGCGCCCCATTGGCATAGCCCTACACCATGGCCCCAGCCTTTTCCTTCAAAATGCGCGGAGTCTCCTATTATTGTAACTATAAAATTCGTGCTCCTGGTAATCCTGGAACCTAATATATGACGAAAATCCTTTGCACTTATCCTAACTCTCTCTCCTTTTCCCTTTATAATAAGCTGAATTACTCTGCCGGATGGATCTCTTCCTTTTATCTTTATTGAACTTATGCCTGAGATATTGTATCCTGCCTCATTAAGCCTCTTTTCAATTGTAGTAAGAGCTACCTCACGCTCCCAGGAAAAATGCGGCGAGTTTTTGCAATATACACACCCCACTCCTTTCAAAGGCTTTGCATTTACCTTCCATAACCTGTTAACATATTCTGTATGCCCGCCACATGTTGCGTGAAAAAAAGCTGGTAAAAGCTTGCCGTTCCATACAAGCACCTCTCCTTTGGTCTCCTCCACAGCTTTATTTGTGCGATATCTCTCTGCATACACACCACCGTATACTTGCGAACTTACGTCAGCTTTAAGATAATAATACTGCTGATTATTCTGCTGTGCCTGATAAAGTGCGAATGTTCTTGATGCAATTGCCTGTGCCTTTACAGCATCCATAGGCCAGCGGTGCGAAACCTCATGGAACAAAACCCCTTTAAGGTAATCTTCTAAATTGATTATATTTATAGCGCGAAGAAGGCCTTCTTCTGTCTTTATAATCTGGAGGCTACCTCTATAAAGCCGCTTGCCGAGATATATCGCAGGTTGCCTTTGAGGTATTATATGGATAGCATATATCTTGAACTTTTTCTTTCCAAAATCTATGCCATAAGAAAAAGGCCTTATCTTTATATTAAAAAAAGTTCGCCCCTTCTCCAGGAGCTCTTCTGTCTCAAGGGTTCTTATCTCATACGGCCCTTTTATAGAAAGATTAAGCTCAACCGCGTTATCCGCAACCGCTACTCTGATCTTTTCAGGGATATTAATGGTCGCAGCCATAAGGGGAGAAGTAGATATAAAAAGAAAACAGAATAAAAATACAAAAAAAGAGAGGTTATAATTTGAGATCAGTTCTCTGGCACCTCTCATCCGGCTTCTGTCCTTTGTTGCCTGCCATCTATTTTTTGGGATCTTTCACGTTCACTATAAATGCAACCGCAGTACTTCTGGTGATAAAGCCCCATCTGCCTGGAGAGTCTGTGCGACTCATGAAATCCTGGCCTAAAATCCTCATAAAAAAAAGTTATTGAATGTTCTTCCTGTGCTTTTATTGCAATTGATTTCATCTCTTCATGATCCTGATAAGGGCTTATAAGGAGTGTGCTTGTAAAAGAATCAAAACCATTATTTGACGCGTATTCAGCAGTCTTATTTAAGCGTAAAGCCCAACAAAGGCCGCATCTTTGATAATTTTCATGAAAAGTAATTTTTCTAAAAAAATCCTCAAACCGGCAATCATTATAAAAAGATATCTTCAGCCCCATAGCTTCAGACAATTTGCTGCATGATTCTTTTCTATTTATATATTCAGATAGAGGGTGAATATTGGGGTTGTAAAAAAACCCTTCAACAATATTGCCGCTACTCTGTAATTTTTTAACACTATAGGCTGCGCAGGGGCCGCAGCAAATATGTAGGAGTATTTTCATGATCAAGCTAAAAAGTTAAAACGTTTGAACTTTTGGATCTTTAAACTTTTTTAACCTTTATTCCTGGTTTTTTGTCCATGTGTTTATAAGCACATGCCGTTACTTGGCGTCCTCTTTGAGTACGTTTTAAGTAACCTATCTTCAGCAAAAATGGCTCTACCACATCCACAATAGTATCGGGCTCCTCATTAAGAGAAGCTGAGAGAGATTCTATGCCTACAGGGCCGCCATCGTAATAATCTATTATCGCACCTAAAACCTTACGGTCAACCGCGTTGAGGCCCACACTATCTATGCCCTGTGAATTAAGAGCTTTATCTGCTATGCAACCCTCAATATCACCATTAGCCTTAACCTGAGCGTAATCGCGCACTCTACGCAATAATCTGTTAGCAATGCGCGGTGTACCACGTGAACGTCTCGCAATCTCCATTGCCGCAGACTCTGTTATATTTACAGCTAAAAGTGCCGCAGAACGTATAATTATATTCAGCAGATCCTCTGGTTCATAAAAATCCAGGTGGTGGAATATACCAAATCTACCACGCATAGGCGCTGTAAGTAAACCTGAACGCGTAGTAGCACCGATTAAGGTAAAAGCTTTTAAGTTAAATTTTATAGTCTTAGCATAAGGCCCCTTATCTATTATAAAATCTATCTGGAAATTTTCCATAGCAGGATAAAGAAACTCCTCCACAACCTTTGACATCCTATGAATCTCATCTATAAAAAGTATGTCACCTTCCTCAAGATTTGTTAATATCCCTATCAGGTCACCCGCTCTTTCTATAGCAGGCCCGGAGGTTGCTGTTATCTTTGTACCCATCTCATGCGCTATAATATGAGCCAAAGTTGTCTTGCCAAGCCCCGGGGGACCTGAAAATAGTATATGATCAGCGGGCTCTTTACGCTTCTTGGCAGCTTCAACAGATATAAGTAAATTTTCAACAAGTTCTTTTTGGCCGATAAATTCGTTTATCTTTGTTGGCCTTAATGAGATATTTAGTATCTGATCCTCATCGGTCTCCTTACCAGTTATAAGTCTCTCCCTTGCCTTGTGTTCCTCTTTTTTAATCTTGCTCATAACTCATTCCTCTTCTGTTTATAAACTTCGTTCAGGAGTTCTTCACTTGTAGAAATTTTAGGGTTTCTCTGCATAGCATTCCTTACCATCTCCTCTGCCTGCTGTTTCTTGTATTGAAGCTGCATAAGCACTTGCAGCGCTTCGTTTTTAATATCCGCTTTAAGGCCAGAATCCACTCTTTCTTTAAAGCTATCCTGTATAAGCCCGAATTTTCCTATCTTGTTCTGCAACTTTGCAATAATCTCTTTTGCTCGTTGTTCCCCAATACCGGGAAGAGATTTCAAAAAGGCAAGATCCCCTTGATCAATGGCTTTTGCTATTTCAGATATAGGCCTGTTTATGGCCCTTATCGCTGCCTTGGGTCCAACGCCGGATACAGTGATAAATTTCTCGAAAAACTCTCTTTCCACTTCATTTATAAAACCTATAAGCACTGGGAAGCTTTTCGAATGATCAATAGCGTAATAATGGAATGTAAATAAAAAGATCTCGCTGTTTACAGGGGTAGGCTCCAATCCGTTATATACGGTAAGAGGAATAAGTACCTCATAAATTATCCCACCCACATCAACTGCAATACTTGCCTGACTCTTTTTAATAAGTTTACCTCTTATAGCATTAATCATATATTAACAGCCTCCAGGTTCTTCTTCTTGGAATGATATATATATGTAAGAGAAAGCGCGAGAGCATCAGTAACATCCAACGGGCGGCCTGCATCTTTAAGATTTAATATATTATTGACTATGCGCTGTACCTGTAACTTCGATGCATTTCCATTACCTGTAATTGCGCGCTTTGGCGTCTTTGCAGGGTATTCGATTATTTCAACATTGCTCTGGCTACAGCAAAGCAGAACAGCGCCCCTGGCATGGCCCATGAGAATTGCAGTCATAGGATGCTTATAATGAGAATAGAGCTGTTCGATTACACATACATCAGGCTTATAAGCGGTTATAATATCTGTAAGCTGGCAATAGATAATTTTAATTCTGACAGCAAGCGGATTTTTACTAAAAGTTTTTATTACGCCTGCCTCTATTACAGATACTCTGCCTCTCTTCTCCTCTATCAGGCCATAACCTGTAATATCTAAGCCTGGATCTATGCCCAATATCTTCATAATTTTAGTGTTGGGTATTAAGTTACCCTTCTTCTATCAATTCATCAGGTATGTCAAAATTCGCATACACATTTTGAACATCATCATGATCTTCCAGCATCTCAATAAGGCTTAAAACCTGCTTGGCATCAGAACCTTCAAGCTTTACTGTGCTGGTCGGTATCATAGTAATCTCTGCTGACTCTATGGGTATATTGGACTTCTCAAGCGCATCTTTAACTTTTTCAAAATCAGAGACAGAGGTTGTAACCTCATACATACCTTCCTCGGTCTTCATATCTTCTGCGCCAGCATCAAGCGCAACAGAGATGACAGTATCTTCGTCTGCATTACTTACAGCAACTAAAATAAAACCTTTCTTGGAAAAAATCCAGCTTACACTGCCTGAACCCGCCATATTACCGCCTTTTTTGGAAAAGATATTTCTGATATCAGCGCTTGTCCTGTTCTTATTGTCAGTCAGCGATTCAGCTATAATAGCTACGCCTTTTGGGCCATACCCTTCATACGCTATCTCCTCATATAATACACCGGGAAGTTCACCTGTGCCTTTCTTAATGGCACGATCAATATTATCTGCCGGCATATTAACAGATTTTGCTTTATTTACCGCAACTCGTAAGCGCGAATTACTAAAAAGATCTCCACCATTTGCCCTGGCAGATGCTGTAATCTCTTTTGTAATCTTAGAAAATATCTTTCCTCTTTTTGAATCTGTCGCTGCCTTCTTATGCTTTATACTTGCCCATTTATTATGTCCTGACACTTCTATAACTCCTTATTATATACAAAAATTATTCTTCCTTTTCATGCTGCTTCGATTCCTGATACTGTGCTATTATACTTTGAGTAATCTTCGCAGGTGTATCTTCGTAATGTGAAAATTCCATATGATATGCTCCCCTACCTGCTGTTAAAGAACGTAGTTCAGTTGCATATTTAAGCATCTCTGCCAATGGTATCTGTGCCTTTACAACCTGGTTAGCCCCTTTGGATTCCATGCCCATTATTCTGCCGCGACGTGAATTGATATCACCAGTAATAGAACCCATTGTATCCTCAGGAACTATTATCTCTACATTCATAACAGGCTCTAGAAGGATAGGGCTAGCCTTCTCCACGCCTTGCTTAAACGCCATGCTGCCTGCTATCTTAAATGCCATTTCAGAAGAATCAACATTATGATAAGATCCGTCATAAATAGTCACTTTCATATCAACTGTAGGATACCCGGCAATGGCACCCTCTTCCATTGCCTGCCTCACGCCTTTTTCAACAGCAGGTATATACTGTCTGGGCACAACTCCACCGACAATCTTATTTACAAACTCAAAATCTCCCCCTCTTGGAAGTGGTTCCAGTTCAAGCCAGACATCTCCGTATTGTCCGCGTCCACCGGATTGTTTCTTATATTTACCCTGTATCTGCACGCTCTTCTTTATGGTCTCTTTATAAGCTACCTTAGGCATTCCTAAATCAACATCTACTTTGAAATCATTTTTAAGCTTGTTCACCATAACAGTAAGGTGCATATCACCAAGGCCTGATATAATAAGCTCTTTTGTCTGTTGCTCTCTTGAGTATTTAAAAGTAGGGTCTTCACTATTCAGCTTGGCGAGCGCGGTCATGATCTTCTCTTCATCATGACGAGATTTTGGCTTTACAGAAAGAGATATTGCCGCCTCTGGCATTACTATAGGCTCAAACTCAAACTTGGTACCATCCGTTCCGATAGTATCACTCAAACATGTCTCTTTAAGCTTTGCTACCGCTGCTATATCTCCTGCAGAAACCTCAGAAACCGCTTTCTGCTCCTTACCCTGAAGAATAAAAAGCTGGCCTATCCTCTCTTTACATTTCTTTGTAACATTATAAAAAGAGCTGTCACTCTTTAATGTCCCTGAAAATACACGAAAAATCGTAAGCTGTCCGATAAACGGATCTATCAGAGATTTGAACACAAGTGCCGAAAACCCAGCTTCCTTCTTAGGTTCTATGGCAACCAACTCATCCTTTTCTTTCTCCTTAGCCTGCACAGGAACAGCTTCGAGGGGAGAAGGAAGTAAATCTTCAATCGCCTGTATAAGCAGGGATATCCCTATCTCTTTTACGGCAGACCCGCAAAGTACAGGGAATATTTTGGCTTCACATACGCCCCTTCGTAACGCACTTCTTAGTTCATCATCGGTAAGCTCTTCTCCTCCAAGATACTTTTCAAGAAGGGTATCATCTGTTTCAGCTATTGACTCTATAAGCTTTTCTCTGTATTTCTGAGCAGCTTCTTTGTCTACACCCTCAAGCTTATCTATAACGCTTTTATCTAAAAGGGGTATTGTCTCCTTAAAAGAAGATTCTTTGCCTATCGGGAATTCCAGAAGCACACAATTTTTTCCAAAAGTACTGTTTATGGATTGTAATGCCTTGTCAAAATCGGAATTTTCTTTATCAAGTTTATTCACAAAAATAAGCCGTGGTAGGTTTCTTGCCGATAAAAGCTCCCACCCTTTTTCCGCGCCTATCTCAACACCGTTTATCCCGCAGACAACACAGATACCTGAATCAACAGCCCGCATACATGATATAGCAGAACCTGAAAAATCTGCGTAGCCAGGCGTATCAAGAATATACAAAAGCTTTCCATTATGTTCTATATGAAGAACCTTTGACCTTATAGTCACTTTACGCGATATCTCATCAGCACCATAATCACACATACTACTGCCCTGATCAACGCTCCCGCGCCTTGAATTAGCCCCTGCTTTATAAAGTATTGCATCTATGCATGATGTCTTTCCTGACCCTGAATGCCCTACGAATACAACCGTTCTTTTATCTTTTACATCTACCATAATAATAATTCCTCCTTTAAATAGGGTTCTTCACCTAGTATAAGTTAGAGTTCTTATTATATAAAATGGGTATTAAAGAGTCAAGAAAATAAAGAAAAATAAAAGGGGCCGCACCTAAATAGGTGCGGCCCCTTTATCTACTCAATCTAAAGCCAGCAACGCCCTACTCTCCCACAATCTGGCGAATGCAGTACCATCGGCGAAGAAGGGCTTAACTGCCGTATTCGAAATGGGAACGGGTGTTTCCCCTTCTCTATGGCCACTGGCAAAATTTGTAATTAAATTTTCATAAATCTTAAAGAACGACTCTCTGTTCTAACCCGTTCCCAGATGGGGTATGGGGAAGATGCTTCCCCATGCTTTCGGGGTAACAGCGAGGCTTTTGCCGAGCGCCATAGGGGCAGAGCCCCTTTGGGCCGCCTTTGGCGGCGGAACGGGTGTTTCCCCTTCTCTATGGCCACTGGCAATATCATATTGCGTATTAAAATACAACAACTTGTATAGACGAAAAACTACCCTTATCAAACAATTACAGTTTATAATGGTCAAGCCGCACGAGATATTAGTACCCCTAAGCTAAATCCTTTACAGGACTTACACATGGGGCCTATCAACCTTGTAGTCTACAAGGTCTCTTTAGGTATCTTATGATACGGGATATCTATTCTTGAAGTAGGCTTGGCGCTTAGATGCTTTCAGCGCTTATCCTTTCCGAACATGGCTACCCAGCTTATACGCCTGGCGGCATAACTGGAACACTAGAGGTTCGTCAATCCGGGTCCTCTCGTACTACGGACTGCTCTCCTCAAATATCCTGCGCCCACGACAGATAGAGACCGAACTGTCTCACGACGTTCTGAACCCAGCTCGCGTACCACTTTAACCGGCGAACAGCCGGACCCTTGGGAGCTTCTCCACCCCCAGGATGTGATGAGCCGACATCGAGGTGCCAAACCGGGCCGTCGATGTGAACTCTTGGGCCCGATAAGCCTGTTATCCCCGGAGTACCTATTATTCGTTGAGCGATGGCGCTTCCACGTGCAACCACCGGATCACTAAGACCTGCTTTCGCATCTGCTCGACTTGTAAGTCTCGCAGTTAAGCTCCTTTATGCCTTTACACTCAATGCGCGATTACCATACGCGCTGAAGGAACCTTTGTGCTCCTCAGTTACCTTTTATGAGGAAACCGCCCCAGTCAAACTGCCCGCCTGTCATTGTCCCCACGCCTGATTCAAGGCAATGGGTTAGAATTCTAGCACAACAAGGGCGGTATTTCAAGGTTGGCTCCACTCCAGCTGACGCCAAAGCTTCAAAGCCTCCCACCTATCCTACACATATCGGGCCAAAATTCAATAACAGGTTACAGTAAAGGTTCCGGGGTCTTTTCGTCTAGTCGCGGGTAGACGGCATCTTCACCGTCACTACAATTTCGCCGAGCCCCTCGTCGAGACAGCGCCCAGACCGTTACACCATTCGTGCGGGTCAGAACTTACCTGACAAGGAATTTCGCTACCTTAGGACCGTTATAGTTACGGCCGCCGTTTACCGGGGCTTCAGTTTGTAGCTTCTCCCCGAGGGGATAACCACGCCTCTTAACCTTCCGGCACCGGGCAGGTGTCAGTCCCTATACATCGTCTTACGACTTAGCAGAGACATATGTTTTTGCTAAACAGTCGCCTGGGCCTCTTTAGTGTCACCTCGATTCCCTTCGATTGTACATCTACAAGATTCGAGGTACCCCTTCTTCCGAAGTTACGGGGCAAATTTGCCGAGTTCCTTAACGAGGGTTCTCTCGAGCGCCTTAGGATATTCTCCTCGCCTACCTGTGTTGGGTTACGGTACGTTCACCCGTTATACTCATTACAACAGCTTTTCTTGGCAGTGTGGCGTCAGTCAGTTCATCCGCTCCGTAGATTGGACTCCATGTAACCTCTTACCCTACACCTTTTGAGCGCAGGGCTACAGGCTTATCCCCAGACATCCAGCACTGGGTAGACCTAACCTACTGCGTCATGTTGTAATTGATAGCGCATAACAGGTGGTATCTGAATATTAACAGATTGTCCATCGCTTACGCCTTTCGGCCTCAGCTTAGGCACGACTAACCCTGGGTGGATTAACCTTCCCCAGGAAACCTTAGGCTTACGGCGGACCCGTTTCTCACGGGTCTTTTCGCTACTCATTCCGGCATAATCACTTCTATTTCGTCCAGAGCTCCTTACGGTACTCCTTCATCCTAGCATAGAACGCTCCCCTACCACTCATCTTAATCCAAAGATTAAAATAAATCTGCAGTTTCGGCGACAGGCTTAAGCCCCGATTATTATCGGCGCAAGATCACATTGACCGGTGAGCTGTTACGCAATCTTTAAATGATGGCTGCCTCTAAGCCAACATCCCGGTTGTCTAGGTAATCTTACATCCTTTACCACTTAGCCTGTTCTTAGGGGCCTTAACTGGCAGTCTGGGCTGAATCCCTTTCGACTATGAAGCTTATCCCTCACAGTCTCACTCCTATGATAAGGTTGATAGTATTCGGAGTTTAATTGGATTCGGTAGACGGGTAAGTCCCCTAGTCCATTTAGTGCTCTACCCCTATCAACTATAACATAAGGCTGTCCCTAAAGACATTTCGGGGAGAACCAGCTATTTCCGAGTTTGATTAGCCTTTCACTCCGATCCACAGCTCATCGCCTAATTTTTCAACATTAGTGCGTTCGGGCCTCCACATAGTTTTACCCACGCTTCACCCTGGCCATGGATAGATCACTCGGTTTCGGGTCAGCTCAATATAACTAAACGCCCTTTTAAGACTTGCTTTCGCTACGGCTCCTCTCTGTAAAGAGATTAACCTTGCTACACTGAGCAACTCGCCGGATCATTATTCAATAGGCACGCGGTCAGCCATTGCCACCGAAGGTGGCCATAGGCCTTCCACAGCTTGTAAGCTTACGATTTCAGGTACTATTTCACTCCCCTCACCGGGGTACTTTTCAGCTTTCATTCACATTACTTGTTCACTATCGGTCGTCAATTAGTATTTAGCCTTGGCCTGTGGTCAGGCCGGATTCCTACGGGGTTCCACGTGTCCCGTAGTACTCGGGATACTGCTAGGCTGCTTCTGGATTTCGCCTACAAGACTATCACTCTCTTTGGTTGGGCTTTCCAGCCCATTCGGCTATCCATATGCATACCACATTGCAGTCCCACAACCCCCTTAGCACAAGTGCCAAGGGTTTGGGCTCTTCCTCGTTCGCTCGCCGCTACTGAAGGAATCAATATCTTTTTCTTTTCCTCAGGGTACTTAGATGTTTCAGTTCTCCTGGTATCGCTTCTTAAACCTATGTATTCAGCTTAAGATACCTTGATATTACTCAAGGTGGGTTCCCCCATTCGGAAATCTCCGGATCAAAAGTTGTTTGCACCTCCCCGAAGCATATCGCTGCTTACCACGTCCTTCATCGCCTCTTGACGCCAAGCCATCCATCATAAGCTCTTTGTAGCTTGACCAATAACTCTTAAGAAAAAACATGCCTTTTTATAAATCTTTAACAGATCTTAAAAAGCATACGATTTCGGTTCTCGTTGAAATTATAGTTTTTCGACTATACAAGTTGTCAAAGAACAAAATCTATTGTACCGGCAGAGAACGGAACCTTAAAAATGTCTCTGCCATAGAATAGTTCTATGTTATTTCATTACTCATTACAATGCATTCATCGCTTATTATTTTTGCCTTTACCTATAAACTATGAACACACAATTATAAACTAAAATGGTGGAGATGAGGGGGATCGAACCCCTGACCCCCTGCTTGCAAAGCAGGTGCTCTCCCAGCTGAGCTACATCCCCACAATTAAGCTTAATGTTAAAAAGTTACAAAAGTTAAAAAGTTTAAGCACTTTAATCTTTATAACCTTTTAACATTTTAACTCAAATATGGTGGGCCCAACTGGGATTGAACCAGTGACCCCTGCGTTATCAGCACAGTGCTCTACCAACTGAGCTATGGGCCCTTATTTCATCGCCCTCGGCTATAACACCGAAGCCCTGATTCTTTGCCGAACCATTTTAAAGAGCAAACTTTAAAAAGAAAACCGGATAACCAAAAACCAGCTATAAAAAAAACCACTTGCTTGATTAGTCATAATCTCCAAGTAACTATAAATAGTTAATTTAAAAATCATGATCTAATATACTCCTTAGAAAGGAGGTGATCCAGCCACACCTTCCGGTACGGCTGCCTTGTTACGACTTAGTCCCCCTTACTAACCACACCTTCGACGCCTCCTTCCTTACGGTTAGGTCAGCGGCTTCGGGTGCAATCAATTCAGGTGGCTTGACGGGCGGTGTGTACAAGACCCGGGAACGTATTCAGCGCGTCGTGGCTGATACGCGCTTACTAGCGATTCCAACTTCATGAAGGCGAATTGCAGCCTTCAATCCGAACTGGCCCTGCTTTTTTGCGATTAGCTCCACCTCACGGTTTGGCAACGCTTTGTAGCAGGGATTGTAGCACGTGTGTCGCCCAGGGCGTAAGGGCCGTACTGACTTGACGTCATCCCCACCTTCCTCCGTTTTATCAACGGCAGTCCCCCTAGAGATCCCCAAAAAGGGGCAACTAAGGGCAAGGGTTGCGCTCGTTGCGGGACTTAACCCAACACCTCACGGCACGAGCTGACGACAGCCATGCAACACCTGTGTATCTGTCCTTGAGGGAAGGCCCTACTTTCATAGGGCTGTCAAATACATGTCAAGCCCTGGTAAGGTTCCAGGCGTAGCGTCCTATTAAACCACATGCTCCACCGCTTGTGCGGGTCCCCGTCAATTCCTTTGAGTTTCATCGTTGCCGACGTACTCCCCAGGTGGTGCACTTAATGCGTTAGCTACGGCACGCCCCTTTGACAGGGCACACCTAGTGCACATCGTTTACGGCGTGGACTACCAGGGTATCTAATCCTGTTTGCTACCCACGCTTTCGTGTTTCAGTGTCAGTTGTATGCCAGAGAGGCGCCTTCGCCGCCGGTGTTCTTCTTGATATCTACAGATTTCACCCTTACACCAAGAATTCCCCTCTCCTCTCATACACTCAATCCTTGCAGTTTCGAGCGCAATTCTCCAGTTGAGCTGAAGGATTTCACACCCGACTTATAAGGACACCTACACACCCTTTACACCCAATAAATCCGAACAACGCTTGCCACCTCCGTATTACCGCGGCTGCTGGCACGGAGTTAGCCGTGGCTTCCTCTCAACGTACTGTCAATCCAACACATTATTCACATACTGAACTTTCATCCGTTGTGACAGAGCTTTACGACCCGAAGGCCTTCATCGCTCACGCGGCGTCGCATAGTCAGGCTTTCGCCCATTGCTAAAGATTCTCGACTGCAGCCTCCCGTAGGAGTCTGGGCAGTGTCTCAGTCCCAGTGTGGCTGACCATCCTCTCAGACCAGCTACCCGTCAAATGCCTTGGTGAGCCGTTACCTCACCAACAAGCTGATAGGACGCGGGCTCATCTTTAAACGGCAGGCCCCGAAAGGTCCCCGCCTTTAACTATTTAAGCTTATGTAAAAATAGTCACATCACGTATTAGCTCCTCTTTCGAGGGGTTATCCGCAACTTAAAGGTAAATTGCCCACGCGTTACTCACCCGTTTGCCACTAGAACATCCTATCCCTTTGGCCGAAGCCTCTGTTCAAGGAGTCTCGTACGACTTGCATGCCTAATCCACGCCGCCAGCGTTCGTTCTGAGCCAGGATCAAACTCTCTAGTTTGATATAATTAGTATTAAGAATTAAGTAAAACCTAATATTTAATTCTTATAACTATCTTGGGTTCGTCTGTCTGCATTTCAGCAAACAGAGCATTGCACAAGTGGTTTCTCATCATCACTACCCTATATCAGAATTTGCTTCGCAAAAAATGACACAGGGCAATCTTAAATTTTATAATCTAAGATTGGCTTTTGGCTATCCAATTTTCAAAGAACTACATAAAATAGCCATTTTGCACAGCTATTTTATGGCATTTAATTTCAATAAGCCTTTATTCATTGCAAAAGCGGATAGGCAAAAAAAAGGCATCGAGACGATGCCATGTTGCCCATCCTCTTTATCTCTTTTTATATTTTATCAAATAAGCTTCTTAACAAGAAGCTCCTCCGCATTTTTGGCGGTAAACGGAAAATTTCCTTCCGCCAAACTATATATTATTGGTATTAAACTATGAAGCATTTCCTTTGAAGTTTACATAAAATAACATAAAGATCAGATGTTGTCAAGCAATTTTTTTTTATTTTTTTTGCTTGATTTTAACCTTTAAAAATCTTCTTTTTCCTACCTGGACAATCATGCCTTCTTTTGGTTTAATTTTAGTGTTTACGTCTTTAATTCTTTCACCATCTACACTTACCCCTCCCTGCTCCATTAGCCGTCTTGCTTGGGAAGATGTGGCAGCAAGCTCAGCCCTCTTAATCAAATCCCAAACAAATTGTTCCGATTCTTCGGCTTCGTAAGTTGGCATATCTTCAGGAAGATTTCCTTTTTTAAATATGTTCTCAAATTCTTCCCAAGCCTTTCTTGCGTCTTGGCTGTTATGGTATATTGTTATTATCTCTTTTGCGAGTCTTACTTTCGCGTCTTTAGGGTTAAGGTGACCTGCAACCGCGTCTTTCTTCATCATGCTGATATCGTCCATAGAAATATCTGTAAGCAATTCATAATATTTCCACATAAGATCATCGGAGATAGACATAATCTTTCCAAACATTTCCTTAGGGGATTCTGTAATACCTATATAATTTCCATAAGATTTTGACATCTTCAAAATACCATCTGTACCTTCCAATAATGGTGTAGTAATAATAACCTGTGGATTTTGTCCATAAGCAGACTGAATATCCCTGCCTACTAATAAGTTAAATTTTTGATCATTACCACCCAATTCAATATCTGCCTTTAATGCAAATGAATCATAGCCCTGCAACAGGGGATAGAGAAACTCTAACATATTGATAGGTTTATGCGCTTTATACCTCTTGGAAAAATCATCTCTCTCCAGCATTTGTGAAACAGAATATTTTGACATCAATTCTGCTATTTTTACACCGGTCATATCCCGCAACCACTTACTGTTAAAACAGACTTTAAGCCTCTTCATATCCAGAATTTTAGAGACTTGCCTTTCGTATGTCTTAGCATTCTCTGTTACCTCTTCTTCTGTAAGGCGGGGGCGTGTCTTGGAAACACCAGAGGGATCGCCAATCAGGCCTGTATAATCACCTATTAAAAATATAACAGTATGGCCCAGGTCTTGAAAATGGCGCATCTTTTTTAACAAAACCGTATGGCCAAGATGTATATCAGGCGCAGTAGGGTCAAAGCCAGCTTTTATGACAAGCGGCTTTTTCTCTTTTCTGGATTGCTCAAGCTTTAAGAGAAGCTGCTTCTCATTAATAATCTCAACAGTACCTCTTTTTATAAGCTCTAATGATTTATCTATATCCATTCTAACCATACCTATTATTAGATTCCTTTCATGCTAAGGCCGATCTTTCGTGTCTCATTATCTACCTTGACAATCTTAGCCCTTACCTTATCCCCTATTTTATATTTTTCTTCCAGGTTTACTGAGGGTTCATCAGAAAGCTCGGATATATGAATAAGCCCATCGAGATCTTTAGCAAACTCGATAAAAATACCAAAACTGGCTATCTTAGTGATTACCCCCTCAATAACAGTATTTACAGGATAATTTTCAGCATACTTAGGCCACGGATCCTCTGTGAGCTGCTTTATACCAAGAGCTATCTTCATATTCTCCTGGTCAACTGAAAGGATAATAGCTTCTATCTTCTGTCCTTTCTTTAAGACCTCGGAAGGATGAGATATCTTTTTTGTCCAGGATATGTCTGAAACATGAATTAATCCATCTATGTTCTCATCGAGTTCCACAAAAGCCCCATAATCAGTAAGGTTCTTTATCTTCCCTTTTATATGCGAACCTTCTGGATATTTTACGGGTGCATCAAGCCATGGATTCGCCTCAAGCTGCTTAAGCCCCAGGGAGATCTTCTGGCTCGACATGTCTGTAGATAAGACAAGCGCTTCTACAATATCTCCTATAGCCAGTACCTCTGAGGGATGATTGATCCGCTTTGTCCATGATATTTCTGAAATATGTATTAAACCCTCTATACCTTTTTCAAGTTCAATAAAGGCCCCATAGGGAACAAGATTGACTACCTTGCCCTTTACATTAGATCCCACAGGATATTTCGACTCAACCTCTTTCCATGGATTCGGGGTTTTTTGCTTAAGCCCCAAAGATACCTTCATGTTCTCTTTATCGAAATCGAGTATAACAACTTCAACCTCATCGCCAACTGCCAAAACCTCGGAAGGATGGCTTATTCTTCCCCAGCTCATATCGGTTATATGCAACAGGCCGTCAATTCCGCCAAGACTTATAAAAGCACCGAAATCTGTTATATTCTTAACTACCCCTTTCCTCATCTGGTCTTTTTCAAGTTCCTCAAGTGTCTTCAGTTTCTGCTGAGCCCGCTCCTGCGCAAGTACTTCTTTTCTGGAAACAACTATATTCTTACGTGGCTTATTTATCTTTATTATTTTATAGTCCAGTTCTTTTCCCAGCAGATTGTTCAAATCTATTGGGCCCCTCAGTGTCGATTGACTGGCCGGCAGGAAAGCCTCGACGCCTATATCGACCATAACCCCCCCTTTTACCTTGCGTATGGCCTTGCCTTTTATTACATCACTCTCGTTGTAATTGTTGAGAATTCTCTCCCATCCAGCTATCTTCTCAGCCTTATTCTTCGAAAGAACAACCATACCATTCTCATCTTCTACCGACTCAAGTAAAACATCTATCTCATCTCCAACTTTCACGTTTTCAGAGCCGCCAAATTCTTCAAGAGGTATCAACCCCTCAGACTTGTAACCTATGTCTATAACAGCGTCTCTTTTGCTTATAGCGATTACCTTACCTTTTATTATCTCACCTTCTTTTAAGTTTTTTATGCTTTGATAATATGCCTCCTCAAAAGAACCTGGCTCAATACCATCCTGCGCTCCTTCTAGATCTTCTTTATCCTCAATATTATTTTCCAACATATTACTAGTTCCTCCTTGCTATATTATTTGTTTTAATTTTTGTTACCACTTTTTCTACAATACCTGCGGGGGTAGAAGCTCCGCTTACTATCCCAACCAGGGGTTGAGCTTTAAGCCATGAAAGCTTTAGCTCTTTTGCTGTTTCGATATGATATGTCTTTGCACCCTGTTGCCTGCATATTTGTGCGAGGTGCCTGGTATTAGCACTTATCTTTCCACCAACAACAAAGACCAGATCCGCCTTCTTTGCCAGTCTCTTTGCCTCTGTCTGCCGCTGGACTACATCGTTACATATAGTATCAAATATACGGCACTCCAGGCAATTAAGCTGCAATATCGACCCGACTATCATGAAGAATCTATCGCGCGAAAGTGTTGTCTGCGCCACAACCGCTATTTTGCCATCTCTAAGGCCTAACTTATTTAAATCCGATTCTCTTGTTACTACCAGAGCCCCGTCCCCCGCGACTTCAAGCAACGCCTTTACCTCAGGGTGGTTTTTCTCTCCTATTATAATTATCTTGTAATTCTCTTTTTTAAGCTTTGTAACAATTACGTGCGAACGTTTGACAAAAGGGCAGGTTGCGTCAAGCATATCAATAGAAAGCTTATTTGCTTTCACCTTTAAACGGGGCGATATACCGTGCGATCTTATAATAAGGCATGACCCTTTTGCTTTTTTTATATCAGAAATAACCTCGAGCCCCTTGCCAGAGAGATCTTCTACAACAGAAGGGTTATGAATTATAGGCCCAAGTGAATATGCTTTTCTGTGCTTTTCTAAAAACTTCTCCGCTGAGCCAATAGCGCGTTTTACGCCAAAACAAAATCCTATGTGGCTTGCTTTTATTATTTTGACTTTTTTTCCCTTCAAAAGGCTGCTTTCTCCTTTTATAGTTTAAAATTTAGAACATAAAACTTAAAATTATTTTATATATCCGGAAATCTTACCGACTACCTCATCTATATTAAGATGTGTAGTATCTATATATACAGCATCGTCAGCCTTTAATAAAGGGGCTATTTCGCGGGTCATGTCTTTACGGTCCCTTAGCTTAAGGTCTCTGTCTATATCTTTAAATAAAACATCTTGCCCTTTTTCCTGTAACTCTTTGCACCTTCTGCTTACTCTTTCATTAAAATCCGCATCGAGATAAAACTTGTATTTTGCTTCAGGAAATACAACCGTTCCGATGTCCCTTCCTTCAAAAACACACCTGCCACGGATTCCGATTCTGCGCTGGTTTCGCTTCATAACCTCTCTTACCCCACCTACTTTGGCTATATGCGCGACCTTCTTTGTAAGTTGGGGTGTTCGTATTAAAAGTGCTACATCCTCGTTATCAAGCATTACTTTTATTCCATTGGCGGCATCCTGCCTGATATCCAATTCAGTCTTCTCTGCCAATGCAATCAAAGCTTCTCCATTGCTTAAATCAAGCCCTTCTCTTAATGCTTTAAGTGTAAATGCGCGATACATAGCACCAGTATCTATGTAATCAAACTTAAGCTTTTGGGCTAAAAGTCTTGCTACAGTACTCTTACCTGAACCAGCCGGCCCATCAATAGCTATTATGCTATCCAAGTACATCTCTCTTTCTTTTTGCCAGGATAAGCCTCTTGCTTAAAGAAGTTCTTCTATTTTTAATTATGTCATCCTTAAAAGCATTGAGATTTTTCTGAAAAACTGTTACAGATTTCAATAAACTCTTCTGGTTTTGAATAAAAATCTCTTCCCACATCCGTGGGTTGCTTCTTGCGATTCTTGTGGCATCCTTAAATCCGGTTCCTGCCATTTTAAGCTCTTTGGATGAAACCGTATTACAAAGTGCGTAAGCCAGAATATGCGGCAAATGGCTGATAGCAGCTACTGTATCATCATGAAGCTTCGGACTCATAATCCTTACCTCTGCACCGATATTTTTCCAGAGACTCTTTATCTTTTCCAGAACTTTTTTATCTGTGCGCAATGTAGGGGTTATTATGCAGATACTACCCTTAAAAAGCTCTGCATCGCTTGAAAAGACACCAGCCTGTTCTGAACCAGCTATGGGGTGCGTCCCTACAAAAAACATATCTTTCGGTAGGCATCTCTCAGCGCTACTAACTATCCTCTGTTTTGTGCTATTTACATCTATTACAATAACGCCCTCTTTTGCGTGCTTTGCTACTTCTGCTATCTTTACCTCTACTTTATCAACAGGGGTTGCAATGATAATCAGGTCTGCACCTTTAATGCCTTGTTTTAAATTCAGCGTGCCTGCATCGATAGCGCTCCTTCTTATAGCCCTATCGATCGAAACCTTTCGCCTGCCTATGCCGATAACCTTAGCAGCCAACCTATTTTTACGAACCGCCAATCCAATTGAACCGCCTATAAGGCCTACGCCGATTATCGCTATTTTTTCAAACATTAATCTTATCCTGTTTGATTCGTAGTTCTATCCATTATATATCTCTGCCAACTGCTTTTGCCACTAGTCTTAAGCTTTTCATCATCGCCTTAAATTTTGCTGGAAGCAATGATTGCTCACCATCTGAAAGTGCTTCTTCCGGTTTTGTATGAACCTCAATCATCAACCCATCGGATCCTCCAGCAATTGCTGCCTGTGCTACAGGGCTTACAAGGCCCCATTTCCCTGTTGCATGGCTTGGATCTGCAATAACAGGCAAGTGACTAAGTTTTTTTGCAACCGCAATTGCGCTTATATCCATGGTAAATCTTGTTGCATCCTCAAATGTCCTTATACCTCTTTCGCACAAGACCACATTGAAGTTGCCATTTGAAAGTATATATTCCGCTGACATAAGCCATTCCTTGACAGTAGACATCATTCCTCTCTTAAGCATAATTGGTTTCTTTGACAAACCAACCTCTTTCAAAAGATTGAAATTCTGCATATTCCTTGCGCCTATCTGTATCATATCTGAATAACGTTCAACAACATCTATATCTCTTATATCCATAAGCTCTGTCACTACAGGAAGGCCCTCTTCTTTTCCTGCCTGCTGAAGATACTTCAACCCTTCCTCGCCTAAACCCTGAAAAGCATAGGGAGATGTCCTTGGCTTAAAAGCGCCTCCTCTTAAAATATTTGCACCTGCTTTTTTTACCGCCTTAGCTATCTTTAAAAGCATATCGTAGTTTTCAATAGAACAGGGGCCTGCTATAACAGCGATATGCTTTGAGCCTATCTTTACCTTACCTACAGAGACTACTGTCTTTTCATGTTTAAACTCACGTGACACTAGTTTATAAGGCGCCATGATAGCCATGACTTTCTCAACACCTGGAAATACCTCCAAGGGTTGAGCTCTCAGGATATCTTCTTCACCTATGGCACCTATTATTGTCCGCTCGACACCTTGCGATATCATGGGCTTTAAGCCCAATTTTTTAAGCTTTATCGTAACATGCTTTATCTGTTTTTCAGTAGCGCTTCGCTTAAATACTATAATCATTTTTTCTTTCTCCCGCTGGTAAGTATTGAAACTGTCTCCAAACTAAAGGGGACGATGGGTATAATACAACCCACTGTCCTCTTTAGTTTGGAAACAGTTTCGAACACTCAAGCTTTCTTAGGGCTTCTATAAACTTTCTGTTCTCCCGCATAGTTCCAACAGTTACTCTTACTAACCCGTTTAAGCCGTACGGTTTCATATCCCGTACAATAATGCCTTGCAATAAAAGTCCGGAAAAAATCTCTGTACTACTAATACCTTTAAAAGAAAAAAGTATAAAATTCGCCGGCGTCTCTACTACATCAAAACCCAACTCCTTCAGCTTTTTAATAAGAAATTTCCTCCCCTTTTCTATCAAGCTCTTCACCTTTACCATGTGTGAACTATCATCCAGCGCAGCCAACGCCGCTACCTGCGCTAACATATTTACATTAAAAGGCTGGCGGGCTTTTTCCATCCAGGATGCAAGCTGCTTATTTGCTAAAGCATAACCTATTCTTAAGCCTGCGAGTCCATATGCCTTTGAAAAAGTCCTCAAAATAACTACATTTCTGCGTTTTGTGCATGTTACGGTATCTGCATAATCGCTTGATGCAACAAGCCCTCTGTACGCTTCATCAAGTACGATTATTACATCTTTTGGGCATTTTTTTAAAAACCGGCTTAACTCTTTTTTACCTAAGTATGCGCCTGTCGGATTATCAGGATTTCCAAGAAATATAATTTTTGTGTTTTTACCTATTGCAGCCAGAATCTTATCTGTATCATACTTAAATACCGATATACTGGGCGATACAGCCTCTTTTTTAACGGGAACTGTTACTACCTTTGCCCCTCTGGTTTTAGTAATTATTTTATATTCCAAAAAAGCGGGCTCTGATACGATAACTTCATGGCTTTCATCCAGAAATACCTTTGTTATAATATCGATAATCTCATCAGAACCATTACCCATAACTATATTTTCACTGTCCAATCCTAACTTCTTACCAAGCTTTTTTTTAAGGTAAAAACACCCTCCATCAGGATAGCGGTTAAGCTTTTTTAACTTCCTTCTTATAGCCTCAATAGCTTTAGGTGAAGGGCCTATCGGGTTTTCATTTGAAGCAAGCTTTATTATATCCTTTACTGAAATCTTAAGCTCACGCTGTAATTCCTCAATAGGTTTACCAGGCTCATAAGGCTTTAATGTTCTTATGTTCTTTCGCGGTAATATCTTTTTCATCATTTAACTCATTTTTGCGCGGAGCGCCTATCTTGCTTCTGGATATGAACCCAGAATCTTTAAAAAACTGCAATGCCTCTTAAGCTGCTGAAGGGACTTCGCAATCTTCTTATCATCTGTATGGCCCTGCATATCAACAAAAAAGTAGTATCGCCACGCCTTCTTTTTAGAGGGCCGTGACTCTATCTTTGTAAGATTTATTCGGTTTTTCTTAAATGGCGCAAGCACATCATGCAGCGCACCCGACTTATCCTTCATTGAGAAGAGTATTGATGTCTTATCCTTACCAGTACGCTTTTCGTCCTGTTTACCTATAACGAGCAGGCGCGTTATATTATGGGATGAATCCTCTATAGAGCGAGCCAGGATATTTAAATCATATCTCTCTGCTGCCAGATTGCTGGCAATAGCTGCGCGATTTCTTCCAAGAGTAGCATACATCGCTGCTATCGTCGTACTGGTTTCAGACACCAACTTTGCCTGAGGTATATTCTTTTCAAGCCAATTCCTGCACTGGGCAAAGACCTGCTGATGTGAATATATTCTCTTTATAGAAGACATTTTCTTCAGCTTGCTGATAAGATTATGCTGTATAGGCAAATATTCTTCAGAACAGATCTTAAGGTTGGAATCTACAAACATGTCAAGGGTATGGTTTACAGCACCTTCTGTAGAATTTTCAATAGGTACAACCCCATAGCTTGCTCTGTTTCGCTCGACTTCTGTAAATACATCTGTTATGCTGTCGCATTCAAGATAATCCAATGAATGCCCGAATTTTTTAAGCGCGGCAATGTGCGTAAAAGTAGCTTCCGGTCCTAAATAAGCTATCTTTAGAGGATTCTGAAGCGCTAAAGAGCCTGACATTATCTCCCTGTACACAGCTTTTATAGACTCATCCAGCATAGGGCCTTTGTTAGCCCTTATAACTTTCTTATAAACATCCGTTTCTCTTGCGGGAGAAAATGCGGATTTTGCGCTTTTTGATTTTATCTTACCGATATCAATACTTAGATTAGCGCGTTCATTAAGGGATTTTAAAATTGCGCTATCAATCTTGTCTATCTTGCTGCGCAGGGCTTTTAGTCTTTTCATTCTCCTTAACCTCCATTTTTGTTGAGGCGTAATCTTTATCCGGTAATATAAGATTTGATGATTCGGTTTTCTGAAACTCGAGGTCAGCAGCCTTGAATTCAGGCAGGACAGGGAGTTCTTC
Organism: Candidatus Omnitrophota bacterium; assembly: GCA_030593065.1. Classification (GTDB taxonomy): domain Bacteria; phylum Omnitrophota; class Gorgyraeia; order JABMRG01; family JABMRG01; genus JAUVHV01. The sequence goes on along the minus strand of JAUVHV010000003.1, from coordinate 77,652 downwards.
TATTGAATTCAATCCAAAATATTGCAAAAAAAGTGGGGTAGTGCCATAAAGAAATGGTTTTCCCACAACATCTTTTTTACCAACTATCTTGACAAAACCTTTTTGCTGTAAACTACTTATTACACCATCCACATTCACTCCCCTTACAAACTCGATATCAGTCTTTGTAACAGGCTGGCGGTATGCTATTATAGCAATCGTTTCAAGGCTGGGGCCTGAAAGATAATTACTCTGCTTTATATTATATAATTTCTTCAACCATCTGCCGTAAACAGGGTTTGTTACAAATTGAAATCCGCCAGCTACCTCAATAATATCAAAGCTTCTTCGGCTGTCAGAATACTCCTGTTTCAGGTCATTAACAAGTTTTCTAATAACCCTGGTATCAACATCGCCTATTATATCTTTTATCTGGCGTGCAGCTAAAGGTTTGTCACTTGCGAATATGAGCGCCTCGATAACCCCCTTAAGCTCCCCTTCATCAAGATCCGTAAAACATGAATCAGCCTTCTTAACTTTAAGGCTGGCCCTCTCCTGATCCTTTTCCCGGCTGTTCTGGTCTAAATGATTCTGTTCCGGCATCTTTTACCTCTTTTATCTTTGGTGGTGTAATTCTCTCCGAATTCCTGATTATCTTAATATCGCCGAATATATCATCTTGCCTTACCAACACCTCTTTCATCCTTATAAGCTCGAGTAATGCAAGGAATGTCGCTATAATATCAATCTTATTTCTTGCCCTGCCAAACAACTCCAGGAAATATATGACTGGCTTCTTTACAAGGATATGAAATATCTCATGTATCTTCTCAGATACAGTCACTTCATCTTTTATAACTTCGTAAAACTTATTTTTTGGAACCTCTTTTAAAATCTTCGAGAATGCGGAGAGGAGATCAAATATACTAGCTTCGAAATAGAGCTCATCTTCTCCCCCATTACCCTCAATAGGCTGCCTTGTTCCGGGCCTTTGAAAGACCTCTTTCTGCTGTGCTTCTCTTGTCTTCAACTGCTCAGCTGCTTCTTTAAACTTCCTATATTCAAGCAACTTTTTCACAAGTTCTTCGCGCGGATCCTCTTCATTCTCCTCTTCTTCTATATCTTCTGCAGGAAGAAGCATCTTGCTTTTTATGTGCATAAGCGTTGCTGCCATTACTAAAAATTCACCTGCTATATCCAGGTCTAGCATGCGCATCAGGTCCATATACTGCACATACTGTTCTGTTATAACAGCTATTGGGATATCCTCTATATTGAACTCATCCTTCTTTATGAGATAGAGCAAGAGATCTAATGGGCCTTCAAATATCTCTAGATTGACCTTATATGTCATCTTATTCCCATAGCTTTATGGACTTCAGATATTGTCAAACTGCTAATCTCGGATGCCTTCTGCATGCCTAGCTTTAAAATACCTTCTAAGTATCCTTTGTCTTTCAACAGGGAAGTACGTTTTCGCTTGTAAGGGGAAAGATACTCAATCACCTTATCTGCCAATCGGTTCTTGCATTCTGTGCACCCCCGCTTAGCGGTCTTACACCAATTCTCTGCATCCTGTACTAAATCCTTAGCAAATATATTGTAGTAGCTGAATACATTGCATATATCCGGGTCTCCCTTATCTAAAAGTTTTATACGCTTTGGATCTGTAATCATAGAACATATCTTTTTTCTTATGACATCTTCCGTATCGCCAAGAGCTATAAAATTGCTATAACTCTTGCTCATCTTACGGTTATCTGTACCTAAAAGTTTCGGCACATCAGTTAAAAGCGCTTCAGGTTCGAGAAAGATCTTTTTATGCATATTATTGAAACAGCGCGCTATCTCCCTCGTCAATTCAAGATGCACCATCTGATCCACGCCTATGGGAACAACAGACGCTTTGTAGGCCAAAATATCCGCTGCCTGTAATACAGGATAGCCTAAAAATCCGTAGGTTGTAAGGTCTCTTGTCTTTATCTCTCTTAACTGCTCCTTATATGTCGGGCATCTTTCAAGCCACGAAAGAGGCACCATATTAGATAATATCACAAAAAGCTCAATATGCTCCTTTACATGTGATTGGATAAAAATAGTCGATTTTTTCGGGTCAATACCAACTGCAAGCCAGTCCGCTACCATCTCCATAATATAGGTCTTCATATGGGCTGGATCTTTATACTCGCTCATTAAGGCATGCCAGTCCGCTACCATATAGTAACATTCATAAGTATCCTGCAAGCTCTTCCAATTAGTCAATGCTCCCAGAAGATGGCCCAGATGCATTGGGCCTGTAGGCCGCATTCCACTTAATAAACGTTTCTTCATATTCATACAACCATTATAGTTTTCTTGCTGTCTTCTCTATCTCAAAACACTCTATTATATCATTAACTTTTATACTGGTAAAGTTCTCCAGCTTAACACCGCACTCAAATCCTTCTGCCACTTCCTTTACATCCTCTTTAAAACGTTTTAAAGAGGATATCTTCCCTTTATATATTGCCTCCCCATCCCTTATCAGGCGGCAGTTCATATTCCTTAAAACCTTGCCTTTTTGAATAATAGAACCTGCCACAATACCTGATTTTGAAAGCTTCATAACCGCCTTTACCAGGATTCTTGCAACAAATACTTCTTTTATATCCGGTTCAAGCAAGCCTTCCATTGCTGCTCTTATGTCAGAAATTGCTTCATATATAATATTATATAATCGTATATCAACATGCTCAGACCTGCCTGCTTTTTCTGCCTCGGGTGTCTTGCGTACATGAAAACCTATTACAATAGCATTAGATGCCACCGCAAGTAATATGTCAGATTCGTTAATATCACCTATACCCTTATGTATTATATTTAGGCCCATACTCTTTGTGCCGAGCTTAACTAGAGAATCAGCTATAGCCTCCAATGAGCCCCTGACATCTGCCTTCAAGATAACCTTTAGCTCTGTTATCTTACCTCTCTTCATCTCAGAATATAGATCTTCAAGAGTAATCCTCTGCACAACAGAAGTGTCTTCTTCTTTGCGCTTCTGTAGGCGCGTTGAACATATCTCTTTAGCTTTTTTTTCATCAGAGACAGCTATAAATGATTCACCTGCCTGTGGTACCCCATTTAATCCAAGTATCTCAACCGGCTTTGATGGAGGAGCATTCTTGATACGATGTATCTTATCATCCAAAAGCGCTCGTATTTTTCCAAAGCATGATCCTGCAACTATGATATCTCCCTGATGCAATGTGCCATTCTGTACAAGGATTGTTGCTATTGGCCCACCACCTTTTGAGATCTTTGCTTCAACAACCACACCCCTTGCAGGCTTATTAGGGTTCGCCCTTAACTCAAGCATCTCTGCTTCAAGAAGTATCATCTCAAGAAGGCTATCTACGCCTTCACCTGTCTTTGCTGAAACGTTTATAGTAATAGTCTTGCCGCCCCAATCCTCTGGCAGGAGATCTATCTCTGCAAGCTGCTTCTTTGTCTTATCAATATCAACATCCGGCTTATCTATCTTATTTATCGCAATAATAATTGGTACATTAGCAGCCCGTGAATGGTCTATAGCTTCAATAGTCTGTGGCATAAGGCCATCGTCAGCAGCAACAACAAGAACCACAATATCCGTAGCATGTGCTCCTCTTGCTCTCATAGCAGTAAATGCTTCGTGGCCTGGCGTATCAAGAAAACTGATGCTTCCTTTGCTAAGTATAACCTCATAAGCCCCAATATGCTGGGTAATGCCCCCTGTCTCCTGATCTGTAACTTTTGATTTTCTTATATAATCGAGTAGTGATGTCTTACCATGATCAACATGGCCCATAAGGGTGACCACTGGTGGACGAGGTATTAAGGTCTTCTCGTCTTGCTCTTCCTCCAGATGCGTAGTCAGCGCCTCTTCTTCAACAGTCGGCAATTTCTCAAGTTGATAATCAAACTTTTCAGCAACAGCTTTTGCGTCATCTTCGCCAATTAGCTGATTTATATTAGCAAAAACATTTATGCCCATCAGTTCTTTTATTATAAGGCTTGCACCAATAGACATCTTCTGAGCCAGGTCTTTAACAATGATTGGAAACTTAACCTGCAATATCTTAAAGGTTGCCTTATCCTCAACCTTTTGGAGAACAGCTTTTTCAGATTTAGGGGGCTCTACTGATGCTTTTACTTTTTTAATAGGGGTAGATTCTGCCTTCTTCTCTTTAACGGGTTCTACAGTCTCTTGCTTACGTTTGACAGATTTTTCCACTATTTTCTTCTTTACGACGGGCTTCTTTGCAGTAGCTGCTTTCTTAATCGTCGCAACCTTTGTCTTAGGTTTTGTCTTTGAACCCAGCGTCTTTTTTCCCCGCTTTTTTTCTTTCGTAGGCTCACCTGCTTCAGGCTTCGGTTTTTTCTTCACTGAAGTAGCTTGTTTTATCTTCTCTATATCCAGGGAGGGCTTCTTCTTGGCAAGTGCCTTAAACACCTTATCCAGCTCTGTAATCGACAAGGATGTCTGGGCAGACTTAGCGGTTATACCAAGCTTAATAACCTGTATCAGTAATACCTTTGATGGCATCTTTACCTTTTTTGCAAGTTCTGATATTTTCAAAAACCCCTCCTCATTCCATCAGCTCTTTAGCTGACTCTAAAATCTTTTCTGCGGTCTTTTTACCAACCCCTTTGATCTCTATGAGGTCTTCAAGTTTAGCCTTTGCAATATCCTCTATCTCCTTAAAACCTGCCTCATTGAGGATGCCTTCCACTTTCGCGCCAACACCTGGAAGATCAGATATGGAAAGGCATGACTCCTCTTTTGCCTTCTTCTTATCATCTGCGTCGGAATGGCTTCTAACATTAATCTCAAAACCTACCAACTTTGAAGCAAGTTTTACATTTTGCCCGTGCCTGCCAATAGCTAGAGAAAGCTGGTCATCTTCAACAATAACTTCTGCTTTCTTCTGCTCGGTATCTATCTTTATCTGGGAGACCTCAGCAGGAGAGAGTGCCCCCTTTATATATTCCTGGATATCGTCACTGTAACGAACAATATCTATCTTTTCTCCTTGGAGTTCACTTACTATATTCTTTACACGCTGGCCTCTCATGCCAACGCAGGCACCAACAGAATCTACCTTCCCATCCTTGGATAAAACTGCTATCTTGGTGCGATCTCCGGGTTCGCGTGCTATCGATTTTATCTCTACTATACCATCACCTATCTCGGGTATCTCGAGCTCAAAGAGCTTCTTAATCATCCCTATATCTTTACGTGAAAGTAATATATGTGACCCCTTAGGGGTTCTCTCTACATCTACAACAAAGGCCTTTACCCGCTCACCCTGCTTATAGCGCTCACGAGGAAGCAGCTCAGATCTTGGCAATAGCGCCTCTACTTTACCAAGATCTACAATAATATTACCTCTATCAAAACGGTGAACACCACCTGTAACAATAGTACCTTTCCTGGCGTGAAACTCTGCAAAAATAACATCTCTTTCAGCTTCGCGTATCTTTTGTATAATTACCTGCTTTGCTGTCTGTGCCGCAATTCTGCCAAATTCCACTGAGTTAACCTCTTTCTTACCAACAAAGACTTTGATAGAACCTGTCTCAGTGTCCATCTTAACACTTATATCCTCTTCAATATCCTGGCTTATGACTTTACGTGCTGCACTGACTAAAGCACTTTCAACCGCCTCTATAAGGATCTCTTTGCTTATTCCTTTCTCGCGTTCTATATGTTCCAAAACTGATAGCAGTTCACCATTCATTGTAACGCTCCTGTTATACGCGAGGAACCTTCTGGTTTCAAATTCCTATATATCGGTTTCTCGCGTTCTATATGTTCCAAAACTGATAGCAGTTCACCATTCATTTTTGTTACTCCTTAGACTCGTAGTAGTTCATTGTTCATCAAAGCTTAAGTTTTGCCTTGTCTATTATGATATATTTTATTGTAAACTGCCTATTTTTCGTATCTAATATATTCACAACTTTTTCACCAGCGCGTTGGATATTACCGCTGATAAAATTTTGGCCATCTACAGGCTCAGAAAGCCAGATATCTATGGCCTTGCCCTCCAACCTCTTAAAATCTCTTGCCTCTTTAAGCGGCCTGTCAAGCCCTGGCGATGAAACCTCAACAGAATATCCGCCAGCTACAAGCTCCCTCTCTTCGATAAGCCTGTTTATCCTTTTATTAAGCCTGGTACATTCACCTACTGTAATACCACCTGGTTTATCTACTAAGAGACTCAGCGCAAAAACTCCCTTTGTTTTCTTTAGCGTAATCTCAACTATAACTGCGCCTATCTCTCTCAATATAGCGCGAATACCAAGTTTTAGCTCTTCTAATACATTATTAAGCTGCATGGAATAAAAAAGCGGGTAAACATACGTCAACCCACTTGCAATCTCCTTTCACTCCATAATAAATTTGTTATGAGATTATATAATATCTGTACTAATATTGTCAAGCACTTTTTCAGTTGACACAATTAAAACGGATTTCGTATAGCTGCTTATGCCTTTGCCTTTAGCAGCGCTTTGGATTTTTTTGCCGTGGATTTAAATAGGTGGCAAAAATACCTGCGCTGCGAAGGCAGAAGTCATAAGCAGCATTCTTATCTGCGGAATTACTCAAAAGCTGGCAAAGTTTTTTATAATGCTACGCTAGGAGTTTTTGGATTGTGGATAAGAGTTTATTCAGAGGATATTCGGTTCTTTTACCTGTCTTACGGATCTTGATCTCCGCAATTGATTTTTGGATAGACTTTGAGCCTATCACAACCTGCAAGGGTATTCCTATAAGATCAGCATCTTTAAATTTGATGCCAGGGCTGATATCCCTGTCATCAAAAAGCACTTCTACACCATCATCCAAAAGATGTTTATATAATTTTTCAGACTCATTCGCTACTTTCTTATCATTTATATTTAAAGCTAAAATTAATACGCTATAAGGCGCTATATTTACAGGCCATATAATCCCGTCTTTATCATTATTCTGCTCTATCGCTGCCGCGATAATTCTATTTAGGCCAATACCGTAGCAGCCCATGATCAGCGGTTTCTCTTTTCCATCAGAATCCAGAAACTTTGCTTTCATGCAAGCGGAATATTTTGTGCCAAGCTTGAATACATGTCCTATCTCTATGGCTCTTTTTAAGCTCACAGGTTTGCCGCATTTTGAGCAAGGTTCGCTTTGAGTTATATAGCGTATATCAGATGTCATTTTCACATTAAAGTCTCGGCCCGGAACAATATTTTTAAGATGTTTATTTTTCTTATTGGCACCTGTCACATAGCTTGTAGCAGCTGTCGCAGGTATTATAGCATAATCTGCAATAATATCTATGCCTTTGAGCCCGCATGGGCCGGAAAAACCCAATGGGCCACCCGTAATCTTCAATATCATATCCTCGTCTGCTAAAACAAGCTTTTTCGCGTTCAATTTTGCGGCGAGTTTTGCCTCATTTACTTCATGATCGCCCCTTACTAATACTGCCACAGGTTTTTCATTCGCAATATATATAAGAGTCTTTATCATGCATTCTGGCTGGCATTTCAGAAACTCTGCTACCTTTTCAATCGTAGTAACACCAGGGGTGTCAACCTCTTTAGCCTCTGGTGCTTTCGATTTCCCTGACCATGTATTGAGCTCTTGCTGGCAACTTGCTTTTACAAGGCTACTCTTATAGCCGCAGCTATCACATACTACAACTATATCTTCACCACTCTTAGATAAGACCATAAATTCCGTGGATTCACTACCGCCCATAAAACCAGTATCCGCTTCAACTAAAATCACATCAAGCCCGCAGGAGGCAAATATACGCTTGTAGCAACCGAGCATTATCTTATAACTCTTATCAAGGCCTGCATTATTACGGTCAAAGCTGTAGGCATCTTTCATAATAAACTCTTTGCTGCGTATGACGCCAAAACGGGGGCGAGGTTCATCCCTCAACTTAGTCTGTATCTGATATACTGTCTTGGGTAGATCTTTATATGAGCGCATATTTTTTCCTGCTATACCCGTAACAACCTCTTCATGAGTAGGAGCTATAACCATCTCTCTGCCCGTGCGATCAATAAATTTAATAAGCTCATCACCTATAAGATCATACCTGCCTGTTTCATGCCACAACTTGGCAGGTTGTAATGCAGGCATAAGCATCTCAAGCGCACCCGTATCATCCATCTCCTCGCGCACAATAGCTTCTACTCTTTTAAGAACCTTGACTCCGAGTGGAAGATATGAATATGCCCCCGCCATAAGTTTGCGCACAAGGCCGGCACGCACCATAAGTTTGTGGCTTATTGCCTCTGCGTCAGTAGGGTCCTCTTTTACTGTTGGTATAAAAGTTTTCGAATATCTCATGTTTTAGCTTTAAAATCTAATTCTTTTATCAATTCCCTTACTGCGTCTTTAGATTTTACCTTTCTAACAACCTTACCTTTTTTAAATAGTATACCAGAACTCTTTCCAAAAGCAACGCCAATATCTGCCTCTTTCGCTTCTCCGGGGCCATTTACTTCACATCCCATTATTGCTATTCGTAATTGCTTATCAGCTCTAAGTCCTGAGACTGATGCCAGGGGATAAGTTATAAGTTTTTTCTTAAATTGTTTTACAATCTTTATCAAATCAACTTGACAACGGCCGCAAGTAGGGCATGATATGACCTCGGGCTTAAAATACCTCAAACCTAATGCCTGCAAGATCTTTTTCCCAATAAAAACCTCTTCTACAGGATCACCTGTCAGGGAAACCCTTATAGTATCACCTATGCCTTCGGATAGTAACGTACCTATACCTATAGCGGATTTTATTATTGCCTCTTCTCCCTGGCCTGTCGCAGTAACTCCAAGATGAAACGGGTATTTACAAAGTGCTGCCATTTTCCTGTATGCGGTAATGGTAGTAACCACATCAGAGGCTTTTAGCGAGATTATAATGTCATAAAAATGTTCTTTTTCAAAAAGCTTAATATATTTCAATGCAACCTTGACCATATTATCAGCAACCGATTTTGTATTTTTTGCCTTTGGCAATGAACCGGAGTTGACCCCAATCCTTACTGGTATCTTCTTTTCTTTACATGCTGTGATTATACACTTTATCTGTACCGGCTTATAAATATTTCCGGGATTTAATCGTATAGCATCTACACCTGATTCTATTGCTAAAAGCGCGAGTTTATAATCAAAATGTATATCTGCTTCTATGGGTATCAGCACTCTCTTCTTAATCTCAACAATTGCCCTGGCTGAACCAGTATCTTTTACAGCTATCCTTATAACTTCACAACCCGCCTTTTCCAATGCCCTTATCTGCCTTAAGGTAATATTAATATCTCTGGTATCGGTATTTGTCATCGATTGGATAGAGATAGGCGCGCCATGGCCTATCCTTATATTCCCTAACCTTACCTGCCGGGTTTTTCTTATCATCGCTTAAGAATCCATAAGGATATATCATTCCACGTAACTAACAAAAAGAATGCTATTATTAATGTAATAGCTATATACTGCACAACCCCCTGAACCTTTATGCTGAGAGGCCGCTTTCTTATCTTCTCAATACCAAGAAAAAATATATGGCCTCCGTCAAGAATGGGAAATGGAAGAAGATTAAATATAGCAAGCGCGAGATTTATATGAGCTACAAGATAGACTAGATAGACAAACCCTACTTTTATCGCTTTTCCCAGAATAACAGCTATGCCTATCGGGCCTGCCGCTGCCCCCTTAAGCGCTATCTTTCCTGTAACAAGATACCATATAAACTTGTATGTCAAAATTGTATTTGCAAATATCTGGCGGGCTCCAGCAGTCAGGTGTTTTACAGGGCCCCCTTTTAGCACTTCTACATCTCCAAAATAACTGATACCTATCTTTGGCTTTTTTATCTCTCTGCCAAAGAGCCCTTTTAATTCTAATATATCCGGAGTAATCGTTGCCTCAAAGGTTACGCCCCCCCTGTCTACCATCATTTTCAATGGCCTTGCATCGTAATCTTCTGATACAAAATCAAGCACCTGATACCAGTATTTTATCTCCTTATCATTGATAGCAACTATTCTATCACCTGTCTCTATACCAGATTTATATGCCGGCATATCTTTTATAACCATGCCTATTCGCGAAGTAGGGACTATAAAAGAGAATATTAGAAAAGCGAAGATATAGTTTACTGCCGCACCTGCAAAGATTATCCAGAACCTTCTACCCGGAGGCTGGCCGAAAAACTCCTGCCTGTTACTCGATGGCTTACCGGTTGGCTCATCCCCAGCCATCTTAATATAACCACCAAAGGGGATAAGGCATATAACATATTCAGTATCACCTATTCTTTTCGATAATAATACTTTGCCAAGGCCTAAAGCAAATCTTTCCACTTTAACACCCATATAACGCGCCATAAGAAAATGGCCAAGCTCGTGGGCCAATATTACAACACTAAATACAACAACAACCCCAATAACACTTAACATACAAAACCTTTCTTATCTATTAAAAAGTATGTCAGATAAGCCGCGTGGACTCTTCTCTTGCCCACTTGTCAGATTCAAATATCTGATCAAGGGTGGGTGATTCTATAAATCTGTGGCTTACAAGAACCTTCTCAATAATCGCTGGTATCTTCAAAAACCCTATCTTACCATTCAAAAACGCGCAAACTGCAACCTCATCCGCTGCATTGAGAACTGCTGTAGATGTACCTCCAATCTTTGCTGCTGCCATAGCTAATGAAAGACAAGGATATTTCATAATATCAGGTTGCGTAAAACTGAAATTGTTAATCTTAGAAAAATCCAATCTTTGAAACGGGGTTTTGCGCCTATCCGGATAAGTAAGGGCAAACTGGATAGGAAGTTTCATATCTGTTATGCCCAACTGCGCTATTACACTGCCATCAACGAATTCACACATGGAATGTATCACAGCCTCAGGATGAATCAACAGCTTTATTCTATCTATAGGTATATCAAAAAGATGATGCGCCTCTATTATCTCAAGGCCTTTATTCATAAGTGTTGCAGAGTCGACAGTAATTTTTTTTCCCATTTTCCATTTCGGGTGCCTTAAGACCTGATCAACCTTAAGCTTTGAGAAATGAGCCTTTGAAATCCTATGCAAAGAGCCACCGCTCCCCGTTAAAAAAAGTTGGCTTACCTCTGAAATGTTCGATGAGTTTATGCACTGAAATATAGCGCTATGCTCACTATCGACTGGAATAAGAAGAGCCCCTTGCCTCTTTACTTTTTTCATTATAATACTGCCCGCCATAACAATAGATTCCTTATTAGCAAGGCATATATGCTTTTTTGCTTCTATTCCGGCAAGTAATGGATATACTGCCGCAGCCCCGGATATTGCCACAACAAGAATATCTACCTTGCTATGTGAGGCTATGATATTTAGGCCTTCTGCTCCAGAGAGCACCTTAAGATTCTTTTTGCTTAAAGCCCTATCAAGCTCTTTTGATTTTTTATCGCTTACAACAGCCACATATGAGGGGTTAAACTTTCTTGCCTGTTTTTCTAAAAGGCTTGTATTGGAAAAAGATGAGAGTCCGATAACCTTAAAATGCTTTGGAAAAGCCTCAATAACCTTTAGCGTATTTATTCCTATGGAACCTGTCGAACCGAGAATTGCTACGTTTTTCATATCTTTCGTAACCTATTTATTACAATGATTAGGTATCTCGTTATTGAGGTATAAGCCTTAAGTAAAAATAAAATATCGGTGTAGTAAATATCAGGCTATCGATAAGATCGAGCATCCCGCCTAATCCGGAAAATAGAGAACCGGAATCCTTCACCTGACAATCTCTTTTAATCAGAGATTCAGAGAGGTCACCCACCTGGCCAACCAGGCTTAAAAGTATGCCTATAATGCATATATGCATGATAGATACGGCCGGCAATAACGATTTAAACCCAATAGCTACAATAAAACTTACTATACATCCCGCTATGGCTCCTTCAACAGATTTTTTTGGACTTATTTGAGGAATTAGTCGGTGTTTTCCAAAGAATGTGCCCACAAAATAAGCTGCTATATCACCGGATTTAGTTACTAGAAGAAGATAGAGTATCAGAAACCTTCCATCCATATTAAGAGGCGGCAAAATTCTAAGTTTTATCGCGAATGAAAATAACCATCCTATGTAAAATATGCCGAAAAATGTAGTTGCTATGCCGACTAAAGCGTGTTCTGTTTTACGCCTTACAATCTGAAGCAGAAAAACGCAAAAACATATCGCAGTAATAAGCACAAACTCTACCTCCACGCTGGGCCTAAACTGCAAATAAGTGGTTACTGGTATAAGGCAGCCTATAATGATACCGAAATATCGATATATAGGTATACCTTTCTTAGAAACCATATTGAAAAATTCATAAAGCCCTAAACCTACTACTGCAATAACAGCAATCGCAAATATCCATCCAGGTAAAATAAATATAAGCAACCATAAGAATATAATTAATAACGTAGAGCTTATAATCCTTCTCCCTAGCATCACCTTCCTCCCAAGCGCCTGTCACGCTTTTGATAAACTTTTATTGCATGAGAAAGTTCCTCTTTTTTAAAATCAGGCCAAAGGGTCTTTGTTACTATTATCTCAGCGTACGATATCTGCCAGAGAAGAAAATTGCTCACCCTAAACTCCCCACTTGTCCTTATGAGCAGATCTACTTCAGGTAAACCCTTTGTATATAAATAATCGCTAAAGAGCTTCTCATCGATATTATCAGAAGATAACTTCTGCTGCTCGGCTCTCTTTGCAAGTTGTTTTGCAGCATCTACTATCTCCTGCCTGCCACCATAATTTAAAGCCAGCGTAAGAACCATCCTGGTATTTTTCGATGTCTTTTTCATAACATCAAAAAGTATCTTTCTCACCTTTTCAGGCAGTCCATCAAGCCTGCCTATAGCATTTAACCTTATACCTTTATTCTGCAGTTTTTTACACTTCTTATCAAGATAATTATAAAGAAGATTCATCAAGCCGTTTATCTCACTATTTGAACGCTTCCAGTTCTCAGTAGAAAAACTATAGAGTGTTAAGGCCTCTATGCCTATATTTGTGCACTCTTGGATAATTATATCAATATTTTTTGCGCCTGCGCGATGGCCAAATATCCGTGGCAAATGCTTTTTCTTAGCCCATCTGCCGTTTCCATCCATTATTATTGCTATATGTTTAGGAATATTTGTTTTTTTTATCATATTATATGAATTAGGAGCTTTATGAAACTAATTTCGGTGTTCAGTTTTAGGTTTTCTCGGTTATTGCTTAAAAACCGAATATCAAAAACCGAACACCGAAAAAAATAGCGCCTGCCTGTCAGTAAGCAGGCATAGGAATTTTTCAAATTCCCATGCTATTAAGATGGCTCAGATTCTCCTGGGAGATTATAAGTAGAAACTACTCCTTCAAGCTCTTCTTTTTCTTGCAAAAGTTGCCTGTTTTTAAGCCTTTCCTGCGTAAGCTTATTTCTGGTCTTCTCAAGTTCCGCTTTTTCACGGATCGACTCCAACATATCAGTATCCAACTTCTCTGTTAATGCAGATACCTTAATAGCCAACCTGCTAATCTCTTCTGTCAATTCTCTATTCTTTTTAAACATAGAATTTGACTTGGCATTTAAGCCAAAAAGTGATAAGAGCAGGATTAAGAAAATAATTACTGTTAAAATAATTACTATTTTAGAATTTTTTAAACCAAATGACATTATTTTATATACTCTGTATCTTCTTCTGTTTCTTCATATTGTACTTTTATCTGTGAAAGCGGCTTGATTATAATTTCTACTCTCCTGTTTAACTGCTTGCCTTCTTCAGTCTCATTAGATGTGACAGGCCTGTATTCACCATAACCTGTTGCTGAAAGTTTATCAGGCATAAGCCCGCAATTATCTTCAAGATAGTGCAGTACGCTCGTTGCTCTTGCCGTTGAGAGTTCCCAGTTTGATTTCCAGCCTGAATATTTTATCGGCACATTATCAGTATGGCCTTCTACGCTGATCTCGTTATTCGCTGTTTCTTCTTTTATAACATTTCCTACCTTCTGAAGCATCTTCTCTCCACCAGGCTTTAGCTTGTCCTTGCCGGAATCAAATAAAACTTCCGCGACAAAAGTAATCACCAAACCCCTATCTTCCATAGTAAGCGCAACCTGATTTGAATTTATTTCGCTTCTCAAGCGCTTCTCTAATAAAGATTTTGCTTCTCTGAGACGCTCAAGCTCATCCTGCAATTCTTCTATCTTTACCTTGTCACTGGGCCTTCCTTTGTAAAAACCTACTGCGCAACCTGAGGCAATAAAACATACCAGCAATATTGGAAGAACAAATAAAATATTACAACCTCTTGCCATGCCGCACCCCCTTGTTTTGAATTATTATAACATTCTCACATAAAAAACGTCAATATTATAAAAATAAGTGTTTACCCGCAGCAAGGCTTTGTACCCTTGTTGGCCTTTTTACTGCGCCATTTAAGTTTGCCTTTTCGTTTTCTCTTCGGCATCTATTTAGTCTCCTTGTTAAGTTGTGATTGTTTTTAATCTTCAAGGGGTTGGCCCGAGTCCTGATTAATAATCACGGTCTCTCCCCACCAGGCCCTACCGCTATTTACGATAAACTCCATGCCAACAAGTTCCGCATCTTTTATATCAAGTTCTTTGCAATTAAATTCAAGGCCTATCCATCTGCCGGGTTCTGGAATAAAACCCATATACCAGGCAGTTATATATTCATCAAGCTCGACAAAAGCCTCTTCTTTTCCCTCCCAGTAGAGACTTACCTCTTTATCAGAGCCTAAGAAAAATTTTAACATAATGCCTAAAGGCATATTTTCAGGGTCAACATTCACATACTGAATTACCTTCGAATCCTGGTTCAGCTTCACTAAGAAATCCGTTCTGAATAGATGGGATTCTATGCCCTTGGTAATACCTTCTTCGTGAACCTTGACTTCACCCTGAGTTATCTCCTCACTCCATATCCAATCGCCTTCTATTGAAGAGTTACCCGGTAATTCTCCACTTATCCATGTTATTGCTGCGGGAAAAATTTCAGGAACAGGCTCTTCCGCAATTGCCATTGTAAAGAGACTACATACTATAAAAATAAATATAAAAACTATAAATCTCATAATAAATTTTGCTTCACACAATTATTGAGTATTGAAACCGCTCATAAACCATTCGCACAAGAAGGTTCCTCAGTGCTGCTAAATTAGTCTTATTGCACTGAGAAACTGTTTCGAATAGTTTATGTTTACTACAGCTTCAGAGTCTGTTTTCTTTCCGAGCCAACTGAGACCATGCTTATCTTTGCACCGACCAGATCGGATAATCTCTTAAGATATCTCACAGCATTCCTGGGCAATTTATTAAAACTTTGAATACCTGACGTATCAGACATCCAACCCGGTAATTCTTCATACTGAGGCTTTACATTAAAAAGCATCTCTATGTTTGCGGGAAATGCCTTACAACTCTTGCCTTTATATTTATATCCTGTACAAATTTTTATTTTTTCAAGGCCGTCTAATACATCAAGCTTTGTCACAACTATCTCTGTTATACCGCTTACCATAACCGCATGTTTTACTATTAAAGTATCAAACCAACCGCAACGTCGCGGCCTGCCTGTAGTAGCTCCGAACTCTTTTCCCTTATGTCTTATTATATTCATAAGCTTATCAGAAAATTCAGTAGGAAACGGCCCCTCACCTACCCGCGTAGTATAAGCCTTAACAACCCCTGTTACCTTTCCAATTCTTGAAGGCCCTACACCAGAACCTGTGCATGCGCCACCTGCTGTAGAGTTTGATGATGTAACATAAGGATATGTCCCAAAATCTACATCGAGCATGGTTCCCTGAGCGCCTTCAAAAAGAACCCTTTTGTTTTTATCCAAAGCCTTATTTATTATAAGCGTTGTATCTTTAATATAACCTTTAATCTTTTCACGATAATTCATATACTGTTTATATATCGCATTAAAAGAATACCCTTTAAAACCATACACATTTCTTAATATAGCATTCTTTTCCTTAAGATTAGCCTTAAGCTTCTTAGAAAATATATTAACATCCAAAAGATCAGCCATTCTTATACCGCATCGAGATACCTTATCCGTATAACAGGGCCCTATGCCTCTTTTGGTGGTGCCTATCTTCTTCCTGCCTTTGGCTATCTCACGAAGCTCATCCATTTTCCAATGATAAGGAAATATGATATGAGCCTGTTCACTGATTAAAAGATTCTTTTCCACTCTGATGCCGCGCGCGCTTAGCTTCTCTATCTCCTCTATCAATGCGGCAGGATTTACAACCACGCCATTTCCAATAATACAAGTCTTGCCTTTATGTAAAATACCTGACGGAATAAGGTGGAGTATAAACGATTCACCATCAATAACTACTGTATGGCCCGCATTATTTCCACCCTGATAACGGATAATATAATCCGAGTTTTCTGAAAGGATATCTATTATCTTACCTTTCCCCTCATCTCCCCACTGCGCTCCTATAACAACTGAACTCGACATATTCTCTTCCTTTATATTAATACGGCTTCATGCTAAATAACTTACATGCTATATCAGGATAACTAGCAACAAACCTTAACTCATCCGCTACAAGAGGTTTTTGATTATGTACATTCGCATACCTTACAAGCTCAAGTATCTCAGCTGCCTCTTTATCATCCTTAAACTTTATCTCCAATCTCTCATAGACATTTCTAAAACCTTTTATGCCGCTATATTCACCGGCGGTAATCTGCCTGCCGGTATCAACAACCTCAGGCTCGCCTCTTCCGAGTTCTTCATAATCATAAAGCTCATAATTACGCCTGTCTTTAAGCGCGCCATCAGCATGTATGCCTGATTCATGAGCAAATGCATTTGCGCCCACTCCTGGCTGATTAATAGGTATGGGGACACCAAATGCGTATGAGGCGTATTTCGCTATCTTCCATGCTTTGGTAAGGTTTATGTTGCTATCAAGCCTGTATTTTTGCTTAAATCCGCTGCTATATTTGATCGCAAGTATCACAGAGACAAGATCTGCGTTACCCGCGCGTTCACCTATGCCATTGATTGTAGTATTTATATACGCGTCCACTCCCGCGTCTATAGCAGCCTTGGCGCCAGCTATAGAATTGGCAACAACAAGGCCAAGATCATTATGGCAATGAAGCTCTATAGGAATTCTGACCTTTTTAGCTATTTTGTAAATCCTATTATATATAGTAAATGGATCATCACATCCGAGTGTATCGCAATATCTTACCCTGTCCGCACCGTGATCTTTCGCAGCCGTTGCAAATTTAATAAGATAATCCAGGTCAGAACGAGAAGCATCCTCCGCATTAACACCCACAGTTTTAACATCATTTTTCCTGGCAAAATCGAGGGCAGCTGTCATCATATCTATGATATCATCACTTGACTTCTTGCCCATGAATTTTCCCTTCATCATCTGCGCAGATGTTGAAATAGATATATTCAAATGTTTGATCTTTGTCTTCTTAAGCGTTTCCCGCACATCAGGTACAATAGCCCTTATCCAGCCACTCAGGATGATAGGCTTTAATACGCCATTTTTGACAAGATCAAGATTGGCATTTATATAATTTGTCTCATGATGTGTAACCGGAAAACCGAATTCGCTCTGGCATACCCCCATCTCATTAAGATATAAATTTATCATTGTCTTCTGCAACTTTGAAAGGCATATACGTGATGTCTGAACACCATCTCTGTTGGTTACATCGATAAGCTTTATCAGATTATCCTTTTTTTTCTTTGTATTCTTTGATTTCATATCTTCTCCATTTTTTAGATTGAGTCTTGAAACAGTTTCGAACACTTACAATTTGATAAGCTTCGCGTCATATATATCTTTGGACTTCTTGAGCTCTTTAAGCACTCTCTCAGGCACTTCACTATCCACATTGCAAAGGCTAACAGCTTTTCCGCCAAGTTTCTGCCTTCCGAATGTCATGCCCGCGATATTTATTTTGTTCTTGCCAAGCAGGGTACCTAACTGTCCTACTATACCAGGTACATCCTTATTTGAAATAAGTACCATATTACCTTCCGGCATAGCATCTACATAATAATTATCAATCTTTACTATACGAGGTTTACTATTCGCAAAAAGGGCCCCGGAGATAGCCCGTGACTTGGATTCAGTCTTTACAGTTACAGTAATAAGATGCGCAAACTCCTCTGCCTGGCTTGTCTTTGATTCAATAACCTTTATATTCCTCTCCCTTGCTATGACTGTGGCGTTTACATTATTTACCACCTCGCCTAAGGCAGAAGTAAGAAGGCCTTTGACAAAGGCCGTAGTTATAGCTGTTATGTCATGTTTTGCAACCTCACCCGCGTAATCTAACCTGACCTCCTTTATAGGGCCTTGGGCAAGTTGGGCCTGAAACATACCCATCTTCTCTGCAAGCAACATATATGGGCTTAACACCTTCCATGCTTTAAGTTCTATATAAGGAATATTTATCGCGTTCCTGATACCCCTTTCAAGAAGAGCATCTATAACCTGCTCTGCAACCTCAACTGCTACATTATCCTGAGCCTCTTCAGTTGAAGCCCCCAGATGCGGGGTTACTATAATCTTGTCACATTTTGTAATAGGGTTATCCTTTGGAGGCTCTTGCTCATATACATCGAATGCCGCGCCTGCTATTTTGCCTGATTCGATCCCTTTTAAAACCGCTTTCTCATCTATAATGCCTCCACGGGCGCAGTTTACAAGCCTAACACCTTTTTTCATAATTGCTATCTCTTTCATACTTATAAGATGCTTTGTATCTCTTGTAAGAGGGGTATGTACTGTTATGTAGTCTGATTCGGAAAATACCTTTTTGAGCGAACTTAACTCTATCGCAGAATCAGCAGCCTTATCGGGTGTAAGAAATGGGTCGAAAACAATAATCTTCATGCCGAAACTTAAAGCACGCTTTGCTACTTCTACGCCTATTCTGCCCAGGCCAATGATACCGAGAGTCTTGCCGTAAAGTTCAACTCCCATAAATTTCTTTCTTTCCCATTCGCCCCTTTTCATAGAAGCGTCTGCAGGCGCGATATTTCTTGAAAGAGAAAGGATAAGGCTCATAGTATGTTCTGCTGTTGAAACAGTATTTCCCCCCGGGGTATTCATTACTATAATACCTTTTTTAGTAGCGGCTGGAATATCTACATTATCAAGGCCAACCCCCGCTCTTCCTATAACCTTTAGTTTATCAGCATGTTTTATGATATCTGCCGTAACCTTAGTACCACTTCTTATTATAAGCGCGTCATAATTTCCTATTATCTTTTTAAGCGCTTCCGGTGGCTGCTTGACTTTAACATCAACATGAAAATTCTTCTCTTTTTCCAGAATTTTTAAACCTTTTTCACTTAATGGATCGCTTACCAATATCTTAAACACTTACCTTATCCTCCTTATTGTGTAGTTTCATATTATCTGCTGAATACCTCTTCAGCCGCTTTTATTCCAGAGCCAAATTCAAAATCATAACCCATCTGCTTTAATACTATCTCAAGGCATGATATAGCAATTATCGTATCCCACTGCGTCATAAACCCCATACTGGCAATACGAATTATCTTTCCTTTAAGCTGTGCCTGTCCGCCTGCAATACCTACACCATATATATCACGCATGGTCTTTACTAGTTTTACGCCATCTACATCTTCAGGAAGTTTTATTGCTGTAACAGCGTCACTTGGCGCTTCCGGCGCAAGAAGCTTAAACCCTAATGCCTTAGCTGCGGCCCTTGTTGCCTCTGCCATTCTTTTCTGTCTCAGGATAGCTCCTTCCAGAGTCTCCTCTTTTACCATCTTCAATGCCTCGACAAGGCCTATAATAAGCGTTACTGCCGGAGTCCAAGGGGTATCATCCTTATCCGCTGATTTTTTTGCTGCCTTATAACAAAAATAGTATTTAGGCAGGGTAGAACACTCCACCATCTTCATAGCTTTATTACTTACCGCTATAAACGCAAGTCCTGGGGGTATCATCAACCCCTTTTGCGAACCGCCCACAGCGATATCGACCTTCCACTCATCAGTCTTAAATTCAACAGATCCCAGGCCGCTTATTGCATCCACTACTAAAACAGCGCCTGTCTTTGAAACGATCTCGCCTATCGCCTTTATATCATTGATAACTGCGGTGGATGTTTCACAAAGCGTAGCATATACAGCTTTTACATTCTTATTTTTATTTAGGATCTTTTCTATCTGAGACGGGTCAACCGCTTTTCCCCATTCAACGTCTATATTTATAGGAATAACACCATATGATTCACATATCTCAGCAAACCTTTCACCAAATTTTCCACCCCTTATAACTATAGCTTTATCTCCTGCTGAAAGCAGGTTAGATACAGAGCTCTCCATAGCCCCTGTACCAGATGATGTAAAGATAAAGATATCATTTTTAGTCTGGAACATGTAACGCAAGCTTTCAACCGCCTCCTTGAGTACTTTCTTAAACTGAGGCGTACGGTGATGTATAATAGGTTTTGCCATTGCCAATAAAGCTTCTGGCGGTACCGGTGTTGGGCCTGGTGTCAACAGGTGACGCTTTAACATTATTTACTCCTTTATTATAATAATTAATATCTATTTCTTTGTATTTAAGGTATCTATAACATTATCCACTAAGCCATACTTCATGGCCTCGGCAGCTGTCATAAAATAATCCCTGTCTGTATCCTCTTCTATCTTTTTGACAGATTGCCCTGTATGATAGACGAGTAGCTTATTTATCCTATCTTTTACCCTTAATATCTCTTTTGCCTGTATGTGTATATCCGCAGCCGTACCTTGTGTTCCACCCCAGGGCTGATGTATCATTATGCGTGCGTTAGGAAGCGAGTATCTTTTCCCTTTTGTGCCACCTGCTAATAATAACGCGGCCATACTGGCAGCCTGGCCCATGCAGTAGGTATTAACATCCGGCTTAACAAACTGCATTGTATCATATACTGCCAACCCGCTTGTTACGTGGCCTCCGGGTGAATTTATATAAACACTTATATCCTTGTCAGGCGCCTCCATCTGCAGAAAAAGAAGCTGCGCAATAATAAGATTTGCGATATTATCATCTATAGGCGTTCCTATAAAAATTATCCTATCTTTTAACAGGCGCGAATATATATCATATGCCCTTTCTCCACGGCCTGACTGCTCAACTACCATTGGCACCAATGTCTGATATTTCTCATTCATCTCTATACTCCTTTGTAGATAGTACTGTTTTTATACTTAAATTACCGGTCTATCTCTTTTTTGCCTGCGCTACTAAAAACTCCACGACTTTATCGTGTAAAACCTGTTCTTTTAGACTATCTAAAAGATTATTCCCCTTGAGCCTCTCCTTTACCTTAGCCTGAGCCTCTTTTGTATAACTTGCTATCTCTGCTACTCTTTTATCCAGATCCACCTCACCTACCTCAATCTTTTCCTGCTCGGCTATTTTTTGCATAATGAAAAAAAGCCTGACATTATTTAAGGCTCCGCTTCTTACTGATTCCTTTAATTTATCATCTTGTTTATCGAGATCTTCTTTCTTGTACCCTTGCTGCAGAAGCTTCTGTTTACTCTCTTCAGCCAGGCGCAGTGACTGCCTTTCTACCAGAGAAGCCGGCACATCAAAGGAGTGATTTTCTAACAAAACTTTATATATCTGATTTTCCAGGTCACGCTCTGATTCAAGTCTTTTCTGCTTTAATATGTTCTTATCAAGATCGATCTTAAGCTCAGATAAGTTTTTAAAATGACCTGTTGATTTTGCCAGTTCATCATCTATTTCAGGTAATATCTTCTGCTTGATCTCCTTGGGAGTAACCTTATAGAGCCTGCTTTGACCGGCAAGTTCCTTATATTCGTAATCTTTTGGGTAAGATACTTCTGTCTCTTTAGTTGTTCCAAGTTCCGCCCCAAGCAAAAGAGCAAGTAACTCTTTAGGCTGCAATTGATTGCTTATATATAGCCATAGTTTATCCTTTTTGTCAATCAGTTTCCCACCAGAAAAACATTCATAACTGCATACTACATAATCTTCTTTGGCAATTGGGCGCGCTTTAACATTCTTATACTCTGCCATAGACTCCTGCATCTGCTTAAGAGCGTTATCCGTATCCTGGCCAACTACCTCATACGGTTTTTCCTTAACCTTTATGCCTTTATATGCTTTAAGCTTAAATTCAGGCCGGGTTTCTACCTTTACAGAAAAATTAAGCGGTTTACCCTTATTAAAATTTACATCCACTATTACAGGGTACCCAATGGGATTGATACGCTTCTCCACAACTACTTCACGATAACAATCCCATATAAGCCGATTAAGCGCCTCTTCATTTGCGGCTTTATTATAATGCGCCTTTACCATGTCCCGCGGGGCCTTGCCTGGACGGAAACCCGCTATATGCGCTCTCTTCTGTATTCCGTTATATATGTCTTCTAACGCAGCATCAACTCTTTCAGTCTCTACCTCTACCTTTATAAGCTTCTGCGCGTCTTTCTGCTCTTCAACATTTATTTTCACTATTTTTAGAAACCTCCGTCTACGGCTCGATAAGGCCGTAATTTCCATCTTTACGTTTATACAGCACACTGGCCTTATCATCAACAGAATTACGAAATACTATAAAATCCTTGTTAAACGCCGCAAGTTCCAACGCAGCCTCTTCAGGCGACATAGGCTTTGTTGCAAAAGATTCAATCCTTATAATAGACGCGTCTGGTACCGGCAATTCTCTTCTCTTACCTGAGAAACGCCTGAAACTTTCAAAAAATTTTCTCATCTTGTGATTCTTCACCCTGCCGCGAGTTCTTTTAAGCTGCTCCTCAACATTAGTTAAACATATATCAAAAGATACCTTAATATCCTGATCCCTTTCCACTGCAACAAGCCGGAACCCTTTTCCTGTCAGTGTTATCTCTGTAATATTATTGAATTTCTCAGTTTGAAAGATAACCCTTGCACTCTCTATCTTGCTGGCATATTTAGCAAGTTTTTTAATCTTCTCATTTATGCAAACCTTAAAATCATCATCAAGCTGAAGATGCCTTGCAGTAATGTTTATTTGCATGTTGCCTCCTTTATGAGCTTAGCCCGCCTTTGGCGGGTAATCGGTGAATAAACATAAGGAATAATTGTCACCCCAAACAGAGTGAAATATCCAATACTAAACGTTATTTAGCATCTGTAAAATGTGTCTTCATTTACATGGTAAACTGCTCGCCGAGATATATCTGTCGTGCCTTTGGATTTGATATAAGGTCTTTTGAGGTACCTGAAATCAGAATCTTTCCTTCATACATTATATAAGAACGATCTGTAATAGCAAGCGTCTCGCGAACACTATGGTCAGTAAGTAATATACCCAGGCCACTGTCTCTCAAGCCCTGTATTATCTGCTGTGCCTCAAACACTGCGATAGGGTCTATTCCGCTAAACGGCTCATCAAGAAGAAGAAAAGACGGCTCTGTAACAAGTGCCCTGGTAATCTCAAGCCTCCTTCTTTCTCCACCACTAAGAGTATACGCCTTATTCTTGGCAAGGCTTGCTATGCTGAGCTTATTGAGTAATTTATCTAAACGCCTTCTTCTCTCATGAATAGGTATATTCAGTGTTTCCAGAACAGCCATTATATTCTCTTCTACTGTCAGCTTACGAAATATAGAGTCTTCCTGACACAGATAGCCTATACCTTCACGCGCTCTGCGATACATAGGCATTTCAGTAATATCTTTTGTATCAAAACAGATTGCGCCTTCATCAGGCCTGATCAAGCCGACTATCATATAAAATGACGTGGTCTTTCCGGCGCCATTAGGGCCTAAAAGCCCGACAATCTCACCTCTGCCTATCTCTATATTTATATTGTCAACTACCCTTCGGCCGCTATAAGCCTTAACCAGATTTTCAACCTTTAGCCTATTCATTCTTTTTCTCGTTGGATTTCTGCAGCAACTCTTCTGTGTCGCGAATTATTATCTTAGGCCTGCCTTCAAGTATAACTCTTCCTTCTCCGGGTAAATATGTAAGCAGGTCCGCATAGGTTAAGTCTTTACCGCGCGTTATCTTAACATTCCCTTTACATACTACTTTTTTAAGCGACTTCTCTTTTGGCTGGAAATAGGCCGTAGCCTTATCTGCATCTATCGTGGTCTCTGAATCAATAAGCTTAACATTATTATTAAAATACGCGACATTCTTATCATAATCAACCTCTAATGGCCCATCACATGTAATAAGCGCTGGCGGGTCTTTAGTATTAACAGAAATATTTTTATCAATCCGGGCAATCTTTAGATCGGGTTTGGCAGAAGCACCTGTCCCCGTTATATCCATATCTTTTCTCTGGATAAAAACATCCTCATCTGTACGTATAAGCTCTTTTGCCGCATCCCAATTCAGAACCTCTGTAGTAAGCGTGGTCCCCTCATCAGTAACAATTATAACATTTTTCCTGAGTTCTACGTCATTGCTTGTTCGGTCAAAAACACCCTCGTCTGCCTTAAGATTGACCTTAACATCATCACCATATGAATCAGCATTTATATCAGAGAGATCTATTATATCAGAGAATATGTTTGCACTCTTTCCTTCCATCTCCCAGGCCTTTTTACCTGAATCAGAAAATCCTGTTATTGAAAAAGACTTAACCTGTTCAGTCACCTGCTCTTTCTCCGCATTAGAGGATAAATTCCTTGTTTGGATATCTTCTTCATCTCTAAATAAAGTGTTTTTCAAATATATACCAACAAAAATTACCACCAGAAGAATAATAAGATTTCTTAATAATTTCATAGCTTTATCAATATTAACATATTAATATTCAGGCCTGCGTGGTTACTGGCGGCCTAGTCTTCCACCTTCTATGCATCCAGGCCCAATGGGCTGGATGCGCCCTGATACGGGCTTCTATAATATCTGACCATTTCTGTGTATATTTCCTGATAATAGCGTCCTTATCACCTTCTCGCTCTATCAGTATAGGCTCTTCAACATATATTGTATGTTTTAAGCCTTTACGTACAATAAACATTGGCACAATAGGAGAGTTAGCCGCCATAGCAAGCTTTACAGGCGCTGAAGGGGTATAAGCCTTTCTGCCAAAAAAACCGACAAAAATACCTTCCACGCTGTCTATATCCTGATCAGGTGTGATTCCAATCATCTCGTTATTATGGAGTAATTTCAAAATCTTCTTCGGGGAATCTGTTCTATATATAATATTAACACCCATGCTGTTACGCATAAAAGAGATCCATTCATTATATTTCTCATAATATATGGGGCGAGCAATAATATTTGACGAATAACCTTTACGTGCGAATATGATAGGTATCAATTCCCAATTTCCAAAATGAGCAGATATGACAATAGCACCGTGGCCAGCAGCTAAAACCTTATCTAATCTCTCAATGCCGTTTATATCTACCATTGAATCAAGCTTGTTCCTTATCTTAGGCAGGCTTAAAATTTCAGTAATGCTCATTCCGATATTTATAAAGACTGACCGGGCTATTTTTGAGATCTCTTTTTCGCTTTTCTCGCTGCCAAAAGCGATCCTGAGATGCTCTTTGGTAAGCCTTCTGTATTTTCCAAGTATTATATAGATAAACTTCCCGCAAAACCTTCCGAATTTTATTGCAAGGCGATATGGCATAAGAAGAAATAGCCTATCGGCCAGCATAAATAATGTATAAAATATACGCCTTCTAAAACGGTATTTCATCCGATATAATCCTTTGTAACCTCAGCCCATACTCCCTTAGCCTTCAATATCAGGTCTATTACTTCGCGCACGGCGCCTCTACCGCCAGGTGTCTTGCATATATAAGAAGCATAACCTTTTACATCATGATGCCCATTAGGAACAACGCACGGCAAACCCACCCTTTTTAATATTGGAACATCAATCAGGTCATCACCTATAAAACATATCTGATTATCGCTTACATTAAAAAACTTTTTTAATTTCCCATAAGCAATCAGCTTTTTCATGGCATGCTGATATACCTTGTCTACTTTTAAGCACTCTGCCCTATA
Source organism: Candidatus Omnitrophota bacterium (assembly GCA_030593065.1). Classification (GTDB taxonomy): domain Bacteria; phylum Omnitrophota; class Gorgyraeia; order JABMRG01; family JABMRG01; genus JAUVHV01. The sequence continues at coordinate 51,561 of JAUVHV010000003.1, read as the reverse complement.
CTTTACTGCGGGCGCTCTGCCTGCCGTAACGATAGCGCTCTTTAATCCCGCTTTTCTCCATAACATAATACCAAGGCCATCCTGAACATCAAAAACCTTTATCTCCGACCCTGTGCTGCTTATAAGGATATATCCTGGCGTAAGTACTCCGTCTACATCCATTATAAGGAGTTTGATCTTCTCAGCCTTTTCTCTAATCCTTTTATCAATCTTCATATTAAAAATACCAGGCATTCTTGAGGGAGCCTGGCACCCTGTTATTAGTAAATAGGCGATTCGCGCAATTATTTTCTACACCATAAACTAGATGAGTCCTGCTTTCAAGAGGTCCTGTATATCTACAAGCCCAACGGGCTTATAGTTCTTATCAACCACGGGTATCTCATCTATCTTTTTTTTCCGCAGTATATTTAAAACCTCAACAGCCATTCTTCCCTTTTTAATAACCTCTGGATTTTTTGTCATCAAATCCTTTACCTGCTTTGCTATAATAGACGGGTCTTTTTCAAGATGCCTCCTTAAATCTCCATCTGTAAATATACCGACAAGCTTTCCCCTCTTATCAACTATCGTAGCGCTTCCCGCGCGCGCCCTTGTAATAGCATAGAGAACTTTTTTAAGCGGTGTATCCTGCCTGGCAAGAGTAAAAGCTGTATCTTTCCTCATAACATCTTCTACTTTAAGCCATAATTTTTTACCAAGCGTACCCCCTGGGTGATAAAACGCAAAATCCTCCACCCTAAAACCTTTTGCCTTAAGAAGGGCTATACTCAATGCATCACCCATTGCCAGCATCGCTGTTGTGCTTGCAGTAGGAGCAAGGCCTAATGGGCACGCTTCTTTTTCAACACCTACGTTTAGGATCAAATCACTGTTTTTTGCTAAAGTAGAATTTTTCTTGCCTATAATCCCTATCAGGCTTGCGCCGAGCTTTTTTATTATAGGGATAAGTTTTACTATCTCATCAGTCTCCCCACTATTGGAAAGCGCTATAATAACATCGTCACATTTAACACGTCCAAGATCACCGTGTATAGCCTCCGCAGGGTGAAGAAACAGACTTGCTGTACCGGTTGAGGATAGAGTAGCTGAGATCTTTTGCCCTATTATCCCGGGCTTGCCCATCCCGGTTATTATTACTCTTCCCGGACTTGATAAAATAAGATCGACAACCTTTGCGAAGTTTCGCCCAACCCTGGGGATAAGGCTTTTTACTGCTTTGGCTTCAATCTGCAATACTCTTCGCGCTATCTTAATAGAATCCGGTTTTTCTGATATAGGCTTTTTAATTTTGCTCATTATATAATGGTCTTTATATCTTCCCTCTCTTTATCCTTTATATTAAAAAGCAGTTCAGCTTTGCTTATAAGTTTTTTTCCGTAAAGTTCAATAAGGGCCTGGTCCATAGATTGCATACCATATTTTGCATTGGTTTCAATAACACTAAGCATATGATGAGTATTTCCTTCGCGTATCATATTCTTAACAGCTGGTATGCCAAGCATTATCTCGCACGCAACGATCATGCCGTTACCATGCGCCTCCTGAATAAGCCTTTGAGATATAACACCCTCCATTGTAGCAGCAAGCTGCACCCTTACCTGTTGCTGCTGGCTTGAAGGAAACACACTTATTATCCTATTTATTGTTTCACTGGCATCAATAGTATGTAAACTGGCAAAGACCAGCTGGCCGGTCTCAGAAGCTGTTATCGCGGCAGATATTGTTTCTAAATCACGCATCTCACCGATTAATATAACATCCGGATTTTGTCTTAACACGTTGTGTAACGCGTTCGCGAACGAGTCTGCATCAAACGGTATCTCCAGCTGCTCCAAAATCGCTTTCTTGTGTTTATGCATAAACTCTATGGGGTCCTCTATGCTAATAATATGGCATGGGCGATTAGAATTTATAAAGTCTATCATGGACGCAAGTGTAGTTGTCTTTCCGCTGTCTGAATGGCCTGTAACCAATACGAGTCCACTGCGTAAATTACAGAGTCTCGTTATTATATCCTTAGGAAGGCACAATTCATCAAGTAATGGTATGTTTAACGGGATAATCCTTATAGCGGCCGCGATAGTCCCACGTTGTTGATGCACGTTAACACGGAACCTGGCAAGGCCGCTTACGGAATAGGATATATCAATATTACGGGTCTTCTCATAGACAAAACGCTGCTCTTCATTAAGTATGGAGTATACAAGCCGTTTCGACTCTTCAGGTGTAAGTACAGGAAGATCCGTAGTCGTTACCGTACCCGTGACCCTTAAGGCAGGGGGGACACCTACTGTAAGTATAAGATCAGATGCTCTTGCGTCTATTGCCATGTGTAAAAGATCTATCATCTCCATACCATTCTCCTTACTTTTTATTTTTATGATTACCCCTTACAGATAATAACCCTATTACGGCCTTCATCTTTTGCCTTGTAAAGTGCTTCATCCGCATATTTTATAAGCAACTCTTTAGAAATATCTTCCCCAATAGATGGTTTAAATGCCGATACACCGGCACTCAAAGTAATCTTTAGATTTTTTTTCTCAAATTCGAATCTGGTCTTTGCAAAGACTTTACGGATCCTCTCAGCTATGTTATAAGCCTCTTCAATGGTCCTGTGTGGCAATAACGCGATAAACTCTTCCCCACCGTAACGCGCAACTATATCGCTGCCTCTCAATTCAGAATTAAATATAACCGCTGCCTCCTTAAGTACAAAATCCCCTGCCTGGTGGCCATAAGTATCGTTAAAATGCTTAAAATGGTCTATATCCATCATTATAAGGCCAAGGGGCTCTTTTTCACGCTTAGCGTTATTAAGAGCATTTTTCATGTGCGTTTGAAAATACTGGTGGTTATAAAGCCATGTAAGGCTATCTCTCACAGATTGCTCACGTATGCGATCCACCAACTTTGTATTTGCAAGAGCAACTGAGCCAAAATTTGCTAGTATTGATAAAAGGCGCATTGTCTGTTCACGTGTGAGATCCACATTTACACTGCCTACACATATTACTGCTAATGTCTTTAGCTTGTGAACTATTGGCTGACAGAAGCTCACGTTAAGCCTATCCTTATCTGCTATATGCCTTTTTGCATAATCCTGATTAAGCATCTTTCTTGAAATAAATACACCCTGTTCAGCAGCATAGCCTATAAGCCCTGACTCTTCGCCAACCTTCAGTTCTAAAGATTCGATCTCTTCTCTTTTATATCCTACAGAATCTATATACACCAGCTCTTTTGAACCCTGATCAACCTTGAATATGGCGCACATACGTAAACCGAGAAGATCTACGGTTTTATGAAGTATAACCCTGAGCAGTTCATCCGTATGCAACACTGAACTTATCTGCCTGGCTGTATCAGATATAGTTATAATAAATGATTCAAGCCGAAGCAACTCTTCGTTAGATTCTGTTTTCAGTTCTTTCGTGCCTTCTCTTTCAATATCAAGCTCCTGTTGTAAGCGTTTAAGATATTTTTTTAATATACCATTCTGGGCCTTGTAATCCAGGGTAGACTGCATAAGATAAAAAAGTACTATACTCAAAAGAGCAAATATCCCTATTTGCCAAATAAGCCTTGTATCCAGAATAAATTTGCCGCCGATATAACCAAGCAGAGTCTCCTCATTAGTAAGATATGTCCATGTCAACAGAATACAGAGCGATAACATCACAATTATCCTATATGCCCAATTTCCCTCAAACATTGTCCTCGACCGCCTCCCTTATCCTTTTTAACTGCTTAAGCAGATTAGAAAGGTCCTTTATTTTAAGCATATTAGGCCCATCAGATAGCGCTTTATCAGGGTCACGATGAGTCTCGATAAATATTCCATCCACACCCGCAGCAACCGCTGCCCGTGAAAGATACGAAACAAATTCTCTCTCTCCGCCTGAGGATGCGCCTTTACCGCCCGGAAGCTGCGCGCTATGCGTAGCATCATATATTACAGGGTAACCCATTTGTCTCATTATGGGCAAAGAACGCATGTCACTTACAAGGTTATTATAACCAAAACTGCTGCCGCGCTCTGTAATCAATATCTCATAATTTCCGGTTCTCTCTATCTTCTCAACAACATGTTTCATATCCCATGGAGCCATAAACTGCCCCTTCTTCACATTTAAAGGCTTACCGGTCTCAGCAGCAGCAAGTATAAGGTCTGTCTGCCTGCATAAAAAAGCCGGTATCTGTATAATATCCAGAACGTGTACCGCTTCCTCAATGTCTCTACGGCAATGCACATCACTTAAAATAGGTAAGCCCAACCTATCCTTTATCTTTTTTAATATCTTGAGCCCCTTTAAAAGGCCTGGCCCCCTGAATGAATTGATCGATGTCCTGTTTGCCTTGTCATAGCTGCTTTTATATATAAGGGGCATGTTAAGATGTGAAGCGATCTTTAAGAGTTCTTCCGCGTGATAAAGGGCTCTTTTCTCGCTCTCAATGACACAGGGGCCCGCTATAAGCAAAAGCGGCTGGCCCTGGCCTATCTTTATCTTTCCTATTTTTATAATATGCTTCTTCATAAAATCTACTTAACCCCTGTTTTGACAGAGCGTTGCTCTTGCCCTTTCAAGATCTTCCGGGGTATCTACGCCTATAGTGTCATATTTCGTTTCAACCATCTTTATCCTGTAACCATTCTCAAGCGCCCTAAGTTGTTCTAATTTCTCATACTTTTCGAGCGAAGATGGAGGAAGGTTGGCAAAGGTAAATAAAAAATCTTTTGTATATGCGTAGAGGCCAATATGTTTATAAAACCGGCACTTACCATCTGAACCAGCTCTGCTAAAAGGTATCGGGCTTCGTGAAAAATAGAGGGCAAAATTATTCTTATCAACTACTACCTTTACTAAATTCGGGTTGTTAATCTCTTCAATATTATCCATCTTTTTCATAAGGCTTGCCATAACTATATCCTTATCATCACACATTGTATCAACTAGACTGTCTATCATCGAATAATTCAATAGAGGCTCATCCGCCTGTATATTTACCACGATATCCACATCCAAAGGATTTGCGATCTCACGCAAACGGTCTGTACCTGAAGGATGCGATTTCGAGGTAAATACTGCTTTCCCGCCAAAGCCTTCTACCACCTTGATTATGCGGTCATCATCCGCTGCTATAATAAGATCATCCAGGCTACGGGCCTTTTTAGCGCGCTCCCATACATGCTGAATCATCGGCTTATTACCTATATTGGCTAGTACCTTTCCTTCAAACCTACTTGCGGCGTATCTTGCAGGTATTATGCCTAAACTAGTCATTTTTTCTCCTGTTTTTGAAAATAGAATCGTATGAATAATAATTACTCTTTTTAATATTGGTATTTTCGATACTATTTTTTGTTTTAATAACCGAACTCTTAATCTGGTTAAGATGCGATTTTAATTCACTCGCGGTACAGACACCGATTCCTATTTTACCCACTACTACACCTGCCGCAATATTAGCAATATGGGCCGCTTCACTCATTTTAGCGCCAGCAACTTTCGCTAAAGTAAATATGCCGATAACAGTATCTCCAGCTCCTGAGATATCATAAACCTCCTGGGCAACTGTAGGTATGTACACACAGTCTCTCTTTTTTTCAAAAAGTGCCATGCCGTCTTCACCAAGAGTTATGAGCACAGCTTCAGCTTTGAGCGATTTAAGTAATTTTTTACCGGCACTCTTTAAAGAAGCCGTGTCTCTTATCTTTATGCCGGATGCCTCTTCAGCTTCTTTACGGTTCGGCGTAATAACTGTTATACCGCTATATATCTTAAAATGCTCTTTCTTGGGATCAACAGTAATAATCTTGTTATATTGCCTCGCGAGAATTATAAGCTCTCTTATTAATCTCGGAACTATAAGGCCTTTACCATAATCTTCTATTATAATAGCGTCAATATCTTTTATCTTAGCTTTCGCGTAAGATAAGATACGGGTAATAACCCTCTTATCTAACGGGCCATCCGATTCTTTATCAATGCGCACAACCTGCTGGTGATGTGCTATTATACGCGTCTTATGTATGGTAGGACGGCTTATATCAACCAGCACTCCATCACTGTTTATGCCATTCTTTTCCAGCTCAGATACAACTATCCTTCCTGCCTCGTCATTACCTATTACACCGCACATATAGGCCTTGGCTCCAAGCGCACATATATTATTAGCGACATTTGACGCGCCACCAGGCATAAATGACTCTGACCTTGCCCATACAACAGGGACTGGCGCTTCAGGCGATATGCGTGAAACAGTGCCCCATATAAACTTGTCGAGCATAACATCGCCAATTACCAGTATTTTGGCATTTTTAAGCCGTGGAATCAGGTTGTAGAACGTTTTAAGCTTTTTAGTATACATATTTTTCCAATTATAAGTTTCGAATCAGGGGATATAAAGTCTTATAATTATAACAAGTATATATAATGATGTCAATCAGTTTATAATTATAAAATATTGCCTATAATCTCTTATGCCTTTGCCTTTTAGCAGTGCTTTGGATTTTTTTGCCATGGATGTAAATAGACGGCAAAAATACCTGCGCTGCGAAGGCAAAGGCATAAGAGATATTCTTATTTGCGGAAGTTGTAACAAAACTCTCAGCTTAGAGTGGAGTAATAGATAAGTGGGTAACGTTTAATTATATGCCGGCTGGCTCAGGTTAAAGCAGGTTCATGGATTGGATGGCGGTATAAATATCATCAATACTAACAGCCCTCAGGCAGGCAAAGCTTTTTTTGCAATTATGCGCAAGGCATATACCTTCACAACCAACATCTTTATGTATTGTTATATCTTTTTTGCCAAGGGGGCCCCACCTGACCGGGCTTAAGCCTGGCCGGTTTCTGCCAAAAATATCAACAACAGGCGTACCTACCGCTGTTGCGATATGAACGGGGCCGCTGTCATTGGATACAAAAAGCTCGGATCTCTTAAGCAAGGCCGCAAGTTCTTTCAGGTTCAGCGCGCCTTTTAAAAAAAGAGCCTCCTTGCGCATGAATTTTTTAACGCTCTCGACACAAAAAAGATCTCTCTTGTTATTTCCACCGATCACAGCTATTTTTACATTGTGTTTTTCTATCAGCATATCTGAAAGCTTCGCAAATCTCTCAGACGGCCATATCTTGGAAACACAGCTTGCTCCAGGATGCATAGTAACAAGCTTATCTTTTATTGTTATGGCATGGTTGCTCAGCACCTGTTCAATATCCGACCTGACTTTATTATCTACAGCTACATAAAGCTCTTTTTCATGCGATTCTATGCCCAGGGCATTTAATAGGCCGAGCGTGTAATCCCGTTCATGCTTTTTGCCTTCATGTTTAAGGTTCTTTATACTGTCTGTCAGCAAAAAACTTAATTTATTATCATAGCCAATTCTTCTCGGGATATTTGCAATATACGCTATTATATGCATCCTGTTAGTAGGATTAAATATAATAGCTCTGTCAAACCCGGCTTTCCTGAGATTCAGTCCAAAACGTATGGTCGCTGCTGCTGATCTATGCAATCCGAACTTATCATAAATAATAACCTCATCAAGATAGGGATTATCCTTTACCAGCGCCTCGCCATAAGGCCTTACTATCATCGCGATATAAGCATCGGGATATGCTTCGCGTACCGCTTTTATCGCGGGCGTGGTAAGGACAAGATCGCCAAGCCTGTCTGTGCGTGCCAGCAATATCTTTCTTCTGTTTGAATTATACATCAATATCTTCTACCTTCCTACAATAATAATATCTGCTCTGCCGCGTTTAATACATCTTCGCTAGATATCTGTTTCATACATTCTAAATCAAATTCGCATATGGCCTTTTCACATGGTGAACACGCAACGCCTTTTCTCAAGACAATACTCCCAGGTGAGATTGGGCCGTATTTTCTATGGTCTGTCGGGCCGAATATAGCTATAACCGGTATACCGACAGAACCTGCGATATGAAGAGGGGCTGAATCATTCGTTATAAGTAATTTAGATAAAGACAAAAAATAAGCAAGCTCTCTCAGGTTGAAACAGCCGCTTAGGTCATAGGCCTTGCCCGCGCCATTGTCAATAATCCGGCTGTTTATAATCTTATCGGTCTCGTCACCTACCAGGACTGCCCTGATATTCGCTTCTCTGCTTAAATGTACACATACATCTGTAAAACCGTCTATTTTCCAGCGCTTCATATGGCTTTTAGCGCCTGGAGCAATCGCGACTATTTTATCTTCGGGTAATATTCCTTTTTCATTCAATATAGAATTAACATGTAACCTATCATTACGGTTAAAGAGCAGAGGAAATGGCGCATCCTTTATGGGAATACCCATGGCACTTAGAACTTTTAAGTGCTTCTCTTTTCTGTGACCTTTTCGGCCCGGACTTTTAAATATGGATGTTCTATATCTGGCTCCGGCAAGAACCGGAAAAAGGCTATGGCGCATATCGACTGCCATGTCAAAACCCATACCCTTGAGTTTTAAGGCCAGTTTTAGTTTATCAAAAAGAGTTGCGCGCTTATTATATACCAATATATCCGATACAGAAGTATCTGCCCTGAGGATCTCTCCTGCCCCAGAGCCCGCAAGCACAACGATAGAGGCCTTTGGAAATTCCCTCTTTAGCACTCCAAGAACAGGTAACGTCAACACCAGATCGCCTATATTACTCAAGGTTATAAAGAGTATTTTTTTTACGCCTGTTTTTTCTATCTTCACTTCTGTGTTATCCTTCCGATTGCCTCTAGTACATCTTCAACAGTTATAGCCTTCATGCATTTGTAATCCTCGCATACTGCGTAGCAAGGTATAGCACAATCAGTCCATCTTTGTAAAATAGCATACTCTCCACTTCCATAAGGGCCTGTGATCTCCGGTGAGGTAGGCCCAAAAAGCGCTATTGTGGGGGCCTTCTGGCTTATAGCTATATGCATTGGGCCGGAATCATTTGCCACTACGACTTTCGCTTTTCGCATAATCACGGCCAACTCCTTGAGTGAGGTTTTACCGCATATATTAATTGCCGAACCACCGCTCATACGCATTATCTCTTCTGATAATTCTCTATCTTTAAAAGCCCCTGTTAAAAATATTTTCTTTCCGTATTTTGCTTTTAATTCTTTGCAAAGCCTGGCATACCTCTGCTCAGGCCATCTTTTTGCAAGCCAGTTGCCTCCCGGGTTTACAACAAAGAACTCGTCATCAGCACCTATTCCTGCCTTCTCTAATATGCTTTCCGCGCTCTTAACAGAACTCTCTGGAATACTAAATTGATAATCTTTATTATCTGTATCGATACCTACGGCCCTGGTGATATTTAAAAAATATTCAACCCTGTGAAGCGGAGTAGCCTGTGGCTCAACTGAGTCCGTAAGCAGCCACGAACGCTTTCTTGTGTAGTAGCCTATGCGGCGCGATATGCCGGATAGGTAAGCTATCAGGATCCTGCTCATGGAACGATGGAAAGATATCACAGTATCAAATTTAAACCTTCTTAAATCCCTGATAAATAGGAGTTTTCCCAATATGCTGCGATGCAAAACCCTCTCATCAAAAAGCATAAGCTTGTTAATATCAGGGTTATCTTCAAGCAGCTCTGTGCAGCGGGGGTGTATCATGCATGCTATAAACGCATCGGGATTCTTCTCTCTTATGGCCCTTATCGCTGGGGTTGTAAAGAGTATGTCCCCAAGCCAGTTCGGCTCTATAATCAGTATCTTTTTCATAATATTAAAAGGTAATAACTAATTTTACTTCACTCTCTTCTCTAAGCCAGAGAGTTTCGTAGTAACTGGAGCAGGACCTTGGTGGTGCGAGCGGGCAAGGTTTCCGCCGAAGGCGGAAGAGCGAGCGCCAACTCGGAGTGAAATTTTCTCGCTGGGAAAAATTTCACGCTCCTGCGGAAGTTGCTGCGAAACTCTCTCAATCATCACGATGTTCTTTTATCCATGTATAGAAACCGCTTGTCTCTATCCAGAAAACAAAAAGGTTATCTGATGTCCTTGATATGCGTATTCGTTTAATCGCGTATATATCATTATCAGGATAATCTTTGCCTGGATTTGTCGCGCACGCGCCGTCATATCCGGCATCGATAACTATCTGCCTGATATTCTCATTGAAACCACCGCTGCAATAGGCGATAAAATCTCCGGCCTCAGGTATTCTGTCCTTTATTATACGCCTTGAACCGTATATCTCCCTCTTTAACTGCGCTTTATCCTTAACAGAGGGAAGATAACACTCTGACAAGGTATGGCTGCCTATATCGATACTATTTCCAGCCATCTCCTCTATCTGTCTCCAGCTCAGGTAACCACTTCTGCCTATCTTATCTACAACTACAAAAATAGTGGCGGGAATATTATGCTTATTTAATGCGTCAAAGGCATTTGTATAATTATCCTCGTAACCGTCATCAAAAGTAATCGCTACTGTCTTATAGGGTATGGGCTTGCCATCCTCGAGTAGCTTTTTAAGCTTGTGAAGCGAAACTATATTATACTTATTCCTTACTAAAAATTCCATCTGCCTTTTAAAGCTCTGAGGCGAAACGCTCAGTTTTGATTCTTTCCAATTCTGATCTATGTTATGATACATAAGAACAGGCACAACATAGATAGAGCGTAATATTGGCCTGGCGGCAAAAAGAATGAATATTAGAAACACGGTCAAAAAATAAAAAACTCTTCTCTTAAACATGTATTATTTCTGATTAACCTTTCTCTTCTTTAATAGCCTTCTTATAGGCCTTCAATATACCGTCTGTCATCATCCTTACTGTAAATTTATCCTCGACAATACTTCTTGAAAGCTTGCCCATTATTTTTGCTTTTTCCCTATCAGAAAGAATGTCAAGAATTGCATTGCTAAGCGCTTCTTCATTCTCAGGTGGAACCAGCAAGCCATTAGAGTTGTGCTGTATTAATGTGTATATACCGCCAACATCCGATGCTACAACCGGAATTCCCATAGCCATAGCCTCTAATATAGAGAGTCCCAGCCCTTCCTGTAATGACGGGTGGCAAAAAACATCGATGATAGAAAGTGGTATAGCTGTATCCCTGCACGCGGGGTGGAATTTAACTCTCTTCGTTATGCCCAACGCTTCTGCCTGGCTTTTTAATCTTTTCTTATACTTGTGCGGGCCATCGCCTATGATAAGTAGCTGAATATCAGGCATCTTCTTTAATACATTAGCAAACGCGCCAAGAAGATACTTATGCCCCTTAACGCTTGAAAGGCGTGATATTATACCTATTACAGGCAGGTCACTTAGCCCATATTCTTTTTTTATATGCAGCTTATCCTCAGAAGATACCAATCTGCTAAATCTCTTTGTCTCGATGCCATTGCAGACAACGCTAATCTTCTCTTTAGGCAGCTTAAAATCATAAACAAGATGCTGGCGGACAGCGTCACTTATCGCTATTGTCCGCGTCCCCCAGCAGGGAAATATCCGCCTGAAAAGCCTTGCCTTGAAAAATCCATGGCATGTTGTTATAAAAACCGCTCTGCTTCTCCTTGAAAGCATATCTGCGATAATCTGAGTTACTCTTGTCTGCGCATGTATTATATCTATCGGTTTATCTCTTACAACAGGCAAAAGCTTAAGATACGAAATAATAGTATGAAAACCGATATCAGCGCTTGTATTAATCGGTATATCTATATGGATTATACCTTTTTTCTTTATCTCTTCAACGAGTTCGCCGCCGCTTGAGGCAACAATAACCTCGTCTCCCAGGGCTTTAAGCTGCCCTGCCAATGAGGTAGTATATATACCTATGCCTCCCAGATTCAAATGCGTAGCCAATAATAATATCTTCATAATTGCCCCTTAAGCAATTCCTTAACAGCGGAAGCAACCTCTTCCGGAGTTATCGTATTCATGCATATCGGATCATTGCATTTTGGTTTATAACAAGGTGAGCACTTTAATCTCTTGCAAATAACATGGTATCTGCCATGAGGCTGCAGATGCCTTTTAGGATTGGTCGGGCCGAAGAGAGCAACAAACGGAACATTGCAAAAGAGAGCTATGTGCATAGGAGCTGAATCAGAAGTGATAAGAACCTGGCATTTTTTAATAACCGCCGCGAGTTGCATAACACTGGTCCTTCCCGTGATATCAAACGGCTTACTGCGCGTAAGCATAAGAACTCTTTTTGCGTAGATGGAATCTTCTTTCGTACCCGTTATGACTATCCTTATTCTGCTTTGAGCAAGCAGGTCACATAATTTCGCGAGTTTTTCTGCCGGCCAACTCTTTGTTCTCCATCTCCGGCTTGCACTAAGGTTTATTCCGACTAAGGCCTCTGCCTTCCCTATCCAGCTCTCGCTGATCAACCTATCCGCATATTCCGACTCCTGATTAGATATCATAAGTAATGGTAATTCAGGCGCGGAATCTATACCAAGTTGCTTTAAGAGCCTGAACTGGTGTTCAATGGGCGGTATATTCATACGCGCTCCATCTATTGCGTCGGTTAATAAGAAATCGAGATTACCGCTCCTGTAACCAACTCTGCGTCGCGCAAACGACAGAAATGATATCAAATGGCTCTTCTTGTTGTTTTGTAAATCACAGATTAAATCAAAAGAGGATCTTCTTAATTCTGAAGAAACATTCAGCAATGCTCCAACACCTTTAATTCCGCGTGTCTGCCTGATCATAAAAAATTCTTTTATATAAGGGTAGCGTTTTATAAGCTCAAGCCCCTCTTTGCTTGTAAGCAGACTGATATGCGCTTTTGGAAATTTATCTTTTATCGCCTTAAGCGCGGGCAAGGAAAGGATTATATCGCCTAAAGCGCTCCACTTGATTATTAATACCCTGTAAGAATGGAGTGCCTCGCTGTAAACTTTTACCGTCTTTTTGTACATATTCATCAATGTAAAATTCTTTTCAACACCGGATCTTCCTTTTTGAGACAATCTTTGCCTCAAATCCTTATCCTTAAGGACCCTGATTATTACCTCTGAAAGTCCGCTCCAGTCTCTTGGAGCTACCAACATGCCATTTTCGCCATTTTTAATAAGATCGACTATACCGCCTATCCTGCTGGCAATTACCGGCACGCCTGAAGCTTGCGCCTCAACTATTACTCTTCCAAATGTCTCCTCTCCGATAGAAGGCATTACCAGAAGATCGAGCCCTTTCATCTTCTCTGGTATATTATGGCAAACACCTAAAAAACTGATATACTTAGTAAGTGAAAGGCGCCTTATAAGCACTTCAAGCTCTTGTCGATATTTAGGCTTTGATGCGGGAGCGTCACCTATAATAAGTATTTTTATATTAGGCATTAACCTTACTACTTTCGATATTGCCCGAATAAAATAGATATGGCCTTTTATTGGCGTAATACGTCCTACAACTCCTATTATATACTCTTTCTTAGGCATTAATATATCCTGTTTTATATATGTAAATTTTTCCAGGTCAACACCCCTTGGTATAAGCCTTATCCTTTCCCGCGGAACACCAAAACTTTTTATCATATGGCGCGCTATCACATTGCCTGAAACTATTACAAACCTGCCCCAGCCCATTACCCTACTGAAAAAGTGCTTTGAATAATAGCCATGGCAGGTAGTTATAAATGGTATACCTATAGAGCGCGCGGCAAAAAATGCTGAGAAACCCGGGACCCTGCTCCGTGCGTGCACAATCTCTATCCCCTCTCTCCTGATTATCTCCTTTATACTGCCTATCATACTTATAATCGTAAAAGGGTTCTTTTCGTGCACGGGCAGATTGTAATGTTTTCCGCCACAGGCTACCAACTCATCTACCAGCTTGCCTCCGTTTGAAATAACAACAGCTCTATGCCCGTGCCGTATAAGTTCTTTCGCAAGATCAATGGTGCCTGTTTCAACTCCGCCACTTTTAAGTTCTGGTAATACTTGTAATATATTCATAAGATAGTCCTCGCCAAAGCCTCTTCCACCTTCAATGAATCATTTAATACAGGCCTTTCCACGCGCGCCTGCAAAGCCTTTAAAATGGCAGTGTGAATATTTTGGCTCTCTTTTATCTCTATAAAACATTTATCACGTAAATTCTTCAGGAAGCTTATATGCCTCTTATCACCGAAACCTGCTTGGGTAAATACAATTACTCGGGCTTTACTTGATGCTGCCTCAGATATCATTGATATCGATTCCTCAGATACCAGCACAACATCTGACAATCCGAGAATACCCTCTACCATACCTTTACTATTTTCATCATTAGCGATATTCAGAAGCCTGCATCTTTTTTTCCCGGAGAATTTTTTTTTCAAAAGCTCATCTATATGCCCTGGGGTACGCCGTGATGTGGTAACTAATATTTCCGCGTCGCATTCGTTGGCAGCCTTAACCGACTCCTCTATAAGGATCTCTATTGCCTTGTGATCCATTTTAAAGGCCTTTGTATCCCCACCAAGCAGAAGGCCTATTCTTCGTTCTTTTAACTGCCCTATCTCATGTTTAAGCTTATCAGCATACAGCTTTAGGTGGTTCTTATCAACAAGGTTTAAAGCGCCGTTGGTAATCACAACGTTTTCTGTGATTTGAGGCCTATCATGCTTCGGAATTACAGCAAGGTTAAATTTTTTAAGCGCGATAAACGAAGGCTTCATAATAACAATGGATTTCGCGTTATTCTCTTTGGATAGAAAAAGATTGACTGCGGCAGTTGAAGAGCCGCATGAGATTACGATATCCGCGTAACTCTCCATAAGAATTTTATAAGAAGAGCTTTTAAGGCTGATACGCAAGCACCGCATACAACCCTGGCAATGCGCATTTGATAGGTTACTACAGATAGACAGGAACTGCTTAGCTAGAATACTCTTAAATTCCACATCTATAATCTTTACTCTTATATCTTCCCGTTTAAACCCGCCTCTTTCCCAGATATCTCTTATGCTTCTTAAAACAGCTTCTGATTGGCGCAGGTGCCCTGTCCTTTTATCATTAAGAATAACAACATTTCTTACTGGCGTAGATTTCCACCGCCTATGCTGCCAAAGCCATTGCTCCGGATGTTCCCTTATCACACCTTCCAATATAGACGCGTACTGCCTAAAGCCGTCAATTATCGCTTCTTCCTTATCTATATCTTCGCGCAGTTTAATCGGATTAAACATCTTAAATCTTATAAAAAGGCCTTTTTCTCTTATCGCGAAACCAGGCACTATAGTAGCGCCTGTCTTTAACGCAATCTCCATAACACCGCGGTTCCATGATGCCGGCCTTGAGAATAGATTAACAAAGACACCTCTCTTTCCGGCATTCTGGTCAACAAGCATACCTACTATACCGTTGGACCGTAATGTTTGCAATGCCTCTTTTACCGCCGGGCCTTTCATAATAATCTTACATCCGTGCAACTGCCTGTAATGGTTTAAAAGTTCATTCAGATGATATGGCTTCTGTTCTTTCGCTATGCCTTTATAAACTAGGCCTTTATATGGCATTGCAACATGCGCTATTTCCCATGTACCAAAATGGGCTGTCAGGAAGATAAGGCCTTTCTTCTTCTTAAGAACCTCTTTCGCGATATCAAAATTCTCAAATCTGATATAACGCTCTATATACCTCTTGTCTATCTTTGGCAAAAGGAATAGGTCTACAATGCCCTGGCCTATATTCGCGTATGTTTTACGCAATATCCTTTTAAGCTCTTTTGGCTTATAATCCTTACCTAAGGCTGACTTAAGATTAGCATAAGCTATTTTGTAACGCTTACGGCTTACTATGCTAAAAAATACTCCGAGCCTTCTCGCAATAAAAATCGCGAGTTTTATAGGCATAGCTCTAAAAAAGGAAGAGAGCGCCTTAACCAGGTAGTAGAGTAGATAATCTCCCATAGAAAACTTCATCATCTTTCACCTTTAGTTCTATCTTCAGTACAAGCAATTCCACCCCTTTTAAAAGAGGGTCTTTTACTATGCTTTTTAGTTTTATCCAATCCTTCTCAGTAGTCACTATTGTGTCCGCATTATTTTTTTCAACAGCTTCTGCTATTTCAGCAATATCAGTTTCACCATACTTATGATGATCCATATATGAAAAAGTTGATACTACTATGGCACCAAGCCGTTTCAATGTCATGCTAAAAGAATTATTATCCGCTAAACCTGATATCACGCAGGCCCTTCTTTGCCTGATATAACCGAGCAGCTTTTTCTCTTTAAAAGCCGTATAAAAAAAGGCCGGCTCATGAACTCCTTCAAAGATATCAATATCACCTGCCGCGCCTTGAATGAGACGCTTAAGATTAAAAAGCCTCTCTTTATCAACAAGGTCTGATTTTGTTATTATTACCATATCCGCGCGCTTTAAAGAATTTAAGGGTTCTCTTAATATGCCCGCAGGAATAAGAAAACCATTTCCGACCGGATCTGTCGCGTTAATAGTTACTATATCCGCGTCTCTTTTTACGCTAAGATGCTGAAATCCGTCATCCATTAAAAAAAGATCGAGATCTGAATTTTCTTGAGCTTGCAGAGCGTTAAAAAGCTTATCTTTCCCGCTAAGTATACTGACTTCCGGGAAGTTCTGAAAAATAACCCTCTCTTCATCTTTGCCATATCCTCTTGTTAAAAGAGCTACTCTCTTTCTCTTTTGCAGAAACCTACGAAGAATCGCCTCTGTTAGCGGTGTCTTTCCCGTTCCGCCCCAGGTTATATTTCCTACACTTATTACAGGCCTTTTTAATTTTACGGATCTTAGGATTCCTATTTTGTAGAAAAAGCATCGTGCTTTAACCACAAAAAAGAATAGAAAAGACAGGAGAATGAGCAAAGGCCTTAGGATAGATCCAAAAATAACCCTGTTCTTACCTGTAATTATATTATAAAAATACATTCTCATCTTCAATAGACTGAAGTATCCTTGCTGTTGCGCCCCTGCTTGATTGCGCTACCTGTTGCGCACTCCTGCCAAGGCTGTTGCGTAAAGAGGCATCTGATAAGAGGCCTCTCAAACTCTCTGTAAGTGTCTGTGTGTCCTTAACCACAATAGCGGCATTCTTTTCAAGAAACATCTCAACAATATCACGAAAGTTATACGTATACGGGCCCAGCAGAAGAGGTTTTGCGAATATCGCTGGTTCAATCATATTCTGCCCACCCCTCCTTATAAGGCTTCCTCCTACAAATGCTATCTCAGCTATACTGTAAAGGCTTCTGAGCCGGCCGATTGTATCTAGTATTAAAATATCCTCCGCCGATATTTTAGGACTTATAGCCGATATCCTGGATACAAAAACAGGGTTAAGGCCATGATCTATTATAAGTCTTCGCACCTCGTCTATTCGTTCAACATGGCGAGGCGCTATAAGCAGCCTCAGGCTGGTAAATTTCTTCTTAAGCTCTAAGTAAGAGTTCAAAATAATCTCTTCTTCACCAGGGTGAGTGCTACCGGCGATAAACAGCTTATCACAGATATCAAGGCCCAAAGATAACCTCATCGCTTCTTTATCCTGTTTAAACGTGTCTTCAGAAAAGACGCTGTCAAATTTCATATTTCCTGAGGCTACCACTCTGCAAGGGTCTGCACCGAGAGATATGATTCTTTTTTTCTGATCCTCTGTCTGCATAAAAAGCAGGTCGATCTTTGCAAGTAAATTTTTAAGCAAGAATTTTATCAGCTTGTACCTGCTGAAAGAATTATCTGATATCCTGCCATTTACAAGAAATATCTTGACCCCTCTCTCAGCTGTTTCTTGTATAAGATTTGGCCATAATTCAGTCTCCACGATAATAAGAGCTGCCGGCATTATATATTTTATAACCTTTCTTATCGTGAATGTTATGTCAAAAGGCAAAAAAATCACTATCTCATCACCAGAGGTTATCTTCTCTGCCACAATACTACCTGTTTCAGTTACTGTAGTAATGACTACCCTATAATCCGGGTGTTTTTCTCTTATCTCCTTAATCAATGGTAAAACAGCTATAACCTCACCTACGCTTACAGCATGAACCCATATATTCTTTTTTTCTCCTAAACTCTTTACAAGCTTTTTAGGATATATGCCAAAACGTAAGGCCAACCCTTGCCTTCTCCTGCCCTTGAATAAAAAAATAGGCAGATAAAAAAAAGCAAATAGTATAAATATAATATTATATATAATACCCATATTTAATTATTAGTTTTAAAGGTTAAAAAATTATAAAAGTTCAAACGTTTGAGCATTTGAACTTTTTTAACATTTTAACTTTTTTAACTTTTTAACTCAGCTATGCTCGGGGGTGGGCCTTCTGATAAGCCTCTTTCATTCTCTTAGTGCTAACATGCGTATATATCTGTGTTGTAGAAAGGCTCGCATGGCCCAAAAGTTCCTGTACAGACCTTAAGTCCGCGCCCCTATTCAATAGATGAGTCGCGAAAGAGTGGCGCAATGTATGCGGAGAGATATCATTCTGCAAGCTCACCTTTTTTACATAACGGTCAATCACTCTCCTTACCGATCTGTCAGTTATACGCTTACCGTTCTTATTTAAAAATATTGCTCTCTTTTCGCGCAAACGTATTAACCTG
Organism: Candidatus Omnitrophota bacterium; assembly: GCA_030593065.1. Classification (GTDB taxonomy): domain Bacteria; phylum Omnitrophota; class Gorgyraeia; order JABMRG01; family JABMRG01; genus JAUVHV01. The sequence goes on along the minus strand of JAUVHV010000003.1, from coordinate 33,024 downwards.
GAAGCTTTCATGTAATTATCAATAGCACAAGAAGCCTTATCACCGATAGGAACAAGCCTCTCTTTTTTGCCTTTACCAAAGACCTTGATAACACCACCTACAAAATCACATTTATCAATATCTATGTTGACAAGTTCCGACACTCGCATGCCGGTGCTGTATAATGTTTCCAATATAGCCTTGTCTCTTAGCCCCAAAATATCATCTGCGGGCGCCTCAATAAGTTTTGAAACCTCTGCCTCTTGCATAAAGACAGGCAGTTTCTTCTCCTTCTTCGGCGTAGCTATGCCTGATAGGGGATTTGCCTTAACAAGCCTCTCTCTGGCAAGAAACTTAAAAAAACTTCTTAGCGAAGATAATATCCTTGCTATTGAGGCACGTGAAAGATTCTTATGCCTTAAATCCGCCAGAAAAAGCCTTATAAAAAGATAATCAACATCTTCTAATCTCTTTTTACCTAAAAATTGCGCGAAACGTTTAAAGTCTACCCTATAGTTCAAGCTGGTATGCGGTGATACTTCTCTTTCAATCTCAAGGTATCTTATGAATTTATCAACATATCTCTGCATTGTTTAGCTCTTAAAAACAGCCGATTTATTTTAACTTTTCAGGCAGTTTCCTGCTGGTATATTTGCAATCAGGGTATTTTGAACAACCATAAAATGGGCCGCGCCTTGAATTACGCTCAACGAGTTCCCCTTCGCAACCGGGTTGAGGGCACTTGACCCCTGTTGGAAAAGGTTTGGTATTTTCACAGCGTGGATAAGCGGAGCAACTCAAAAACCTTCCCTTGTTGTAATGCTTTACTATCATAGGCTTTCCGCATTTGGCACAGATCTCATCTGTCCCCTCAACCTCAACAAGCTCTATCTTGCCATCCTTAGTCCTTTTCGCTGGTTTTGAATTTTTACATTTTGGAAACCCTGAACATCCAAGGAATGTCCCCCTCCTTGACCAGCGAAAGAGCATTGCCTTCCCGCAGATCTCACACTTATAATCCGTACGAATCTTCTGTTTTTTCATATCCTCCATCTTATCCTGTGCAAGTAACAAATCCTTCATAAACGGCTTATAAAAATCATTTAAGACCTTAACCCAGTCCATATCACCTTCTTCAATCTTATCTAAATCATCCTCCATACCTGCTGTAAAACTTACATTCAGTATATCAGGGAAATGTTTTACAAGAAGCCTTGTCACTACAATACCTACTTCCGTAGGATAAAAATAACCGGCTTTTCTTTCAACGTAGTTACGTTGTACAATTGTAAATATAATCGGCGCATAGGTACTGGGACGGCCTATACCTTTCTCTTCAAGATCTTTCACCAGAGAAGCATCTGAATATCTCGCGGGCGGCTTTGTGAAATGCTGGGATGGTATAAGTTTTACAAGGTCAAGCATCTCGCCCTTCTCCAGGGGCGGCACTGTCTCTTCATTCTGCTTCTGATTATCATCAAGCTTAAGAAACCCGTCAAAGATCACCTTACTTTGCGTGGTTCTGAATATACATTTTCTGTTGTCATTACTTGTGGTTGCGGCTATATTTACCGTCTCCACGCTAAAGAGAGCTGAGGCCATCTGGCTTTGCAAAAATCTTCTCCAGATAAGTGTGTAAAGCTTTAGCTGATCCACGTTTAAGTATTTGCTGATCGAATCGGGAGACTTGTAAACAGAAGTAGGCCTTATAGCCTCGTGCGCTTCCTGAGTCTTCTGCTTCGATTTTTTAAACTTATGCGGCCTACTCGGAATATACTCTTTCCCAAAATTATTTTCTATGTAACCCCTGGCTTTGGCCTGAGCTTCCTTTGAAATATTTATGGAGTCTGTCCTCATATAAGTTATGAGGCCTGTCTCCTCCCCCTTTTCAAGTTCCAGCCCTTCATATAGCTGTTGTGCCAAACGCATGGTTCTGCTTGCTGAAAACCTAAGTTTATTAAAAGCTTCCTGCTGCATTGTACTTGTAGTATAAGCAGCTGAGGGCCTTCTTATCTTTTTCTGCTGTTTTAATTCAGATACTGAAAAAACACCTTGTTCCAAATCCTCTAAGAGCTTGTCAGAACCTGCCTTATTCTCTATTTTAGGCCTCTTTCCGTCAATCTGTACAAGTTTTGCAATAAAATTAGCTGGGGTTTCAGTAACCTTCTTTCTGAGTTCCGCTTCAAGTTCCCAGTACTCTTCAGGTTTAAAGGCGTTTATCTCATCCTCTCTTTCAACAATAAGCCGCAAGGCTACTGATTGAACCCTTCCCGCGCTTAAGCCACGTCCAACTTTCTCCCATAAAAGCGGGGAGAGATTATAGCCTACTATCCTATCAAGTATACGTCTTGCCTGCTGGGCGTTTACCTTGTTCATATCTATAGAACGTGGGTTTTTAAAAGCCTCTTCTATAGCCTCTTTTGTGATTTCGTGGAATTCTACGCGCAACATCTTCTGGTCGGAAGAGACAAGCTCCCTCTCAAGATGCCAGCTTATCGCTTCGCCTTCGCGATCCGGATCTGTGGCTAGATATATAGTAACCTTGCCTTTTGCTTTGTTCTTTAGCTCCTGCACTACCTTCTTGCGCGCATGGACAACAACATACTCCGGCTTAAAACCGTTCTCCACATCAACGCCCATACTGCCTGAGGGAAGATCTATCAAATGCCCCATAGAAAATGTGACATCATATTTTGACCCAAGAAATTTAGCCAGAGTCTTTGACTTTGCGGGAGATTCTACGATTACCAGTCTTTTTTTCATTATTCCGTAACCTTACCCTTGTTTAATTCAAACCAGTGATTCCATTTCTGTTTATCATCGCGATAATTCTGCCCTGACATCTTCTTCAGAGATTCCAAGGCGTAGATCCTTACATCCTTATAATCATCACTAAGCGCCCCTATCAATGCCGGAAAAGCCGCATAATTAGCATAGATACCGAGCGCATAAGCAGAGGATGCCCTTACTTTACTCGACCTGTCATTCTTTAGCATATTGCTGATTGCGGGAACAGCTTCCCTGATCATCCAGCTGGAAGAGAGTTCTATCGCATAACTCCTTATTTTAGGATCTTTGTCAGAAAAGGCCTCAAGCACAACTTTGTATTCTGTTCTGCCATCTATCTTATCCAAGGCCTCTATAGCCGCAAAACGCACCTTTTCACTGGAATCAATTAAAAGAAGATTTGCAAGCGGTTTTGCCGCAGATTTATCACCTATCTTTCCGAGAGCTTCTGCTGTATAAAACCTTACCTGCCATTCGTTATCACCAAGCAGTTTTATAAGCGCGGGAACGGCTTCTCTTTCACCGATACTTCCTAAAGCCCGCGCTGCATTATACCTCATTGTCATCTTTTTCTCATTTAAGACATCAATAATAACGGGCACTGCCCTCTTATCTTTTATCCTGCCAAGTATATCAACACAGACAACCCTTAAACCGGCAGGCCGGTTTTTCCAATCCCTTATTACCGCGATAAGCGGTTCAACTGAATTTGCGCCCCAGCTTATAAGGCCGTTCTTTGCTTCTTTCTGTATATTTCCTTTTTTGTTTTCAAGGCTCTTTATCGCCTTTTCAACCTTCTGTTTAAGCCTATAATCAAACTTCTCATCAATAGCTAATGCGCTGTCTGTACTTAATAAAAAACTAATAACCAACGCAACTATTGTGCCGGTTAGGACTATTTTTTTATACATGCCTATCCCCTTACTTTTTCAACCTCTTACATATAGTTTTCCCGGAAGCTGTTTAATTATACCTTTCATCTCCATATTCAAAAGCATAAGTTTAGCCTGTTGAGTTCTAATCTCAAGTTTCCGGATGATAGTATCAATATCAGATGGTTTATCAGAAAGTATATTGAATATATTCTTTTCATGTGGATTTTCTAAAAAATATGAGTCTCCATCCTTATTATCCCGCTCAAGGGCAGGCTCTGCCTTGTCTATACCGAGCTCCTCTAATATATCATCCGCGCTCTCAACAAGTTTTGCGCCTTGTTTTATAAGAGCGTTTGTCCCATTTGATGAAAATCTGTCTGCCATACCAGGAACCGCAAAAACATCGCGTCCTTGTTCAAGCGCAAAATCCGCTGTAATAAGCGCCCCACTTTTCTTTGCCGCCTCAACAACCAGCAGTCCTTTTGACAACCCGCTTATTATCCTGTTTCTTCGTGGAAAATTCTTCTTATACGGCTTGGCCTTCATTGGAAACTCTGAAACCAGAACACCATTGTGTAAAATCCGCTCTGCTAGGGCCTTATTCTCAGTTGGATATATAGAGCTAAGGCCATTTCCCAAAACTGCTATGGTTCTTCCATTATTTCTAACAGCACCTTTATGCGCGGCTGTATCAATACCTCGCGCAAGCCCTGAAACAATCACTACATTGGAGCTGACAAGCTCAGAAGCTATTCTTTCCGCCATGTTCAATCCGTAATAGGTACACCTTCGTGAACCGACTATAGCTACTGAGAGTTCATCTTCTTTTTTAAAATCTCCCTTTGTATAAAGAAGTATAGGCGGGTCATATATAGTCTTAAGGCATTCAGGATATTCGCCATCAAACAGCGTAACAACCTTTACTCCGGCATCCTTTATAAATTCTATCTCTTTATTTATATCATAATCTGAATGCGCGGTTTTTATAGCCTCTGCTATTCTCGTACCTATGCTTTTTATAGATTTAAGCCTGCTGATAGAGGCCTTAAATATATTACGCGGATCCTTAAACTCATCGAGCAAGGCCTTAAATCTTATATATCCTATATCCTCTACCATATTAAGGAGGATAAGTTCTTTCTTAAAATTATCCATATCTATTTCTTCACTTCATTATATTGAGAATTTTTGCTGTAATCTCTTCGGGTGTAATATCAGATGTGTCTATAGTGTAATCCGCTCGGTCGTAATATTCCCGCCTTTTATTTAAAAGCTCTTTTATGCCGGCAATAGGATCAAGGATATTAAGCAGAGGCCTGTGTATTCGGCCCTTTGTTCTATTGTATATCACTTCAGGCCTTGCAATAAGGCATATAATTATCCCGTGTTCTTTAAGGCGTTTTATATTATTCTTATCAATAACAACACCGCCTCCCGCGTCGATTACAACATTCTTATCATGCGATGCTGCCTTTACTACTTCTGATTCTATCTTTCTGAAATATGGCTCTCCATCTTCTTCAAAGATCTTTGTAATAGGCTTTCCAACCTTCCATTCTATCATATCATCAAGGCAGAGCCGCTGCCTCTTAAGCTGAGTCGCAAGGAGCTTACCGACCATGGTCTTTCCTGTTCCCATAAAACCTACGAGAACTATGTTCTTCATTATATCCTTAATATTCTGACCCTGTTTCCGTTCCAATCAGGACAGTGGGCGTACTATGTCCCACTGTCCTGATTGGAACGGAAACAGGGTCGAGGTACTTACATTCTTCTCTTTATTTCTTTCATGGAATCGCCGCCAAATTTTTCTAAGATAGCCTGCGCAAGCACAAATGCGGATACATTCTCCGCAACAACACTCGCTGCCGGCAAGGCACATACATCTGAACGCTCAGTACTGGCCTTTTTGACTTTACCGGTTCTCATATCTACAGAAAGAAGCGGGTTCATAAGAGTGGCTATGGGCTTCATCGCGCAGCTTACCCTTAAAGGCTCACCGTTAGTGATGCCCCCTTCTATTCCGCCGGCATTATTTGTACGCCTTGTAAGAACCTTTCCTTTTAGAATTATCTCATCATGAAATTCTGAACCAGGAAGTTGTGTACCCAAAAAACCTACGCCAAATTCAACGCCTTTTATCGCCTGTATGGACATGAGCTCTAATGCCAATCTCGCGTCAATCTTTCTGTCGTAATGAACATGGCTTCCTAATCCCGGCATAATATTTAAACCTATAACCTCAAATCCTCCGCCAAGCGTATCGCCGCTCTTTTTTGCCTGATCAATCCTATGTTTCATTAAAGATTCTGATGATCTATCAGCGCAATTTAAACAGGAATTGGATATTTTTTGTTTTATGGTTTTTAATGATAGTTCTTCAACATCAGCTTCTATATCACCTATATATTTTGTATGGCTGAATACAACTATCTTAAATTCACTTAAGAAAATCTTGCAGACAGCACCTATCGCAACTCTTGCCGCTGTCTCTCTCGCGCTGGAACGCTCAAGTATATCTCTTGCGTCAATAGTAGCATATTTGATCATACCTGCTAAATCCGCGTGCCCGGGCCTTGGACATACCACACTGCCGAGCTTATCAATCTTAAAATCCTTATTTTTAATGGCAACCGCAATAGGGCTTCCTATGGTAACACCCTTTCTTATGCCGGATAATATTTCAACCTTATCAGACTCTATCTCCATCCTTTTGCCTCTGCCATAACCCTGCTGCCTGCGTTTAAGCTCTTTATCTATCAGTTTGGTATCAAGCTTTAAACCTGCCGGCATGCCCTCTAATATAGCTATCAGTGCTTTTCCGTGCGACTCTCCTGCTGTCAGGTATCTTAACATTGCTCTCTCCCCTTATTATTAAAATAGCTCCCTGACCCTGTTTCTGTTCCAATCAGGACAATGGCTTGCTACATCCCACTGTCCCGATTGAAACGGAAACAGGGTCAAGTGTTAGTATGGCAATATCTTCCGTAAAATTCTATCTCCCCATAAAATGACAACGAGAGTTGCTATTGAGAGATACGGGCCATAAGGTATAACATCCGCTCTTTTACGTAATTTTTCTATAATGCCGACAAATGAGCCAAAAAATGGGGCTAAAAAAAATACAAATATTGCGCCCTGCCATCCCAGGAAAGCCCCTATCATGGCCATGTATTTAATATCTCCTCCACCCATAGCGCTCTCCTGGCCTATCTTTTTCAGCTTCTTCCTGAATACTATTGTTCCTATCGATGCAATCAGGTATATCAATGCTCCTCCTAAGATAAGGCCAGATAATGAATCTCGTAACGCGTAAAACCTGTTAAACGTATTATGGAGCTGTGGAAACACAAAACTTGCGATAACTCCTAAGATCATTCCACCGTAAGTAATCTCATCAGGTATTATCTGATGTTCAAAATCTATAAATGTCGCGATAATCAGGCCGCAACTTAATACCATATAAATTACTGTTGTCACGTTAAGGCCCAATTCCTTTACCAGAATAACAAAAATAACTGCTGTCAAAACTTCAACTGTAATATACCTTAAAGAGATACTTTTTTTACAAAAACGACATTTTCCCAAAAGCAATATAAAGCTCAAAACCGGTATATTATCATACCATAGTACCCGGTGTTTACACGTTGGACAGTATGAACGAGGCGCTACAACAGATTTTTCGGATGGCATTCGATAGATACATACATTTAAAAAACTGCCTATCATAAGGCCTGTTATTATGGTTGCAAATATTATCATCTTAAGCTATCGAGCAGCTCCTTCTTCATCAATGAGATAGGTGCTTTTCTCTTTGTCCATAGTTCAAAAGCCAAAACACCCTGGAAAAGGAGCATCCCGATACCACCTGTTGCCCTTATAGACCTTTTTCCCGCGGCTCTTATCAACTCTGTCTTTAAAGGGGTATATATAATATCGTATACCTTAAGGCCTTTATGCAGTAACTTCACATTTATGGGCAAGGGGTCTTTTTTCTTCATACCCAAAGGCGTACAATTTACCAAAAGCTGGCTATCTTTGACAAAATCCGGCATCTCTTTAAGTGCAGAGGCTTTTGTTTTAAGTTTCGGGAAATTTTCTCTGACAGCGCAAGCCAAATCACTGGCTCTTGAACTGATTAAATCATATATAGAAATTTTGCTGCATCCACTACTTGCGAGAGCAAAAGCAACGGCTTTTGCTCCGCCTCCCGCTCCCAATATAAATATATTTTTATTTCGCGGATTAAACTGAAGATCTTCTCTAAGGCTTCTAAGGAATCCAGCGTAATCGGTATTGCTGCCTATTAAAGACCCCTTTTTTACTGATACAGTATTTACCGCGCCTATCATTCCTGCAAGCGGATCTATCTTATCAAGATACCGCATACACTCAGATTTAAAAGGAATGGTTACATTGAAACCTGAAACCCCTGTCTCCTTTAGAGAGGATATCGCCTCTTTTAGTCTGGTTTTTTTCACCAGAAAAGGAAGATATACCGCATCTATGTTCAATTTGCCAAATGCGGCATTATGCATATTCGGAGATAAACTATGCGCAACAGGATTACCTATTAATCCATAAAGCTTATGGAAGAACCTTTTATTCATATAAGATCGTTTTATCTAAAGTTGCTGCGAAAGCTTACGTGAATGGGCCCAATATACTTTATCCATGGCGTTTAGATAAGCTTTGACACTTGCTTCAATAACATCTGTACTGGTACCCCTGCCTGTAACAACTTTACCTTTTACAATAAGCTTTATCGAGGCCTCGCCTAAAGCATCTTTACCGCTTGTTATTGAACGTATACTATAGTCTGTCAACCTTCCGCGAAAACCCGTTATCTTATCTACAGCCTTGTAGCAAGCATCCACCGGACCATCTCCGGAAGCGTTTGCTTTGAGCTGTTTTCTATCAAACTCAAGTCCGACTGTCGCTTTTGGTACATGCTGCGTTCCGCTCTCAATATAAAGGTATTGAAGCTTGTAAATCTCACCTTGCGCACACATCTCATCTTCTACTACAGCTTTTAAATCTTCGTCATATACATGTTTTTTCTTATCAGCCAAGATCTTAAATTTATTAAATGCCTTTTTTAATTCATCCTCTTTAAGATTAAATCCCAATTTTTTAAGCCTTACAAAGAGAGCGTGCTTTCCGGAATGTTTCCCGAGAACAAGCTTTGTCTCTCCAAAACCAACATCTTTAGGCTGCATAATCTCATATGTGGCTCTTTTTTTCAATATTCCATCCTGATGTATTCCTGCCTCATGAGCAAAAGCATTTGAACCTATAACAGCTTTATTAGGTTGAACAATTATACCTGTAAGCCTGCTTACCATACGTGAGGTATTATAAAGATATTTTGTCTTTATATCGGTCTTTTTGTTAAAAAAATCCTTACGTGTCCGCATCGCCATTACAATCTCTTCCAAAGACGCGTTACCGGCACGTTCACCTATGCCGTTTATAGTACATTCAACCTGGCAGGCGCCATTCTTTATAGCTAATAGTGAATTTGCGACAGCAAGCCCGAGATCATTATGGCAATGAACACTTATTACCGCTTTGTTGACATTGCGGACCCTGCGCATTATATTATATATAAGCCTGGCAAATTCATCCGGAATAGCATATCCTACAGTATCAGGAATATTTACTGTCTTTGCGCCCGCGTCTATAACCGCTTCTATTACACGAAAAAGGAAATCAGGATCTGTTCTTGATGCATCCTCAGGTGAAAACTGTATATCATCTACATATTTCTTCGCGTATTTTACAGCGCTAACAGCCTGTTGCAATATCTCACCTTCCGCCTTTTTAAGCTTATACCGCATGTGTATCTTGCTTGTCGCGAGAAATACATGTATACGCGCGCGTTTTGCCGGTTTTACAGCTCTATAAGCCGCATCTATATCTTTTTTAAGTGAACGCGCTAAAGCGCATATAACAGGGCCTTTCACATTTTTGCTGATAAGTTTAACAGCCTCCAGGTCATCAGGTGAGGCAATAGGAAAACCTGCCTCAATAACATCAACGCCTAAGCGATGCAGCTGCTGCGCTATCTCAAACTTTTCACTCTTCCGCAGGCTTGCTCCGGGAGACTGCTCTCCATCCCTTAAAGTTGTATCAAATATTGTAATCTGCTTTTTCATTACTTTTTTCTATTACTCCATCCAGGGCATAAGAGATCTTAAGCTCTTACCCACTTCCTCAATCTTATGCTCCTTGTCAGCCTCTCTCATCTTATTAAAGTTAATACAACCCTTTTTATTCTCATCTATCCATTCTTTTGCGAATTTGCCGGATGTTATCTCTTTTAGAATATTCTTCATCTCTTTACGGGTCCTCTTATTAATAATCCTTTTACCTCTGGTATAGTCACCATATTCCGCTGTATCTGAAACACGATTTCTCATACCTTCCATACCATACTGATATATCAGATCTGTAATAAGTTTAAGTTCATGAAGACATTCAAAATACGCGATCTCCGGCTGGTATCCTGCCTCAATAAGTGTATCAAAACCTGCTTTAATAAGCTCTGTGACCCCGCCGCAAAGTACAGCCTGTTCACCGAATAGATCTGTCTCTGTCTCTTCCGCGAATGTGGTCTCTATTACACCTGCGCGCGTTCCACCTATCGCTCTTGCGTAGGATAGCGCCACATCAAGCGCCTTGCCGGTTGTATCCTGGTATATAGCTACAAGGCATGGAACCCCCTTGCCCTCTTCATACATCCTACGCACCAATGCCCCAGGACTTTTCGGAGCAACCATAAATACATCTACATCATCAGGTGGAACTATCTGTTTAAAACGTATATTAAAACCATGTGAAAATACAAGTGAATTACCTTTTTTTAAATTAGGCGCTATACTTTTATTATAAACAAGTGCCTGAACATGATCCTGGGTAAGAATCTGAATAACATCTGCTTGTTTTGTGGCCTCCGGGGCTGGTAAAGGATTAAAGCCATCCTTAACCGCCTGTTCATAATTTGGTGTATCTTTAAGCTCAGAGACTACAACATCTATACCACTATCACGCAGATTGAGGCCCTGGGCCCTGCCTTGTATTCCATAACCTATTATTGCCACCCTCTTCTGCTTTAATACCTCTAAATCCGCGTCCTTATCATAATATATTTTTGCCATCAGTTACTCCTTGTTGTTCTCACAGCTCCATTGCAATGCGCCCTGTGCGCACCATCTCTTTTATCTCGAATCTCTTCAAAGCATTCAATAGCTTATCAATCTCGTCCTGGCCTTCAACAATCTCTACTATAATGCTATCTGTCCTTATCTTTAATGCATGAGCAGGTGATTCTTCAACTATCTTTATAACCTTATCTCTGTTCTGCTTATTAATATTGACCTTAAAAAGTATAAGCTCTCTATCTATATGCTCTTTTTCTATGTAATCCTTAACTATGATCACATCAATCAGCTTATTCAGCTGCTTCTTTACCTGCTCAAGTATCTTGTCATCACCCTTAACAATAATCGTCATCCTGGAAATAGCAGGATCCTCAGTTTCGCCAACCGCGAGAGAGCTTATGTTAAAACCTCTGGCGCTGAAAAGCCCTGATACGCGCGCTAAGACCCCGAACTTGTTTTCCACTAAAACTGAGATTATATGTTTCATTATGCCATACCCCCGATCATACGATTTATAGCTTCACCAGCAGGAACCATGGGGAATACATTCTCCTCATTTTCTACAATGAAATCGAGAATAACAGTATTCTTAGTAGCTATCGCTTTCTTAATAGCTGGCCTTACCTCCTCTTTTTTAGTAACCCTTATGCCAACAGCTCCATAAGCTTGGGCTATCTTTACAAAATCAGGACACATCTTATTAAAACATGTGTGTGAATACCTCTTGCCATAAAAGAGTTCCTGCCACTGCCTAACCATGCCAAGGCAACTGTTATTGAGAACGGCTATATTAATCGGAAGTCTGTTTGTAACAGCTGTGGCAAGTTCTTGTATATTCATCTGTATAGAACCGTCTCCGGCAATATCAAAAACTATTTTTTCAGGTTTTGCTACCTGCGCGCCTATCGCGGCCGGTAGCCCATATCCCATGGTTCCTAAGCCGCCGCTGGATAGAAAAGAACGCGGCTTTGTATATTTATAAAACTGCGCCGCCCACATCTGATTTTGTCCGACCTCAGTGGCTATTATTGCATCGCCTTTTGTTGCTTCATATATCTGTTCAACTACATACTGGGGCTTGATAATACCGGAATTATCATCATACCTTAGCGGCCCCTTTCTCTTCCATTCATCTATCTGCGCAAGCCATTTTGAAGTATCGGGGCCTTTGACAATCTCATTCAACTTTTTCATAATATTCTTCGCATCACCAACTATTGGAATATCTACATAAACATTCTTGCTGATGCTTGAAGGATCGATATCAATATGGATTATCTTCGCATGGGGAGAAAATTCATCAAGCTTTCCCGTAACCCTGTCATCAAATCTTGATCCTATCGCGATTATAAGATCACTCTCCATTATAGCGTGATTAGCATAAACTGTGCCATGCATACCGAGCATCTTTAATGAAAGCGGGTCGGTCTCAGGAAAACCACCCAGGCCAAGAAGCGTAGTTGTAACAGGTATCCGGTATTTCTTGGCAAATTTGAAAAGCTCTTTCTCGGCACCGGATATTATAATGCCGCCGCCCGCGTATATTAAAGGCTTATGGGAATCTTTTATAGCCTTGGCAGCCTTCTTTATCTGTCCGAGATGGCCTTCATATGTAGGTTTATAGCTTCTGATATCCGGATGAATAGGATAATCAAACTCTGCTTCCGCTAACGTAACATCGACAGGTAGATCTATTAAAACAGGGCCCGGCCTTCCGCTATTCGCTATGTGAAAGGCCTCTTTTACAATACCCGCAAGTTCATTGACATCTTTTACAAGGTAATTATGTTTTGTTATCGGACGTGTGATACCTGTAATATCCGCTTCCTGAAAAGCATCGCTTCCTATAAGGTTTGTTTTAACCTGTCCTGTAATCGCGACCATTGGCACAGAATCCATATATGCTGTCGCGATACCTGTAACAAGGTTAGTAGCGCCTGGGCCTGATGTAGCTAAGCAGACGCCAACCTTTCCTGTAGCGCGCGCATAACCATCCGCAGCATGTGCAGCGCCCTGCTCATGCCTTGTAAGCATAAACCTGATGGGCTTCCTATATAATACGTCAAATATAGGCAATAATACCCCTCCAGGATATCCGAATATTATCTCTACACCTTCTTTTTTCAATGACTCGACAAGTATATTTGCGCCTTTTAATCTCATAGCTTCTCCATATATCATTATTACATTGACAAAACTGCTCCACAAGCCGCGGATCTTACCATTTTTGAATAACGCGCGAGGTAACCTGTTGTTATCTTCGGCCTCCTGGGCCTCCACATACGCATTCTCTTTTCAATCTCTGTTTTTGATACCTTAAGTTCTATCTTTCTTTTTGGTATATCTATTGAAATAAGATCCCCATTTTTTATTATAGCGATTACTCCGCCTTCTGCTGCTTCCGGTGAAATATGGCCAATACACGGGCCACGCGTTCCTCCTGAGAACCTCCCATCAGTAATCAATGCTACATCTTTTGATAAGCCCATACCAGCTATAGCTGCTGTAGGAGCAAGCATCTCCCTCATGCCAGGGCCGCCTTTAGGGCCTTCATACCTTATAACTATTACGCTTCTATGCTTTATCTTGCGCGCCATTATTGCCTTCATTGCCTCTTCTTCTGAATTGAAGCAGAGAGCTTTTCCAACAAATGTCATAGCAGCCTTTGGGACCGCGCTCTGTTTTACAACAGAGCCGTCAGGAGCGATATTCCCCTTTAATACAGCGATGCCGCCTTCCTTATGATATGCTTTACTTATCGGGCGGATGATATCATCGTCATAAATAGTGGCATTCTTAATATTGTCTTTTAAAGAGCCGGCAGTTACTGTAATATTATTTTTTAGCTTTGCTGAAAGCCTTTTTAATACAGCGGGTATTCCACCGGCATATTCTAAGTCCTCCATAAAATATTCACCACCAGGGCGGATATCTGTAATATGGGGGGTCTTTTTACATATCAGATCAAGCTCGTCAAGCCTCAGCTCTACTCCAGCTTCATGCGCAATAGCCGGGATATGAAGCATTGTGTTTGTTGAGCCGCCTAAAGCCATATCCACCATAACAGCATTATATATGGATAATTTATTTATAATCTTACGGGTTGTGATATTCTTCTTAATCAATGTAACTATCTGCTCACCGCTGGAAAAACTGATGCGCTTCTTTTTAGCTGAATTCATCAAAGCAGTGGCGCATCCAGGTAAAGACATTCCAAGAGTCTCTGTAACGCAAGCCATGGTATTTGCTGTATATAGCCCCTGGCAGGAACCACCTCCAGGGCAGGAAGAGATCTCAAGGCACTCCATCTCTGCTTCTGATATCTCACCTTTTTGCCTCTTTGCCATCGCCTCAAAGGTGTCTCTTACGAACGAACGCCTCTTCATCTTATACATCCCTGATAACATAGGGCCTGCTGTCACAACTATAGCGGGTATATTAAGCCGTGCAGCTGCCATAAGCATACCAGGGGTTATCTTATCACAGTTTGTAAGCAGCACAAGGCCATCTAAGGCATGGGCCGCCGCGACACTCTCGACTGAATCAGCTATAAGCTCCCGAGACGGAAGAGAATATTTCATCCCAGCGTGGCCCATTGCTATACCATCGCATATGCCTGGTATACCAAACACAAATGGCCTTCCTCCGCCGGAACATATACCATGCTCTATTTCGCGCTCTAAAAGCCTCATATCAACATGCCCTGGTATAAGATCTGTAAAACTTGACGCTATACCAACAAACGGCTTATTCATTTCCTTTTTACTGATACCCGTAGCGTATAAAAGTGCCCTGTGAGGCGCTCTTTCCAGGCCCTTTTTAATAACATTGCTTCTCATAATCATAACCTTTCGCTATATAGTATAATTAGTAGTAATAGATTATAGCACAGCACATTTAAATGTCAAAGGAATTTTATTTATGGGTTAATTGGTCAGTGCGGGGTTTATTTAGAAGCTCCAAAAGCTCTTTAAGCTTCTTATTGCGCGGGTCTATTTGCAGGCCTGTCTCGAAATATTTCCTGGCTATATCAGGTTTTCCTCTTTCAAGATAAAAACCGCCTATATTTTTGTATATCTCTGGATTCCGGGGCTGTAGTTTAAGGGCCTTGATAAACTGGCTTATCGATTCCTTTGGCCTGTTGAGCCTTAAAAGAAGTATAGCCTTAAGATTGTATATAGCATAGTTAGCGGGCATTATCTGCTCTGCTATATTAATAACCTCCAGGCCCTTATTATACATATCTATCTCATAAAAAAAATTGGCTGTTGATATAAATATTCCGGGGTATAACCCTTCTTCTCTCGCAGCCCTTATTAAAGCAATGTCAGGATTGACCTGGAAATTATCCAGATTAACCTCATTTTTCTCAATTATAACCTTGAACCTGGTATTATCCGCCAGAAATACCGAGCTCTTTCCATCAAAGAAGACTAATCTCCATTCTTTGCTATTGTAAAGATATTTAAAGAAAGAGCTGGTAAAATTGCCGGCGCATGGTAAAACAACACAATCGATATCAAGATTACTCTTTATTTTATCTATCAATTCCGGATTTTGACGTATTTTATGCCATGTCCGTAAAAATGTATCGCCATACACCTCTGTTCTTCCATCAATAAATACCCTGCAATCAGGATAAAGGGCAAATATCAGATAAGCGCCATGATTAAAAAAATTAAACATATTAGCTCTTATGCGGTTCTCTTTTAAGAATTCAGCGGCGCCGAATGGCTGATTGAATGTAAATTCATTCTTGCCGAACATAAATGATTTAGTATCGCAATTCAGGTTATAGATATAGCGCTTATTAAAAACACTTAAGGCTCCTTTTGTGATATTGAATAGATTATAAATCAAAAAGAGCATAAAGATGATGGATACTATCCTGAGCAGGAATTTTCCGGCAATTATTCTCCGGATCCCTTGTATAAAAAACTTTTCTCTTTCTGCGCTGTTTAGATTAAAAATAGTCAATATCCCAAGACTTAAAGCCAACATTCCTATATGCCTGTTTGCCGCGGTGGTAAAAAAAAGAAACAGAATAAATAATATAAGATCAAAAATATCCGCTCTCTTTAGATTAAGCAAAAAAGAGACAAAGAAGAGTATAATAACAGCACTTAACAATGAGAAGTTTGGCCTTAATATGATATGCGTAATCGGAATATTGGCTAATTCACTAACAGAACTAAAAGCATAAGAACCGCCAAAAAAGCCCTCTATCGCGGAAAAAAACACATTTACGGGATAAGCCGCACCTTTAAAAAGATATGGGTTTAATATCGAAACAGCTATTAGTAGAAAAAAAACAGATACAAGCTTCTTAAAAGCTTGCGTGCCAAGCTTGCTGCTATTCCACCTGAATGGGAGTTTAAGATTAGCTTGCGCTGTTCTGGCTGCAAGAAAGATGAAAAGAATAATAGGCCCTATGATAAAATAACCATGCAGATTAACCCATAATACCTGCAGGGGGAAAAGGAAAAATATTGAGTTTTTCCCTTTGTAACTTTTAAGCACATATATAAAAACCACTATAAAAAGAAGTGAAAATAGCTCAGGCCTTATATGCCAACGGCAGAAAGTTGTTGCTATAGATATTACAAGAGCGGAAGCAGAAAGAAAAAGAAAGCGCTCTGACTTTTTTGCGGCAATAAAGAAGATACAAAGAATAGCGGATATAATTACAAGGCGCATCAGGATAAGACCATTCACGCCTGCTAATTTATATAAAGGATGGACGAGCACCTGAAAGAGCCATTCATGGTTGACCCACCCCTTATTGCCCAGAACAAAAGAGTAGAGCTGATCACAAGGGATCCCACCGTGGCTCCATATCCAGGAACCTGTTCTGATATGGAGCCAGATATCATTGCATAATATCTGCCGCAGGCTATAGATCAAAGGAAATATACAGCACAAAACAAGCAGGATATTCCTCAGTAAAGATATATGCTTTCTCATGTTTGATATTATACCATAATATTCTATTGTCTTAAACGCGATTTTATTCTATAATAGAACAAAATGGATATACATTTCAATGCTGACAGATACATTTTAAGCAATCCTGACAACAAAATATGGAGTGTACTAACTTTCCTCGCTATCTGCCTATCTTCATTTATATTTATTCTGCAATGGAGGCAGCTGCCATTCTTTCTGGATATGTACTACCATCTGGCTGTTGCAAAGGGCTTCGATGCGGCAGAAGGTCTGGTTTTGCATAATTTTTGGGAATATGGCCCAAACGGAGCCCCGCACATCTACCCTCCTCTTATACACACTATAATCCTGGGGCTGCTTAAAATAGGGTTTTCAGGCATTGCTGTTGTCAAGATACTAAGCTGCGTAATTCCTGCTCTTTTCCTATATACAACATGGTATGTAATAAAGAATATTCTCAATAAAAGGACAGCTTTCTTCGCTGTCTACCTCTGCCTATGCGCCTCATTATTTATGATAAGCATATCCTTTACCCCTGCGGCAACGATAGCAGTTACATTGCTTCTGCTTGCAGTATTTTTTATTCACAAAAATTATATACTGACTGCCAGCCTTATTATGGGGCTTATATTCTATACGCATACAGGTATAGCCCTGCTCTCTCTACTGCTTATTCTTCTTGCCTGGATAAGCAGTATAATACATACAAAGCAGTTCATAAAACTATTATCCTTTACACTTTTGATAGGCCTGCCATGGTGCCTTCATATTATAAAAAGTATTTCCGAAATATCCTGGCATAATACCGCTCAAATGCCTGTCAGATTCTATCCTGTAATAGTAGTATTTCTTATCATAGGGCTTATCAGGGTATTAAAAAATATGCATGAATATAAAATATTTATTATATTGATAATTGCTCTCATGCCTATGGGAATACTATATCCTTTCCGCCTCTTCTCGTCGCAAGGCATGATAGGGTTTATCATACTTGCAGCCATAGGGCTTGATAGTTTATATACAACTGTAGATAATGCCTTAAAAAAAAATCGTGCCGCAGGAAGATATCTGCCCTTTTTTACACTTGTTCTTTTATTATATCTTATTATCTTCGCGCCAAGTATCAATCTTCACAAAAATGACATACGCTTAGAGCTATCAGATTCGCAGCTTACGGCGATATTTGAGGGAAAAGTGAGAAGGCCGGAATACATAATATCTTCAGGTATGTTCAATAGCGACCTTTTTAAGGAATTATCTTCTTATATTAATAAGTACTCTGATAATGGAGAATTTATCTGGTCAAATTATAGATATATCACAGGGATATTATGGTGCGTAACACAAAGGCCCTCTCTATCTCACATGCTGCTTGAGATAAAACCTAAGGATAGAAGATTAAATCTGGCTGACGGGTCTTTACTGATAATAATAGATGAGCCTGAAGGTGAATTTAAAAGGATCTCTAAAATAATAAAATCTTGTTTTAGTATTGTGGGAACTTTTAAAAAAGAGGGGACAGGCATATATATATTAAAGAATAAGGACTCAGAACAGGCCTTCTCTATTGCTGACCCGCTGATCTCCACGCCTTATCTTTTTATAATACTCTGCGTATACCTAATTGCTATAGTTTTATGCGGGAAAAATAAGTATTAAAAAAAGGGGGCTTTTATAAGCCCCCTTTTTAAAAAACATGTGTGTTCGTATGTATTACGGTATTGTACAGCCCCTGGTGCCGTCTTGAGTCATCCACGCAATAAGCCCGGCTGCATCTCCTCCACCGGTTGCAATAGCATTAAAAGTAAGGGGTCCTGCTACATCAACTACTGAAAATGTAAAATCCCCGGTTACTGGGTCGCAATCTAAATCTGCTACAGCGTGGGCATAATTATCGTGTTCCATATAGTATATGGACTGGGCTGTTCTTAGACCGCCAAGCCCTGCCCAGGCCTCCGCCATCTTTGCGCGTGATATCATTCTTGTAAATTGTGGGACAGATAAGGTCGCGAGAATACCTAAAATGATTACAACTATCAAAATTTCGATTAGCGTAAAACCTTTTAGTCTATGCATTTTTTTCCTTTCGTTTTTATTTTTCATCATATTTAAAATTATACTACTTCAGGCTCTCTATGTCAAGCCATAAAGTTACTTAAACCAATTATCCTTTTATTGCGCTCGATAAGCCGAATATAGGCAAGAACATAGCTATTACAAGCGCGCCTACCACAATCCCTATTATTACTATTAATACCGGCTCAAACATTGTAGTAAGCCTTGTTATTGTAGCGTCTACTCTCTCTTCGTAAAATTTTGCCACGCTATCCAGCATATTTGCGAGCGAACCTGATTCCTCGCCAACAGCTACCATATGGGCAAGCATATCAGGGAATATATTCGCTTCCATAATAGGCTTTGACATCGATTTTCCCTCACGCACACTCTCTTTAACGTTCAGAATTGCATCTTTTATAATAACATTGTTTGATATCTCTGATGTTATTTCGAGCGCGTGTAATATAGGGGCACCGCTTTTTATAAGCATGTGCAGGCCCGCCGCAAACCTTACTGTCGCAATCTGACTTATAATATTACCTATGACTGCAAGATTAAGCAATGTAGCATCTATACGCTTCCTGCCCTCATGGGTCTTCCTATAATAACTTATTCCTATGACAATTGCCGCTATGATACCTATGAATAATAGTAAATATCGTTTGATATTCAGGCATATAGCAAAAATCACCTGTGTAAAAGCCGGGAGCTGCGCGTCAAAACCACTATATATATCCGCGAACATAGGGATTATCTTTACTATAAATATAGTCACCGCGGCTACCGCGACAGATACAACTATTGCGGGGTAAACAAGAGCATTCTTAATTTTACGCTGCAGAGATGCTGACGATTCAAGATAGGTAACAAGCTGCTCTAACGCAAATGGAAGCTGGCCTGTTGTCTCACCGGTATTTATGATACTTACCCACAAGGTAGAAAATATCTTAGGATATTTCACTATGCTCGCTTTTAGGCTGCTTCCTGCTGATATATCCTTTTTTATCTGCTCAATAGTATGAAAAAGATTTTTACTCTGAACCTGCAGGCTTATTATCTCAAGGCTTCGAAGCAGTGTTATTCCTGAACCAAGAAGTGTATGGAGCTGCTTTGCAAATGTTATAAGATCATCAAACCTAACCCCGGAATGCATACTATATTTTTTCTTAGACCCGACTACAGCACTATCAATCCTGCCCGCTTGCTCAAAACTTACGACAATAAGCCCCTGCGACTGTAACGCGCGTACAAGCTCATCTTCGCTATGCACATCCAGAAAACCTTCTTTAGGTTTTCCCTGTTTGTCCCTTGCGATATATTTATATGTTAACACTCTGCTCCTGATATATCCTTATATACCTGAAACCCGCTAACTAATATTACTCAAATATCGAGCTCATCACCTCGTCTATGCTCGTTACCCCTTCTACTACCTTTACAAGTCCGTTTTCCGGCAAGGTCTTCATGCCATTTCTTTTCGCCATATCTCTTATCTGTGATATGTCTGCGCGATTAGCAATAAGCTGCCTTAATTCCTGGCTTACCAATAAGATCTCATGTATAGCAATTCTTCCTTTATATCCTGTATTTTTACAGAAATCACAACCATCTGCCGCAAATATATCATGTTTTGAAATATTGTAATGCCTTGCAATATCTTCCGGCATTTTCACAGGGCGTTTGCATTTAGGACACAATTTTCTTACAAGGCGTTGTGCCATAATAAGCAAAAGGCTTGACGCAACAAGATATGGCTCAATCCCTATATCAATAAGCCTTGTGACTGCAGACGAGGCATCATTGGTATGTAATGTACTCAAAACCAGATGCCCTGTAAGTGATGCCCTTATGCATATAGCTGCTGTTTCAAGGTCTCTTACTTCGCCAACCATTATTATGTCAGGATCCTGCCTTAAAAAAGAGTGCAAACCTTCCGCAAATGTAAGGCCTATACTTGGCTTTATCTGTGTCTGGTTTATGCCACTAATCTGATATTCAACCGGATCCTCAATTGTCAGGATATTCTTCTTAGGCGTTACAATATGGTTTAATGCTGAATAAAGCGTTGTTGACTTACCGCTACCTGTAGGGCCTGTAATAAATATAAGCCCATATGGCTTAGCAATTGACTTCTTGAAAAGACTAAGATCTTCTTGCGTAAAACCAAGCGTATCTAATTCAAATGCTATAGATTCTTTGTCCAGAATTCTTATTACAGCTTTTTCACCAAATATAGTCGGTACAACAGAGACCCTGAAGTCTATCAGCCGGTCTTCTATCTTTACTGTAAAACCACCATCCTGAGGGAGGCGTTTTTCAGCAATATCCATCTTGGATAATATCTTTACTCTCGATATAAGCGCCGGTAAAAGGTGCTGTGACGGAGGCGCTATCTTATGCAATATACCATCTACCCTGAAACGAACGTTTATCTTTTCCCTAAAAGGCTCTATATGAATATCACTGGCCTTCTCTTTTACTGCCTGAATCAGCAAAAGATTGACCAGCTTGATAACAGGCGCTCCTTCTGCCTTTGATACTACATCTTCAAGGCTCTCTCTGCTCTCTACTACACTTATAACTTCCCGGTTATCTTCAATATCATAGGAACTATCAACAGCCTCTTCCAGAAGATCTTTTGAGCCATAGAACTTTGATATAACTTTCCTTATATCACCTTTAGTAGCTATAACAGGATTTATATCATAACCTGTTATCTTCTTAAGATTGTCTATTGCCAAAAGATCAAGTGGATTGGCAAGCGCGACTGTAAGCGATTGTAAGTGTTTTGATAATGGTATTACCATCTGGGTCCTGGCAAAAGACTGGGGAATAAGCTTTTCAAAATTATCATTTTTCGATGGGCTTAAAGACCCGTCTCTTATTGAAACAAAGGGTATATCAAGCTGCTTTGCTAGAGTATTTGCAAGATCATCCTCCTTTATAAAACCTCTATCGATTACTATATCACCTATGGTCCTTCCGCTCAGTTTTTGAAACCTTAAGGCCTCATCAAGCTGTGCCTGGGTAAGCAACCCTTCTTTTATAAGTATCTCTCCTAGCCTAAGTTTTGATTTTCGCATAATATTTAAGCTTACCGCTCAATCTCCCTCTTCTTCCTGAGCCTCATAACTGTCTTTTTAATCTCTGCCTCTCTCACATCCACAGGCGCGGAATATTCGGGCAAAATACCTCCGCCTGATAAACCGCTTATACTTTCGACAGCCTCTATGGCATCGCCTGCATTGAGTATGGCATGAGCAGTTACAAATACTATTATTTCAGTCTGAACAGTACGATTATTTTTGCTTTGGAAGAGGTGGCCTAAAAAAGGTATCTTGCTTAAGCCCGGCACGCTTCTATTCGAATCTTCCTTATAATTCTTCAGGAGCCCGCCTATTGCGATAGCCTGGCCATCCCTTACCATAACTGTTGTCCTTGCGCTTCTCTTTGTCGGGTCAACAAAATCTGTAAAGTATGGTGACTGCACAGGCCTTGAAACCTCAGGCTCTATAGTCATTGTAATATAACCCTTTTTGTTGATTGTGGGTGTAACTTTAAGCATAATACCCGTCTCTACTCTCTCCGGCTCTACTATTACTTCACCTGTATCGCTTACACTTGTCTTTTTAATACCTATAGCTGTATCTGCTGTTATCCTTATCTCCGCAGTCTCATTATTTACAGTCATTATCCTTGGCTTTGCCAGATAATGTGCCGTCCCCTCATTCTCCATAGCTTTTAACACCATAGAGAACTCCTGCAGAGAAAGTACGCCGAGTGTCGGTATCTGTGATATGCTTGATGCGGTAGTAGTTACATCATTAACAGTTGTAGTAGAGTCTGTCGAAGTCACACTACCCAAAAGGCTCTTTGAAAATGGATTTGTCTCTCTAATAAACGGAAAATGTGTAATCTTGGTTGGGCCTGTAAATCTGACAAATGTTCCATCCGGGCCTCCCCATTCCAGGCCAAGTGTCTTTAAAGCACCTGTCTGTATCTCTACTATCTCTGCCTCTATAAGCGCCTGCGGAGTAATACTGTCAAGTGATTTTATAGTCTCTTCTATGACTAAGAAATCACTCTGTATGGTAGTAACAATAAGGCTGTTTGTTCTTTTATCAACAATTATACTGCCTATTTTTTCACCATCAATACCTTTTGAAAGAAGATTATCAATAACAGATTCTATGTTTGATGTATTGCTTGTTGCGCCTTCCTCTGAAACTGATATACGCGCAAAATCCAGGTTATAGACTTTTGTAATCAAATCTACCCTTGCCCCGCTTGTCTCTTTTACAATAAATACAGAACTGCCTTCTGCCTGCTCATACGCAAGATTATTCGCTAACATGATAGAATCGAGCGCGTCCTGCACTGTAACACCATCCAGATACAGGGTAATCCTTTTATTTTCTATATTATCAGTCGCAACGAAATTTAACCCAGCCTGCTGAGAAAAGACCTTAAGCACATCTTTAAGCGCTGCCTGCTGGAAATCCATTGAAATGTTAGTGTTTTGCTGCGCGGGAATATCTCCTGTAATTATAAATAAAAATAGTAGTATAATCACAAAGACACCGGTCTTTCTGCATTTAAATCCAGAGTTCATATTCATTTTCTAAACTCTCCTCTCATTATCGTTCTATTAATACCTTTTCTCCATTAAAGTTTACGGTTATGCCCCTCTTTTCAATATTGACAATTTCGACATTCTTTATAACATCGCCTATCCTGACAACCCTGCCATCCACTATAGCCTGCGGCATATCCGAATTCCATATTATGCCCTCTATGGTAAGTTTCGGCAGTGGAATCTCTAATTTCTCTTCAGACTTAACCAAGCGAATCCTGTAGAGATAAAGCTGGAAAAGATCCTTAAAAGGGTCTCTCTTTGATAATATATGTTCAGTATCCTGAAGGCCTGTAGGTTTCGGTATCCGGCCTATCCTTTTATCTTCACTTATCTCTCTCTTCTCTCTAGCGCCTTCTCTGCTCTCCTTAGAAGCCTTTTGCATGCGAGTATAGAATAGGCCAAGCAGAAATACGGGTATAAGTATAATCAATATTAACTGTTGTTTTCTGTCTTTATCCATAATATCTTCAATGTTTTGTAGAATAAGCAGCTACAATAAGTGAAACCATTGTCTCTGTGTCAGATTCGGCAAATTCTTTTTCTCTATCTTCATCTCCGGTTGTATAACCTTCAAAATTTAATAATCCTTTCACAGACAGCTCCTCTATCTTTATAATCTCAGGTAGTTTCTCAATCTTTGCTATAAATTCAACGAGCTGATTATATGTACATCTTAAGCTTATCTTCAAAAAATATTTTGAAATATTAGCTATTCTTTTACGGCTAAAGGGTTTTATAGAAATAATCTCCGCGCCTGCCTCCCTTGCAAGCCTGGATACAGTAAACCTGAAACTCTCCTGATCCATTGTATCATAAAAATATTTAACATACTCGTTCTGCTTGCTCTCTATCTTATCTATATCATCTCTCAATATAAGTTTTTTCGACTCTTGACCAATCTTTGAATGTATATCACGTCTTTTTCTTATCCGATGTTTCGTAATACCTAAGCAGGCAAAAAACGTAACAAAGACTATAACCGCAGTCGCTATAATAACCTTTGTTTTCTCATCAAGATTTATGTTGAATTTTTTCTGCATATCTACCTTCTGCCCGCTCTCTTCGATAAAGACGGCCTATTACCTGTATAGACTGCTTCACCTGAATAAGCTGATATCGTAAATGCCGATACCTGATAACCTTCTATATTTTTTTTATCTACAGAATCTAAATCTATATTATTCAGATAATCCATAAATATCGCGTCCTTCTTAAGTGCCTTTAAAAACCCATTGATATAAACAGCCTCTTTGCTGCTATCTAATAAAAATGAACCTCCCGATATAAAAAGTTTGCGCGCGATACCGGACGGGTAGATGGAATCGCTCAGTATAAAACTTTCTTTGATAACCAGGCTATCTATCCACACTCCGCCGGGCGTTTCTCTATTTATAACCGGGAGATCATTCGCTATACTCACAAGTTTCCCTGCCCATGAAACCCTGTTATTGACAATAAGCCTTAAAAGCTCAATATCTTTTAGCATGCTCTCTTTGCGGGCAATAAGTTTTTTTAGGCTTAAAAGTGATGTGTTTACGGGAAAAGAGCTTGCCTCCTTCTTTATAGCTTTAAACTCTGTTACTGTGTTTCTTATTAAAAAGGAGTTAAACAGGTAAAAAAGCATCACAATAGCTACCGCAGCTATCACTTCTATCGCGATAATGCCGTATGTTTTCTTATGTTTTATAGTAGCGCTAAGAGGAGAAAAGTTTGCACTATAATTAGATTTTCCCAGGCCTTCAAGCGCCGAACCAAATGCCACAATAGCGGATGGCAAAATCTTGTCCGCATTTTTTACCTTGTTAAAACCGTAGAGGGTGCTTGTTGCAATTTTAAGTTCATCTGCTATATACGTGTCTAAACCTGAAAAAAGCATTTCGCCGCAAGTGATTATCTGCGATATCTCCGCTTTGTGCTTCTGCCTGCCGTAATAATCCATGGAGACCCTCAACTCGCTTACAATCTTCTCAAAAGCTGCCTCTTTGTCACTTGTAGTTATCTTGAAATCACGGCTCATAAACGGTATTCCTGATTCCATTATATGGATTGAAACAGTCTCTCTATCATTATCAGCATAGAGTATTACTGATCTATCTTTTGGGTCGACTTTCTTATGGAGCAATAGTGAGCGCCAAAGTGCAAATGGCATAATATCTATACCGGTGACAATTGCCCCTGTATCCTTAAATTTCGCTACATGCGAATTGATATGTGCTTTTGTTACGGCTATAAAAAAGATGCCCATGACATTCTTGTTCTTGGGCTCTATCAAGATTTTGAAATCACTGGTTATCTCGTCCAGTTTAAATGGGACATATTTCTTCGCCTCAAATCTCACAGCTTGTGGTTGTTCTGATTTTGGCAAAAGGGGCATATCAAAATAACGTATCATAACATCATTTGAAGCAAGAACAGTCTGTATGGCATGGGGTTTTAAATTAAGCTTTTCAAGCCCTTCTTTTACAGCAACTGCTATCGGATCTTGTTCAGGTGGATTCCTCTCCGCAATATCAGTACCAATAGGGGTGGGGGTGGGTGGTATCTCCTGGCGAATAAAGTTTAAGAAGACAGGCGCGTTCTTTGAACCCGCAAGTTCTACAATATCCACACTCTTTTTTGATATATATATTCCTACCGCGGCCTTTGCCATTATCCTGTCCTGCCTATTATCTTTCTTAAATGATTTATCTCGCTAATAGTATATTCACGCCACTTATTAACCTTGTTGCGTCTTGCGCATGGAAATATACCCTTAGATTCGTACCTTACCAACGTCTGTTTTGAAATGCTTAAGAGCCTTGCAACTTCGTTTGCGGAATAGTATCTCTCAGCTTTCATTGTAACTCCTAATTAAAAATTTGTGCTGCTTGATAGTATCAGATATATTTTGATACATTATGATGGGAGTATATAGTATTTGGGGGTATGGGTCAAGGTAAAATATTGGCAATTTTTATGGGTAAAACCCCTTTAATCTCTCTAAAGCTCCATAAATCTCTCTAAAGCTCCATTTTTAATAAAATAGCTATTTTTTTAACAATACATACTTCCTGGTAATTCTCTTATCAAGCCAGCAGACCACTTCATATGGTATGGTATCACAAAGTTGGCCAATCTCCTCCGCGCTTATCCTAAGGTTATCTTGACTACCTATTATAACGACCTCATCACCTATTTTTGCGTGATCTATGTGGTTAATATCTATCATAACTTGATCCATGCAGACCATGCCGATTATCGGCGCCTCTTTTCCATTTACAAGCACTCTGCCTTTGTTAGAGAGCCTCCTGTTTATGCCATCACCATATCCAATAGGAATAGTCGCGACCCTTGTATGGCAGGTAGTTATGTGGGTACCGCGATAACTTACCCTCCTCCCCGGAGGAACATTCTTAATAAAAACAATCTTACTTTTTAAAGATAAGGCAGGTTTTAAGCTGATCTTACCCTTGAAAGCGCCGGGCCTTGGAGAGAGGCCATAAATCATAAGCCCAGGCCTTATAAGATTCATGTGAGAAGCCTTATAATCCACGACAGCCATGCTGTTTGCCATATGCCTGTATATTATATTGATGCCTGCCTTTTTAACATCCTGAAGAAGTGATAAAAAATCCTTTATCTGCCTGTGAGTAAGCGGCTTATCCTCATCCGCGCTGGGAAAATGGCTGAATATTCCTTCTATCTTTACGTTGCCAAGCAGGTTTATCTTACTTATCAGCTTCATCGCGTCTTCGTGCCATACACCTATCCTGCCCATACCTGTATCAATCTTTATATGAATTCTTGCCTTTTTGCCTTTTCTTCCAGCGCATCTGTCAACAGCGCAAGCTAATCGCATATCGCCTACTGTCTGCGTTATATTATTCTCTACAATAGGCTCAACCACGGAGGTTAACACAGATCCGAGCATCAATATAGGTATCTTGACAAAACCGTTACTTCTTAAAAATATAGCTTCATCGACAGTACCTACTCCGAGATAATCTACTCCTGATCTTACCAGCGTATCACATATCTCAAGTATGCCATGGCCATATGCATTTGCCTTTACCGGCACAAGGATTGAGGTGCCTTTACCAATAAGTTTTCTGATCTGCAAGAAATTGTGCCTTATGGCATTTAAATCTACCTCTATCCATGTCGGGCGATAGCAGAGTCGGTTATGATTTACATCGCCTACATAAAACTTTCTATTGTATGAATCTTTCATGGAGCTACGGTTTTTTTACGTTTTTTTATAGAGCACTCTTTAGGATATATATAAAGGGGTGAAAGCGTAAATATATTGTCCCTGTATCTTTTTTTCCATTTACTAAAACTTAAATTTCCGATAATTCTTGCCTCAGGATAACAGGTTTTTTCAGGCGCAAAACTTACTCCCCGGATCCTTGCTTTTAATATAGCCTCCCTGTATAGCGTTATGGCATCTCCTGAAAAGAGTATCGGCCCCTTTACCCCGCCAAGCAGCTTATTGATAGGGGCTAAGAGTATCTTGCTTACCGGTTTTACGGCACCCCTGTTCTGTTTATAAAAACGTCCGTATACCTTACCCTGTTTCGCATCTATAATAACACAGATATCTGGCTGGTTATCAGTAACAGCATGCGCCAACGCGTCGATACTTGGAATACCTATTATGGGTTTTTTTAATGCAAAAGCCATTGCTCTCATAGTAGTCACACCTATACGTAAACCTGTAAATGAGCCCGGTCCAAGGCCGACAGAAAAAAGATCTATATCCTCTATGTCGTATGAATGCCTTGATAAAAGCTTGTCTATCTCCAAGAGCATATCAGAAGACTGCCTGTTAGGGGCGCCGGAAATAAACTGAGCTATCGGTTCAGCCCCTCTTAACAAAGCTATGCTAAACTTGAGACTTGATGTATCTGCTGACAATATTATTGTATCTTTTACCATAAGGTTTAAATGTAAACTTTCTTTTTTTTTCAGCCCTTATATCTATGGAGATTTCAAGGTATTGAGCAGGTAGAAGCATCTTCATCTTATCTGCCCATTCTATGGCCACAACCCCGTCTCCGTCTAAATATTCCTGCATACTGATATATTCGATATCCTCGAGGTTGTCGAGCCGATAGAGGTCAAAATGGTACAATTTTACCCTACCTTCATACTCCTTCATCAGGACAAAAGAAGGCGAATTGACATATTCAGGCCTTTCTATCTTTAACCCTCGAGCTAAGCCTTTTGTAAAGGTAGTCTTTCCTGAACCAAGATTACCGGTCAATGCTATATTATCACCCGGCTTTAACAGCTTTGCAAGCTTGGCACCTAAATCCTCTGTCTCTTCAGCGCTATTTGAAATAACAAAAATCTTCATCTAAAAATGGGTGTAACCTTTTGGCTTTACTCTCTTTTTTTTGCCTGAACTATCTACTAAAGTTATTCCCTCTTTGTTAGGTCTTATCTCACCCACAGGATAAAAGCCTTTAGGCAGCATCTTTAACCTGTTAGCGGGCATGGTAAATAAGAGTTCAAACTGCTCACCTGTATTGAGCAGATTATTAAAAGAATATTTTCTATCTTTGCATGGTATTAATGACTCATAGATAAGAGCGCCTCTCCCGCTATCCTTAAGTACATGGCCAAGGTCCGACAAAAAACCATCTGATATATCTATCATAGCGCTCGGCATAAGGCTTTTAACAATAAGCTGAGATTTTTTAATCTTGGGCATAAACATCAGGTGATCCGGTTTTTCACGCAGCGCCCCGCTTAATACTATCACATCCCTATTCTTCGCGCCTGAACGAAGAAGCAGGTCTCTCTTTGAAACCTCTCCCAAGACCGCTATGGATATTATAAGCTTCCTAGAAAAATTAGTGTCCCCGCCTACCAGGTCTATTTTAAAACAACGCGCTAAGTTTTTAATGCCCCTGTATAATCTAATCGCGTAATTATGCGAGGTTACTGAGGGCATCCCTACTGATATCACAGCGTATCTGGGAATGCCGCCGCAGGCAGCTATATCACTTATATTAACAGCAAGCGCCTTATGGCCTATCGCTTCAGGCTTAGCCTTCTTCAAAGTAAAATGCACCCCTTCAACAAGCATATCCGCGGCAAATAAAAGGTGCTTGTTCTTTTTATATCTTAAAACAGCGCAATCATCGCCAATGCCTTTTATTACAGACGGGCCTGTCCCGGTTATCTTTTTTATCTTTTCTATAAAACCAAATTCACCGGTATTTGATAATCTATTTTTCATATTCATAAACTTTTTAAAGACTGCCTGTATGGTTTAATAAAAATTCCTTTTTCAGTAATAATCGCGCTTATATAACGGCTTGGTGTAACATCGAAAGCAGGATTATAGACCGCTACAGCCTCTGGCGCGTGATATATACCGGATATCTTTCTGACCTCTTCACCTGAACGTTCTTCTATGGGTATCTGGCTTCCTCTCTTAAGCGAGAAATCAAATGTAGAGCTTGGCGCGGCAACATAAAACGGGATATTGTGAGCCTTTGCAAGTACTGCTAAGGAGTAAGTTCCTATCTTGTTAGCAGTATCACCATTGGCTGCTATCCTGTCAGCGCCTACTATAATCTTATCTATCTTTGCCTGCTTCATAACCACAGCTGCCATATTATCACATATAAGTGTTACATCCACACCTTTCTGCCTAAGCTCCCACGCTGTAAGGCGCGCGCCTTGCAAGAGAGGGCGCGTCTCATCAACATAAGCCTTTATGTTTTTACCTTGCGCGTGAGCCTTATAAATAATGGATAACGCCGTACCCAGTCCGGTTGTCGCCAATAAACCGGCATTACAATGAGTAAGAATAGTATCACCGGATTTTATAAGCCTTGCGCCATTATTACCTATGGCCTCGCACATCTGTTTATCTTCTCTATGTATCTTCTTTGCTTCTCTTATAAGTATCTTTTTTATCACTGATATAGGCTTATCCTTGTTTATAAATGCTTTTTTCTTCATCCTGTTAAGCGCCCAAAAAAGATTTACAGCTGTTGGCCTGCTTGTCTTTATATAGCCGATTGTTTTGAGAAGCCGCTTAAAAAAAGCCTTCTTATCATCACTTTTCATATCTCTGATCCCGATATATACCCCGTATGCCGCGAAGACACCTATAGCAGGGGCGCCCCTTATAGCGAGAGTCTTTATATATTGATAGACATCTTTTATATCGCGTGATTCTATTATATTGAATTTTCGAGGCAGTGCCCGCTGGTCTATTATCTTTAGTTTCTCATCTACATACGATACTGTCTTTGCTTTCATAATAAATCCCTGTTTTTATATAGCCTTTGACGTAACCCCCCGGATAAAGAACATCATCAAAGTGATAGCGCTGTTATGCACTATATGGACCGTAATACAAGGTACAAGTGAGCCTGTCTTCTCCCGTATATATGCCAGAAACACCCCAAGCGCCAGTATAGGTATAAAACCTAAAAGGTTTATATGCAGAAACGAAAATAAGAATCCACTTATAATAATAGCTGACGCTATACCCAGGGTTTTCTTAAGCGCGCTGTATAAAAACCCTCTGAAAAAGACCTCTTCTGTAATCGGGCCAAGCAACGCTATTAGAAAAAATGTCAGGACTAAAAAAAACGGCCTCTCTTCTTTAAAGATAAGCTCGTACACAGGTTGCGGCGGCGGGGTATAATTCAAAAACCCAGCGATCGTTATCGCAGAAAAAAAGAGTATTGCAAGAATAGGCAAAAAAGTTACATATGAATATAATCCAACCTGTATATTTTGTAAAATATTTTTTGAAGATACGCCAAGAGCCTTTAATGGTTGGCGGCGCTTAAAAATCACGACTCTCAATATAAGAAAGAGCATCAGGAGATCCATAAAGCCCGTAGATACCACTATATCAAAACGCATATCCTGTAATGAGGCTGAAGATAGATGGCTTAATAAATAAACAATTATTAAAAAAGAATAATAGAAGAAAATAAAGAGTATTATTACCTTTAGAACATCTAATAAGGACCATCCGGTTTCAGGGGGATTGAGTGTACACGGTATTATATCGGCAGAGGCTCTCCTGCTGATATAATAAGCAAGAAAGAATATGCCTGTTATCAACAGCCCAAAGACAAACATAAAGATAAGGCCAAAATTATAAGCGAGCTCCCTGTCATTTAAAAGGCGCTCTCTTAATGCTTCCTGTCTTGTTTCGACCTCTATTTTAAATTGCGCGCGCTGGTAATAAGGGTCTTTAGCGGAATTTAAATCGCCGCTATTTACAGCGATGGAGAAAGACTGCAAAAGAATAATAAAGACTATCATCCATGCATATATACGGTTTTCATTTATAAAGCTTCTGGCCTTTTCCAGCATACTTATCCTTATCAAATTAGGGGTTTTGCGGAACTACTTTATATAATTGTTTATGCCTTCTGCCTTCGCAGCGCAGGTATTTTTGCCGTCTATTTACATTCATGGCAAAAAAAGCCAAAGCGCTGCTAAAGGCAAAGGCATAAACAATATTCCTATCAAGAACCGTTCTTGATTAAAAAAGAGTTTTTTGGCGTTTTGGGTTGTCTGTGACTCTACTTCTTTCTCTTCTATATTGTGAATCTCCGCTATCTGCTCAACAAGATATTTAAGATTTGACGGTTCGTTGCGCTCTCCTCTTTTAGCCTGTGGGCTTAAAAAAGGGGAGTCTGTCTCAAGCAGAAGCCTGTCCATAGGGGTCTTTTTGACAACTTCTCTTAAGCCGTCCGCGTTTTTATATGTGATATTGCAGGTATAAGATACATAAAGCCCTGAATTGAGGCATCTATTGAGCAGCTCCTCATTACCTGAAAAACAGTGCATTACCCCGATAAACGGCCTCTTAAGATTCTCCTCCATTATCTTAAATATAAGCTCAGTAGCCTCATTTTTTGAAGGGCTGGCTTCCCTGCAATGGAGTATAAGCGGAAGCTTAAGTTCCTTACTAAGTTTTACAAATCTGGTAAACGCGCCGAGTTGTATATCCTTAGGAGAAAGATTCCTATAAAAATCAAGGCCGACCTCTCCTATCGCAATTATCTTTTTTCGTAACAATGCCAGGTTTTTAAGTTTTTCCATCGCGTTATCGTTTGCATCCTTCGCGTCATGCGGATGTATACCGCATGTAGCATATACACAATTGTGTCTTTCGGCAAGTTCAGCTGAAGAGAAACTTCCCTTAAGGCTGGAGGCTACATTTATTATCGCGCTGATTCCGGAGCAGACAGCTCTTTCTATTACAGCTCCCCTATCATCGTTATATTGTGGGAAATCGAGGTGTGCGTGGGTCTCTATCATCTTCCATTTAGCCTATTATTGTATTCTTGGAAATATAGGATCTACCTTTTTAATCTTCGTACCGGGCTTTAAAGGATTGTCAATATTGTTTAAACTTATATCTTTCTCTTCTATATCCATGCCAAGCTGCCCTGCTATCTGCATAGCCGCATCCGGAATAAATGGGTAAAGTAAAAATACACAAACACTTAAAACCTGTAATAGAATATAAATAACCGCTTTTAAACGTTCTATCTCTCCTGACTTCGCGAGTTCCCATGGCTTTGAAATCTCGATATGCTTGTTAGCTATA
>JAUVHV010000021.1 GCA_030593065.1 Candidatus Omnitrophota bacterium | reverse complement strand
TGAGTGGGCATACCAGCCCGTGTATCGTGTGTCTTCATAAGGAAGACTGTGAGAAATATCGCCCTAATCCTGCGAAATCAGGTAAAACGGTTCGCTGTGAGTCCTGCAGTAACCGCGAACCCTGTGAGCTCAGAAAACTTGCTGAAGAATATAAGGTAGATGATCTTGAACTTCCTATCATATACCAGAACCTACCCCTTGAGAGAATGGACCCTTTTATGGACAGAGATTATAATCTATGTATTCTTTGCGGCAGATGTGTGCGTATTTGTAAAAAAATACATGAAAAAGGCACCATCGATTTTATTAACCGAGGGAAAGACGCGCGTATCGGCACGGCCTTTCTACGCAGTTATGTAGAGGCGGGGTGCCGATTTTGCGGGGCATGTATCGATATTTGTCCTACAGGTGCACTTTCGGATCGATTTGCAAAATGGCATGGCGAAGCGGATAGAACCGAAGAAACGACATGTGATATATGTCCGGCAGGTTGTCCAGTCAGGCTTAAAATGAAGAACGGCAGGGTAATTGGGGCTGAATCGACGGCATTTACGGATGAAGCGCGTCTTTGCGCAATTGGCCGTTTTATCTTGCCGGAAGTATATGAAGAACCCGACCATTTAAATGCGGCGGTCCAAAAAATTGTCAGATTATCAAGCGGACACCTTATTCAAAATATTATCTCTGACATTGAAAGGAAAATGGGAACATCTCGAAAAAAAGCAGATATTATTTCTGCGTTGGGAACTATTTTAGACAAGAAAGACGAAAAGCACGAAGAAACTCCAGTTATCACCGGTGATCGCTTATTTAAGATCGTCAGCAAGACAGAGATCGTTCCAAATACACATATGATAGAGGTTTTTGCGCCCGATATCGCAAAGAAATGCCAGCCGGGTCAGTTTGTAATCGCCATGGTTAATGAGAGGTCTGAGAGGATACCATACACTATCGCTGATTGGGACGATAAAAAAGGCACAGTAACGATACATGTCATGGAAGCCGGAAGATCGAGCAGGGAAATGGTGCTTCTTGATGAAGGCGAGTTTCTGTTACACTTCGTAGGTCCGCTCGGCATGCCTGTCGAAATAAAAAAATACGGTACCGTAGTATGCGGGGGCGGCTGTTTCGGTGTCGGTGCGATACTTCCGATCGCCCGGGCTTTAAAAGACGCAGGGAATAAAGTAATTTGCATAGAAGAAGCCTCCAGCGGATACCTGCTCTACTGGCAGGATAAACTGTCTCAGTACTGTGATGAGTTGATGATCGCAACTAAAGACGGCTCAGTCGGCATAAAAGGCGGAGTGCAGGAAGTGCTTTCAATGCTTAAGGAACGCGGGGAAGAGATCGATCAGGCGTTTATAATAGGTTGTACTTTTATGATGATGCTGGTAAGCGAAACTACAAAAGGATTAGGGGTCCCCACCCTGACAGCATTGAATCCGATAATGATTGACGGTACAGGTATGTGTGGTGCTTGTCGTGTGACTGTAGGAGATGAGACTAAATTCGCCTGCGTTGACGGGCCTTTTTTTGACGGGCACTTAATTGATTGGGTTGAACTGATGCAGCGGCGTTCGGCATATACCAAATTGGAGGTCGAAGCTTTGCCGCAGGAGCATGACGGACATGACCATGCTCATAAGTGTATGATCTAAGGGAAAAATAAGATGGATGCAAAAGAAAGAATAGCGATCCCAAGGCAAAAGATGCCGGAGCAGGATCCTTTAGAAAGAAAACATAATTACGATGAGGTGTCATACGGTTTTACTGAAGAGCTGGCGATAAAGGAGGCCCAGCGTTGCCTCAGGTGCAAAATCCCTAAATGCGTAGAGGGTTGTCCTGTAAACATAGACATTCCCGGTTTTATTGCACTCATTGAGGAAGGCAAATTCCTGGAAGCTGCTCAAAAAATAAAAGAAAAGGATAGCCTTCCGGCAACAACCGGGCGGGTATGTCCCCAGGAAACGCAGTGTGAGTGTAAGTGTATTCTTGCGCACAAAGGAGACCCTGTCAGTATCGGCCGGCTTGAGAGGTTCGCAGCAGATTACGAACGTGAATTCGGGAATATCAAGCTCCCAAAGATCGCGCCTGAAACAGGTAAGATAGTTGCCGTTGTCGGTGCGGGACCTGCCGGTCTAACGGTTGCCGGAGACCTTATTAAGTTCGGACACAAAGTTGTTGTATTCGAGGCATTACACCAGCCGGGCGGTGTATTAATGTACGGCATACCGGAGTTTCGACTGCCCAAAAAAATCGTCCAAGCGGAAATATCCTATTTAACGAAGCTTGGCGTTGAGATCCGCACAGATTACATAGTCGGTAAATTATTAACTGTAGATGAGCTTCTTGAACATGGATACGATGCAGTTTTTATAGGTACCGGTGCGGGTCTTCCGATGTTCATGGGGATCCCCGGAGAAAATCTTGTGGGTGTTTATTCAGCCAACGAATATCTTACCCGTTCAAACCTGATGAAGGCGTTCATGTTTCCCGAATACGGCACATCACCGATATATAGTAAAAGGGCAGTTACTGTGGGCGGCGGCAATGTTGCTATAGACTCAGCCAGAACGGCTGTCAGAATGGGAGCACAATCTACTGTTGTGTACCGCCGAAGTCGAAAAGAAATGCCGGCCAGAGACGAAGAGATACATCATGCCGAAGAAGAAGGGGTCGTCTTTCATTTTCTTACAAATCCCAAGAGGATCTTAAGTGACGAAAATGGGAGAGTGACCGGGATCGAATGTCTGCGCATGGAGCTGGGGGAGCTAGACGATAGCGGCAGGCGGCGTCCCATACCGATTGAAGGCAGTGAATTTATGATCGAAGCTGATACCGTTATACCTGCTCTCGGCAATAAACCGAATCCTATTGTGCCAATGACAACTCCAGATCTTGAAATGACAAAATGGAAGACCATTGTTGCTGATGAAGCAACCGGAAAAACATCAAAGGACAGGGTTTGGGCTGCAGGAGATATTGTAAGCGGTGCAGCTACGGTCATTCTCGCCATGGGGCAGGCGAAGATAGCTGCAAAGTCCATACATGAGCATTTGAAGAATATGCGTTAAATAGGTCCAATACTGAATTACAACTAAAAAATAACAGAAAATAATACAAAAAAATTGCGATCTTACCGGGGGACGGTATCGGCTCTGAAGTCATGCAGGAGGCGGTCAAAGTCCTCGACGCGTTCAGAAGAAATTTTCTTTAGATCTGGCATATGATTTTGACGACTAGGCGGTTGTGCGATCGATCGGCATGGCGAAGCCCTGCCGCCTTCTACTTTATCCCTATGCGAGTCGAGTGATGCGATCCTATTCGGCTCTGTAAGTGGACCTGAGTGGGAAGCACTTGCCCCCGAGTTGTAGCCTAAAAGAGCGTCTCTTTTGGCATTGAGAAAACACTTTGATCTGTTTTGCAACATAAGGCCTGCTAAACTTTTCAGATCCATGGTATCGAGAAGCCCTCTTCGCCCGGAAATCGTAAAAGACAGCGTCGATATTCTCTGTGTTCGAGAACTGACGGGGGAGCCAAGACATTTCAAGCCCTTTGGCGTCTTGCCGAAGGGCTTTTTTATTTTTATGAAATTATTTTATTAAAAAGAAGGATTTTTAAAAATTCTGTGGTATTATAAATATAGAAGGATATGAGAAATTTAGGTTATGAATAATTAGAAGAAAGATAAAAGACATTATTAGAGAATTTTAAAATAAATAGTAAGTTCGGACATAAAGAGTTAGACGCTATTTTGGCCCGTTTATACTAGTAAGAAGGAAGGAAGTGAAATGTAATGGCCCAAAATGATAATGTTAAAGTTTTGAAATTCGCCTTGATAGTTTCCGCGGTTATTTCGTTTGTCTATGGGTTCGCTTTCTTGTTCGTTCCTGGCCTATTGGTAAGTTTATCAAAGGGAAACCCTGTTGAATTCGGCTGGTTACGATGGCCTGGAGGTGTGATCATCGCACTGGGAATTGGTGCCTTAATGGTTTATAGTAAGCCTGAAAAACAGGGTATCTTTGTAACGTCGATGGCATTGACTACTTTATTTTCCGGTCTAGGGATGCTGTACAGTTGGATCATGCATGAATATAGTGGAGCAACTATGTTTAAAGCATTGCCCACCTGTCTTCTTTTAGCAATATCCTGCCTATTCTGGTGGGGTCGTGGAAAGGCTAAAGAGATTCTCTGATCAGGGCAGATAGTGATTTGTTTAAGTGCCGGCTAGGATATTTGGATATCTTTCTCTCTATCCCGTATTTTCTTATAACTTCATAGCTATACTCAGTGATTAGAAGAAATCATAAAATGCGGGCTGAAACAGCGTCTAACCTTGAAGTTTTATTCTAGGTAAGTTTTTCTAAATGCCCAGCTCTGGGCATTTTCATCTCAAGACCAATCTTATCCCATAAAAACACGTTTTCAGATATACACCCGGAGAGCTGATAATAACTGGC
>JAUVHV010000025.1 GCA_030593065.1 Candidatus Omnitrophota bacterium | reverse complement strand
AGGTGACTCGACTCAGTTTAAAACCGTGTCAAACGGTTCAAAGATTCAAGTAACCAGATCTGAATGATGTTTAAATATAGTGTTCGTCAGAATAATGTTCCGTTTAAATATATTAGCAATATCTAACCTAAAATAAGCGTTTCAATAATTTCCTCTTCATCACTCTGAGCAGGTGTCAGATAGTTTTTTTAAAAAGCAAAATATAATTACTCAATCAGCTTCGAGAACGGCACCATACCCACTCAGTTAGTATGATGCTAAATTGCCGATGCATTTATCCTATGATCCATATCTCCTATGTGCCTGGCTTGATCAGAGCCCGAGGCTTAGTGGTTTAGAAATTGATGCTTTATTATTTGGCTCTTTTAAAAAAATTATCTGATACCTGCTCTCAGCGCTGTACTCGAGGCCTCATAGCCTCCCAGCTTTTTTACAGATCTACCTGAAGCGAATATATACTTATTCTTAAGAGAACGTTCAGTTTAGATATTGCTAATATATTTAAACGGAACATATTTATGAAAATCGCTATAAGTTATGAAAAACCGAAATTAATTGTTTTATCCTTTGTTAAATCCGTATCCTTTGTTATGGATAACTTGATAAATCTGAATTGATGACTACATAAATAATCTATTTTTTTCGAAACTTTCGTTATCGGCTAAATGGAGATTTAAAGCATGATATTTGCCTGGGCTTTATTTGCTATAGGATTGTTGATGCTTTACTATGGGGCAGAGTGGCTTGTAAAAGGTGCATCCAGTCTAGCGCGAAGCCTTGGTTTAACACCTTTGGTTATAGGGTTGACAGTTGTTGCATTCGGAACTTCGGTACCAGAGCTCGTTGTAAGTGTTATCTCTTCTTTGCAACAAAAAAGCATGATAGCTGTCGGCAATGTTGTAGGAAGCAATATTTGCAACATTGCTCTTGTCCTCGGACTTGTTTCCTTATTTATGCCCATTAAAAGTAATAAATCTGTAGTTAAGCGGGATATACCTATTATTATAGTGATTTCATTGTACCTCTTGCTTATTTCTCTTAATTCTAAAATCGGGCGCTTCGAGGGTGTTACCATGCTGTGTGGAATCGTCCTTTACACCTGGTTTAACTATCGCTTTGCTGTGAAAGAAACAAAATATACAGGAAGCGAAGAAAACTATACTTCAGAGCTTGCAGGTGATAAAATTGAATATATTTCCTCTAAGGCGAAGCAAATCGCTTTGATTGTTGCGGGAATCCTATTCGTAGTAATAGGTGCGGAGATACTGATTGATTCAGCAGTAAAGATAATGAAAATATTTGGGGTAAGCGAAAAGTTTATCGGGCTGACGATGGTTGCTTTCGGGACTTCGCTGCCTGAACTTTCTATTTCAGTTGTTGCAGCTATGAGAAAGGAGATGGATATCAGCCTTGGCAACCTTCTGGGGAGTAATATTTTCAATATACTTGGTGTGCTGGGCACAGCTTCGCTGGTCAGGCCTATTTTGATTCCAGGTGGTTTTATTCAGAGTGGTTTACTAATTGATTACCTGGTTATGATGTTCATCAGTTTTTTACCATGGCTAATGATGAGAAAGAAATACATGCTTACGAAAAAGGATGGAGTTATCCTTTTATCAGGATATGTTGGATACATAGCCTATCTTACAGTTAAGGCATTGTAAGAGGTGCTTGGGCTTCAAAAATTCTTGACATTCCAAGAACGACTCCTCACAAACCCCGCAGTTAGCGCAAAAGAGCCCTCCAAATCACTTCTGTAATCCAAATATATTTATCCCTAAATTGAGCGATTTTTTACTCGACCTGCACCAATCTCTTGCGCATCAAGGACTTGCGAAAAGTCTCGACATATCCATTGGTATGCCTGCGCTTTTCGCAAACCTTGCTGCATCAAGATCTTGGCACATTTTTTCGCAAAAAATCGCTCGACTTAGGTTATCCTCGAAACGGCAAACATTTATCCATCTTGGCAAAAACTTGCCAGAAATACATCATTCAATTTGTCGTTTACTAAACTAAAATAACAAGACAAAATATTATAATATCAATAAGTTATTATACAAAATATTTTATTTTTGCCGATTGGTATAAACTTTGCTCTATATTTATCATCAAAAGAATTTTATATTAGGAGAATTATTGGCTTTTTATCATAAATTATATTGTTCCAAAAGGAGGTCAGCATGTCAAATGCTAGAAAGGTGAAGGAGCTCATAGTTAAGATAACCGATTATCCGCATATTCCTTATTGGATGAGCATTCGGGATGCGATTGCCATGATGCACAGCGTTTATGATCAAGAAGCAGGCCTGGGTGAAAACCGTATGGTTCTGGTTTTTGATGAAAGCTATCAGCTTATGGGTGTCTTAAGGCTAAAAAACCTGCTCATCGGCATAGAACCTAAATTTCTCAGGAAGGACGAAGAATCGCCTTACCAAGGCCTTAAACATGCTGATTATGCCGGTTTATCTGCGCTTGTTGAAGGAACCTTTACATCAAAATGTAAAGAAGAAGCAGCAAAACCTGTTAGCGAAGTCTTAACACCCATAATGGCGACAGTTGATGTGAATGATTCTATTTCAAAGGCGGCTTTTATAATGCTCCAGGCAGACTTTAACCTTATTCCTGTGATGGATGGTGAGAAGGTGGCAGGTGTCTTACGCATGAGCGATGTTTTTAATGAACTTACCAAAATTGTAATAGAATAAGGGAGGTGAATTATGGTTGAAAGAGAACAACCCATTGCAAAGGGCGAAGGCCTCCCGGAGATACCGGATGAGATTCTCATTGCTCCGGAGAAGCCCCCATTAGACTGGAAGAGACTGCTTTTTATGTCAATAGGGATTATCCTGTTTCTAATTATCTATCTTGCTCCACCATGGCCGGATGCTGTTGATCCCATGGGAAAGCATTTTGTCTTATCAAATGCGGGCAAGGGAGCAATGGCTATTTTTGCACTGGCAGGCA
>JAUVHV010000023.1 GCA_030593065.1 Candidatus Omnitrophota bacterium | reverse complement strand
AAATACCAAGAATTCCTTTTGAATAATATGCGTTATTGACGACCTTAATCTGCCCAAGTCAACTGCGGGTGGTTCTCCTGGTGCTGATGCCCTATTTGACCCACTAACAGTTCTAAGCCTAGCCCTTCCCGTTGCCGTCACTCCTGCTTTTCTTGTACCTTTTCTACCCTTTGTTTTCCTTGCCCTTCCGGTTCCCGGTTTGCTCAGTTCTTTTTTTATCTCTGCTTCAAAGAAAAGTGCGCCTAATTTAATTGCCTTTAACGCCCGTCGATCATATTCTTTCTTGGCAGCAACCAACCCCTTAAACAGCCCTGTTGGATCTAATGAAAAACTTGATCTAGCTCCCCCGATTGGCATGATTTATCCAAAAAAAAGACCAGCAAAACGCTATTAACGTTCACTGGCCTCGGTCTTTCCGATAGCTTGTTAAAATGTTTTCAGATAGTCTTTGAGTTTGTTACACCCATGGGCCCCTATTGCGGCATACTCATTG
This sequence comes from Candidatus Omnitrophota bacterium, assembly GCA_030593065.1. Classification (GTDB taxonomy): domain Bacteria; phylum Omnitrophota; class Gorgyraeia; order JABMRG01; family JABMRG01; genus JAUVHV01. The sequence continues at coordinate 2,932 of JAUVHV010000023.1, read as the reverse complement.
TCTCGCAACACGATCTCATCGTCCGTATTTATCGATTTAAAGTGAGCCCACCCAGATAACTAACACTGGCAACTCCGTAACATAATCTTATACGACTGCATCTCTCGATGTGCGCTGTAACCTAAAAAGACTCAAGTTATCCTTAAGTATACGTTTTAAGGAGCTTGGGTGCCAACTACTACGGGGCATTACGATAAGACCAGAGGCTACGGTGGTGTTTTTACTGAATTTATCGTATAAATTTCTCCTTACGTGCTTAATTCTGCCAATATTTCCTTATGATGACCTCTTCCGGCTCCATCATCTACACGTTTCACTATATAATCTACACCGTTCTCTATTATTTTATTTCCCGCAACTACATCAGCACTAAATTCAAAAAACATAAAGTGCGTTACATTAAGCTTTTCTGATCTTGCTTGGCTTATCTCTTTTCCTGTCAGCGTTTGAATAGAACATTTTACATTAATGGCTTTATTTGCCCATGTTTTCGTTGGTGATCCAGTATCTGACTGGGTTACAGTCTTTTCCTGTATCGTACATGTTCTATCTAATAACGCTCTAAAACTCACAGCGTCGACCTTTTATGGCTATCAAGTATTTCAGCGATAGTCTGATTCCCAAAGGCTATTTTTTCGTTAAGATCGGCCATTGTATACGAATAATTTTTAAATTTCTCCGATTTAAAGCCTTCTTTGCCTATCTGGTTCCATGCTTGCTCAATTAATTTAAGTGCCGCCATTACAATATCGTTTGGAATATCCGTAAACCCTGCATTATACGTTATCTCTATGTTATTTGGAAACCATGAATTCCAAATAAAGTAATAGATTAAATTTCCTGCTATGTCATCATCAATATAAAAGTTCAAATCCTTTAAAGTAGAGGCACCAGCTGGGAATAGAGTTGTATCATCCAAGACTATTGTTGTAATAGAATTTATAGGGTATTGTCTTAATAAAAGGTTTTTGCGGTCTTTGCCCGTATACAATGCCGATGTGTAATCCGTTGCAAGGAATCTGCGGTTACAATAACCACCGTTAGATACATCACCCTTTAATGTACCTTCTATAAAATCTGTCATACCAGCGATAAGAAGGTTAAGGATAGTATCACTATCTGTTACATCCAGATATTCCTTGACTGTATTTAATGGTACAAGATCATGAGACCTACTTACCGGCATAATACGCTATCCATTTCCATAACAGCTTGCATTACTTGACCCGTTGATATACTTTCCATACATGTATAATCTCTGCATAAATTAAATTGCGGGTGATATTGACAAGGAGAATACCGACAATTACCTCTGATAATACGATAATCCCCAGAAAAAGGGCGGTTCTTAGATACCATAGTTGACCCGAATAAAGCTATTACTGGAACATTAATAGCTTCAGCAGCATGCATAAGAGATGAATCAGAGGATATCATTAGGCTGCATTGCTTTAAAGCATGCACAGATTCCAGGAAATTAAGCTTACCCGCGAAGTTCTTGACAAACTTATACTTGCTTTCCAAGGCATTACCTTCTTCAACTTCTGCCTTCCCTCCTAAATAAATTATATCAACATCATAACAATTATGCAATTCTTTTGCTAACTCTACAAAACGGTTCCATTTCTTACGCTCCCAACGATAACGTTCGGAAAGAGAGGCGGCACCATTATAAAAGGCTATTTTTGTACCGCCCCTTAGTTTTGATTGGTCAGTAGCAGGAATTTGTATGGGAGGTATAGGCCCTTTGTATCCGAGCCGGTAAGTTTCATTCATATAATATTCTATCTCATGGAGGCATTCACCTAACCATTTAGCCGGACGGTATTTAATCCCTGTTTGGTCAAATAGTTTCTTGGCTATACTTGGCTCACAATGAGAAGTGGAAAAAAGAACTTTATATCGCTCAGGATAAAAGTCTTGATCGGGGAATAGTATAAGGTTTTTAACAACATCCCATTCTCTGCAAATAGAATGAATAACTGGCATACGGCTATCTGTATTCTCCGAAGGCATAATAATATCAATAGGAGAATCATATAATTTGGACAATGCTTGGATGGCTGGTGTCATCATTAACCAATTACCAATCCCATTACAGAAATATACTGCTACTTTTGAGATTTTTCGTTTGTCCATTGTGTAAACATACTGGTATTTGTTATTTGATTTCTTGTTTGATGGGCACTTGGGGTTGTTTGTTCTTTATTCTTTCAAAATCTGTCTTAAAGACCTTTAATATCTTAGTAAATGGCCTTGGTATTTCTTCTACTTTATCGTCATACTCACCTGCAAAATTAATTACACCCCAACCAGTCTCTTCGTCTATGCCAAACAATCCGTTTAATACGCCGAGAAACCCGACGATACCACTATTATCAGGGTCATTTTTTATAGCAGTACATTGCACGGTAGGATGATTAAGAATATCTTTATTGCAAAACACTCTCAGGTTAACCAATCTACATAACGCTTTATTGTCTATATCCTTTAGTTCATTCAGGAATTTTATTGTTTCGTCTAATGTTACTTTTTGTTTTATCATAACTTCTCCCTTCGTTTTTATTGCCATTAATCAAAAATATCCCCAACTTTGCAATTCAATGCTTTTGCAATCTTATCTTTATGCTCATTTTTAATCTGAATAATCCCGTCTATTGCGGCTTTGATATCTTCCTCTGCTAATCTGCTCTTTCGGGCTATGCCGAAGTTAGTCAACCCCGATTTCTCTATTTCAGCCGCTAGTCTATTGTTCCTACAAACTTCCGCAATTACCGCGTTCATGCTATCATTGAATATTGATTTATAAGATAACAAAAATGTACTTTTCGCTTTTTTACGATCCTTTTCATCTTTGATATTATCATAAACGTCAAGCCGTTTTCTCAGTCCATTTTCTAATGTTATCTGAGTACCTTTTAAAAGTTTTTTT
>JAUVHV010000007.1 GCA_030593065.1 Candidatus Omnitrophota bacterium | reverse complement strand
GCGCGATCGGTCGCGATTATAACCCAGCGTCCGATAATAGGATCTTTACGAAGTTCAGGCATAGAATTAAACTTTCTGATAATGAATTAGAGGTTATTATAACATAAAAGATTTTAAGTGCAAGCGATTTTTTAGAGGGGCTGGACGGTAAGCTTTATAGTTATATGCTTACTGCGGTTACTATCTATTATCATATCAAACACAGGAACAACGCAGCTTGCCTGGTAATTATAGTCGGGTTCCTCCTGCGATTGTGATACAGTATTGACAGGATACCTGAAAACATCTTTTGCTTTACGTGAAAAAGTTATCGCGAGCTTAAAGCCTTCTATCTCATCCCGCAGAAGAAGCCGGTTGAGAGAACACAGCCTTTCTCTTATCTTATCATCGCTAAGAGAAAAATTCATCTCAGGCGCAAAATTCAATTTTACCCTGGATGAAGATAAATTTCTAATGCAATACTTAACCTCAAGGCAATTATCCTGTTTCCCGGTGATAAATGTTTTATCTATCTGCATAGATCTGTTGTAAACGATAGATTTACCTCTAAGGGTTATTGCCCCTCCAGGCTGTCTGGTTCTTACAATATCATAATGCGCGCCCGCGAATTCCCCCCTATCCTTGTAGGCGCCGGATAAGAGCTCACCAAGGGAAACATTATCTTCTAAAAAACGGTCTATAAATAATTTTCGCCTGTAATTATCATAATATATATTCTTACGATACCTACTTTCAAAATCCTTATGATACCCCTCTTCTTTGCGCGAAAGGATATTCAATATATTAACCTGCTTTTCCTTTAGATCCCATTCTGTTATCGAGCCGCCTATGGCAGGATTGATAATAAGCTTATTCTCTCTTGTGGATACTGATATCTCATCATGGCCATCGCAATCAATATCAGATATTTCGATATTCAACCATTGCCTCTTCTTATGCTCTATTCCATCGAGTATCTTCTCCGCGCCTATAAGATGCCTATAGAGAGCCGCGCGCAGATGGTAAAGATATATACCTCCGAAGATACCATGCCAGTAAGCGCAATTGCAATGGGCCTTATAAAGTTCTTTTCTCGCGCGTTTAAGCAGCGCAATATCAGATCCGGAAACTTGCTTTTTCAGCTTTCTAATCCTATGGCTGGCCAGAAGAGTTCTCTTGTGCATATGATTAGATTCCGGGTATTTTATGAAAAAGTTTTTCCATACACCGCCCCTTAAAAACTCCTCCATAAGCTTAACGCTCTTTTTTTCTTTAAGCTGTTTTTGCAGAACCCGTAACCGCTTTAAGGCATTGAGCGAGAGAGACCATTCATTCATCTCCTGATACGAGGCATCCGGAAGGTATATATTTCCTGATGGAGGGTTGTTGTCCATATATTCTGATACCGTCGTTGTCTGGAGCCAGCTGGAGCTTTTCCGCAAAGCTTTGAGAAAATTATCTAACCACTTTTTTTCATAAACAATCATATGCGTATCAGGCCACGCGCCAAACTTTTCACCATCATCTCCATACGATACAACACGCGCGGCAAAATCTTCTTTTATCTGCCTTAAGTAACTTATAGTCTTCTCAACCGGCATAAACGGTATTGAATAACGTAAGGTTTTATCAGCGCCAAATACAGAGACGGTCTTTGAGTTCTCTTCTGTCACATAGTAACCGAAAACATCTTTTCTTTTTAAGCCTGAGAATTTCAGGTGTATCTCATCCAGCATGAGATATTTTATTCCCGCGTCAGAAAAGACTTCCGCCAGATGCTGCTGCCAGACCCTTTCAGCAAGCCAACAGCCGGAGACTTTAAAACCGAATTCTTTTTTTATAAAATCTGATAGCATATCTATCTGGCCTTTCGCGTCTCCAGGCGGCAGTGCCGATAATATAGGCTCATAAAAACCTCCGCCTATAAGCTCTATCTGGCCTTTCACGGCAAGAGCTTTTATCTTATCCATGATAGACGGCCTGTAACGTTTAAACCACTCAAGCAGGCTGCCGCTGTAATGCAGATTAAATTTTATATCCGGAAATCCTGATATAACATCAAGGAAAGGTTCATAGCACTTATCGGTAATCTTATCGATAACAAAACCGAAATTATCAACGGGCTGATGAAAGTGAATAACCATCAGAAAGTGTAACTTGTTTTTCATAATTGTTTAACCGAGAAATTTACCTTCAGGCAGTGGGTATCCTCTTAAAAATTCCGCCGCGCTAAGAGGCTTTTTGCCTTCTAATTGAAGCTCTATTATCGATATATAAGCATCTTTACAAGCTACTACTATCTTATCCTTCTCTGCCCCTACCACAAAACCCGGCTTGGCGTCTTTATCTTTACCTAATACCTCTGCCTTCAGTACCTTAAGCAGCTTTCCCTCAAAATATGTATATGCTGACGGCCATGGATTACAGGCATGTATCTGATTTATAATTCTTTGCCCCGAACTTATCCATATAATGAGGCCATCCTCTTTCTTAATCTTTGCCGCGTAAGTCGCTTTTGATTCATCCTGCTTTGTAAATGTTACATCAGCCTTATCAATTCTTTTAAGTGTCCTGATAAGCAGCTCCGCTCCAAGATTAGATAGTTTCTTGCGCAATGTTACTGAGTCATCATTGCTCTCTATCTCTACTTTCATCCGCGCTATAATATCACCGCTGTCAAGGGGCCTTGTTATTTTCATTATAGTAATACCCGTCTCTTTCTCTCCATCTAAAATAGCGCGCTGGATAGGCGCCGCGCCGCGATACTTAGGCAGCAGTGACGCGTGAATATTAAGAGAGAAAAGTTTCGGTATATTTAAAAGCTCATCTGATAATATCTGCCCAAAATCGACTACAATAAAGATATCCGCTCTACTCCTTTTCAAGCGCTCTATAAACTCCTTTGAATTTACATCTTTACAAGCAGAAACTTTTACACCCTCTTCCTGTGAATAGGCCTCTACATCTGTCGGCAAAAGCTTAAGCCCCCTGCCCCTCTCTCTCCTGGGTTGCGTTACTACAAAAGAGATATCATGCCCGCTTCTTAAAAGCGCCCGAAGCGGTGCTATGGCAAATTCTGATGTTCCAAAAAATATTATTTTCATGGTATTCCTCAAGAACCGTTCTTAAGCTGAATCAAGCTGGGTCTACATCAATTGTAAGAATCACTCCCGGCAGCTTCCGGAATCCTTTAAGCGCTGCTTTTAACCCTGGATTAAACTCATATAAATCTTTGACCCTTAATATTATATTCCATCTATACTGTCTGCGCAACCTATAAACAACCGCCTGACAGGGCCCATCCTGCCTTATCAAGCCGGGTAATTTTTTCTTTAAGAGATACTTCGCGAGAAGCATCGCGCATTCTTTAGCGCGATCTTCCTTGTAAGAACGCAGGGAAAGATATATCATGTTTGAAAAAGGCGGTAAAAAAAGCTCCTTCCTCAACACGATCTCCTTTTTATAAAAATCCTTATAATCGTGGTTTATCGCTGATTGTATTGTATAATGGCCGGGCACATAAGTCTGGATAATGACCTCTCCCGGTGAGAAACCCCTTCCAGCTCTTCCCGCAACTTGTGTAAGCACCTGAAAGGTCCTCTCTGCCGCGCGATAATCGGGAAGGTTAAGCGCCGTATCCGCTGATACGACACCAACGAGCGTAACCATTGGAAAATCATGCCCCTTAGCAATCATCTGGGTTCCGATTAGAATTTGGGTCTTTCTATCTGCAAAATCCTTTAAAATATTTTTGTGAGACTCGCGCTTCTTGGTAGAGTCGGTATCCATTCTGCTTACAGATATTGTTGGGAAATATCTATGTAATTCGCTTTCTACTCTCTGCGTACCAAAGCCGAAATAATCCAGATACGCGCTTTTACATGAAGGGCAGATATTTATATGTTCTTTCTGGTAATTACAGTAATGGCAAAGAAATACCTTTCTATCAGAATGATAGTTCAACGCTACGTTACATTTTTTACATCTTTCTACATAGCCGCATTTTTTGCAGTTCGCGTATGTAGAAAACCCGCGCCGGTTTAAGAAGAGCATCACCTGCTCCTTTTTGCCTAAGGCCTTCTCTATATGCTCAGTAAGAAGCCTGGAAAATATTATTCTCCTTCTTTTTCGCTCAATAAGCTCCTGCCTCATATCGAGAATCTTCACCTTGGGAAGCGGGCGCTTCTCAATTCTTTCTGTAAGTTCTATAAGCTTGTACTCTTTTCTGGTTGCTTTAAAATATGATTCAAGCGAAGGCGTCGCGCCGCCTAATACCACAACAGCGTTGTTAAGCCTTGCTCTCATAATTGAAACAGAGACAGCATTATACCGGGGAACATCCTGTTGCTTATAAGAGGAGTCATGTTCTTCATCTACGATTATTAACCCTAAATTCTGAATAGGTGAAAATATAGCTGAACGCGCGCCGACTACAATATGGCAGATCCCGTCTTTAAGCTTTTTCCATTCCCTGTATTTCTGGCCCTGGGTAAGGCGGCTATGGAAAAGAGCTACCCGTTCCTTAAAGCGAGACTTGAACCTTTCGACGGCCTGCGGGGTAAGGGATATCTCCGGGACAAGCACGATACAGCTCCTTCCCTGTTTGAGAACCTTACCTATGGCCTGGAGATAGACTTCGGTCTTTCCGCTTCCTGTGATTCCATGCAGCAGAAATACATCGCTCTGCCTCTTATCAATAGATTTTTCTATCTCCTTAAGCGCTTCCTTCTGCTCAAGAGTAAGTTTTAAATCTTCCGTAGGCAGTATTGAAGTGTAATCATCTTCATGCCTTGGCTTAACAGATGTTCTTCCATTCTTGAGGCTCGATGGCACCGCGGCATTTATCGCCTCACCCCAGGAGCAGAGATAATACTCTGAAACCTTTTTCGCTAATTGAAGCTGCTCTTTGTTTAAAACAGGCTCTACATCTATAAGATCCAATATGGGCTTAACTTTATTAAGAGCAGTCCTATCAGTAACCGCTATTACAACCCCGATTAATCTGCGCGCGCCGAAGCTTACCCAGACTCTTTTACCGGGAGCAATATCCTTTTCAAATTCAGCAGGTATAGCATAATCAAACGGGCCTTCTATGGGAAGGTTTAATAGAACCTTAGCATATTGAGTTTTATAATTTTGCTGCTCTTTTTGGTTAGTCATATCTTACTTTAAGTAGTCACGTATCTTCTTCATATCCTCCCAGACCAGGCGTTTATCCTGTGGATTACGTAAAAGATAAGCAGGATGGAATGTAGGCATTACTTTAATATTTTCAAAATTATAGAATTTACCGCGTAGGCGCGAAATCGACTCCTCAGACATAAGAACGGTCTGCGCGGCAAACTTGCCAAGGCAGCAGATGACCTTGGGGCTTATTATCTTAATCTGTTTTATAAAAAACTCTCTGCACGCTATAACCTCTGAGGGAAGAGGATTGCGATTCTGCGGGGGGCGGCATTTCAGGCAATTGGCGATATACACATCTTCTCTTTTCAGGCCTATCGCTTCAATTATTTTTGTAAGAAGAGTACCCGCCTTTCCGACAAATGGCCTTGCCTGTATATCCTCTTGCAGCCCTGGCGCCTCACCTATAAACATAAGCTCCGCTGTGGAGCTTCCCTCTCCAAATACAGGATTTCTCCTTGATTTAGAAAGTGCGCACTCAGTACAATTCAGAACAGACGCCTTTAGCTGGCCGAGGGCCTCTCCTTTATCTTTTACAAAGCAGGGCTCATCAGAAGGAGGCGCCTCAACAGGAAGTTTTTGAACCGATTTAAATACCACCTCATTGAGTCCGGCCTCTTTCTCCAATTCTATAAAACTTTTTATATCTTTTACTATTTTTTGCGGGGAATCATTTTTCATCTTATCATCTCCATAGCCAGTTCGGCTATCTCTTTCGCGGAATTAGGCTTAGCTAAGTTCTTGATCTTCTTCCTTAAGTTTCCCGCGCCATCAGCAGAATAAAAAAACTTACTTATCGTATCATTAATCTCACCATGATTTTTTAACCGGAACCCTATATTGTGATTAAATAAAAATTCCGCGTTGCCGGATTCCTGGCCCGGTATAGGTTTGATGCATATTAGGGGTAACCCCTTTGCCAGGCTTTCTGAAACAGTAACCCCGCCTGCCTTGCTTATCATAATCTCACTTGCTGCCATCAGCATATCTATATTATGGTAAAATCCTTTTACATAGGTTTTCTTTACAAAATTAACAGCCATAGCCTCAAGCTTTCCAGCAAGTAACTTGTTATGGCCGCAGACTACTATGATCTGACAATCGAAACCGATCCTCTGCAGATCTGACACAACCTCTTTTATAGGGCCGACTCCGAGCCCGCCTCCCATTACAAGTATTGTAAATTTATCCGCCAGGAGATTCAATTCCTTACGCGCTGCTTCTTTTGAAACAGGTATGCTGAATCCTTTGCGAACAGGTACGCCAAGAACAGATATTCTTTCAAAAGCCACCCCTCTATCAACAAAACCCTGCCTTACTGATTCTGACGCGACAACATATTTATCTATATTTTTTGCTATCCAATATAGATGGGCCTTAAAATCTGTTACTACATTTATCAGTAACGCGGGTAGCGCGGATTTTTCCTTAAACCTGGATATAACCTCCGGCGCGAAAAAATGTGTTGAGATAATTATATCAAATTGTTCTTTAAGTAAAAAATCTATAAGTTTTTTTGAATTGAGTGTATTTGTAAGAGCGCGAAAAGGGCTTGCCAGCAAAAAGAAAAACCTGTTATTCAGTGTATGATAAAAAAATCCCCATAACCACGGCAGGTATTTAATAAGAATTATATATATGCGCCTATAAAAAAACTTGAAAAAGCGTGTTGTATAATTTAAAGAGTCAATAAATACAACTTCAGCGCCGCTTGGTATATCCGGGAACTGCTTATAAATAGCCTCCGCGGCTTTTTTATGGCCATCACCGGCAGAAGCATATACTATGAGAATTTTTTTCATTGGTTAGGTTTTCCGCTTACAACTTACAGCTTACAGCTTCTTTTATTCTCCGTATATGTTCGGGAGTAGTACCGCAGCAACCACCTATTATATTGGCTCCAGCCTGTTTAATCTTTGGTATGTTCTTTGCAAAACTATCAGGCGATTCACCATAAATAGTCTTTCCATTATCAAGCCTTGGCATGCCTGCATTGGGTTGGGCTATTACAAATGCCGTCCCAAGGGCTCTTATCCCAGAGACTATACCAGCCATATCAAAGCCGGTAACACTGCAATTCGCGCCTATAACATCACAACCTGCTAATAAGCCCTCGCTTACAAACTGTGGAATAGTTATACCTGATGTTGTCCTGAAACCTTTAGTTTCAAGTCTCTGAAATGTCATGCTCGCGATAAGAGGTAATTTAACATTCTCCTTTACAGCCATTATAGCGGTTTTCAGCTCTTCCATATCGGAAAAAGTATTCAAGATAACAACATCTACTCCTGATTCCTCAAGGACTTTTACCTGATCTGTAAATATATGAAGCATCTCTTCTGCCTCAATACTACCCGCGGGTTTTAAGTATTCACCTGTAGGCCCTATCTCCCCAAGCACGTAAGCTCTTCCTGCTGAAGCTTCTTTCGCAATCTCAACAGCTACCCTGTTTATTTCGCCCAGTTTTTTTTCAAGGTTATATTTCTTAAGCTTAATCCAGTTAGCGCCAAATGTATTGGTTATAATCATATCCGCGCCGCAGTTTATATATTCATCATGTATCAAACGTAATATTTTATGTTTCTTTATACCCCAATAATCCGGGCATTCGCCTTCAGGCATGCCTTTCTGTATCAGCATAGTACCCATCGCGCCATCACATATTAGTGTTTCATCGTTTAATCTCTCTAATAAAGGTTTCATTTTTTAAATCCTCGCTTATACCTTTACCTGCAATATAATACGCTTTACAGCGGCAAGCAGGTCTTTTGCAATAAAATCAGGCTGCACTTCCCATTTTTTAATATCTTTTCTTTTATTATACCCTGAAAGCACTGCTATTGCTTTTACACCAAAGCTATGTCCTGCCAGCGTATCTCTCTCTGTATCTCCTACAAAAAATGAATTCTTATGATCGAATTTGACTTTTCCAACAGCCTTTTTAAACATGCCTGTCTTGGGTTTCCGGCAAAGGCAGCCTGCATCGGGATGATGTATGCAATAACATATCTTATCTAATTTCGCCTTTGACCTCTGTAACCCCTTAAGCATCTTCTCAGTTATATTTTTTAAGTCCTCTTTACTATATAAGCCCTTACCTACTCCTGTCTGATTAGATATAATTATAACCCTAAACTCCGCCTCATTAAGCATCCTGATAGCCATTCGTGAACCAGGCATAAATTTAAACTCTGACCTGTTCTTAATATAACCGCGATAAACCGGGTTCTTATTTATAACGCCATCCCTGTCTAAAAAAACTATCCGTCTCTTGCTTCTCATATTATCCTTTCTCTAATCCGCTATCCTTGACCAATTCCCAGTATTTTGCCCAGTTTAAAAAATGTACCCATGCAAAGAGCACTGAAAATATAAATCCGTATATACCTTCTCTAAAACCCTGTTTCTTCACATAAAACTTCCAGAATCTTTTCAATGGCTTTATCTTAAGATTATACATAATAACCTTTAAATCCAGAACACCTTGTGAATCCAGTATCTTTTTAGCCTCTATTCCGCTATATCTATTATGCCGTTCTATAAACTCTGAAAGTGAATTAAAGGGATAGTGCTCACAATCACCTTCTAATTGCCCTATTTTACCATCTACAACCAGGGTCTCATGTATGCACCCTTTGTAATGGGCCTTCCCCCTTCTAAAAAAACTGAGTATATAATGGTACCATCCGCCATATTTCATAAAATGGCCTAAAAAGAAATTTTTTCTTCTAAATTTAAAAGCGGAATATTCGCTATCATGTTCTAAGATATACTCTATCTCTTTTCTTAAGCTGTCTGCGACTATCTCATCTGCATCTATTTTGAGTATCCAATCTGATGTAGCATTCTCAATGCCAAGGTTGCAATCGGTCTCAAAAGAACCATTGAATTTATGTTGTATGATTTTAGCATTATACTCTTTGCAAATATCAATGGTATGGTCTGTGCTGTAACCATCAATAATTACTATCTCATCTGCCCATTTTACAGATTCAAGACAGCGTCGTATTTTTCCCTCTTCATTTTTTGTCATTATTTGCACTGTTAATGTTTTTATATTCATCTGCTTAACCTAACATTTTTTTAACCTTATAAAACATATCATCTACGCTGATATTATTTATACAAACCATGTTTTTACATGCAGGTAATTTAAAATTCTTATAGCATGGCCTGCAATCCAAATTATTATTTTCTACTATCAAATGCTTATCAGAAACAGGATATGGGCCATAGACTCTGCTGTCTACAGGCCCGTGAATAGATATAGTCTTTGTCCCGGCTGCAACAGCCATATGCAGCGGACCCCCATCATTTGTGATTAAAAGTTCCGCATTTTTTAAAATAGCCAGGGAAACCATAAGTTCTGTCATACCGCATAAATTAATACATCCGGATACCCCGCAAGCTATGTTATTACTTAAGTGTTTCTCCTCCGCGCTGCCCAATAATACTATCTTTCTATTAAACTCTTTAGATATTTTAGAAACAATATTTTTAAATCTTTCTATAGGCCAGCGCCTTCTAAAAGCAGTATCTCCCCAACTTGCACCGGCTCCTGGCATAACGCAAATATATTTATCCTTCTTTGTAATACCTTTTTCAGATAACAGGTCGTCTGCCTTTTGTGTATCATTGCCGGCAATATAAATTTTCATCCGCGCATCCTTAAAAATATCAAAACCAGCACAAGACAAAAGTTCGAGGTGATGGTCAATAACATGCTTACCTTCGTATCCATTCGGCAAAAGGATCTTTTTTGTGTAAAATATTCCTCTATTATGGTAATCATAACCTATTCTTTCTTTTATGCCTGTCATTTTGAGAAAAAAACTATATTGCCTGGATAAAGATAGATCAAAGACGATATCAAACTTCTCCGACTTTATATCACCAATCAAGTTAAATACTTTTTTTATGCAGCCAATTTTAGAATTTTGCCAGGCCCTGCGAAATTCATCTTTTTCAAAAACAAATGTTTTATCTACTTTTGGATTTGATAATATCAAATGAGATGATCTTGCATTACATACATAACCTAAAAAAGCACCTTGCGCTTTAATAGCTTCTATCATGGGCGTAGTAAACAATACATCACCTATACCAAAAGGGTTTACAATAAGAAATCTCTTATTTTGTATTGCGTTCATAATAAAGCGTCTTTCGCAGCCATTATTACCTCTTTCGGGCTTATCTTATCTAAAGGGTTATAAAATATCGTATGCCCTTCTCCATACGGCCCCCATCTTACAGGGTTTGAGCCGGGTACGCTCTTATTAAAAATAGCTACTACCTTTGTCCCAACAGCCGCGGCTATATGCATTGGGCCATTATCATTAGTTATAAGAAGATCCGCTCTCTTTAAGAATGCCGCGAGCTGCTTTATCGTAAAGAGCCCTGTCATATCATAGACATTCTTACTTCTACCTGATACTATCTCAGCGCCAAGATGCTTTTCAGATCTATCGCCTATTACAACAATATCTATCTTATCCGTTTCAGACAAAACCTCCGCAATCTTCTTAAAATTTCCGATACCCCATTGTTTTTTAGTGTTACTGCTTCCCGGGTGAATAGCAACTATTTTATTTCCGCTTTTAATACCTGCCTGATTGAGTATGCCGTCCACATATAAACTGCTTTCACTTGTAATCGGCATAGAAGGAGAAATCTTATCTGTGTATATATCAATAATCCTTAAAAGCTCCAGATTATATTCAACTTCATGCATCCCGGCACTATCCCTATTATCATCTATCTTATGTGTCAGCAGGAAAGGCCATTTCCTATTAAAACCAACCCTTATAGGTATGCCGGCTAAGAAACATCCCAGATGCAAAACCTTATGGGGGTTTAAAATTATAGCCATGTCAAAGTCACCAGTCTTTAATTTATTGGCAAGATTGACAGCGCTCCATATAGGTAATCTCTTTGAAAATGTATCAAATATAATAACCTTATCAATGTCCGGGCGGCCGGATACTATATCAGAAGAATATGAAGATGTAACAAAATCTATTTTCGCGCCTGGAAAACGTTTATAAAGCGCCTCTGCAACAGGTGTCGAAAGCAGAACCTCACCTATACGGTCTGTTCTTATTATAGCGATTCTTTGTATCTTTTTGAAATTATGCGGTTTCTTCATTAATAACCTTTTTAAACGCGACTATCAGGCCAAGGCACAGGAAGAGAAATACAGCAAGGGTAACGGAATAGAGGTGTGTATCGACAAAACAGTGGCATAAAAAACCTATGACACCCGCTAAAAGCCCTAAATAGAGATCCCTATGTATTCCACGTTGCAATTTTTTTATAACGGTTAACGCGCTGATAACAAGTAACAATAGAAATGCTATAAAAATTCCAACCCCTACAACTCCTATCTCTCCCGCCATGTGAAGATAGCTATTATGCGTATACTTCGCGTCAGGATAGTTCTCAGGTTTATATTCCGGAAAATTCTTAGTATATGTATTAACCCCAAACCCCAGGATCGGGTGGGCCTTTACCATCCGCGCTGTCCCCTGCCAGAGCTTTACCCGCTCCCAGGCAGTGCCTTGCGTGGTAATAGTTGAAAAATCAGAAAACCTTTGCTTTATATTGTCCGGCAAAAAAAATGGCGACGCTGCCAATAATATCAATATAGTTATAAATATTTTTTTACTCTTTATACTAAAAAGGCACAAAATAGCAACGATAAAACTCAACCATGCGCCCCTTGACTGAGTCTTTAAAAAGCACCACGAAACCGGCAGGATAGCAACTAAAAGAAGTATCCTCCCCTTAAATTTACGGGTACTCGAAAAGAAGAGGCTTAAAAAAATAGTAAGTGTGACAATAAGGTAAGCGCCAAAATCATTGGAATGGACAAAAGACGCGGAAACCCTATGCAAATAATCCAAAGGATCTATTACGCGATGCCTTATAAGATCAACTCCTAATAGATATTGCACAATACCGTCAAGCGCGATAAAAAAAGATACGCTGATCAGGTACAACATATATCTTTTAATCCTTAGACGCGAATTAAAATAATCTATTGTAGCCATAAAAAGAAGCATGTATTTAAAAACTTTCAAAAACCCCCTAAAACTTTCATATAGATACGATGTATTGTAAAATGATAACAAGTTCCATATAACAAAACCTAACAATACATAGCTTAGGGCCCCGCCGGGCAAATTGTAATCCTTTGTAAGGATCCTTTTTATAAACATAAGTATTATGATAGATATGGTAGATATCTCAGTGAGCGCGGTTGAAAATGTTACCCCCACTGCTAAAAGATAGAAAGCAACGAGCATAATCTTATCTATCATATTACATATCTTTGTACTATTCATATCAATACGCGTGCTCTGATTTTGTGAAAATTGTCTGGAAGACAGACATAATAAGTATCTTAATATCAAACATCAATGACCAATTTTCAATATAATAGAGATCATATTTCGTCCGCTCTTCAATAGAGGTGTCCCCTCTTAAACCATTTACCTGCGCCCAACCGGTAATACCGGATCTTATCTTATGCCTTGCCATATATCTTGGTATATCTTCTTTAAATTTTCCGACAAATTTCGGCCTTTCAGGGCGCGGGCCAACCAGGCTCATCTGGCCTGTTAGTACATTTACAAGCTGGGGAAGCTCATCTAAATTATTACGCCTTAAAAAAGTACCTATCTTTGTCCTTCGAGGATCATTCTTTGTTGCCCACACAATACCTGTAGACTTCTCTGCCTTATCTATCATTGTCCTGAATTTTATAATTGCAAAACGCTTTCTATCTTCACCTACTCTCTTCTGCAGATAAAAGATAGGCCCTTTAGAAAAGAGTTTAATCGACAGAGCAATTATAAAAAACAGGGGCGAAAGCAGCACAATTCCTATAAGCGAACCCGCTATATCAATAACCCTTTTTATAAATCTATTATATACAAAGACCAGGGGGCTCTCTTTCAGGCCCATAAGCGGTATACCATCAACATTTTCCATATCAACCTGTGAAGTTATCATGCCTAAGGTATCAGCAACTAAGTGAAAATCTAATAACCTCTTTTCACATTCGAATACAAGCCTTGTAATCTTTTCCCGGTTTAAAGAAGGCACTGCAAGCATCACTTCCTCAGCGTCTGTCTTTGATAATATATCTGAAATGCCCTCAAGCTCACCTAAAACCGGTATTGCTTTTATGCCCGATGGGGCGTCTTCCCCATTTACAGATACAACACCAACTACCTTATAGTTCCAATGAGGATCATTCGCGATATGGGAAATAAGCCCCTGCGCTGTGGGGCCTGTACCTACAATAATAAGCTTGGAAAAATCCTTATTAGCGGATCTGATTGAGAGTCTTAATCTGTTGATAATAAGCCTTGAGCAGGTTACAAAGAGTATAAGATCAAACCAGCATACAAATAACATCATACGCGAATATGTAAATTCCCTGTATATAAATGTGGCGGCCATAAGCACAAGCAATCCTACTGTCATAGCTTTTATAATAATAAAAAACTCATCCAGTATCGCAAGCCTTCTTCTTGAAACATAGAGATTAAACGATCTCATTATAAATACAATTAATATAGTAATTATTGGGAGGGGCTTCATATACTCGCTTATATCAGGGCGTCCAAAGGGGGTAGGAAATATACCCGTATTAAATCTGAGCCAATATGAGAATAGAAAAGCGAAATTTATCATAAACAAGTCACACGCAACCCGCGCTAATTCAAATATAAAATCACTTCTTCTTTTCATCTATCTTTCCCTCTATATACTTCCTTATCTTTTCCTTAAATATTTCCCTGTTAAATCTTAAGCCGTTTTCCCGTATTACCTGTGGATCAAACTTATCTCTATTCTTTTCAAAGATATCTATCGCCCCTATAAGCGCTTCAGAAGTCTGTTCATAAAAGAAGGCCCCTGTGGGCTTTTGCCCTGCCTGCCTGCCGGTCAGGTAGGTATTATCTGGATTTAGAGGCACTATCGTTTCCAGAGCGCCGCCTTTTCCATACGCTATAACCGCCTTGCCGCAGGACTGGGCTTCTACAGGCACTATACCAAAATCTTCCTCACCAGGAAAGATAAGCGCTTTGCAGCGCGAATAATAATCCGCTATATCTTCGTTGCTTAGCCAGCCTAAAAACTCTATATTGCTGGAAGCCGCTCTTTTTAAGCCGGCTTCGGAATTACCTGTACCTATTATTACGAGCCTCTTGCCGCTCTTATTAAACGCCTCTATCGCTATATCAAGGCGCTTATACGGCACAAGGGCTGAGACAATAAGATAAAAATCCTCATCCTTTGTTGAAATACTGAGCCTCTCTGTATCTACAGGAGGATATATTACATCCGCGGGCCTGTTATAACAGGCCTTTATTCTATTCTTGATATTATCTGATATCGCGACAAAAAAGTCAACATTTTCGTTTGTTCTTAAATCCCATTGCCTGAGCCAATTAAGTATCTGTTTAACTATTATTTTACATAATACGTTAAGTTTACCAAAATATTCGTTATAAAATACCCAGGCATAACGCATTGGAGTATAACAATAACATATATGCAGGGCCTTTTCAGGCACTGTAACTCCTTTTGCCACGCAATGGCTTGAACTCAAGATGAGATCAAATCCCGTAAGGTCAAACCCTTTAACAGCCATTGGAAAAAGCGGCAGATAATTCCTGTATTTCGCGGCTGACTTTGGCAGGTGTTGTATAAATGATGTTCTTATGGGCATAGACTCTATTCTTTTCGAAACAGAACCCTTGTTATGAAGTAATGTAAATATCACCGCGTCAGGAAAAAGTTCGCAAAATATTTCAAGGCATTTTTCGCCACCCCTCATTCCCGTAAGCCAATCGTGTATAATAGCTATTTTCATATATTTAGTTAAAAACCCGTTCATATACATTCAATGTTTTCATGGCTGCTTTTTCCCAGGAAAAATTATCACAACGCCTGAAACCTTTTTTAATTAATCGCTCTCTCAAGTTTTCATCAGAAAAAACCTTATATATCTTTTCTGCCAAATCATCAACATTATAAGGATCGAATAAAATAGCCGCGTCTCCCGCAACCTCTGGTAATGAAGATGAATTTGATACTATAGCAGGCAAACCAGATGCAAAAGCCTCTAAAACTGGCAGGCCAAATCCTTCATACAAGGATGGCATAACCAGCATTGTTGAAAGATTATAGATTCCGATCAAATCCCCTGCCGATACTTCACCAAGATAGATAACGCCATGGCTTTTTATGGCTTTTAGTATATCAGGCTCTTTTGAATGGTATCTTCCAATTATCACCAGGTTGCAGGGCGTTCTTTTCTTTGCCTTGCTATAAGCATCGAGTAATCTTTCTATATTTTTATGCTTTTTTAAACTTCCCACAAATAATATGATTTTTTCCGGTAAGCTGTGTTTTTTCTTTATCTTTTCAAGATAAATCTTATCATCTATAACTTTAAATACAGGATCCGCTGCTTCATAAATAACTTCTGTTTTTTGGCTTAAGGAAGGTAATATCTCTAATATATCATTTTTGGTATTCTCTGATACCGTAATAATTGTCGCGGATTTTTTTATAGCTTTTCGTATCAGATACCCGGCAATCTTTCTTTTTAAGAACGGCAGATACTCAGGAAATTTAGTATAGATAAGGTCATGTATAGTAACAATCAGCTTCTCTTTACCTTTACCTATACCCATACCTTTATCTACCCCAAATGGCACGTTAAAATGCGGGATATGGATGATATCAAGCCCATGGCTCTTAAAAGGACACGAGATCTGTTCTTTAACAGAATACACAGGGGCGTTCCAGTGTATAATATTTTTGGATGTAAGATGTAAGGTAAAAGGTACAAGTTTTTGCCTATCTCCAAACAATATAAATTCATGTTTCGAGTTTAATTGGGTCATGGCATTAAGTAGATTTTTTATATATCTTCCTATGCCGGGATGGCCTATCATTCTAGCGTCAAAACCAATTCTCATTTTTTAAATACCTTGTCAACCGCTTCCAGTACGTCACCGACTGAAATCAAATCCATGCATATGTTATCTCTGCAATCTGTTCTCTCACAGCCCTTGCAGGAGATATCCTTTTGTATTATAATCGCGTTTTTGCTTACTATAACCCATTCATCCGGATTATTTGTTCCGCTGTAAAGAGTAATAGACGGTTTATGGCATAACGCGGCAATATGGCTTGGCGCTGAATCAACACCAATAAATATGCCTGCTCTTTCCAAAAGTTCCGAAAGCGCCCCCAGAGAGACACTCTCCACCGCGTTTACAGCATCTACTCTTGAGAACTGAATAATCTTATCTATCTGCTTTTTGTCTTTTCCTGAACCAACAACAATTGTTCTTAATCCATAATCTTTCTTCAGTATAGCAATAAGCTTTGTAAATCTCCTATCAAGCCAGTTTTTCGATATATTGCGTGACAACGGATGTATCACAGCAAAAGCATCCCCTTCTCCTATCATATTCTTTCGCAGGAAATTCTTTATAAGAGCCTTCTCTTTTGAAGAGCTGTAAAGCTGTAAACGGTCATTGACTATAGATATATTCATACCCCTTAAAAAATCCAGGTTATGTTCGAGCGGGTGGATATTATTCCTGTATTTAATCTCTTTATCCAGCATAAAGCCGCCGCCGGTTACGCCAAAACCTATCTTAAAATTGACACCGCTCCAAGCCATAAGCAGGATGTGCCTTAAGTCTCCTCTAAGGTCAAAGCCTATATCATAATTATGCTTGCGTAATTCCGCGCAAAATTTTACGAATTTAAAAATCTCAGATAACCCCCTTCTATCTTTATCAAACCATGGCGCGTCATAGCAGATTACTTCATCTATATAAGGATTATTGATTACTATGTCTCTTGCCCAGCTGCCTACAAGCAGAGTGATCTTTGCCCCTTTGTAATGGGCCTTTAAGTTTTGAGGCACTACAGTTGAAAAGACTACATCGCCTATATGATCGAGGCGGATGATAAGTATCTTTCCGATATTACCGGGAATTTTTTTCTTAAAGAGCTTAAATGGTAAAAAAATAATATTACCGAAAAAGTCTAATAAACTTATTAAAAATATATTCCATCTCTTCTTAAATATATATTTCATCTGAAAAACCTGTATTTAAATAATGTGAATAATGTAGTTATGCCATCGCGCCATGTAATCTTCTTACCTTCATGATATGAGCGGCCTTTATAGGATATAGGCACCTCTATTATTTTACAGCCTCTCTTAAGAAGCTTTGCGGTAATCTCGGGCTCTATTTCAAAACGCTGCGATTCTATGTCAAGGCTCTTGAATAGGCCTGTCCTTATCATCTTATAGCATGTCTCCATATCTGTAAGGTGTGAACCAAATAGAACATTTGTCACTATAGTAAGAAACTTATTAACCAAAAAATGCGGCAAAGATGTGCTACGCCAGGTAGTTAAAAATCTGGAGCCGTAGATAACATCGGCTTTGTTTTTTTCCGCTTCAGCAAGGAGCTTCGTATAATCACTTGGGTCATACTCTAAATCACCATCCTGGATTATTGCATAGCCGCCTTCAGCATGCTTAAGCGCCGTCTTTATAGCGGAACCTTTACCAAAGTTTTTATCATGGTATATTACCTTGATATTACCTCTGCCATCTCCATAATTCTTTCTTACGAGCTCTCTCGTGCCATCTGTTGAACAGTCATCAACCAGTATAATCTCTTTTTCAACAGAAACACTGGTTATCTGTTTTATTATTTCAGTTATCGTATGAACCTCATTGTATATAGGTACTAATACACTTAACATATCTTCTCGCTTCTCTTCTCAGAAAATAATATTTTATCCAATTCTTTTTTAATTCTCTCTGAAGCCCTGCCATCTCCCACAGGATTCTTTTTTTCACTCATTTGACGATAAAGCCTCTTAGAGGAAAATAATTTTTTGCAGTTTTTTACTATCTTTGAAATATCAGTTCCCACTATCTTTGCGCAGCCTGCTTCCACAACTTCCGGCCTTTCGGTATTATTCCTTAATATAAGAACAGGCTTGCCTAATGAAGGCGCCTCTTCCTGTATGCCCCCTGAATCCGTTAATATAATATATGCTGAATCCATCAATTTTATAAAATCTGTGTAATTTACAGGTTTAATAAGAAAAATATTTTTAACTCCTGACAATATCTTTTTTACTGTTCCTGAAACATTCGGGTTTAAGTGAACTGGATAAACTACAATAATATCTTTATTCTCCTTTGCCAGTCTCTTAAGAGCTTTACAAATATTCTTTAAAGGCTCGCCGAAATTTTCCCGCCTATGGGCGGTAACCAATATTATTTTTTTATCCGCAGGTAAATTGCGAAGTTTCCGATCCTTAAAACTCCTTATTTTATTTTTAATATAAATAAGCGCGTCTATTGTGGTATTACCTGTAACTATTATAGAATTATCGGGTATATTTTCCTTAAGTAAATTTTCTTTTGATTGCCTCGTTGGCGCAAAGTGAATTTCCGCTATACGTGATATCATCGCTCTATTTAATTCTTCAGGGTAAGGTTTGTATCTATCATAAGTTCTCAGGCCCGCCTCGATATGGGCTACTTCAATCTTTAAATAATAAGCGGATAGCGCGGCGCAAAAAGCGGTGGTTGTATCACCTTGTACAATTACAAGATCGGGCTTAAAATCCTTATATGCTCCTTTAACCCTCAGCAGCGACTTAGATGCTGTAAGAATCAATGTCTGATTTGATTTCATTAATTTAAGATCATAATCTACTTTTATATTAAAATCTTTTATCATTTGCGCAGCCATAGCTTTATGCTGGCCGGTAAAGCATACTTTTACATGATATCTCTTATCTTTTTTAAGCGTTAGAATAACGGGCGCTGTCTTTATTATTTCAGGGCGCGTTCCTATTACAAACAGTATCTTCTTCAATTATCATCTCCTATTACTTTTTTATAAACATTTAAAGTAGCGTCGGCAACTTTATCCCATGTATAATTATTATGTATATGAGCCCACAAACCGGGCATAGCCTGCTTTCTATAGGAAATCTCAACGGCTTTTATAATATCATTAATAGATGAAGGATCAAAATATTTCACGAAATCCAAAAAATAGTCTTTTGTGCAGCCATATTTCGTAACAGCTATCTTAGTTCCGGCAAGTCCGGCCTCTAACGCGGCCAATCCTGGTGTTTCAAACCATCCAGGTACAATAAAAAGGCTTGAAGCGGCATAAACAGAGGCTAATAAAGGATCCTCATGATCTATGCCTTTTAAAAAATATATATTCTCACTTGCCGTATCTTTGCATTTTTTATAATAATCCGGATAATCTGAAACAGGATCGCCAATAATTACAAGGTTCTTCCTGATCTTATTAAATGCCCTTATAAGATTTAACTGGTTTTTCCTGGGTTCTATTCTACCGACTGCTAAGGAAAAATCCGCTATGTTGTGTCTTTTCATAAACAGATCGGGATTAGCATCTTTAAATACCTTATCCACGCCATTAGGTACAACAAAGATCTTCTTTGCAGGCATAGCAAAAAGTCTGATCAATTGGCTCTTTTCCGCGTTGCCATTAGGAAGAAGCGCGTCCGCTAAAAGCATTGTTTCTCTTCTACCGGATGGGAAATTGGGTAAAACCAATTTAATCAGATGCCTAAAAAGCAGGTCGACTTTAGCGCGCGCGCGTCCGCTTTCATATATGGCTCTTTTAAAATTTGAATAAAATATTGTCGAAAGGACTATCTTTACACCCTTATTTTTTGCTGTCCGCATTAAGCCGATACAATCCTTCACTGAACCGAATATATGCAATATATCAAAATCTTCCAAACGGTCATTCCATTGATCAAAAAGTTTTACTTCAACACCTTTTTCTTCTAATGCTTTTTTTGTGTTAAGCAACTGGATTTCTCCCCCGCCTGGATTTTGAAATGCGGATGGATATGAATAGAACGCTACTTTCATCTTTTTATATCCCGTTCCCAAATTTTAGCATAACTTAAAAATTCCGAAAAAGCCGTATTTATACAAAATATAAAACCCCTGAGTCCGTCCCTGTAGGCTTTTTTAATAAAAAAATGCTGCATAAATTTAATGATATTCCTTAAAAACAGATACCAAATAAAATTGAATATAGTAACATGGGTACTTTTCATATATTCCGCGTCCTTTGCCGCATAAAAATTTATCTTTTTAATATGCTCACTCATATCAGGCATAGAATAATGCAAAATATCCCCACTAATAAAACCGGTTACTCCATCTATTACCATCTGTTCATGTACAGGCATTACATATTTAGCTTTATCTTTCTTAAAAAGCCTTACGTGATATTCAGGGTTTGAATAATTAGAAAAATCACCATAAATAAAATTAGCTCTATTAATATAAAACGCGTCAACACTCGGACGCTCAATATAACATATTGATGCTGCAAGTTCATCTGAAATCACCTCATCCGCATCAATTAATAGAACCCATTTATTATTGGATTTGGTTACAGCAAAATTCTTCTGCTTTGAAAAATTATCAAATTTTCTGCTATATACTAACGCGCCAAACTCTTTACATATATCAACGGTTCTATCGCTGCTATAATCATCGACTACGATAATCTCACCTGCGAACCTAAGTGATTCAAGGCATCTTCTTATGTTCTTTTCTTCGTCCTTAGTAATAACTACGGCTGATATCTTCAAAATCCTACCATCCTGAATACATAATGGTCTGTATATCGAAATCGTGGCTTACAAAGCCTTCTAGCCTTAATAATATCACCAAGCATACTCAAAGCTTTTATAAAAGCGCGGGTTATGACAGGTTTATAAAGCAGTGAATATATAAGCCATACAGGTAAGAAAGCAATGCATCTTAATGATATACTAAAATCAGTTATATTTTTCCACATGAATATAAATGTATTCCTATATGCCATCTCTAATGTCTCATCTTTACCGAATGCTCTATGAAAAGAATGCAAACCTTCATGGTATGATAGAGACTCAGGTGCATAATACCCCTTATAACCCGCCTTCCAGCCACGATAACATAAGTCCACATCCTCCATTCTTCCGGGAAAATATAACTCATCATAACCGCCAAGTTCTAAAAACTTAAGCCTGTCAAAAGCTACTACAGAGCCAACACAGGCTGTATAGCCTGAATTTTTTATGGCTTTCTCATAACCAGGATATCTGGCAAAGGCCTGGAAAAAACCAAAGTGCATTCTTATCTTCGTCATAGCGCCTTCATATTGGCTTTTATCGAAAGTCCAGCATTGAGGCCCGGCAAAAAGAGCATCAGCATTTTTTATAAAAATATCGGCCAGGGGATCAATAAAATTATCACCTGTTATTATATCACTGTTAAGCAAAATAATAACATCATCTTCTACTTCTTTTGCAAAGTCATTATAAGAACACAGGAATTTATTCATTAAAGATTTATATATCACAACATTATTAAACTTCGATTCCACCCATTCTACACTTCCATCCGTACTGCCATTATCCAGAAGAGTAACTGTCACATCAAAGCGGCTCTGTCCTGCCGATTTAATAATTGAAGGCAAACATCTTTTTATCATTTCAAGATTATTATAAGTTAAAACTGCTATGTTGACTTTCAATATCTCACCTATTAATTAAATTTAAAAAATTATCCTGTAAAGCTGCTACAGGGTTAGCATATCTTAAAATACTATACTGCGCTATTTTTTCAGCTCCCATTTTTTGTTTATACCTATCTCTGCCGGATAAGAAATCGAAATGTTTTTTTCTATTTTCAATAGCGTATTCTATGCAGAAAGCCGGCATTGTTATACCTATGCTGAATTTCTCATACCTGGCATCAAGGCCGATATTAATATAAAAAAAATCGTCATTTGTTTCAAGGCCCCACAAAACAGCCGCTGTTTTGTTATTTAAACTAAGTTTGCATAATTTCAAGGTATTATTCTTCAAAAAACCACGGGCTGCCTCTTTAGCAAAAGAACAGAAACTTCCATCTGAAAAATATGTCTCTTCATTTTTTTTGTTAATATTTTCTCTATGCAGCTTAACAAACTCATGCCAACTTATTTCAAAGTCACTCTCCTGCGCGATTTTAAACTTAAATCCATCCATTTTTTTCAGCCTGCGCATATAATAAAATATTTTTTTAGAAAATTTGCTTTCTAATTCCTCCGCGTACTTTTTAAAATTATCGGGCAAAGAGATACGCCATGAGTCTTTTTCGTGCCTTCTTTTATAATAAAACGATCTTTTATCAACACCTTGAAAAATTCTTTTTTGCAACTCAACACCATCGAGAAAGAGCCTATCATATGCAGTCTTGGTTGATATTAAAAATTCAAAAAGCCTTTGCCAGATAATAGCATTGTGAACCCGGTTACACAGTATTCCTAAATAGCAAGAAGCTTCCTGGGACGCGAATTCCATGCTTTTGTTAAAAAAAGGAGTTCTTCTTTTTTTGATAAAAAGAGGTGCCAACCCCATAAGTTCTTCATCTATATAAAATCCCAGGCAAAATATTTTACCCTTATTAATGCCTACATACTTATACCAGTTATAAATCCACGTCCATGAAAGAAAAGGATTATTTTCAGCGAAAGTTGAATGTAAATTATCCCAATCCGCTCTTAAAGCTTCTATATCGTGCAATTTTTGAAATATCTTTACCTGTATAGCAGTTCCCATCTTATAAAGTCATCTATCTTTCTTTTTAATAATTTTAGGTTATTAGCTTTTAAATCTCTGTGGAAAATAAAATCAAAAGTCCTGTCCGCGTTCTCTGAATGGCCTGACAAAACAGAGGCTTGTTTTTTTATATTTTCTGCATTTAATAAAAACATCTTATTTTTGTAAATAATCCTATAAACTATATCATCATTATCTGTTGTATTATTATTAATGCGTATCATATATTTAGATCTATCAAAACATATTTCATGGGAAACTGAATCTCTTTTTCGCCACCAGTCATTTATGTCTGAAAAATTTGCTGCCCAAATATCATTTTGAGTTTCTATGTAATCTATTATGCCTCTTATAAATTCAGGGTATCTTCCTAATCTTTTAACAGGATGGCCATAAAAAATAGCCGGTTGTTGTGCCGAAATTCGCTCTTCAATTTTATCAATGATAAATTTAAAAGCAATTTTTGCTGAAAAACCTTTATCAAGAAAACTGCCCAAGCATATCGGATAGACAGGAATTTGTAATATGCGCTTTGTCTCTGTTATACTAAAATTATAACATGGGAGAAAATCATATAAGTAAGAGAACTCCGAGCTGAATTCATAGCCGTAATCATAGAGTATATCATATAATAAAGAATTATGCTTTCCCATTGGGGCGGAAAACCCTTTATGGTAAATGCTTAGGTTTTCTAAAAAATTCTTTGCCGCACTGATATTTTTACTGTTTTTCGTTTTACCATTAAATATATGGTGGGCCATTCCGTGAGACTGGATATCAAAGCCCCGCTTTTTCAAATCCAGCAATAACAATCTATGCTGACTGTAAATATCACAGTTTATGAAAAGCGAGAACGCTTGTCTCATACGTGATATTTCGTAAACAAAACAATTAAAATCACCTTCTTCGTATTCATCAAAATCAACCCTGAAACTAAACAGGCTTTTTTTGTTATGCGGGAAGTACCATTTATGGATATATGGTATATCATTGGCTACATGTAATTCCTCTAAAAATTTGATAAAAATTTTTGCGATTTTTCCTTTATCAACTCTGCTTATGCGTTCTGTTACAAAATTATCCCGCTTGTTACCTGTAAAGAATATATTTTCACGTATTCCATTATCAAAAATAAGTCTCTTTATTGAAAATGGCAATATACCGATATAACCATTTTCGATTCTATTAATCTTGTCCTTTATCTCATTTGAATTCAAACGAAAACCATTGCAGGATAAAATCTTTTGCGTGCAATCTTCTGTAGCTATTCCTAAAGATTTGGCAAAATCCGCATCACTTAAAATTGACAAGCCATTCCTGGCGTGTTGCATCAAAATCCGCCCAATATCGGCTTTTACCTTACCTATGCATATCAATATCTTATATTTTAAGCTAAGATGATTTTTCAATATATCTTCTAAATATAGCACATCATAAGATAGGCCTTCCGCGGATAAAAGATTTGAAACCCCGCTTGAAGTGTCTAATAAGCCTAAAGTAAGATTTATCATCTATTCAACTTTAATGGTTTTAAACAAATGTATAAAAAATTAACAGCCCATCTGAAATTGCAATATATCGCATGATATATAAGGCTTATAACCGGTAATCCCAAAAAGCATGTTATAGCAAGCATATGTATTCTTACGTCTGTGTCATCCATGTACGATATTATTCTTTTAACACCCTGTGGTTTAGAGAAAACTGAAACTTTTTTATTATTGCTTTTGCTTTTATTATCTTTTAATTCCGCTAAGAGATAGTTTGAGAATATAAACATAAAACTTCCAAACATATAAAATATTCCAAGAATAAGATAAATAACCCGGCCATATTTAAAATATAAACCTAATGATAAGCAAAGATGCATCATATGCCATAAGAGGCTACCTAAAAATGAATCTAAAAAAGCGCCAAAATTTGTTTGCTGGTTTTTAAGCCTGGCTAAATAACCGTCAGCGTGGTCAAGCATCCACCATAATAGAATTATTAAAGATAATATTTTTACAAAATGCATATTGTATATTAATAGGCCCAAACATATAACTGATCCTACAAATGCGTCCGCGATTGTTAAAAAATTAGCTGTTATCCTTGTTTTTTCTAAGGCCTTGGCTAAAAGCTTTGCGACAGGTACCAGATAATATCTTGCTAACGGATAAAAATTTCGTTTATTGAGCATAGATTGCGCGAAATTTAAATCTTCCAAACTTCTTATTTTCCATATAGCTGCCTTTTGGGGGTTTTTCTTTGACGCTAAAAGGGCCAATAATTTTCCAGGGTGATAAACAACACTAACATCTAAGATAAGCGGCCTATCCAAATTATCCAAAGAATCGATAAATTTAAAATGAAATTTATTTTTAAGCGCACCTATCTTGCGCTCGTTATCGCTATACCCGGTAAATATACTTACATATTTAATGCCGGCTGTTTTGGCGGCATTAAGAAGCCTTTCTATGATTACCTCCCCATCAAGCAATTCTAAAGCTAAAAGCTTATTATCTATTTTCCTATCCGCTCTTATTATAATATCCATATTAAAAACCCCTTTAAAATTATTTTGTGCCTACCAAAATTACAAATTTCATATCAATAAGACAGTCATCATCGGTTTCTGCCATGTTGTAGTCATCTTTACCCTGTCTGTCTAAATCCTTATGCATTTTCATTATTATATCTCGGGTTTTCTTATCAAGCCCTGAATTTACAAGCCAGTTTTTTATACTTGCCTGCCGCATCCAATATATAATCTCATTTATGCTCTTAAAGCCTGCTTTTTTCATAAGAGACATTAGGCCATTGTCCATAAAGGTAAGCCTATTTTCCTTGAGTTTAAACATTTCCGTATAGAATTGCCTGACATGTTCTGATGGCGGCACTCCTTCTGAAAATATCATCCTGCCACCAGGCATCAATACCCTGTAACATTCGTCCATTGCTTCCTGAGTATTATCCAATATATGATGAAATACCATCCGTGCTGTCACTTTAGAAAAAGTATTTTCCTTAA
The DNA here is from genome assembly GCA_030593065.1 of Candidatus Omnitrophota bacterium. Lineage (GTDB taxonomy): Bacteria > Omnitrophota > Gorgyraeia > JABMRG01 > JABMRG01 > JAUVHV01. The sequence goes on along the minus strand of JAUVHV010000007.1, from coordinate 42,024 downwards.
AATTGAGATTGTGCGCATCCATCTTTACAAATTCTTCATTATCAATTCTATGTTTAAAAGCATGAGATAACATATCGGGTGATATATCTATGCCAAATACCTTTTTAACAAAAGGTGATATAGTATGCGCGATAATGCCCGTTCCAGTCCCAATATCTAAAACTATATCATCAGAACAAAAAACGCCTGAATCTAAAAAAACATGAAGATACCCTCCTTTAATGGCCCATTCTAATTTTTCATAATTTTTCGCTCTGGTCTTCCAGAAATTTTCTCTTATTCCGATATTCATGTACCGACCTGTTCTTCTTCGCTTATTTGCGCGATTTTGAAAAACCCCTTACTTTCTTTATGATTTTTTTTATAATCCAATTAAACCCATACAAGCTTATTCTCGCTTTTATATAATAGATCTTTTTTATAAAATATTTATCTACTTTGATTTTAAAGGGTAAAGATCTTTTCATTCTCTTCTCTACATCAGATTTTAGTTTCAGATATTCTTCATCAGTCATATCTGTTAAATTAACCAGGAATTTCTCCGCATTATTGCCTAAAAGCGACAAATAGGTATCCTCATCGTATTTTATTCTGTTATTCTTTTTTGCCCAGTCATACAAGGATGTCCCGGGATACGGCGTAGTAAAGAACAGGCTCGTAGTCTCTAGCTTCATCTCCTTTATAAAATCCGCGGTTTCGTTTGCGGTATGCTCATCTTCTCCAATGTAACCAAACATAAAAGGCGTTGACATATTTATGCCTGCCCTGCGCGTTATTTTTATAGCGTCTCTTGCCTGTTTCACGGTAGCACTCTTATTCATATTATCCAATATCTTTTGGCTTCCGGACTCAAGGCCATACGCTAAAGTTACACACCCCGACCTCTTCATTAATTTAAAAAGCCCTTCATCGACAAAATTGACCCTTCCATTGGCTTTCCAGGTAATATTTACTTTTCTATCCAACAAAGATTTGGCAAAATCTCTTGCCAAACTCATATTGGCCATAAACTCATCATCAACCATACAAACGTGGCTGCTGCCGTATATCTTTTTGAATTCCAATATCTCATTAATCAAGCTATTTGCGGAGCGGCACGTAATCCTTTGCCCGAAAGGCCTTGAGCAAAACCCACAACTAAAAGGGCATCCTCTTACAGCAGAAAACCACCCTGTCTTAATACCTTTATCAAGATATAACCCGGAATTTTTCATATAAACAGGTATATTTAACAAATCCCACGCGGGGTATGGAAGAGAATCCAAATCCTTTATCCTTTCCCGCGGTTCGGTTTTATGTATACGACCATCCTTGTCCTTATACAAGATACCTTTTATATTGCTCAAATTTCCCGGACTCTTAATATTATCCATAAGCTCTTTTAAGGTAAGCTCTCCTTCGTCAACTACCACAATATTAACTTGTGAAGCCTTCAGCAATGTTTCAGGGCAAGCATTTGATATGGCGTTGCCAACAATAATAGGCATATTATGAAACTTGAGTTTTACCTTTAAGGAAAAACTCTTAACAAAATTATACGCTGTTATAATAGCGCTTATACCGATACAATCATACTTGCCGAAACCATCAATTAGTCCTGATAATTCCTCCTCAGAAAGTGGATTAGCTGTTAGATCTAACACCTCTGGCTCATGGCCATTTTTTCGTAAAACGCTGCATAGATACCCTATGCCTAAAGGCGGTATCGACATATCACGTGCCGGTGGATATACAAATAATATCTTCATCTATTTTTTCTCCCGCGCTTCTCTATTAATACAATAATTAAGGTAATCAGGATACCCATAAAAGCCAAAGATAAACCAAGTTTAACAGAAAACGGCCTGTATATAAATTCTATTAGATGATCTCCTTGCGGTAATTTTACTGCCCTGAATATGTAGTTGGCCTTTAAAAGCTTATCCCGTTTACCATCTAGGTAAACTTCCCAACCGGGAGCATAGCAATCGCTTAAAAAAAGATATCCTTCTGTAGGCGCATTAGCGACAATGCTTACGATATGCGGCCCATATTCCAGGATCTCTGGATTAGTCGCGATAAAACCATTAGGTATTTTATCAGGTTTAATCCCTGCTTTTTCTTCTATTATTATCTCCTCATCTAATTTAAAGCTGGGGTCTTTAAGCGTCGAAAGAATCTGTTTCTCATCCTCTATAACCCGCGCTTTATAAACCACAAAAGCCCTGGGAAGAACCTTTACATTCTCATAAACCATGTATTCGGAATCTTTGAATACCAGCTTTAACTCCTTATCCACATCCCGATTGCGGGAGGTTACAATATATTTTACATTCATCAGGCTGATTATCCTTTGGTCAAAATTTTGAAACTCCGCTGTGAAACCGGTATCCTGTATATTCCTGTCAACAAGTCTTATAAATTCTACGTACCTTCTCATTGTAAGAGATTGCCATCCTTCAATAACGCTTATATTATAAAAAAGATTTGTATTGGGCCTTAAAAAAGATCCGGGATCCATCGGTTTTAGTTGATCCCGTATATCCTGTAATCGAAATACGCGAAATAAACCGGGTTGTGCCTTTAAAAATTCCGCGGTAGCAGATGTGGGCGCAATCTCTTTCGCGGGCGTAAAGCCCAGGCGTGGAGTCACAGCAAAGAACAGATCACCAAATATCAAAAATGATATCGCGAAACAGAATAAGTTTTTGCTAAGTGCATTTTTTTGATATAGATAAAGAATAAAAACAGATAAAATTATCATTATAGCTGATATAGAAAATGAGGGTGCCAAAACATTTGTCCAGGAACAAAGCAATTGATAGAATTCTCTCAATCTAAGCTCATATAGCTGAATAGGGGCCGTATATACCGGATTATTAATTATATACTTATTTATTAAGCTCATTCCAGTTTCAAAAAAGAGATTTTTATTACAGGTAATAAAAATGTGAATAGGGATAAAGATAACGGCAATAATACCTGTGACGCATAAAAAAACTTTACTTGTAACCCATGTTATTTTATGCCATACGCGCCTGTTATCCACATTTAACAATATATCAAGCCCGATACCCACTAAAATAGGTAGCGAAAACTCATATATTATAAAAATCCTTTGCAACTGATCCATCTGATTAAGCAATGGGATATGCCTGATAATCAAATGCCATAAAAAAGATGTGGACATAAAAATAAACGTAAAGATTGCAAACCACCCAAAAAATGATTCTATACTTCTGCGTCTCCTTTTTAAAAAGGCTAATATTCCAAAAATAAGCGGTAATATGCCCACGTAAGGCGCGCAAAATAAGCTAGGTATACCTAATATAGCTGGAAATTTTTTAACAATCTCAGTCCACGGCCTGCCAAAAAAGAAATTTAGCTTATCGGGCCTGAAAGGTGACTCAAAAAAATTCGGAAAAATAGTTGTTATAAGATGTGTGGGCAGCATCGTACCATAGGATTGAGTATGAAAACTAACAGCTCTTTGAGAATCTTTAGCCACCTCAAACATATTTAAAACCTGTATAGATGAGAATGCGAAAGTCAATATTCCAAAAAATATTAAAAATTTAAGGATTATGATTATGTCAAATTTACCTCTTATGCAGTAGTCTCTGTATATAAAATAGCAGCAACTAAACATAAATATATAAAGCACAAATTGTGGATTACTATTGAAATAATATAGCGCTGTAAAAATGCTGGCAAAAGATATCCACATATATCTATTATTTCGTATAGCTTTTTCAAAGCATATAAAAATCAAAGGTATAAAAAAAGAGACAGAATGAAAATGGTTATTGATAACGTTAAATGTAAACATATAGATAAGGCCGCAAATAAAAGAACTGAATTTGCCAATCTTTATAAGCCTAGCATATAAATAAATGAAATACCCCGCTAAAAAGAGGCACAGCATGTGTCTTACAGACCACGCTATTTTAGGCCCAAGAAATACCGCTAAAAAATTTAATATATTTATATGAGTTGGGGGATTTATCCCAAAAGGATGGCCGCAGAGAATCATAAAGTTCCAAAATGGAAATACACATCTTTTTATTGCCCATACGAAATAATAGCTTCCTGCATAAAACATGTGATAACTGTCACCTGTAATAGTATTACTTATGCAATTATTAAAAAAAACTTTTCTGAATATAAATAATGTTATTAGCAGAAAGGTTAAAATCGGCCAGAGTTTATATATCTTTTGTAATATTTTCAAATTTTTTTTCATTATTTCACTTAGTTTATAAGTATTTTATCTCCGCAGGCAAAGCTTTTCTTTAATAAAACTTCTAACAACACTCAAAAAGTAATCAAGATCTTTATAGCTTAAATCCTGGTGCACACCTATATGAAGGCCATTGTACCCCATATATTCCGCATTTGGAAATTCTCCTAATTTGTATTTTAAGAATTTAAAACCAGAACACTGAGTAGGCATCGAAAGAAAAAGGCTCCTGGAATCAATACCTTTTTTCTCCAGATACTGTACAAGTTCATTGCGGTTAAACCCTGCTTTTTCCTGTACAATAATAGGGAATGCATGTGGGCCTATTACCTCATGTTTTTCTTCACTAATTGTCACTAGATATGGTTTAAATTCATTAAATTTATCCATTAAATATTTTAGGTTCTTTCGGCGTTTTTTGAAAATTTCCGGGTATATATCAATATTACCTAATCCTACAACTGCTTCCAACTCATTCATTTTTGATGAAAAGCCCATCCTTTCAAAAATAAATCTTATATCCATTCCTTGTTCATTATCAAATCTATTTTTGCAATCAGCATCACTTGTGTTTAATGAACATATTTTACATTTACACGCACGGCCATGCGATCTTAACGACCTTAATATTTCCGCGTATTCGGTGTTATTAGTTACTACCACCCCCCCCTCAATAGTTGAAATCATATGGGCAACATATAAACTGTATGCTGCCATATCACCCAACGTACCTATAGCCTTCCTTTTATAAAGGCTTCCATGCGCTTCTGCCGCATCTTCTATAACATATAGGTTATATTTCCCTGCGATTTCATTTATCCTGTCCATATCCGCGGGCTTACCCATCAGGTGAACGGGCATAATAGCTTTTGTTCTATCAGTAATAGCAGCTTCTATCTTAGACACGTCAATATTTAACGTTTCCCTTTTAACATCTACAAAAACCGGAATAAAGCCTGCCTGTAAAACAGCGTTTCCTGTCGCGACAAAAGAAAGCGCGGGAATTATTATCTCGTCTCCGCGATTCGCGCCAAAATCATACAATACCGCTAAGGCCAGCACATCGGCATCTGTCCCACTGCTAAGGGCAACTGCCTCTTTTGTCCCGATAAGCATGGCAAATGCCGCCTCGAATTCCCTGACATATCTGCCGCTTGAGAGCCTGCCTGTCTCTACAACTTTGGATACCAACTCTTTGGTCTTATCGGTAACAGACATTGCTCCAAATGGAAATCTATATTTTCTTTTCATAACTAACCTCTTTAAAATCTTATCTTATTTTATTTTAAAAACTCTTTTGCTTTAACATACCTCTTTGGTGTTCCTATATCCAGCAATGGCTGCCTGGTTCTAAATCCATAGAATGAGTTCTTAGTTATGCTTGGAAAAAAATCTGTTTCCAGTGAAAAACTTTTTTTCTTTGGCATTAACGCTAAAACCTTTTTCTGAAAAAGATATATACCTGTATTTATCAGGCCAACTCGATACTTCCCTGATTTTTCATAAAATCCGGTAATCAGGCCTGAATCTTCTAATATTACAGTGCCATATTCCTTATGATCAGTATCGATAGTTAGGGCCATTGAAACTAATGCCTTCTTATCTGAATGAAAATTCATAAACTTTTGCAAGTCAACATTGCAAAAAGAATCTCCATTTAAAACTAAAAAGGTTGAACTCTTGATAAGCGCTTGAGCATTTTTTATCGCACCGCCTGTGCCCAAAGGCCTTTCATCTTCAGAAAAAAGAAATTCTAATGAGGTCTGTTTTTTCTGATAATATTTTTTTATAAAATCGGCCATATAACCTGTGGATAGAATAAAATGCCTGAATCCGAAATCTGATACATGGTCTATGAGCATATCAAGAAAAGGGCGGTTATTAATCTCTGCCATTGGTTTGGGCCGATTATTAACAGCTGCCTTGAGGCGTTCTCCTTTACCGCCACACAGTATAACCACATCCATCTTGTTTGCCTTATTCATCTACCTATTTCCAAAAGAATCATATGGACTATAAAAAATAATTTGGCTTCCTAAATCTTCGAACTTGAAAGGAACATGTAAAAGCTTGCTTAGCCTTTTTTTAATTTTTGGCTGAATTTCTGGTTTCGCGAAAATTATAATAAAACCTCCACCACCAGCACCCAAAACCTTTCCACCGAGGGCACCTGCAGCTTTAGCGTTAGAATAGATATCATCAATCAATGGGGTGGATATCTTCCTCGTTAAGCTGCGCTTAACCTGCCAATTTTCATGTAAAAGCTTTCCAAAATCACGCAAGTCAGTATTACTATTAAGAATATTTAAGGCCTCTCCTGTCATCTGCTGCATATCGTTCAATTCTTTTTTCTTATTTTTGGTATTTTTAATCTGATCTCTGGCTATATCTGAAGCGGTCCGTGAAAATCCGCTAAAAACCAGCATTAGATGATTCTCAAATAATTTAAGCTTTTTTGCATTTAAAGTAACGGGTAAAACATTAATATGGTTTCGCCCGCCGAATTCAACCAGATTAAATCCGCCAAAAGCAGCTAAAACTTGGTCCTGCGAACCAACGTTCTCCTCCATAACTTTCTGCTCAAGCTTAATAGCATTAAGCGCCAGCTGTCTCTTGGTAGGCATGGTACCTTTTAGCGCATAAAGCGTATGTAAAAGGCCTACAGTAAAAGAGGAGCTTGTTCCCAGGCCTGCCCTTGCAGGCAGATCCCCATCATGGTGAATCTCAACCCCTTTTGTAATCTTCATATACTGCAAACACGCCCTTGCTGACGGATGGCTAATCTCAGAAACATCCTTGATATTCTCTATCACGGAATAGACCAGCCTGGACTTATGTTTAAAAAACGGCGGTAAATACCTGCATGTTATGTAACAATATTTATTTATTGTTGTTGCCAGGACTGAACCTTTATTCTCTTTATACCATACTGGGTAATCTGTTCCCCCACCAAAAAAAGATATCCTGAATGGCGTACGGCTAATAATCATATTATTCTCTCCTTAAAAGGCGTTAAGAAAAAGCTAATATTTTTCTGCGTATCTTGTGTCTTAATATCTCTTTAATGTGCTCAACAGCCCTATAGCTAAATTTATCCTCAAGCATCTTAAGGTATACCGGGCTACTATAATACTCATCGAAAGCCCTATCTCTGAAATAAAGTATCTCTTCACTCGACAAATCCTTGTTAGGCAATGGCACTGTTTCCGCGCTAAATTGCGCGAAGCCAAGCCAGCTATCCGGGAGCCTCAAACCCCTTTTTAGCGAATCCTGATAAAGGCTTGAACCTGGATACGCCATTGCCACATAGAAATTTGCGTATTCACAATTTAAAACCTTTGCTAACTCCAGAGTCTCTTTCATGGTTTCAATATTATCATCGGGAAGTCCAAATATAAAATTCCCAACAGCATGTATGCCCGCATTATGAGTCATCTTTATTGCATCTATTATTCTACCTTTATCAAAACCTCTCTTGGCAACACCATTACGAACATTCTTGCTTCCTGATTCGATACCGAATGCAAGCCAGTTTATTCCTGCTCTTTTCATCTTATGCAATATAGCTTTATTGATTGTATCAATTCTGGCATAGGCCCATATATTAAGGTCGTATTTCCGCTCAATAATTAAGCCGCATAATTCAACAACTCTCTCTTCATTAATAACAAAAAGCTCATCCAGAATTTTAATATTTTTAACCCCATAATCATTAACAAGAATATCTATCTCGTCTACCACCAGTTTTATACTGCGAAAACGTATGCCCGGCTTACCATTATAGAGGCTGCGAACATTGCAGTAAGTGCAATTAAAAGGACACCCCATGCTTGTATATATAACAGCATAAGGGCCTCTGTTTTCAGTATGGGCAAAGCAATGCCAATTGTGAGCCCTGTATCTATCCATGGGCAGAAGATCCCATGCGATTAAGGGCAATTTATCAAGATTATCTATTAAACGGCCCCAGCCGTTATCTACAATATCGCCGTTCTTCTTATAACATAACCCATTTATAGAAAAATCTTCAGCATTTTTATCTTTTGTCAATATTTCAAGAAGCTCATAAATTGTGTAAAAACATTCCCCCTTACATATAAAATCCGCACCCCCCTCATTAAACGTTCTTTTCGGAAGGGCTGACGGGTGTATGCCATATGTAAATACTTTCATATTAGGCGATCTTCTCTTTAAACTGCTTACTACACTGTTAACAACTTCCATCTTAGGCGTAGAAGAAGCTGAAGGATTAGCGCCAAAAGCCCCAACTCCGGCTAAAAGAGGCTTCTCTTTAATAGCCATCTCTACTATTGCCTCAGGAGAGAGTGATTCCGCATCAGCATCTATAATCTTAACTTCAAAACCTTTTTTCCTTATAAACGCTGCAATTAAAGCTGTCCAGATAGGGGGTTCTACCGCAGAAATGGATCTACCTAATCTTCCATACATCTGAGCGCGGTCTCCCGGATTAATTAATAATAGGTCGATATTAGACATTAGAAAACTGGTTCCTTCTAATAATTTGATACCCTTTTATTAACTCCGAGATACCATCCTGTAATGAGAGTTGTGGCTTATAGCCTGTCTCCTCTATCTTTTTGTTACTTACGATATAATCCCTTTTATCCGGGTCTTCGCCTATCTCTGCCTCAACAAAATAAAATTCCTTAATCTGTTTCTTTATTTCTTCACATAATTCCCATTTATTCAAATTCGCGTTGCTCAGGCCCACGTTGTAAGGTTCATTCTTCATCTTCTCAAAATTGCCAATTGAATGAAGAAATGCCCTTGCAACATCTCGTATATGAATATAGTTTCGTTTAAAATAAGCCTGGAACAGAATAATAAAACTATCAGTCACCGCACGATAAGTAAAATCATTCACTAAAAGATCGAGACGCATACGCGGGCTTATGCCAAATACCGTAGCCAACCTCAACGTAATAGCATTGCCTTTAATAAGCAATGCCTCTTCAGCCTCAACCTTCAGCTTGCCATATAAGGAGATAGGATTTAAAGGGGTATTTTCATCACAAAACTTACCCTTTTCGCCTATACCATAACCGCTATTAGTAGTTGGAAATATTATTTGCTGGGCATTGCCTCTGAGTTCCGATATCATTTTTACCGCGTCAAGATTTACACTCCTGGCCGCGATAGTATCCTTAGAACAAGCCGGAGCGCCTGTAAGACATGCTAAAGGGATAATAAGATCCGCTATCTTTATATGTTTTGCTATCAGTTCTTTATCACGGCAATCGCCGCATATAATTTTGAGGTTTTTATCAAAACAGCAATTCAGAAGCGAGGCTTGATTATACATAAAATTATCAATCGCTGTAATCTGGTGACCCTGTTTAAGCAACTCAGGTACCAATATAGAACCGATATATCCTGCCGCACCCGTAATTAATATCTTCATTCTTTAACTACCTCCTTTACAGCTTTTATAATATCCTCAACTCCAGGATAAAACTCCTCTTCCAGAACATAACTGCTGGGTACAGGAATATCGGGCCAGCCTATACGCTTTATCGGAGCTTTTAGGTATTTAAAGCCTTTCTCCGCAGTTAAAGCCGCAATTTCAGCAGTCGCGCCTGCTGTTATCCAATCAGTATCCGCAATTAAAAGCTTGCCTGTCTTTTTTACAGACTTAAGTATTATCTCCTCATCAAGAGGCTTTAATGTGCGCAGATCAACAACCTCAACATCATAGCCTTCTCTTCCCAGTTCTTCAGCAGCCCGAAGCGCTTCTATTACCATATACGATATAGCAACCACAGTAATATCTTTTCCTCTTCTGCGAACCAAGCCTTTTCCGAATGGTATAGAGTAGATTTTTTTCGGAACATGGCCGGAATGTTTATATAACCATCTATGCTCGATAAAAACGACCGGATTATTATCAGCAATACTTGCGATTAAAAGCCCTTTAGCATCGTAAGCTGTAGATGGCATAACCAGCCTTAATCCCGGAATATGCATAAACAATCCATGGAGTGCCTGAGAATGCTGAGCAGCTGAACCCCAGCCTCTTCCAATAACTGTTCTTATCACAAGAGGCACATTAGCATGGCCTCCAAACATAAAATTCCATTTTGCGGCATGGTTGATTATCTGATCCATTGCCAGTAATAAAAAATCAGGACGATTATGAATATAGACAGGCCTCATACCCGTTATAGCCGCACCTACAGCTATTCCGGTAACACCGTTTTCAGAAAGTGGTGTATCAAAAACTCTTCGGCGCCCATACTTTTTATGAAGGTCGAGTGTGCTGCCAAACATACCCGAGGGATCATCAACACCCTGGCCCATAACGAAAACTCTCTTATCATACTTAAGCGCTGAATCCAAAGCCTCTCTTATCGCTTCAGAAAATTTGAGCTTTCTCAAATTCTTATGCTGGCAATCGTCAAAACCAGGTTCTCTTTTCTCTATCAGTAATTTTGTCCACGGCATTTTTCTCACCCATAAAGATAGTTCATGATATCTCTTTTTTTAGGCAAAGGGCTTTTCTGTCCGAATTCAAAAGCCTTGTCAATATCATATTCTATCTGTCTATTTATATTCTGTTTCAGCTTTTCACTAAGGATATTACTCTTTAACAACCTCTTCTCATATTTACTAATTGGGTCGAGCTTAATCCACCGCCTCCACTCATCCATTTTTCTATATTTGCTCTTTTGCTCATCACCCTGACCCGCATGTCCTCTCCACCTATAAGTTCTAGCTTCAATAAAAAATGGCCCTTTTCCAGAACGGGTATAATTAATAGCTTCTCTTGCCTTTAGATAGACCTCTAAAACATCTACGCCGTTTATTCTTTTAGATGGAATATTAAAAGCTTTGGGGCGCATATATATCTTGCTATCCGGTTCTCGAGCGCTTATATGAGAACAGACTGAATAGAAATTATTTTCACAAATAAATATCACTGGTAATTTTTTTAATGCCGCAAAATTCATACTCTCATACAGGACACCTTCTTCAGAAGCTCCATCACCAAAAAAGACTACTGAAATCCTATTTTCTCTCTTTAAAAGCGTGGTCAAAGCCGCGCCTACAGCTAATGGTATACCCCCACTTACTATAGATGATGACCCCATTAAACCAACTGAAGTATCGATAAGATGCATTGAACCGCCCCTACCTTTTGAACAACCTGTCTCTTTACAATAAAGCTCCGCTATCATGAAATTCAGATTGCCGCCTTTAGCAAGGTAATGACCGTGTCCGCGATGATTACTAAAGAGAAAATCTTCTCTTTTAAGGTTAGCGCATACGCCAACTGAAACAGCTTCCTGGCCCAAGCAAAGATGCACAGGGGTCTTCATCTCATCTAAATGATAAAGCTTCTCTATCATAAGTTGGACACCTCTAATTTTCGTCAACATCCTGTACATATCCAGAAGCTTCTTCTTACTTATGCCTTTTAAACCATTCATAGGTAATCCTTATTCCATCTTTTAATGAAACCCCCGGGCTCCAGCCTAAGGAGTTCAGCTTTGATGAATTTAAAAGCTTTTGCCTTACTCCATCAGGCCTGCTTCTATCATATATAATCTCTCCCTTAAATCCAACTGTTTCCGCAATCAGCTCCGCAAGTTCACTTATACTATAATCCCTTGAAGACCCTACATTTATATGCGCGTTTGCTGAATATTTATCCAACAGAAATATACCAGCATCTACCAAATCATCCACAAATATAAACTCCCGTCTTGGCTCTCCGCTGCCCCACACCTTAATATTCTTTTGTCCGCGCTGTTTTGAATCATGAAACTTACCTATTAGCGCGGAAATTACATGGGCACCCTCTGGATCAAAGTCATCTTCAGGCCCATAGATTGTTGCTGGTACTGCAACTATAAAACTTCGGTTATACTGCCTGTTATAAGCCTGACAGATCTTAAGCCCGGCTATCTTAGAAACAGCATAAGGCTCACTGGTCTTCTCAAGTGGACCATTAAGAATATATTCTTCCTTTATCGGTTGCAAAGACTCCTTTGGGTATATACAAGATGAGGCGAAAAATAACAGTTTATCCGCATAAACAACCTTTGCAGAATGAATAATATTCGCCTCAGAGATTATATTCTTATATATAAATTCTGCCGGATGTTTTATATTGGCGGATATGCCGCCACTTACTGAACCTGTATATATTATAACAGACGGCTTATGGATTTTAAAATAATCAATCACTTCAGCCTGTGAAGTTAAATCCAAAGATATATCGCTTGTGTCCTTTACCCTTTCAAAACCATCTCTCCTGAATCTACGCAAGAAGGCTTTATTTACAATTTTATGCAGGCCGCATATTAAAATATTTGAGTTCTTATCCATATTATCTCCAAATAAACACTTCTCTTATCACTTCAAACATATAGGCCAGTCCCCATTGAATAATTTTTAGTTTTCTTTCGCCACCTATTCGCAAGGGTTCATCACCAGGCATATCAGCACATCTTAAACCTCTCTTTGCCGCTCTAATAGACAATAATGGCTCAACTCCTATATTCGTGTGAAAAAGTTTCTCCTCAAAAATGTAGCTCTCTTCCTTATCCAGATCCAGTTCCTTAAATAGCGGCTTTTTCCAGGCCCTATACATCACCATAGCATCGGTATAGCGTGCCCCGTGTAAAATATTTATAGAAGTAGTAAAAAGCCAGTTTCCAAAAGAGGTTACCGCATCATCATCCTCACTTTTTGCGCCTTCCGCATAGCGTGAAACAATAACCATGTCATAACCCTCTTTCATCTTATCTATTAATGGAGGGATAAGCTCAGGTATGGAATTACCGTCAGGGCTGAAAGTAATAACAATATCACCTATTACATGCTCCATAGCCTCAATGTATGCGTGGCGTATACCTTCTTGTCTTTGAACAACTACCTCATATCCGCATTCCTTGGCATAATCTGCTGTTCCATCGGTAGAGTTTCCATCAACAATAAGTATCTGGTCTACCCATTCTTTTTTTATCTTAGGCATTATCTGTCTCATTCCTTCAATCTCATTCAATGTAGGTATAAGCAAGGTTATTTTCATCAATTTATCCTTTTTTATTTACTAGATTATTTTAATTCTGCATCAATTTTTTTACTCATAATAAAGAATGCTATTCTTACTATCCATACAAAAGTAGCTGAAATAGCATAAAATAGAATAAACGGTTTCATAAGATCATAGCGCATAAACAGATTAGCTAAGGTTATAATAAGTAACGCATTCATAATAAAAGGGAATGTACAGACAGTATGCAACCCAGAAAATAATTTTTTTAGAAAATTAATTTTATTTTGCCTGAGGCGCTTTAGTTTCTCGTCCTCTTTTATACTAAAATTGGGTTTTGATACCTTTAGCGAGTTTAACTCATGATAAAGTATCAATTCGTAAATATCTCCGGAAATTGTTATCATATACACAGAATATCCGGCTAACATTGAAATTAGTAAAATGCTTACATCAGAATAAATTCTAAAAAGACCTATGCCTATACCAATAAAAATAATGGGGTGTATAATATAATGAGTTATATGATCAAAATATGCTCCAGTAAAGCTTGTCTGCTTTCTATAACGCGCTATCTCTCCATCAACCATATCCATTACAAACCAAATTTGGAGCAAAAAAGCACCTGCAAAAAATGCTAATTTCGTACCTATTGTTAAAATAAAGGCAGAAAACAAACCAATCAAAACAAAAAGTAAAGTAGTTTGATTAGCAGAGATAGACGTATGCAAAAGAAGCCAGGTAATATATATTGAGGGTTTGCGCGCTATATGTTTCATATGCCAACTGTCAGAATCCTTTCTGGGCCCCTGGCATATCCGCCTTAACTCTTTTGTTGATTCCATAACAATCTCCTTTTTAATCGCTTTACTGCTTGAAAACACTTCTTTATATACCCGTTAAAATGATTATCAGCAAAACCAGATGTCTTAGTTTTCACTCGCCTATAATAATCAAGTGGCAATTCCGCAAGCAAGGAAAACAAGATAAAAAGTATCCCGTATCTTGCCTGGCCTATGGCAAAAAGAGGATTTTTAAAAATAACTTTATTATTTTTGAAAGCATCAAAAATATCTTTTCTATCGGGTAATTTCAAACTGCTTACCAGACAATATATTTTCCCCAATTTACTCTCCTCATGCATGTCCAGGCCGTTTAGACCTCTGACTGATTTGCCAGCCTTTTTTAGTCTGTTAAGCAGAACAAGTCCTCTCCAGTCACAAAAAAATTGTCCATGGTATCCAACATTTGATATTTCAATACCATCAACCATGCCTGCAAGACTTGCGAGTTCTTCATTCACCCTGAAAGGATGGCTAAAATGGCCCCATACCAGAAAATCACATTCTGTTTCCCTTCTTATCTTTCTAATCGTATCTTCAAAAGAGAGCGTGCATTCATTTTGAATATATCTTTTAGCGCCATAGGCAAGAAAATGGATCCTCTCTTTCCATTTTATTTCAAGTCCCGGTATCATGAGAAAATTATCATCACTTAAATTATCGTACTCTTGCTTAATAAGTGCGTATTGCTTATCATCTAAATCTTCCGCATGCTCTGTCAAAAGCACAAAAGAATAACCGTTTTCTTTAAAAAGTTTCTTTATACTACTTCGAGAAAGGGTAGAATCTGGAGAAATATTAGAATGTACGTGCATTGCGCCTTTTAGCATTTTATACAGCCTTTCTTAATCATTCGTAAATACTATTCCCTTTACCCGCAAAAGTTCTACGTTTCTTTTCTTGCATGTAGAGACTAAAGCGTCTACCAGCCGCAAATAATGACTTTCTTTCTTAAGAGAGACCAAGTTTGAAAACAAGTCTTCATGGTCAAGCATTATGATTGATGGCTCATAATTTAAAGTGTCAAGAATATTTTCAAGATTTATAATACCTTCATTGCTTTCTATTTTAGGGACTATCTTTGCCTTAAAAGTTTGGCAATGATGAGATATATCTTCACTTTTTTCTACATTCGATATAGCAACATATTTAACATTCTTAAAACTGTTAGCCAATTTTGCTATCTTATCAAGATCGTGATTATGGTTTGGCGGTTTTTTTCTGCTTATCGGTATATCCAAAAATATACCATAATCAATATAATCAAAAAGCATGGCAGCGATACTATCTAAGTCTTTATGCCAAGCCAAATTGATTCTTAATATTGCACCTTCAGGAAATTTCACATCACTGTTTAAAAGGTTTTGCGAAACAATAAAATACTTCATAAATGCCACTCCTTATCCTTTTTTTGCTGTTTTAAAATTGTTTCTGTTATTTCAGGGCGCATCAAATAACCGGGTACCGATTTTTTCTCTAATATGAGCTTTCTTATTATGGTTCCGCTAATCTGTTTTTGATATTTTTCCCCATGCGGACATATTTTATCAGATACAACAGAACCGCATTTTTTACAAAAATAAGGCCCCCTTAATAAAAGCAGTTTTATTCCAATATCCCCTATTTTATCAAATATCTTATGCGCACCATAAAGATCATAATAATCCCCTACTCCAGCATGGTCTCTGCCAACAATAAAATGAGTACAACCGTAGTTTTTTCTTATAATAGCATGGAATACAGCCTCTCTTGGCCCGGCATATCTCATAGCTGTAGCCAAACCGGCAAAAATAACTGAATTTTTTGGATAATATTTTTTTATAAGCGTATTATAAGCGCCTATAATAAACTCCGGCCTGAAATCCCCTTGTTTTTTCCACCCTATTATAGGATGTATTAATATACCATCTGTAATATTAAGAGCAAGTTTCTGAAGATATTCATGAGCTCTATGTGGAACATTTCTTGTTTGGAATCCAGCTACAGATTTCCAGTGCCTTGCCTTTATTTTGCTTCTTGTCTGCGCAGGGGGTAAATTGAATTTTTCAAATTCAAAATCAGGCTTATTAAACATCCAAACCTCGCCGCCGATTAGTTTATCATGCATATCAAAGAGTCTTTTAACGCCAGGGTGCGATCTACTTTCAGTACCAAAAACTTTCTTAGCCCATTTATACTTATGAAATGTATATATATCATTTACCTTTAGCACCCCTATTTCGCGTCCATTCTCATCACAAATTATAATAATATCATTTTTAGATATAGCCTTTGCCTCATTATCATGAACCGAAAGAAAAACTGGAATTGTCCAGGCCATACCACCTGGCAACCTCATATTGTGTATAACGCAGGACAGTTCATCACTATTCATAAAACCTTTTAAAGGGCTATAAGCGCCTATTGCTATTTTCTCTAAATCTAATATAAAATCACCGCATATTTTTATCCGCTTATTACTGGGATTTAAAAATTTCGCTGCTTGCTTTTTGCTTAATACCTTATTTATTAGTGCTCCACCATGAGGCTCTATCATATCTTATTTTCTCTTTTTCTTTAGCTTCTCTAGTGTCATTGCTATAATCATTTTAACTACACCTGTTTTTTTGTTTATATAAAATATTAAAGGCAATGAAGCGATGATAAACAACAAAACTTTTATAATTGTATCTAAAATCGCGTATCTCGATAGGCTAAAAGCATCAAGTAAACTTACAATTACCGCACAACAGACTAAAGGAAATAAAACTTTGATAAAAAACTTAATAATACTAAAAATGTTTTCTGAATGGATAAGTCCATAAAATGAAATTGCGAAAAATGAAATAAATGCTGATATTGCTGTTGCTACCGCGACACCGTTTATGCCATAACCTCTCTTTATAAAAACGAAATTTAATACTATATTAATTATAACAACAAAAGAAGTTATTGGTATAAGCTTAGCTTGTTTTTTTAATGCAACGATCATATTGTTAGGATAATGAACAATACTTAGAAAAAATGTTGTTAGCAAAAATATACGCATCGCGATAATTCCAGGTGTAAATTTCGGCAGTATGTAAGTTATGAAAACCGGGGCAGTTATAAATATAATAGATAAAAGCCAGGACATAAAATAAGCTGTTATTTGCGAATATGTAACTATTTGAGCGGACGATTTTGCTTTACCTCCTGACGCGCCAAAATCAGCTAAAAAATGCGGTTGTATTACAATACAAAAATTTTTAGAGAGCCCTGTACCATAGCTCTTAGCCATAAGCGCTATAGAATAAAATCCTAATTGCTCAATGCCTAACATACCAGCAATCATAATTCTATCTATGCTATTCAGGATCTGTTGTAGTATCGCTGTGATAAACAGAGGGAAACCATATCTTATCTGCTCAAATATCCCCTTAAAATTAAGTTTAAATACAAGCTCATATTTTACATAATGCCTTATAAAAAGAGTGTTTAAAATAGGCATTAAAATAATAACAAAATAAAAGCCGTATAATTTAAATTTACTAACTACCAAGATAATTAAAGATAAATTAACAATCGCGTCAAATATAATAGACTTGCTGAGCACAGTAAAATTCTTATTAGCACGCAATAATATTATATAATATGTATAGATTCTCTGTGTTATTAAAATAACAGATACGCTTAATAAGCCTACAAAAATTTCTTTGGACAGTGTTTTAGAAAATATTAAGGCATAAGCAATAACACCTAATGAGCACAAAAGAGTTGCGGTAATCGCAAAATTAAAAACAACATTACAAAGTAATTGGGCTTTTTGATCCTGGCCCTCTCCTCTTAAAATAGGGGTTTTATAAGTCACCGCATAAGTAGAACCCAGATTAGACCAGCCAGCATAATCTATAATAACTCTTAATAGATTCCATATACCTATATATACCGGCCCAAGAAATCTTCTCAGCAGTATAGCTGTAAAAAAACCGAAAAATTGCGAAAAATACTGCGCAGAAGTATATTGAAAAATATGTGAAAAAATTAATTTTTTCTTTTCTTTTGTCATATTATTTGCCGATATGTTTTGCTATATTTTGTGAGGCTTGAGCATTTCCGCCATTTAAATACTTATCCATAGCTGTCTGGTAGTTAATAATATGCTTTTTGTGCTGCCCGTTTAATATGCCACTTAGCGAATTTTTTATTTTGCCTACATCAGTTCCATCATAAAAATAATCCAAGTTCTTATATTTTTTTACACTTTCGTGATCAACTAATACAACAGGTTTTGCATATACTAATCCATCTATAGCAAATGTGGACGAATACACAACAAGCATATCTACGCCCTTTGCTAAAAGCAGGGCGTCATAGTTTTTAATTATTTTGATATCTGCATCTAAGTTTTTTACTAGATTATGAATGCGTGATTCGTTATCATCACCTGGATGGAGCTTTATTAAAATTTGGATGTTTTTAAAATCACTAACAGTACAAATAATTTTTTTGATTTGCTCACGTATTGTGTTTTCTAATATATTACTCCTATAAACTAAAGGAAAAGTAGCAATTACACATATTGGTTCTTTATATGATAATCCTAATTCTTTACATATCCTCTTTTTTAGCAAATCTGAGGGTGTTTTTATGTATTTGTCATATTTTGAGCAACCTGTAACTACTATCCTATCACTATGCAAACCCCAATTCTCGAAAAGTTCTTTCTGCTGAGCTCCCCAAACAAATATATAATCAGCTGTTAATGGCAAAAAACCAATCCTGTGAAAAGGATCACCATGTAAATTAACATATGTAAGACAGTTATAATTATTAGCTACTTGTACCAATATATTATGGTAGATTCCTCTGTCTTGGTCTACCAGCAAAGAGGTTATTGGAATTTTGCTAAATAAAGCATGGCTTTGAAAAATTCGAGGTATTACCTTTAATAGCTCTGCCTGCCAGCGAGTTTTTAGATATTTTTTAACGTATTTACTATAATCTGCGTTGTTAACACATATCAGCAACGGCGTAGATTCTAACTGACCTATCAAGTCTTTTGTGTTTTTTTCAATATTCCCTACTAAAACATTAAAATCAGAAAAAAGCTTTAGGCAAATCTTTTTATTCAATAAAGTAAAAAATAATCGCCTTGGAAAATTATCCCTTATAATAATTATTCTCTTTTTTGTAAAATCATTAAGTTTTGTTATCTGTTCATAATCAGAATAAATAAGTATATTATCATTACATTTGGAGCAAAATAAATCTATTACGCGATAAATGCTATGCAATATATGGTTAATAATAATTTCTTTTTTTGTTTTTTGATTTGTAAAATAAACTTGTTTCTGCAAACATAGCTTGTTATTAGAAAAATATTTAAGCGTAATATTGCTTGGTATGAAATCTTTTATAAAAAAATCAAAAAATGGACATATAGCTGCGTAATCGGTATTGTTACTAATCCAAATCTCCTTTGGTGATTCTTTTTCAATAATTTTTTTGAGAGCGGCTTTCTTTTGACAAAGACGCACTAAAAAATCAAAAACCTGTTTGCCATAGGCCTGTAAAATATCTACATCACCTATAAAAAATGTTTTTTTGTCTCTATGGGAATTAAGTGAATTGCACAATGCGTTATATACGCTGTCATAAATTTTATCAATTTCGTTTTTCGTAATATATGAGTCAACATTGATATAATCATCTCTGCTGCAAAAACTTATGATTTTATCAAAATCTTTTACCTTGATTCTTTCTTTTTTTTCAATCAGTGCTATCTTCATTTTAATGGGTCTTTTTTCGTTACAACTTTCTTTTACCTATAATTTTCCCGGGCACGCCTTCCACAATAGAATTATCAGGAACATCTTTTATTACACTGCTGCCCACACCAATAATTACTCCTTGACCTATTTTTATATTGGTAGAAATGTTAGCACCTATGCCAACTATTGTTTTTTCTCCTATATATATACTGCTTCCCAAAGTAGAACCTGGTGCTAAATGACAGCCATCTTCTATTAAGTTGGAGTGCGCTATGGTAGTATTGTTATCAACAATACAGCAATCCCCTATCCTGGTATTTGAATCAATAACAGCGCCGGCTTTTATGATATTTCCCTTGCCTAAAGTTGCATTTGGTGAAATAAAACTATCTGGATGGATTAAATTAACTAATTCAAGATTAGCCTTGCCTGCTTTGTCTCTAAGATTGAGCCTAAAATCTGCATTTGCTATTGCAATAAATACTCCTTTTATCCCCAGTTCTTTTAAAAACTTTGAATTGTTATCCCTGATAATCTTAATACCTTTCTTATGCCTGCCCTCAAGGTTTGGATCATCGTCAATAAAAACAGCTACTGAATATTTATCAGAAAGTTCTGCACATTCAAGCGCAACCAAGCCTCCTTCGCTTGCACCATAAATGGCAATTTTCATTTTACTAGTGCTGCTTTTTTTCTTTATCTTTATAAAATCCTTTATATCTTTTTCTTTTACCAAGCCCTTCTTTTTTATCCGCATTATATCAACTTCAAATTTTTGAGCTAATTCCTGCGCTTTTCTAGTTACCAGTAGTTTCTGTTTTGAAATTTCAGCTTTTGCAGTAATATTAGGGGGCATAGATCCCTTTTTGGGGATAGGCGTATTTTTGGGATCTACGATAAAACCGATTGTATCTTGTATCCCTACTTCTTCTCCTGTTTTTGTTTTGATTTTTAAAAAACCATTTTGTTCTGCTGTTATCTCAAACAACGCTTTGCTCGTCTCTACATTGCAGATAGGTTGATTAATACTAACCTCACCATTTTCCACTACTAACCACTCCACTATTTTTACCTTATCTTCGTTTACCCCTAAACGGGGAACCTTTACTTCATAAATCATTCTATTACCTCCAGGATAGCTTGCTTTATATTTTCCTTATCCGGTAAAATCTCATCCTCTAATGTTTTGGTATTAGCTATTGGCAAATCAAGGGCAGCAACTCTTTTAATAGGGGATTTTAGATAATTAAAACCTTTTTCTGCAACCAGAGATGATATCTCAGCACCCCAGCCATTAGTTAAGGTTCCTTCCTCAACAATAATTAATCTTCCACTACTTTGCAAGCTGTTTAATATCTCTTGGGTTAAAACGGGCTTTATTAAAGAAGGTGCTACAATGTCTATATTCACTTCAAAATCAGACATCTCTAAAAGCAGCTCCTCTGCTATTTCTACCATATAACCATAAGAAATAATTGTTACATCTGGATTTTTAAAATTACAATTAGATATAAAAACTGTCTCAAACCTATCAGAACTTCTTTTAACAGATAGGCCCTTGGCATAATCCCCGTTTTTTAATTTTAATATCTTAGGATAGCTTAATTTATGTTCAATAAATAAAGTTGGTTCCTTCGCCCCTAAAGAATTCTTTAATAACTCGCCTGGATTATGATAAATACTCGGAGCAATGATTTTCAAACCAGGAACACCAAAAAATAACTTCTCCATGCACTGACTATGAGTTGGCCCATAACCCCTTCCTCCCCCCATAGGTGTGCGTATCAGAAGCGGCACTTCAACCTGTTGATTATACATCCAGTGAAATTTTGAAGCGTGATTTATTATCTGGTCTGCGCAAAGGGTAAGAAAGTCACCAAACATTATCTCAAGTATTGGCCTAAATCCCCTTAAGGCCAACCCTGTTGCTAGCCCGGTTATGCTTGCTTCACTTATGGGGGTATTTAATACTCTATCAGGAAACTGAGTAGATAACCCCTTAGTTACCTTGAATGCCCCGCCATAAGGATCCCTTAAATCCTCTCCTATAACCACTATTCTTTCATCATTTTTAAGGCACTCTCTTAATGCAGTGTTTATGGATTGTAAATAGCTAATCTGTTTATTCATTTTTTAATACCGGATATAAATCTTTCTGGCATTTTCTAAATGCCCCCTCTATTCTTTCTATGCACTCTTTCTCTACCTTCTTAACCATCTCTTTGGGCAATTTAGCGTAAACCAAAGATAGGGGATCCTTATCTCTCCAGCTCAATTCTTCTTCTCTACTGCGATATTCACAGCTATCGCTTTTTGAATGTCCGCAAAAACGATAGGTATCAATACACATAAAATACGGCTTTGAACTGTTGCGAACTTTAGTAACTATCACAGCAAGCTTCCTATATAATGCCTCAATATCGTTTCCTTCTAGTTTTTCTGCGTCTATATTAAATGCCTTTGCCCTGTGGATTATATCCCCTGCAACGGCGTCTTTTACGTTGGTGCTCATAGCATAGATATTATTTTCTAAAACATAAATAATAGGTAGGCTCCATAAAGAAGAAATATTCATAGATTCATATACCACACCCTGGCCCAATGTACCATCTCCTATAAAACATATTACTATAGCATTTGTCTTTTTCATCTTTTCTGCCAAAGCCATACCATTAGCAATAGGAACCATTCCACCCTGAACACCATTTGAATAGAAATTATTATTGTAGAGATGCTGGCTACCGCCGCGTCCAGCTACAACACCGGTCTTCTTACCCATTATCTCTGCCATTAAGCCTTCTACATCATTACTAAAAGCTATATAATGGCCGTGCCCCCTATGGTTACTAACTACTATATCACAGCTTTTATCCAGGGCATTAGCAATTCCTACCGCAACTGCCTCTTGTCCTATGCAAGCGTGGATTGTACCAAAAAGAAGATCTTTTGAAAAAAGTTCATAGAGCTTCTCTTCAAATTTACGTATTAATACCATTTGTTTGTATAAATCTTTTAACTCTTTCATATCCTAATACCTAATATTTTTTATTTTCTTCCAGTCTTTTGAATTCAATTTGTGAAAATAGGAATCATAATATTTGCTGTTACAATAATAACTCTTTATTGCTTTCCTCTTATATTTCATACCAAACTCTTCCAGTATCCTTATGTGTCTTTTACGAAATGAATATGTCTCTGTGAATATTTCCTTGAGCCGTTGTTTTTCAAAGGCATATTTCGAAAGTAACCACAACCCGGATAAAAAATCTTGTTTGTACAAATTATGCCTTTCTGCCCGAAAAGGGTTAACAATAAATGATATCTCCCCTCTTTTTTTGATCCAATTAATATGAACAAGGCCGCAATACCCTATCAGAAGAGGAGCTCTACCAGATGGAGCTATTTTTAATAGGGCAAATAGAACCTGATTCTTATCCATTAGCATATTAGCATACCATCTCTTTTGCTCTTCAGGTAAAACTGATTTCTTTTGGCGCAAAACAGTTATTTGAGCGTTTCTCCATAAACGGATTTTCTCAATATGATTTTTTTTAAGCTGAATTAGACACCTATCATCAACACAATATTCCTTGTAAGCTAATCTTCTATCTATCATCAGCTAATTAGATCTTTCTGTTTTATATTTTTGTTTATTTCTACTAGATTAGGTTCTCTCTCAAGTAAATCTATAATATCATCCGCAGTAAATAATTTTCCTTTTTTATATAACCTTGAAAATATGTTTTTAATCAAAATAAAATCTTCTGGGGTATCAACAGTAAGCCTGAACCCTGGGTGGTTTAATTTACCTTTTGCTCTATAGCAACTCAGCTTAAACTTAGAAGGATTCTGATAAAAATATGCTGTTACATGTTCTTTTTCATAATTCTTAATAGCATATCTTTTGACCTGTTCAAAAGACTTTAATTCAAACACCTCAACATCAAGCCCTCTGGGAAAGGATCTCTCTATGGTATTTGATGTATAATCATTGCCCTCTTTTTGGTGCAATCTTATTACCTCATCTACAATACGTGGGTCTGCCAAGGGGCAGTCTGCGCAAATTCTTACGATTGTCTTAACTTTGAATTTCCTTATCGCTTGATAATACCTATCAAGAACATCGTATTCCGAACCCATAAAATAAGATATATTATTTTTTTTGGCAAATTCCTGCAAAAGATTATTAGCTCTGGTATCCGGCATCGCAAGTATTATATTATCAAGGCTTTGACTTGCCTTTAGGCGTTCTATGAGATACCAAAGCATGGGTTTACCTAAAATATCTGTAAGCACTTTTCCGGGAAAGCGGGTTGAACCCAGCCTGACTTGTATAACTGCGGATGTATCATTCATATTCTATTTCCATAGTCTGAGATATTTTGTACCTGAGGCTGTCTTACATTTTTTTCTCCTTATCAGCCTACGTTCTTTAATTTCGCTTTTAGTAACTGTCTTTATAGGTTTGCCAAGACTAACCTCAAGCTCTCTAATCTGGTTTACCATTTTTTTAAACTCATCAGGCTCCATCGCAAAAAAGTGGTCTGGGCCTTTCACTCTTCTTGAAATAGTAAAATGCCTCTCAATTACACAAGCACCAAGTGAAACAGCGCCGAGTACTGCTGCTAAACTCCTGGTATGGTCTGAAAATCCTACAGGAAGTCCGAATTTATCCGAAAGCACCTTAAGCGCTCTGAGGTTTAAATCTTCGAGCCGTGGAGGATAAGCAGATACACAATGCAGCAGAATAATCTTTTTATTAATAGGCCTTATTACCTCTATTGCCTTGCTAATATCAGATAAAGTTGATGCGCCCGTTGATAGGAAAATGGTACTTTTTGTGCGAGCAGCCTTCTTAAGTAAGGCAAAATAAGTAATATCGCCTGAGCTAATTTTTATAAAAGGGGCTTTTATATAACGCAATGTATCAATGGCCTCTACATAAAAAGGGGTGCTTGCAAAAAGTATGTTCTTTTTTTTACAGTAATCTGACAATATATAATGCCAATCTTCCGGTAACTCTAATCTCTTAAGTATTTGATAAGCGGGGTGGTTTTTAGCTACCAGTTCATCGGCCTTAAAGGTCTGGAATTTTGCGCAATCTGCTCCTGCTTTTTTCGCCTTGTCTATCAGCCTTTTTGCCTGGCTTAACTTGCCGTTGTGGTTAGAACCTATCTCAGCTATTATAAAACAGGGGCAATCCTTTCCGGCTAATTTATCATTAATCCATATTTTCAACAATACATCTCCTCATTTCTTTTATTACGTAATCTTGCTGTTTCTGAGTAAGACTTACAAACATTGGCAATGAAATACATTCTTTATAATACTTCTCTGCATTAGAACAGTTATGCTTAAGGCAAAAGATTTTTTTGTAATATGGCTGTTTATAAATGGGGATATAATGTATTTGCGTTTTAATCTTTTTCAATATCTGATCATCGACTATAGCTTTTTTGCGCTTAATAAGATCGGAGTCATTAAACCGTAATACATACAGGTGCATAGCATGTTTCTTATTTGAATATTTGATGGCTGGTAATTTTATAGCATTCCCTATTTTTTCAAAAGCTTCATTATATCTTTCAGCTATAAGCTTACGTTTTTTTATAAATCTATTCAACTTCCTTAACTGACTTATTCCTAAAGCACACTGAAAATCCGTTATACGGTAATTGTATCCGAGTTCCCGCATCTCATAATACCAGGCACCTTTTTTTGCTATATTTTTATCTTTATGTATGCCATGACCTCTTAAAGATCTTAACCTATCACAAAAAGCCTTACTATTTGTAGTAATCGCTCCACCTTCACCAGTTGTAATATGCTTGACAGGATGAAAACTAAACGTAGTCATGTCAGAATGCTTACAGGATCCTATCCTATGCCATTTACCATTGTGCTTATATTCTGCTCCAAGCGCATGAGAGGCATCTTCTATTACAACAAACTTGTTCTTTTTAGCAATTTTTGAGATCTCAGGCATATCACAAGGTAGGCCCGCAAAATGAACGGGCAGTATCACCTTTGTCCTCTTTGAAATCTTTTTGCTTATCTGAACAGGATCTATATTTACAGTATCATAATCTATGTCAGCAAATACCGGCCTGGCTCCTGTATATAAAACGGAGTTTGGTGTTGCTAAAAATGTAATGGGTGTAGTTATCGCCTCATCACCCTTTTTTAATCCTGCTGCCAAGCAGGCAAGGTGAAGCGCAGCTGTACCTGATGATACGCAAACAGCATATTTCACACCACAGTGTCTTGCTAAAGCAACTTCAAATTCATTTACCTTTTTACCTTGCGTAATCCAATCAGATTTTAACACCTTTACAACTTCTGCAATATCTGAACTATCTATGCACTGCTTTCCATAAGGGATGATCTTCATAAAATATCTAATCTATTCTTTAATAAGTTTTTTAAGGTCTTCAGAAGAAAACCACTTATCATTTGTATCGCTGGTATAACCAATAAAATTATCAGGAAGCCTCTTGCCTATTATCTTAGGTCTCTTGCTAAAAAGAACATCGGGGCATATAATATACCTGTCATTTTTCTCAATGGTATATCTTGCGTCATCAGCCGATACAAGCACCTCATGAAGTTTTTCACCAGGCCTTATACCTATAATCTTAATTTTACAGTTTGGCGCTACTGTGCAAGCAAGGTCGACAATCTTCATACTTGGTATTTTAGGAATAAAGATTTCACCACCTTGCATCTGATCTATAGAGCTTATAACAAAATTTACTCCCTGCTCAAGTGTTATCCAGAATCTTGTCATTCTTTTATCTGTAATAGGTATTATGCCGTTTTTCTTACATTCGTTAAAATGAGGCACAATACTACCTCGCGAACCAAAGACATTCCCATACCTTACTACGCTAAATCTCGTTCCATGAGGTGAATAGTTATTTGCTGCTATAAACATCTTCTCAGCGCAAAGTTTTGTCGCACCATATAAATTAATTGGGTTAACCGCTTTATCGGTACTTAAGGCCATAACCAGTTTAATGCCATTATCTATGGCAATGTTAATTATGTTTTCTGCGCCTATTACGTTTGTTTTGACAGCTTCGAATGGATTGTACTCCGCAGTAGGTACAATCTTTAGAGCGGCAGCGTGAACAACTATATCCACCCCATTAAAAGCTCTATGGAGCCTGTCAGAATCACGTATATCACCTACAAAATACCTCACATTCTTCTGATTAAACTTCTTACCCATCTCATATTGTTTCATCTCATCGCGGCTGAAGATAATCAGTTTTTTTGGTTTAGAACTTTTTAATACCATCTCAACAAATTTCTTCCCAAAAGAACCTGTCCCACCGGTAATAAGGATTATTTTGTTATTGAAAATATTTTTCATAACTTACTCCCTGGTATAATATTAGTTACAATTAGACAATATTGCATTAACTATTTATGTCTTTATGAAGCCAGTTTCTGCCTTTATTATAAGTCCTACCTACCTTATCTTCTAATTCAGGTGATACAAGACGTAAAAGTTCTTTTCCTAAGATACGATACTGCTTGCCTACCTTAGCGGTACGGATAATGCCCTTTTTGATAAGTCGCATGGTTGTAGAAGGACTTACTTTTAGAAGTCTTTGAGCTTCCTGTGTAGTATATACTTCGTTTGGTTTTATCTCCACTGCTATTTCTCCAATTTTTGAAATTAATTATAGCAAAATCAGCAATAAATGTCAATGATAATCATTAATAGTCAATAATAGTCAATAATAGTCAATGGTAATTATTTAATTTGGTACAAATAATACTTGATATGCCTGTCATCTTCAATAAAAGATGCGCTATATATAGGTTTCTTGTTGAATATGAGCTTGGAAAGGGTTATATCAGAAGGAATAAGTTTACCATAATTATCTGTTTTTAAAAGATAGATGTTTGCATATTTATTTCTTAAGAGATTTAATGCTTTTTCTCTATCTTTATGATCTGGATTGAATAATTTAAACGTATGATATATTATTGCAGGCATATCAAAATAGTATAATCTCGGCTCATTAGCTGATATTAGCAATGCGTCTTTTTTTGCTATATTCTCATTTATCCAATTCGCAATTGCGTAGGTTCTTTCCTTTTTTAAAAGATAACTTTGCTTGTCGATACTATTGGTTAACAACTTTAATGAATTCAGATTATAATACACTGCCAAAGAAAGATTAATTAGAAGGCCAAAAACTATAAAAGATTTTATCATCGTAAAATGTTTTTTATACAGCGCTTTATTTATTCCATCAGATAAAAGCAGGCATGCAACAGGAAATATTGGAAATAAAAACCGTATATTTGGATCTAATTTAAACCATATTGCTGTATAGGCTAAAATGAAAAAAACTAAAAAAAGATTAAGTCTTCTTTTCCAATTAACAAATAAAGCAAATGGTAAAAATCCTAAAAATAAAAATCCAATTTGCTCACCACCAAAAGAATCCGGATACATTGTCAGATCCCACGGCAATCTTAAAAAACCAAGCAGGCCTCTATTTAAACCAAGCTCTTTTCCTATTTCTGTTGACCAACCACTTTTGAAAATTTCGGACATAAAGGGAAATACGGGGTTACCTAATATTATAAAACTGCGCAGGTACCATATAAAGCCGCACAATAAAACCGGCGTACAAAAACTGAGTATATATAAGGTTAATAATTTAAGATTCGGTTTCTTCGTTATTATAATTGCTATAACGCCAATTCCGATAATAATTAAAGCTATACCAGCTAATACTTTTATAGATAACGCTAAACCTAAAAATACACCTGAAAACACTAAGTATAAAAGGTTATTTTTAGAGCTCCATAGCACAAATAGATATAAAGCGCATAAAATATAAAAACATAACGCTAAATCAACATAGGCATAACCAGCTTGAGTAAATACAGCTGGTGTTATAAAAAATAAGACTGATGCTAAAACACCTGTTCTCCTATTAAAAAATCTTGCTGCAAAACAAAAAATCGCTATAGCGGAAAGCAAGCCAAATAGGTAATGAAATAATTTAGCTAAAATATCACTTTTTAACAATATACCTACTGTGAAGAGCATTTCCGTCAGATATGGCCATAGGGATTCTCTCGTATATTGTATATGTTTTACCGCGTGCTGCTCAATAAATATCTTTGGGTGTAATAGATGATAAGCCAACGCGTCATTTCCTATCGGTGGCGCGATAGCGCTTGATAAAGATACCACAAAGACAATAAGAACAATCAACAATATGATTTTTTCGAAATATGACAATTCTTTTAATTTGATTTTCCTGCAATATACGACAATATCTTTAACCACTCCTTTTATATTCTTATAATTTAAAAAAGAACTTGCACACAAAATAACCACTAAAGGCCAAAAATATAGGTGCCTAAGTTCACCCAAAATAAGTACAATATAACCTAATAGAGCAAGCCCTATTCCTGTTGAAAATACAAACTCCTCTCCCGAGGAAAAATAAAGTTTTCTTAGAAAAATCCTTCCCATGCTCCAGCAATAAACAGTTATTAATAAAAGTATTATAAACTCAATCATCTTATTTAAATATGCCCGTTATCTTTGGCAAGTTTTCCAAAAGCTTGGGCAACCCACAAAACTTAATATAAAAAATAAAAATAACGACAAACCATACGATTAACATTGTTTTTAAATATTTAACTTTGTATTTCATTTCTTACCCCTTAAATCATAGATAAATATTGAATAACCTGCCTTTGCTATCGGCTTATACTGTTTTGTCCATTCTATTGAATCTAAAGAGTTTACACTTACCGCGTATATATCATATTCCGGTGCTTGCTTCTCTTTGCCAAAAATACCTTTATGTTTTATTGCATACTGCTCAGGCATTCCTTCCCCAAAATATGCCAGTTTTATCTCTTTTATATCGTTTTTATCCATATACTCTTTTAATAAAGGCAAGTCCTGACCCCAGTCTATATTGGAATCGCGTAAATATCGCCAACCATTATCAGGGCCACCCGCTATCTCATTAAAATAACTTAAAAAATTCGGCCAGGTCATAAGTGTGCTTAAAATAAGCCATACACAAGAAACTATTATAACTATTTTCAATAACTTATATTTAAAAAACTCTATGCTTCTTGCTGATATCATAAAACATAAAGGATATATAGGCAGTAAGTGCCTTATGCCTACTTGAAGATTACTTCCTGATGCAATAATAAAGTATATAAAAAAGGGTAAAATCAAAAAATAATCATTTATAGATAGCTTTTTCCTGATTGATAAAATTAAACCCATTATAAATAATACAATAATCGGAATGGGTGTTTTAAGCAAAAAAGAGACTATAAAATACAATGGATTACCTTTCAATGACCATTGACCACAGAAATACGTTAAATGCCCTTCATAGCTGTGTCTCAACACACCAAAAAGGCCTAAAATATGCTCTCCTAAGGGCATAGGAAATTTCATTAAAAAAGATTCTAGTGCCGGGTTAATAGCACCTGGATTTGAAGGGAAGATTTTTTGCGCCATGCCGGATACAAACTCCAGCTTCTCTTCAGCTCTCATAGCATTTACTAATATAGGCTCTGTTTTAAAACCATATCCTGCCCAAATAATAAAAATCGAGATTAAAAAAATTAACAGCAAATTAAAAGTGCGCGGGCTTTTAAATACTTTTTTGTCCTTAATTATAGCTATTATATACAGTATTATAAATATAGGATAAAGAATAAGCATGGAATATTTTGAAAGCTGCGCAAGCCCTAAAGATGTGCCTGCTAAAAAAATGTTAATCATGCATGGTTTTTTTATAAAAGACCAGAATGTAAATAGACTCAAAAGCATAAAGAACGCTGTTATCAAGTCTGTGGTGGCTAATCTTGCATGCGCTAATATAGTGGGCGAAAAAGAGTATATAAACAGAGTAAATAGCGCTATTCTTTCTCCATACATTCTACTTGCCCATATGAACAATAAGAGGCCCAGAATAATACCGAATATTATAACAACGAGCCTGGAGGCAAAAAGCATTGCTTTTGCATTTTTGTTATATTTAAAAAAGAAATCCCTGCTAAAAGCTGCTCTATCCTGATTTCTCCATATATCCTTGTTGTCAGGTAATGTGGGCTTAAGGAACAATACCACTGGCGCGGCAACTAAATATTTCGCAAGAGGCGGCGAATCAGTAGCCATCTTCAAATCACCTTTTTCTAAAAAGACTACCCCCGATGGTA
Organism: Candidatus Omnitrophota bacterium; assembly: GCA_030593065.1. Lineage (GTDB taxonomy): Bacteria > Omnitrophota > Gorgyraeia > JABMRG01 > JABMRG01 > JAUVHV01. The sequence continues at coordinate 10,983 of JAUVHV010000007.1, read as the reverse complement.
TGTGGTGAGCTATCTCATCACACGTACCAGATTTTCTCAGAATGCTTGAAATTGCTAAAAAAGTAAAAATACTGAGCAATAATATAACTGCTATTATCTTTTTCATATCCTTATGCTGAAATTAGGTCTATATTCAAAAACAACATTATATCTACCCCTCTTCAAAAACACTCCCTGTACCAGCCCATTGATTTCCAATAGACCTTGTTCTTTGCCATCTACATATACAGACCAACCTGGATAATAATTTTCAGAAAATATTAAAAAACCATCTTTGTGAGCATCTATATCTACCTCACAATAACCATCTTTATATTCTATCAGCTTAATATCTGTCCTTTTATCTATAGCGATAATCCCTTCTATGTCAGTTGTAAAGAAAACCCTTGGAAGATAATCAGTAAGCTCATATAGAAATAAGTTCCTGTCCCGAGCAATTGTTTTAAAAAATCCATAATCTAATTGTCTGGCAGATACTATATACTTAACATTTAACAGCCTGAGCATCTGATACTTATGCTCTATAGATTCTTCTGATGGCTCTAAAACACCTAAAGAGCTGTCAACTGCTTCCAAACCAGAAAGATTATTTACGTAAGACTCCTCAGCTAATGGCGTATAGGCAGCCACGCTATCAACATTAATTAAAATATTCGCATTTGGCTTTGCCCAGAAAGGCATCTTTTCATCTGTTAAATCAAAAGGTAATATCCTGAAAAGTTCATCATCTGATCTTAAAATTGATAGGACATTACCTTCCTTTGGCCTGGTAGCGTTAAAGCCGATATTATTTGTAAAGCCTGTGCCGTAAAAACTGTAAACATAGAGATCAATAAATATTAGACAGAAGATTGGTATCTTAAGCCTTCTTACCCTACTTGGATTCTTATATATGTAAATACACATAAGCAAAACTATAATAACCATTACTAATGAGAAGATAATAAAAAAGTTGTTTAAAGACACGCTCTCTAAAGCTGCGTGGTAAACACTTTTTGCTTTTTCCATATAGGCATCAAGGCTGTATCTGTGATACGGCTTACCATATACATGCTTTAATGTATAACTCTGCAATAAGGCTATAATTCGGTCTTTAAATATAATTAAAAAAGTCTTTGACGCAAAAAATAGGGCTATAGAAGATACTATTATTATGCCAAAAACTTTTGCCACAACTTTTATATATTTGCTATTAAACTCTATAAAAAATCTGCTAAAACCTACTCCTGATATAATAGATGCGCAAAATATCGAAAAAAACAGAAACTTTGACGGGTTTCTGAAGCTGTAAAATTCTGTTATTTTAAGAAGCGCCACATATAATGGGTTATATTTTCCTAAGGCAGCAAGAAAAGCCAAAATACCCACAATTATAAGCGCTTTTATAGCATAATTCTTCCTATGGTATATAATTCCATACAAAAGAAATATAAGGCTAAATATTCCTATAAATAGCTGGTGGCCTAAAAAGCCCATCCATCCAGGAAAGAACATATTAAGCAAAGATATAGGTGAGTATGATTTCCACAACGCGAAGCCCAAAGATGAAGATGCCCTTGCTGTTGTCTGCGCGAGATTATAAGTAAGTAGGATCTGTGGCGCACCAACAATAATTGCTAATAATGAAAAGGTAAAAATTGCCAGAATACTCTTCTTCAAAGATATGCGCTTAAAACAAAAACTACATATCATATAAACAATATAAAAAACAAAAGAATATGCTGCCATTTGTATGAAACCTGCTAAAAATTGCGCGCCAACCACAATACCAGCTATGATAATATAAAGAAGCTTTTTACTGCTTATAAAATATTCAAAAAGCAGTAAAACAAGCGGGAACCATATTAGCGTTCTAAGCGTAACAACATTATAAAAAGCACCTGCATATGCACTACCGAAACAGAACAATAAAGCCGCGAGAGCTCCTCCCCACTGATCAGCGCCAACTCTTCTCGCGTAAGCACATGAAAAGCATCCTGCCAATACAAAGTGAAGTATAACAGAATAATTATAAGCAACCTTAAACGGCAATAGGAAAAACATCACTATATTTAAGGGGTAAAACCCTCCTATCTGCCCTTCTGCCATCAAAGGAAACCCACTATGAAAATACCTGCTCCAGAAAGGGAAAGTAAAATCTTTAATGGACTCTGCGTATACCTTCATCCAGGGATAGAACTGCGTAAGAAAGTCTCCTCGCAGCATTGCCTCTTTCATAATAATCTGCTTCCCAAGAAACATAAATATAGTAAAAGCAAAAAATACTATAAAAGCAACATTCTCTTTGATAAGCTTAATCATTAATTATCTCTCTTATAAATGTAAACGCGTCTCTGAATGCCTTTGTAGAAAGCCCTAAAACTGATGTCTGATACAAAAAATCGCATTTCGCGCACATAGATATACTTTCATACTTGCCCACAGCAAGTTTCTTTCTTAAAGAAACCATTCGTTCCCCATTCCAGATATCTATAAGATTCTGTTTATTAGCATCACCTATTATATAATTATCGAAAAAATTTAAACAGCACGGTAAGACGCTTCCATCATAGTATATGCTCATCCCATACCATGGATAAGGGCAAGGGGTATATTTCGTTCTAACAATATTCTTAAACAGGCCCTCTTTCTTCATATATGCATACTCTGTGCCTGTTACGTCTTCACCTATTACCCCGCCAAAACGGTGCGGTGTAATAAACCTGAACGCGTTTACAGGAAGGCCTTTAAACCTTTTTACAAAATTAGTCTTTTCTTTCTTGTCCCGGCATCTTTTTACCAATGACAATTCAATAATCTGAATCATGGCAAAGGGGCCTTTTTTGTTTGATTCTTTTTTAATCTTTAAGAAATCCATGATATTCTGCATGGTCTTATCAAAATCACCACCTACTCTTATCTTATCGTAAACCTTTTTTGTGTAACCATCGATTGAGAATGATAAGAAATCAAGCCCTGAATTAATAAGTTCTTTAGACTTATCTTCATTCAGTGTAGTCGCGTTTGTCTCTAATCTTGTTCTTAAACCTTTAGAATTGGCGTATCTTATCATATCAAATATATTATTACAAAGAAGTGACTCTCCCCTTGCAAACAGGTTTATACCTATAACAAACTTCGATACCTCATCTATTATCTTTCGGTATAACGCCATGCTCATATCGCCATATTTCGCGTTTTCCGGGGGATTTGAATTTGGGCACATTATACATCTTAAGTTACATCTATTAGTAGGTTCTATCCAAAGGCGCGTAGGCAGTTGCGGGCAGATATCCGCTCTTCTTCGATATTGACCTGAAGCTTTCCTGAGTTTAGATATATAACTGACTATATTTTTATTCATCTTATCCTGTATATCATAATTAACGGGCCATTGCTATTTCTGAGAAAGAGGTTTTTATTTCTAAAGGGCCCCGCGGTAACTGATACATATTCATTTTCATCGAAATTCGGCATTTCACGATATGGGCTTATTAGATGGATTAATTCTGCTTCTTCAGAGAGCCAATCCGGCTTAGGCTTGATCTTTCCTTCATTGGTAACGATAGCATATTGTATGCCATGTTCGCTTAAGCTTTTTTTAGTTGCTTTTATTTTTGGATATGCTGAGAATATATAAATATTCTTCTCCTCATCCATGTCACCTAAATAGAATATATTGTAACCGGGACGCGGGTCTTCCGTATAAGCTTTAAGCATTATATCAAGCTTGTCCTTCTGCAATCCCGATAAACGCTTATCGTATATTAGCTTTTTCTTATCTTCCAGCTGCCGGTAGCTTTGCCTTATAACAGGCGCGAAAAAAGTATGATCCACTACAAACTTAGCTCCCGGGGAAATATTGCTCTCTATCCATTCTGCCGCCAATACCCTTGTATCTTTTTTAGAAAATAGCCAGTCAGAATATACGCTCTTATAAAATGTTGGGCACGCGATAAGAATAGTTATTATTACAGAAAAAGATGCCGCTATTATCTGTTTGTATCGAACCCGCAAAAAAGATATGATATTATCAAGAAAAAAAGCAGCCAAAATTATCCAAAATGGCACCAATATAAGCGCGTACCTTTCATGAGCCTGGCTGAAAAATACAAGATGGATATAATAGAAAAGAGGAAAACAGAGCAACAGAATAGTTTTTTTAAAACCTGCTTTTGCGATATACGAAAAGCCTAATATGCCAGATAAAAATATTCCTGCCCCGACCCCTTCAATAATACCAACACGTATGTGATGGCTAAAACCTGTATAACCTGTTACGTGAAATAGATCCAGGAAAGTCTCTTTAAAGCCGTTAAAATTTATGAGTATATATGGATTAACAATAAAAAAAACAGCCCCGGTTAATAAGATTGAATAGATAAGTTTCACAGAAAATATATTTTTAATAAGCAATGGCCTTTCCTTGCTTATTGAGAACAGATGTGCAAGCAAAATAGCAATAAAGGCAAGCGCGGCATTATACTTTGTAGCTATAGCAAGCCCCAGGCATAGGCCCGCTTTTAAGTAGTCTTTTAAGCCGCCATGCGAAAATATATCATATGAATAGATTAATGTAAGAATAATAAAGAATAAAACCGGGATATCATGCGCTATATAATGTGAATTCTGAACATGTATAAAAGATACTGACAATAAAAGGGCTGACAATAAGCCTGTTCTCTGGTTGTAAAATCTTTTACCTAGGTTGTATATAGCTGGTATTGATAACACACCAAATACTACGCCTATGCTTATACGTCCTATTACATAAAACGATGTCGGGTTTAATACAAAAAGTTCCTTAAAGCTATTTAAGTTTGGGAATATGCCTATGAGCTTGCCTATTACAAAATACAATCCATAGCCAAACCCTATTATGTAATAAGTAAAAGCAGGCTTCCAGAATACTTTTGGATTCAACAAATTATATCCAAGCGATACTGAGAGATTTACTGTGTGTGTCTCATCAGCATGAAAAAGATATGGCAGGCCAAACCCCGTTCCCCATACTCTAAGGAAAATGCCTACTAACATTATAAATACAAGCAGTTTAATTGGATTCTTCATTAACAATATTCGCGACCTCAATCGACTGCCTGATACCGGGGCTCATTCCCCTATCATCAGGATATATCTGCGTAGGATTATTAATAAAAATATTATCCGCAGTACTTCTTAAGGAAGGCATCCTATCTTTATGCCCTTTAGTCACTATTGGTTGGGCATAGGTATCCCTGAATACAAAAGATTCTTTTATTATAGACTTATCAAAATGCGGGAATATATCTTTTATGTGTTTAGAATAAAAATCGACCAGATCTTCATTTGGCATATTATACTGGCTATCATCAACAGAGATATATCGTGAAAGATATATAATGTCATTTCCGCTATACTTACCTTTAGAAACAAGGTTGGTGTGTTCCATAAGCCCGGTAAAAGGGACGTCTCTCTGGCTTATATTCAGCCAGTAATAAGGGCTCAGGCTTTCTTCTATCAGCAACATTAAACACAAGACAGCTCTGTATTCTATCGACTCAAGAGACCTATTATAGCTTCCGCTAAACAGGTGGCCTGCTATTTTTAAAGCAGGTTCGTTTGGAATACACAGACAACACTTATCAAAGGCTTCACTAATATAACCTTTATCCGCCTTTACGGTTATTTTTTTGTCTTTATCAATATCTATTCTTTCTACCTCAGAGGTTGTAAATACATTACCGCCTCTTTTAGTAATCATATCTTTTAACTTATCAAACAATACATTAAGGCTGCCATCAAGATAACCGAGTTTCTCTCTTTCAAAAAGCCCTTTTTTAGACCTTCCTCTTGAGCTTACCCTCGCATAGAGCCACCCAGCGGTTATCTTTTTGTAATGTTTTTCGCCAAATTTAGTAGCTAAAAGAGGTTCCCATATTTTTTTATAGACATTGTTGCCCGCGGATTTAATAAGAAACTCCTCCGCGCTTATAGCCTCGAGCTTACTGTAATCCTTGACTTTTGCAAGATACATAGTCGATAGGGCAAATCTTAACTTATCGATCAAAGAAAGAGGTTTAAACCTAAAAAGGTCTAAAGGTGTGCCAAAAGCATATACATTGTTATCGCAGTAAAGGCCCATCCTGGACTCTTCCCATACAAGGGCGCTGCTGAGCCCCGTCTCTTCTATCAGTTTTACAGTATATGTGTCTGTTAAAAATATATGGTGATAATATTCTTCAAGAAAATTGTCTTTCAAGGCAAAGCTTTTCGCGAGCCCGCCTAAATCCCTCTCTTTTTCATACACTGTAACCTTATGCCCTATTTTTGAAAGATAGAACGCTGTTGTCATTCCCGCAATACCGCCGCCTATTATTACTATCTTCATCCTTTAATACCTACTCTCAATTTTAAAAGCTCTATAAACATCCCTATAACTACCTTAAGATTTCCACCTGTCTGTGATCCGAATTCTCGAGGTTTATGTTCAACAGCCACCTCTTTTAATGAAAAATAGTGTCTTTTAAGTTTATAGAAAAATTCCGCGTCTATTAAAGCTCCTAAAGAACAGAGCTTTATCTTATCAAAAACATCTCTTTTTATAAGCTTAAAGCCGCAGTTTATATCTTTTATCTTCAAACCGAGCACAAGCTGTATCAAGCCGTTATATAGCTTAGCGTAAAGTCTTCTGTAAGAGGGGTCGGCTCTATCGTACCTATAACCAACAACCGCGTCATAATCTTTAACAAAAGGGATCATCTTAAATATCTCTTCCGGATTAAACTGGCTGTCTGACGCGCTTAACCATATCCATTCCTTGCGGCTTGCGGCAAAACCGGTTATAAGCGCTTGGCCATACCCTCTGTTCTTATTGTGCCGTATGAGCCTTACACGTTTATCTGATTCAATAATTTCTTTTACGATGTTGTTAGTACCATCATGCGAACCATCGTCAACAACAACAATTTCCCAATCATCTGAAACTGCGTTGAGCACAGGCACTGAATCGTCTATCGCTTTTTTTATATTTTCTTCCTCATTAAAAGCCGGTAAACACATCGAAACTTTTATTTTAAATGGAACTTCCATTTTTTTCCTTTATTTTAATGACAACGCAGCTGAAGCCATACGGTATAATTCCTTAAAAGATCTTACAGCAATCAATTTTCTCCATATATATTTAGGCCTATAGTAAAATGCTTTATAACCTTTTTCAAGATAATGATCAAGCTCCTGCGGAGTTAAATTTATTTTATATGGCTTAAAGTCTTCCAGATTCACTTTACCCAATGTATAATCTCTCCAAAAGTCTTCACCTGTTTCATTTTTTATCTGTTCATATACCTCAGAACCGGGGATCGGAACAAATTTATTCAACTGTACAAAATCAAGATCAAGCTCCAACATTAAATTTATGGTCTTTTCTACAGTCTGCTTTGTCTCATCAGGAAGTCCTATCATAAAAAATCCAAAAACCGTTATTCCTGCTTCTCTTGACCATCTTACAGCATTTTTTATAACGCTAAGCGGTATATTTCTTCTGATACTTTTTAAAATGCCTTCATCCGCGGACTCTATGCCATAGTTTATCCTTATACAGCCTAATTTAGCCATCCTATCTATCATCTCTTTTGTAACGCAATCCGCCCTGGTTCTTATGGACCATAGAAAATTTAGCTTCTTTCCCTCTATAAGATCTAACACCTCAAATATCCTTGCCTTATCTATCGTAAAGGTCTCATCGTAAAACACTATTTCTTTTATGCCATATCTATTAATGCACTCCTCTATTTCCGATACTATATGTTTTGCGCTTCTGCTGCGGATAACAGTATCTGTACAACAATAAGTACATCTAAAAGGGCAACCAAGAGCCGTTATCATAGTGGTAATGGGGCATTTTTTAGAAAGTACTGTATCATACTTATCATTAGGCAAAAGATCTCTTGCCGGAAATGGCACATTTTCCAAGCTAACTGTTTTGGGCCTCTTTTCCGTTGTAATAACTTCCCCATCCTTTCTAAAGCATAATCCCTTTATATCTGATAGAGGCTTTTTATTATCTAATGCACTTAAAAGTTCCGGAAGGGTTTCCCACCCATCTCCTATTACACCATAATCTATACAATCATAGCCTAAGGTCTCCTTCGGGTAAAGCTCCATATGCGGGCCGCCTATTATAGCAGGCACGTTGTACATTTTCTTTATACACCTTATCCACCATAGGGTATCCCTAAAATTATCTGTTATGCTGGTAAAAAGCAAGTATTCTGGCTTAAAATCAAAGAGTCTCTTCTGAATATCCTTTTCATTTAAGTTTAAAACATTGGCATCGATAAGTTGAACTTCAAAACCTTTCTTTTTTAAAAGCGCCGCGAGGTATGCCATACCAAGATGCGGAAGCAGTATGGCATTTTCACTGTAGTTTTTCCAGATTTTTTCCGTGTAATAACACTTGTTTACGCGTTGTTTAGGGGTATATATAAAAGATACTTTCATAATTTATAATTTTTATTAGCAGTTTTTTTTATTGATAAGACATCAAAAAACATTTTTAAAGAATCCTTAATAGGATCAACTCTACTCTGGGGTGAATTAATCCATGTAATAGGCACTTCTTTTATTCTGCATCCACTTAATTTCGCAAGATAAAGCATCTCAACATCAAACGCAAAACTATCTATCCGCATTCGCACGGCTATATCTCTGGCTATTTTACCTTTAAATAACTTAAAACCGCATTGCGTATCAATAATACCTTTCAATACAAAAACCCGCACTAATTTATTAAAAAACTTGCCCATATATTCTCTATAAAATGGCTGATGTACCTCTATCTGCGCGCCTTTTATGCTGCGTGAACCGATGGCTATGTCATATTTTTCATTTAATGCTGAAAACAACTTTTCCACTTCTCCAATAGGAGTAGATAAATCAGCATCGCTAAAAAGCACATAATCCCCCTTAGACGCCATTATACCTTTTTTGACTGAAAAACCTTTCCCTTTATTAACGTTATTGCGAAATATTTTTAAATTCCCGGATTTAAAAATAGAACTTTGCAAAGCTTCTTCTTCTGTTTTGTCATAAGACCCATCATTGATAACAATAACTTCATACGTATATTGCTTTTTATCGAAATAGCGGTGCATCTCCTGTAGCGTGAGCCCTAATCTTTTTTCTTCGTTATATGCGGGAATCACAATCGATAGATATAAATTGTTATTCATATTTTATAACCCATACAAGATCACCAAATTTTTTTGAAAGCGTAGCTTTACGCTTCAATTCAACTTCCTGCAAATGCATACGCTCATTGTTGACTCTCATATCCAGATTTCCTAAATAGACTTCCCATATGGCATCTCCTTTTTCAGGAAAATTCTCTTTTAAATAATATTGCACTTGCTCCCTGCAGCCTATCAATCCTTCTCCCGGTTTATAATTTTTTTTGATATACTCAGAAGCGCCTATATAATCTTCTCTGTGATACGGATCATAATTAATCTTATGCATCCAGGCTAATGAAAAAATATTAGCCGCGATGAAGCATATTAAAATAGACAAAGCAAGCTTATTATATTTTTTCCTCATTGTTTGAAAACCTTCTGTAATTAACAAAATATAACTTATACCGCAGAATGGTAAATACCTGGCATTTAATCTGATAGGATAAAAAATCAATAAAACTGCCAGCGGTATAAAGAAGAGTTTTAGATATTTTTTATTTCTTGCGTAAAAAAGAAATACAATTGGGCCAATAAACGCTAAAAGATATACTTTCCGTATCAACAATATAGCCTGGCTCTTTGTGAGAAAAGAATAGCCCACTCCTCCTCCAAATTGGATAAAAAGTCCTGATATTTTTTTAACCAAACCAAAAACAGACCATTGAAAACGTTCTATCGCGAAAACTTCTTCCGCCTGAGTTTGATAAGCTATCAATCCTATAGAACCGGCTAAAAATGGCAAAAACCAGATAGAAAATGGTATTGCCAAGAGCAAAAACCAGCTATAATGCTCTGTAAACAACGCGCAAGGAAAAGCCCATTTATAACCTAAAAGAGCCAATATTAAAAATAGGCACAGAAAACCATATCCTCTTGCTTCACCGGATAGATGAATAAAATAAGGCGATATCGCGAACAAAAATGTCGCCAATTTATCTTTCGATAATTTGTGGAAAAAATACAAGCTTAAAATACCTGCCAGAAAGGGGAGAAATCTGTAACCTCCAAAATAATACAATACAAACTGTAACGGTGGATGCACATCTCTTATAGATCCCAATAAAACTTCTTTAAACGGTTTCTGTGAAAGGAATATCGTAAACCATTCATCCCCCCAAAAAGAGCGTGGTTTCAGAAAATATATAATTCTTAATATAAAACCGGTAAATAATATCATTATCGTAGTTTATATATATTATCTCTTTTTATAAATTACCATATCTCCAAACTGCTCAACATGATTTAAGGCGCATTTATATTTTTTTTCTATCTCTTTCATGTTTTTTGCTCTTGTGACAAAATATACGGTTTTGCCTTTTTCCAGTTCTACTAATGACCTGGTTCTCCTTGGTAAGAATACTGTTATATCATTAAAATAGAACAGGTCTTTATTATCATAGCCGCCATAAAAATATACATTGTAACCGTTATTATACAACTCTTTTACGCGTATTGACGCTGCTTTTACATTAGGTGAAAAATCTAATTTAAATGCCCAGGATATCGGTACCTGTAAAATCATAATAATAAAAAAAACAACTACTGTTACATAAAATAGTTTGCCCTTTAAGAATTTATTGACTGTTATCCCTGAGGCTAATGCTAAGGCAGGGTATATTGGTATAATATACCAATGAAGCTTAGTTTTGACTAAAGTAAAAAGCAGATAACTTGTTATTATCCAGCAGGAGAGCAACAAAACGCTCTTACCCCTGTATCTTATGGCTTGCCAAAGAACATACAGTGCTGATATAAACAATAATACAGACCACGGCTTGTTTTTATTAAAGAT
>JAUVHV010000019.1 GCA_030593065.1 Candidatus Omnitrophota bacterium | reverse complement strand
TTCTTCATTATCTACTTTATCCATTTTATCTATTTTATTTACTTGACATCGACTTTATCTTGTTGTATGGTTTTATCTATATTATCGCTTTTATCTACTTAACTTTTAGGGGGTTCTAAATTGGCCAAAATAAAGTCTCTTGATAAAATCGCCAAGAAATGGGATGACCGTGTCGGCGTCTCGAGTACTGATTATGTCGAGGGCGTAAAAGCTCCGACAAAAGATTGGGCCGAAGGTGCCTTAGCTGCCAAAGATAATTACAACGCAGCGATTCAACAGTCCATCCAGCAGGGCCGTCGTGAAAAAGGCATCGCCGAGGCCGGTACCGCCAAATGGCAGAAGAAGACCGTGGAAAAGTCTGGTCGCTGGGCTTCTGGTGTTTCCGGTGCTACCGATGACATGAAAAAGGGTTATCAGCCGTATCACGATGTGATCAGCGCCCTTGATTATGGCCCTCGTTTTCCTGCAGGGGATCCCCGGAACCTCGAGCGTGTCAAGGTTGGTAACGTTGCGCTACATAGTAAAAAGGTCGAGATTAAGAGTCTTTAATCTCGTTTTTTTATATTTATTTGTTGCTTAATCTTATTAACCCAGGAGTGTATACATTATGCGTACAAGACATAGTATCATTGAGGATAGCTTTGATATTTCAACTGCAGGCACAAAGACCATTGATCTTATCGGTACGGATCCCATTTCCCGGCTTTCAATAATCCCCAGGGTGACAAACCCGAACGCATGGGTTTCTGTTGGTCATTCTGTCGAACCTATCACCAAGATTGAGCTCATTGACGGCTCTAATGTCATTATATCCCTTACCGGCCAAGAAGCTATCGCTCTTGCATATTACAGTACCAGGCGTGTCCCTGTTTCCTCTCTTAACTATATGGCTCGTGAGTGGGCCTTTACTCCAATCCATATTTATTTCGGTCGGGATTTGTGGGATCCCGAAGTCGGCCTTGATCCTAAACATTTCACCAACCTTCAGCTTAAAATCACTCATAACAAAGCCCTTGCCATGACAAGTGCTGCTGCCGGTACCCTCACTGTTGCCGCCGATCTTTTTGACGATAATCCGCCTGATTTTAAAGGTTATTTAATGTCTAAACAACATCATAACTTGACGCTTGTTGCGGACGCTGTCAGCTATATTGATCTTCCGGAAGACTTTCCCCTCCGGATGATTATGTCTTCTTGCTACAGCGACAGCCAGGCCCCTGAGTATCAGGTTTCCCAGCTCAAACTTTCCGAAGCTCACGACAAAAAGATCATCTTTGACGAGCCTATGGAAGAGCTGCAGCAGTATTTTCAGTCTGAATTCCCGCCCTTTTCTGAAAAGGTTTCCGGTATGGTCTCTGGTACAAGCGTTCAATCTTTCTGGATCACTCCTGCTTTCGATCAAACCATTTCTTTGACCGTTTCCGACGACAGTGACAAGGTTATACAAATGGATGCCGGTACTGGCGGGCAGAAAAGGCAGATTGAGGGTGAAGGCGCTACTACCTGGGAAGCCATTGCTCGCGGTTGGGCTCCTCATGGTTCTTTGCCTATCGATTTCAGGGGGCAGGATTTCCTTGATCAGTACTTTAATATTGGCCTTGCTAATGGCGCCCGTCTTAAAGTTACCGCTGCTGCTGGTCCCGACACCACACCTACTTGGAACACCATAACGCAGCAGTACAAGGCGTATTAATGCCCCTTGAGGATCCTAAAGACCTATCTATAATTACCCTCGTTACTGTTACCGGTTTGGTTCATATTGGCCCATGTATTTTTCATGCTTGTTTACTTGCTGCCGATGGTGGTAACACTGACGCCCAAATATTTGATTCTATTACAGGTAACGCAAACGAGCGTTTTCATCTTGAAGCCTTAAGCGGTACTACTTTTGGCTGGCGCTCTACTGACGGTGTTTTCTTTCACCAGGGCATTTACGTTGTTGTTGAAAGCTCAGAAGCCCATGTTATGCTTGAGTATCACCCCTTGCACCCTCCACACCCTGCGTCACTTCCCAAGGAGGCTTAATTTTATGTTTGTAGCTATATGGTCACCCGAAGGTGAAGACGAAGGTTATTTAAACATTGATACTCTCGATAGGTTTAAACTCGAAACCGAAGGCGGTTCTTCTGTCTCTTACAACCTAGTTGCTAAAAAAGGTGTAGAAACAAAAGTCTGGAAAATCTCTGGCAATTCCTATGTAAATATTATTAAATCTATGGGTCGTCATTCTTTTTAAAAATGTTAATTAAATGGTTTATGCTTTCAATATCACAACCCTCGCCAACGTCTCCGAAGTTTCCCCCACCAGGACAATTTTAAAGATAGAAAAAGGCATAATTACTAGTTTTTTTGTAAACTTCCCTCCTGGTTCTGCTGGTCTCCTACACCTTAAAGTTCTCCGTGAGTTTTCTCAAATATTCCCTAAGACTACTGGTGATTTTCACGGCGACGACCGTTATTTTGCTTATAGGCGTTTAGCTTATCCTGTTCTGTTTGCCCCCTCGGAGCTTTATGCCCATACTTGGAATGTAGACGACACTTTTGCACATTCTCTTGATATACACATTACCGTTGAGTCAGCAGGGGTTATTATTTAATGGCTAAGATGTCTTTTCGTGAACCTAATCAAGTTTTATGGTACGGGTCTCGCCCCGCTCATCGAGGGGCCCAGATTGCTAAGGATGCACAAGCTAGCGACTCTACTGTTATTTGTCATACTGTTTCTGCTGGTAAAACTTTTTTTCTTACCAAATTCATTTTTTCTTCTGGGTGGGGTGCTGGCCTTGGCACCTTAGTAGTCCGGAACGCTTCTGATGTACCTCAATATACTATTGCCTCCTTACAATTCTCTTCTGCTGCCGGTGCCCCTGGTGTAACTCCTGGTTTTTTTAATCCTCCTCTGGAGATTCCTGCCGGCTGGGACCTGGCTGTTATTTCTAGTGCTGCTGGTCACATTGCGAATGTCTTTATTCACGGGTGGGAGGAATAAATGGCTAGAGGTCATCCTGATTATTTCGGTGTTAGCACTTTCTTAAAATATGGCGCATTTACTGAACATCTTAGGATTAATAATACGATCGCTAATACTGTTCGTGATGATGTTTTTAACCTTTCTGCCAAGGCCCGCGTTTATGGCCTTTATGTCCACGTTACCGGATTTGCCAATTCCTTTGACGGCCTTGATATGATTACCACTATCGACGGCGACGAACTTGAATCTGTCGTTGTTGATACTTTGTTCGAAAGGCAATATGGTCAAGCTGGTGGGTACCATCTTAAATATTCTTTTTATGATCCGGACGCCGGCGTTATTACTTTAGTCGGCGCTACCGATATTACTTTTGAGGAGAGTTACCAGCTCGAATTCGATAATGACACCGGCAGTACTATTTTCATTACAGGCTCTATTCATTACGCAAATATTTTATAATTTTTTACTGTTCAGAAAAAGCGTTTTTCTTTATTCTTAAGCTAATTCTTGTTATATGTATTGGAGTTGTACTGTGATCATTCACTTTCTGTTGGTAATTACCATCGAGATTGTTTTTATTTATGGTCTTAATATCTGATGACACCCCTCGGGGACATGTTACCCGGTTTACTCCTTTACGGGTAAAAGGCATGTTGGTCCTTGATTCTCGAGGGGTTTTTGGACTCTTGGAAAACACATTGGCTTACGAAGATGTCATACCCGACTCGTTTCTCAACCCTGCTTCTGCTGTTGACGTTCTTGATTTATTGCTATCCTTGCCTATTCATTCCCAGGACCGCGTAAGTATATTTATCGCCTGGTCTAAGGATGTTGGATATTCTTTTACCCGGGGAGATTTAGACAGTTTAAGACCAATTTGATACTATAGGTTATACGATTTGTGTATATTTACCTTGCTAGTCCTACTTGCTATTTTGGTTTGTTGTGTTATGATCAAGGGTATTCGCAAATAAGTTAACAAAAGGGGTCACTTTATGAAACAGTTTTTACTTGCTCTGGCAGTGGTTGTCTTTAAGAGTTTGCTCAGGGATGCAAGCCCACAGATAAGATCTTATCTTAGGCGGATATTGACAGACTTCAAAGAGAAGGCGGCTGAAACAAAGAATAAGTTTGATGATATCCTTGCCGAAGCTTTATACGACGTCATCATCGGCGATGATTTACCAGGGCTAGACGACGAATAATTTTATATTAAACTTTTCGATCACACCCTTTATATCTGGATCCACACTCTCAGCAACTATTATTAAACCAGATATACGTCCAGTGCCGTAACGCCTTTCGTATAGTTCTCGATATGTTAAGAGTTGTCCTATCGCTGCCATGCTTGCCCGGTCTTTTATCTCGATTATGTATGTCTCGGCTCCCCTGGCTGCCACTACATCTATCCTTTTTTGTGTAAGCCTCACGGCCATGTCCTGCAGGATAGTTGTAAACCCTGGGATCCTGCCGACGCCTTTACCGACGTGTACATCATATCGATATTTTGCGAAGTTGTGACCGTAGATCTTTAAGAACTTCTTCCAAGTTATTATTTCCTGCTTCATCATGTGCGGGTACTTTACACGCCTTATTTGTATGTCAGCTTCTGTCATATTCCAATGTTATTCCTAATTTGTGACCTGGTCAATGTCATATTGTGCCTGCCAATATCTACGCAAAAAACGCAAACCGATCGCCTTGTGTTTTATTATCTTTTCCCCGTATGGCGCCATTCGTATTTATTCTGGTTGCCCCGCGTAGATACTATTTTCTATACCGGATAAACTGCAGCAACAACCCTGCATTTTTACCGGCACATGTAAGCTTTATCCGGTTAAGCCCTCTCTTTTCCCTCCGCAAAGGCTATCTCGGGTAAGGTTCGCATGTCCGGGTTTAACGCAAAAGGCTACAGGTACAACAAAAGTGTTCCCTCTTCCCCCCCCTCAAACTCCCCCCCCTTCACCCTCGCAAAATCAAAGGAAGGTTTAAAATGAGGGGGGGGCAAAGGGCACCCTTTTGTATTTCCGCTCGCCGCGGAAAACCTTCCGCCTTTTGCTAAGTAGTCCGGGTGAGGTTCGCATGTCCGGGTTAAACGCGCCCCCTTAGCTTCCGTCTAGGGCAATGGCCGGGGGCGCTTTCCGGGTTAATGCGCTTCGGCTGCCAAGTAGGTGCAGCCGTTCAAACGGCGCGCTCCGCGCCTTCAGGCAGAACTCACGCGCTCCGCGCGTGTGGCGCTGTGGGCTGTTGCCCCCAACGCCCGGGCCTGCGCTTCGCTCGGCCTGTTTACTCGAGTACTCCCCTGGCGTGTCCTACGGACCCATTTTTTTAGAAACACGTTTTCCTGTTTCCTGCAGGGATTTTTTATTTTTTCTGCAGCAAAATATCACTATATTTTGTTTAATATTCCCGCGGGGTGCTCGCGGATCCGCGAGCACCCAAGCCTAAAAATGGGGGTTTTTATTATGTCTGAGGTTGAAAAATTGTTTGAGGGCATTAAGGCGGTTCCTTCTGACTATCCCGTCGACTTGACTTTGTCTTATGGTCAAATGCCTATCGAGTTCGGCTTTACCGTTGCCCGTGTGGGGGATCCTTCCAAAAACGTTAAGAATTTCCTTTACGGTATCTGTGTTTATTGTTCTATGTCTTTCGAAATACAGGTGGATCTTTCGAAGATCAAATCCGAGATATTTGGTTGACGTAGGATTCCACGCCCTCCTTTAATTGCCTGCAGCTGGGGCCCGCTCCCGCCTGCAGGCACTCCTTTTTGTTGATAACTTGTTGATAAGTGCGGATTATTGGCATTAACTACAGGACATAAATGTCCGGTATGGTAAAAGCTGTGGATAACTCTTTAATTCTTTATATTTCCGGCAATTAAAACTGTCTCCATACCGGACAAAAATGTCCGGTATGGAAAACCGCGAATCGGCGCAGTTAATTACTTACCTTACTGCGGTTTACGGCTTTTCCCATACCGGACAAAAATGTCCTATAAAGAATATAGAAGAATATAGAAGAAGAAAAACATTTTTTAATTCTCTTTTAACTCATAAAGCTTTTTTATCAATCCTTTCATCGAATATACATTGCTTATCCTTCGCGGGTTTGTCCCCTCCTGGTAATAGTATCTCTTGAATACCGCTATGTACCCCATTTCTTTAAGTTCCTGTATCGTCCGCCTCGTGGTCCTTTCGTCTTTCTGCATTATATCCGCGATCGTCTTCTGTGAAGGGTACGGTCTTTTTTTCACGTGTGCGTATTTCATAAGGCATATTATTAATATCAGGTGCCTGTCTTCCATGCCCATGGTTTTATAATTTTCTATCAGTAAGTTTGGCACCATTGTGAATCCGCCATCAAGCAGCACGTCTTCCATCGTTACCGTGATGTGCAGCTGCTCTTCTTTTGCTTTTCCTTCTGTTATTCGGTACATCTTTCTTTCTGGTAAGTATTCCATTCTCTGTTTTTTCTTCAGGCCCTGCATTATTTCCCCTCCACATCGTTTTTTTAATTATAAACTTATTTATTATATCAAAGGTATGTATATAATCAAGGGGTAGGTCATTTAAACGCCGTCACGGGCCGTTATTTGCGTATTACTCACGATTTTCTTTTTTCTCAAGCTGCTCTCTTACATTTTTCGCCATTTCTTCAAATATCGGGTAACAATGCGGGTCTATTTGTATTGTTATCAGTTCACCTGGATCATACATGTGGTGGCAAAGCCTGCATTTCATTCTGTATACTTTCTCTATTTCCTGTTCCGGTTCTGCGTAGTTGTCCTCCAGGGGCTCTGGTGACGGTGCCCGGTTTTGCCTGTATTCTGTCACCCAATTTTTTATTACCCTGGTATGAGCTCCTCCTCTTACCGCTGCCTCCGTTAATACTTTCCTGTATGCCGTGTCTTCCACCTTCTGCAGCTCCAGCGCCCCTGCATAACTCAGGTTACCCTGGTCGACCGCTGCTTTTGTATAATCGTCTACGTCTATCAGCCGTAACATGCTGTTTACCCATTGCGGGGTCTTCCCCAGGTACCTTGCTATTTCCATTGTACTCATTTCCCTGTCTTGCTGGATCCTGTATATATAGCTCGCTATCTGTACAGCGCTTACATCTTCCCTGAATATATTTTCATCTAATTTCATTACATCTATTTCTGCCGGTTCCACTTCTCTTATCACCGCGGGGATCCTTCCCATATTCAGCAATTTACAGGCGAGGTATCTTCTGTGTCCGACTATCACCTCATATCTGTTCCCCTTCTTGAATATTGCGATCGGTTGTATTAATCCTATACTTGCGATCGACGTTGCGAGCTCTTTTATTCCCTCTTCGTCAATATATTCTCTTATATCCCTTTCTGGATCGTCTATAAGGTCTAACTCAATTTCCTTTAATTCCGCCATTCTTTATTATCTCCTCCCTCACTTCTAAGGCGAGGTAATCTAGTATTTTGTTCCCTCTTTCTTTTTTATATCTCTTGTCCATTTATTTATTTTTCTAGCCAGTCTTTGTTCCTCCTTGCTCATAGTTTTAAACGCCCATTTGTATACATGCCAACTTAATATTATTTTTGCTTCCCTTTCGCTTATGCTTATTTTTTCCACTTATAGCCCCTCTTCGTCGTAACATCCGTCTAATATTCCTATCAGGTGATCTATGTCGTCTTTTATCCTCAATTCTTCCATTGCCAGGTTTTGCCCTATTTTTCTCACCCTGCTTTCCAGGGAAGAAGCCTTTAACAAAACTTTTTGTATTTCAGCTTTATGTTCCTGCAGCCTGAGTACGTAAGCTCCTATTTTTCGCTTTATTCTTCTATTGTGCTTTAGCAGTTTTCGCCTTTTTTCATTCATTTCTCTTTAGTTTTTCTTTTAGCTCCCCTAATTTGTCTATTATGTTTCCCACATATTCTCCTGTCTTTCCCAATCTGTAGCATACCAATAGCTTTTCCTGCATATTTATTATTTCGTATAATAGCTTTATTCTCTTTCTTATCTTTTCGTAACCCTTTTCTGTTTTTTCATATTCAGGTATGCTTATTCTTTCGCCCATAATTAACTTCCCCCCTTTTTTTATTATACTGTTTTTGATTCGCAAGTCTTTTCTGTTTCTCCCAGGGCTATTATAGTCAAAGTCGATGCCAGCGCAGTAGCTATCCTCCTGGCCTGCGCTTCGTGGTCTGCGCACATATTAACCTCTTGTCCATTCACCCAAATCACCTTACCTACTGCTTTTTTCCCGCAAATGTGTTCTTCCATTTCATTCCCCTTTTGTTTATTCAACTCCCGGATCCCTGTCGCCCCTGGGGCACTTTTTGTCCCCTGGGGCAAATCAGAGCCGGGAGATCACGCAGGTTTACCGGCCCCTCACTCTCCTATCCGGGGCCGGCTCCCTGCGACTTCATACCTTTGTCTAAGGTATTTATATAGTCCTTTTATCCGCCTGACACTTCTCTTTACTATTTTTTAATTTCTTTATTCTTATTGCTCTTTTAATTACATGTGCCGTCCTTAGTGCCTTTTTTGCGTGTACTCCACACATGTAAATATTTATATTACTCGGATATTCTATTACAGTTGTTGCCTTTTTCTCGCAATCGTTCATACCGTAATCTCGTATTCTATTTTCATCTTTCTAGCCATAAGGATTGCCCTGCCTTGTTTTTTTTCTGTTAGCGACGGGCTTATTTTCATAATCCATTTATACCTATCTAATTCCGTATATTCTACAAGTGTAATCCCATCCGCGACCTTACATTCTCTCGAGACTTTTTCAATCATCCGTTATTTCCTTTTGCTTCTCTTCGTTTATACTTAGGTATCCCATTTTCCTCAATATATTTACCATTGTTTCCACTTCCTTTATCGCCTCGAGGTGCTGAGGCATGTTCATCAATGCCCTTGCTACATAATCCCTTTCTGTTGCATTGAATGTTACACTGTAGAATTTCTCTACTTTTTCCCCGTTTACGATCGCGATTTTATCTGTCAATGACATTATGTCCTCCTTTATCTATTTTACTGGCATTATCTATTATATCGTTCATAGCTCTTAATTCGAGAGTCTCCCCTTTTTCGGTTATTATTATTAGATCTCCTTTTTGCAAGAATTTACTTCTTGCTAATCTCGCTGGTATTATTGCTGCAAAAGATCCTCCTATTTTTAATATTTTACTTACATAGTACATTTTACCAGGCTCCTTAACTTTTTAAACAAATATAATATTTCCCCTGGGGGCGGTCAATGATTATTGCAAACAATATGTCTTTTTTGTCCGATTTCCGATAATACATATTATGTCTACTTCCCTATTTTATTTGTCTTTATTGGCTATTGCAAACGGTCATTTTCGTCCCCTCCCTTTCGGTTTACTTTCGATTTGCCTGCTACAGGTCCTTATTTTTCTGTAACCTTTTTACGTAGTCTTTCTATAGAAGAAACTCCGTTTTATTCCCCTTATTTCTTCTCTTTTCTTCATTATCTACTTTATCCATTTTATCTATTTTATTTACTTGACATCGACTTTATCTTGTTGTATGGTTTTATCTATATTATCGCTTTTATCTACTTAACTTTTAGGGGGTTCTAAATTGGC
>JAUVHV010000024.1 GCA_030593065.1 Candidatus Omnitrophota bacterium | reverse complement strand
GCAACATCTGCTGCTGTTTTAATGATAAGGCTGTATCATTATAGACTATTGTGCCTGTTGCGTCACTTATGTCAGCTATCTCCGCGGCAAGATTGATCTGTTCTAAGTCTCTATCTGTAAGGGATGTGCCGGCTGAAGAGGCCTTCATGTTTGAGAAGTACATGGATGGCTGAAACAGACTGGCTTCTAATCTCTTTATATCCCATTTAAGCGTGGTTAAAAGGCCCTTATACATCGTGATTCTGTACCGTAAAATCTTATATTCATCTTCAAACTGGGGCCGTAAAACTCTATTCGATTTTTGCGACAGACCATCTAAAGCCTTCTGCCATTTTTTTTCCAGTTCCTTGAGTTTATAGACAAGGGCTTTCCGTTCTTTACCTAATGCCGGCGGGAACTGACAAAGTAATCTCATCCTTGCGCTAAGAACTGCATGGCTCAGGATTACTCTCCTCTTTGGATTTGTATCAGGGTCTTGTGTGAATTTTTCGGCAATAGTTATTAAAGCTTTTAAAACATCAGGATCCTTTTCAGATGTAAACCGGGACAATACCTGACTGACAGAGCTTATTTCTACAATATCCTCTGTGTTCGAACCTCCAGCTGAGGATGCCTTGAAAATGTAGACTGGAGATTCAATACCTGCTGCATTCCTGTATCTTAACAACGTGTTCTCGGATTCACTCTTGTTCGTATAATCCAAGTCAGCGCCAACTATTCTTGCATAATCATTCTGTTCAAGCCAATCCATGATAGTACCTGCTACAGAATCATATCTTAACTGCACAGACTCTGAATCGACATCTTCACCATCCCAAATCTTCGCTTCATAGGAAAAGACAAACGTAGGGTCATTTGAAGAAGCGCGCATGACAAATCTGCCGACAAAATTATCATTTATATCATTAAAATATATATCCGCGTATCTATACAATCCCCCATCTTCTTCGCTATCTTGATAGGTATTGAATTTGGATATATTCAATTTGCCCGCGGGAGTTTCAATAACCTTTCCTTCTGTAAAATACCGAGATAGTTCTTGTATAGTAAAATCCTTTCCTAAAGCAATGATTTGTTGAGGCGGGTTTTTACCGCTATCCACGCGCCAGCCTGTATTATTTTGCCTAAGAATTGAAACTGTTTTAAGCAGTGTATCTCCAAATAAAGGCTGTACCCTGCCTGACATCTTATACGGAACATAGTTATTCATATAGACGTCTTCAAAAGGATATTCAGAGTTTTTGTTCTCCTTTCTATAATTATCAGCCATAGCTGCATACAAGACAGCTAATGCTATGGGATTTTCTATAACGCCTGTTACATCAAGCCATGCATGGCCTGATGCTTCACCGTATCCAGGCACTATATAACCTTTTTTCTGAAGTTCACGCACTCTGGCCTTTAAAAACGGGTAACCCGCGTCTGTCTCTTCTACCCTGAAATTATGTTTTATGCCTTGTTCATCCAAACCTTTTGTACCTAATACATCCCGCACAACAGCTATTTTTTCAACATTCTTCCGGTTGTATCCACACTTTTCTACCATAAATGGCAATAAGACCACTAAAAGATTATCTGGCCTTAAAAGTTCCAAACTTCCGTTAGCCTTTCTAACGATTATTGCGCCGCGATCACCATCAAGATCAAACGCGATACCAAAATCCGCCTTTGTATCATTAATTTTTGCATTGAGTTCCGTTAAATTTTTCTGTTTCGATGGATCGGCTGAATGGTCACCGCTTAAAGCGCGTATATCGCCATGAAGCAGAACAACCTCTGCTCCAAGCGCTTTAAATGTTTCGCTTGCAAGATAGCCACTTGGGGTATGCGCGCCTTCAACAACAACTTTAAATCCATCTAAAGGCTTGCTATCCCCTGCTATAGATTCCCATTTCTCTAAGATGTTTAACCGGGCATTTTTGTTGTTTTCAAAATCTCTTGCTAAATCATAAATGGTCTTATCTC
Source organism: Candidatus Omnitrophota bacterium (assembly GCA_030593065.1). Taxonomy (GTDB): domain Bacteria; phylum Omnitrophota; class Gorgyraeia; order JABMRG01; family JABMRG01; genus JAUVHV01. The sequence continues at coordinate 1,136 of JAUVHV010000024.1, read as the reverse complement.
CGGCCTTACCTTCAGCTACTCTACCTAATAATACCGTCAATCTTATAAGTTCTTTATCAATATTATCAGTTATATAGCTGCCTTGTTTTTTAGCCGCTAGCCGGGATATCTTATTCTCATCACTTACTATATCATTTAGCTTGTTAAGCGAAACACCCTTGATCTCTCGGGTTGTAAGGCTCTGCAGGTCTCCTAACTCATTCTGTATAGTAATCTTAAAGCCGCTTACACCTGTTCCTGTAACATGGCTTGCGGTCATGAATATACCCATCAAAGGATTGTGTTTGCTTATTGCCCAGGAATAAGAACTTACACTATTCGGGCTCTCTTTACCGTCATCAACAGAGATATCTACAACATCAAGCCCCATATACCTTACAGCCGCTATTACCGCTTCTTTTATTTCAGGCGGGAGATCGCGGCAATCTCTGGCAAATAAAACCTTCCTGCTTTTTATTCCAAATTGTTCAGCTTTTTCAATAGCCATCTCAGACCATACAAGCCCCATACGAAAAGCCATTCTCGGGTCTATTTCACCACCTTTTGTGCGATAATCATAATCCCTAAACATATCAAGATCAATTTCGTCAGGCGCTACATAACTAATAAATCCGCTTGTATCTAATGAAAGCCTTCCTGCTATACCATCTCCTATCTGCGTATGAACAGATGCTGTTGAGCGCAACGCATAACTACCCTCACCAACGGCATATGCCGCGTTGCTTGCAAAAAAACTGAATATCACCAAAAAAACTATCATCTTCTTAATAATACCTTTCATTCTTCTCTCCCTGTTTTTTTCTGTAACTACTTTTATTACAGTGGTTTATAAAGCCTTTAATAATTCGGACATAAAAAAACCCTCTTAGTTGGCGAAGATTTAGAAAATTTTCACCAACTTCTCCTTTTCCTCTTAATTCATATAATCTCTTACGCTGCTATCAATGCCATAAGCGCCTGGCGCTGTAACTGCTCGAGTTGGTCATAATCATATGTTGCCGCAGGCGGTAATTTTATAAACATGGGGTTACCGTTTATATAGGCTGTTATAGCTGCCTCTATCTGCTTCTCATTAAGCATGCCCCGGCTCAAGCTTCTTATTGAGCTCTTTAGCACTGAATAGAGCTTAGGCTGCT
>JAUVHV010000010.1 GCA_030593065.1 Candidatus Omnitrophota bacterium | reverse complement strand
CCCACCTCGTTCACTGGCGCCGGTCTTTGACTTACGGCTTTTCCGACCTTGAGTCGGCGTTTACTCGCTTCTCGTCCTGTATATGAGAGTGATAAATTTAGAACTCAAGGGAATTCCCCTGAGTTCTAAATTTATGGCTCCTCGAGCAGGACTCGAACCTGCGACAAATTGGTTAACAGCCAACTGCTCTACCAACTGAGCTATCGAGGAACATCTATATGTAAAGAACGGAATTTATGCTTCAAATCTGTTTAAGAACAAGAACGGTTCTTAAACACAAATACTTGTGTTTGAGAACCGTTCTTGATAATTATCTAAAGCCTAACCTAAAGCTCGGCTCTCTTATTAAGATATTCCCATTCAGCATCTATGTCTGACTGGATACGGCTTAGCACTTCTTCATTTCCCGGTTTAAACAGATGCTTAAATCTGCCTTGGGTCCTGAGCCATTCTGTAATAGGTTTCTTATCCTTCGGCTTATAATTTATCTTGTACTCTCTGCCATTTATAATCTCATAGAGTGGCCAGAAACAGGTATCTACAGCTGTCTTGGCAATAGAGATACCTTCTTCCTGCGGGTATCTCCATCCTCGATGGCAAAGTGCCAACACATTCAAAAACGCGGGGCCCTCGGTTTCAAATGCCTTCTGCGCTTTTGTAACAAGGTCATTCCAATGCGATACGCAGGCCTGCGCCGCGTATGGTATCCTATGCGCCGCGACTATAGCTGTCAGGTCTTTCCTGATCTGCGGCTTTCCAAAACTCTCCTTACCCGCGGGCGCTGTTGTAGTAGATGCGCCTGTTGGTGTTGCGCTGGAGCGTTGAATTCCAGTATTCATATAAGCCCCGTTATCATAACAGACATACACAAAATTATGCCCTCTTTCCAATGCTCCTGAAAGTGACTGCAGGCCTATATCATATGTGCCGCCATCCCCGCCAAAAGCAACAAATTTTATATCCTTCTTTATCTTGCCTTGTCTCTTCAATGACTTGTACGCGGCCTCAGCGCCACTTATAGTAGCGGCAACATTTTCAAACGCGTTATGTATAAATGGTATATTCCAGGCAGTAAAAGGGTAGATAGTAGTAGCCACCTCGAAACACCCCGTAGCAGACCCGGCAACAACATCCTTTTCTCCCGCGCCCATTAGTACCTGTCTTGCCACAATAGAAGCTCCGCAGCCTGCGCATAACCTGTGGCCAGGGCTTAAGCGCTCCGGAAGCTTTGAAAGCTCTTTTATATTAGCCATTATTCTCTTACTCCGATATAATTTATGCTTTCCTCTGCTCTGTTCGCGCTGACTATCTTAAAAAGTTTTTTATATACATCTGCTATATCTTTTGGAAATATATCCCTGCCTCCTAAACCAAAAATATAATTAAGCATAAGCGGCTTCTTTTCGGAATTGTACATAACTGCCCTTATATCATTAAATAGCGGGCCGCCACAATTAGAAAAAGATTCAGCTCTATCAAGCACAGCAACTGCCTTGAGCCCTGAGATAGCATCTATAATTTTTTGCGCGGGAAATGGCCTGAATAAGCGTGGGCGTATAAGCCCTACTTTAAGGCCCTGTTCTCTTAATTCATCTACCACAACTTTGGCTGTGCCTGCTGTTGAACTCATCACTATTATACCGACTTCCGCACCATCCATTTTATACTCTTCTATAATATTACAGGACTTTCCAAATGTCCTGTTAAACTCATCCATTACCTTTGGGATAGTTGCCATCGCGTTTTTCATAGCCTCTGATTGCTGCCTCTTATGTTCAAAATAAAAATCCTGAAGATCCAAAGGCCCATAAGTTACAGGCTTATCTGTATCCAGGAGGGTAGGCATGCATGGCTTATATTCCCTTATAAAATCTTTAACAAGTTTATCCTCAAGCAACTCAACGCCTTCAACAGAATGGCTGGTAATAAACCCATCCTGGCAAACCATTACAGGAAGCAATATATCTTTGCGCTCAGCAATGCGAATTGCGAGTATGGTGTCTTCGTAAGCCTCTTGTCCATTTTCCGCATACATCTGTATCCATCCTGAATCACGCGCTCCCATACTATCAGAATGGTCGCAGTGTATATTTATAGGCCCTGACAACGCTCTGTTTACAACAGGCATTACTATGGGAAGGCGCATCGATGCCGCTATATACACTATCTCCCACATAAGAGCGAGGCCATTCGCAGATGTGGCTGTCATGGTACGCGCGCCAGCAGCGGCAGAACCTACACACGCGCTCATAGCGCTGTGTTCAGACTCAACAGGTATAAACTCTGTCTTTACCTTTCCGTCAGCTACAAACTGTGAAAATGTCATAACGATCTCTGTCTGCGGCGTTATGGGATAGGCTGCTACTACATCCGGATCTATCTGCCTCATCGCCTCTGCTACGGCCTGGTCGCCTGTCAATGGTGTTATCTTTGCCATTTGCTATTATTTCTCCATTTTAATGCACTTTACAGGACAGATAGAAGCACATATCCCGCACCCCTTACAATGATCGTAATCAAAACCTACCATCTTCTGGCCTTTTACAACTACACTGGAATCAGGACAATATATCCAACATTGAAGGCAATTTATACATTTGGATTCATCCACAACAGGCTTAAACGTCCTCCAGCTGCCTGTGTTATACTTTTTTGCGGAACCTGCCTCATCTATAAGTCCGCCTATGGGTATCTCTTTCCAGCCTTTTTTGTTCATCCTATCTCTGTCTCCTGATACGCACGTTTGATACCATCAATGTTTGCGTCTGTCTTTTCAGCGCCTATCTTCTTAAGAAACTTATTCTTCACCTGGCTGATAAGAATATCCATAGAGACAACATCCTTAACCCTTAACAATGCTCCCAGCATAGGGGTATTGGGCATTGGTATGCCTAAGGTTTCTAATGATATCTTTGTAGCATCTACTGTAGCTACTTTACCTTTTTTAAGCTTAAGTTTTTCGCGAATAACTTTGGGGGCCTTAGCAGAGTTGACTAGAAGAACACCATCTTCGATCAGGCCTTCTATTACATCTATGGAGTCGAGCAAGGTAGGATCTATTACAACAACAGCATAAGGATTAGTCACCGGCGAATGAACAGTTATCGGTTTATCAGCAATCCTTGTAAAACAACGGATAGGAGCGCCTGCCCTCTCCGGCCCATATTCAGGAAAAGCCTGTATATATTTACCTGCGCCGAGTGCGGCTTCAGCAATAAATTGTGAGGCAGTCTTTGCCCCTTGGCCCCCACGGCCATGCCAACGTATCTCTATCATCTTTTACTTTCCGCAGACTAAGCTACCGGCTTATTACAGCTTGCTTTTAAATCAAGGAGTATATTTATAATCTCTGAAATTGTATACATGATAAGAAAATAAAAAGCGCCCATCAGCATAAAAATCAGGCCCGCTGCTCTTGGTGTTGGAGGAATTTCAACGCCTTGAGGTGTAATTACAGGAGCGTTTCCTCCTGTAATAAGCACTATTGCGCCTGTCACTATACCAACCCCAAGTACTATCCAGCCCAGTACCTTAAAGATTGTACGTGCTATTTTTAAAAATTTATACTCTTTCATCCTGACATCCTCCTTTTTTCAGCTGCATAATAACTAAAATATAGACAAGATTTTTATTACTATACTAAAAACCAACTGCTATGTCAAGACTAAATAGGGTTTCTTCCTTTAAGCGCCTTTGCTAATGTTAGCTGATCCGCGTATTCCAGGTTTGAACCCATTGGCAATCCGTAAGCTATCCGCGTAACATTAATCTTCTCTTTCTTCAAAAGCATTGAAAGGTAAAGAGCCGTTGTCTCTCCTTCCGAATCTGAATCAGTAGCTACTATAACCTCTTCTACCTTTTGTGTCCTCACACGGGCAACCAGCTCTTTTATCCTTAGGTTTTCCGGCCCTACTCCGTCCAGAGGAGAGAGTGACCCGCCGAGCACATGGTAAAGGCCTTTAAATGCTCCTGACTTTTCAATTGAAATGATATCTGTTGGCTGCTCCACAATACATATTATAGTCTTATCCCTCTGTGGATTATCACATATATTACAGGTGTCTTCCTCGCTCAGGTTACCGCACACCCTACAGAATTTGATAGACTCTTTTACCTTTAATATGGAATATGCCAGGGATTTTGCTTCACTATGAGGGAGCCTTAATACATGAAAAGCCATCCTTTCAGCGCTTTTTGGGCCTACCCCGGGCATCTTCTTAAGCGACTGTATCAGCTTGGACATCGATTTAGTATATTTTTCCATTACATGAATTTCATAATATTTCCATCAAAGATATCCAACGCACTCTTTATTATCGGGTCGGAGAGTACTCTCTTTAAGGAGCTTTGGCGTGCCTGGCCAGGCTTTTCAGCCTTCGCAGTATCGGATAATTGCTTACTATCTTCCGTGATAACAAACTCAACTCTGACCTGAGAGCCAAGCGCTTTATTAAAATTATTTTCTATAAGGTCTCTATTTTGCGGCTTCTCCAGGCTCTCTTTATGAAATATGTTCTTCTTATAAAATCCAAGCGTAATTACACTATCTTTAAAATCTATAAGCCGGCCTTCTTCAAGGCATGACGCGACATAGATCTTCTCCTGCCTAATCTTTTTTATAACCAGTTGCAATGCTTCTCTTACACGATAAAGCTCCGGCTTGGACTCATCTAGAGGAATAGGCTTTATTTCCTGAAAAACAGCGCTGGCAATATTGCTATCCGCACTATTAGCCTTTACCTCGGCAGCCCCGGCTTCTGTAACTCCTGTTCTTGCTTTTTCGAGGCTGTTTAAACGGTTCATTATCTCACCAAGGGAGACAATGGACTCTTTACTGCTCAGTTTTACAGCAAGAAGCTCCAGAGAAACTTTTGGCATAGAAGACCAGCGCATATTATTACTCACATTCATCATGCTATAAAGTATATAGAGAATATCTTCCCGGGAGAGAGGTTTTATCTGGGTAGAGATTCTCTCCACCTCATCCTTTGTAAGCTCAAGAAGCGGGGTTAAGCTCTTACCCTCCCTGATAAGCATCGCGTTTCTGAAATATTCCACAAGGCTTAAAAGAAATTGATTAGGATCGGTTCCTTCATCCATTATCTTGCTGATAAATTTAATGGCAGATGGCGTATCTTTATCTATTATGTGCTGAGCAAACTGATAGAGCCTATCCTGCTCAACAAGGCCGAGAATGTTGCTTGTATCCTCTGCTGTAATCTTATTTTTGCAATATGTAGCAAGCTGATCCATGAGACTCTCGGCATCCCTCATAGAGCCCGCTGACTGCCTTACGATGTTAAATAGCGCTGCCTCTTCAATACTGACCCCCTCTTTCTTCGCGATCTCTTTCAATTTGCGGGCTATATCATGAGAAGAGAGCCTCCTGAAATTAAAACGCTGGCAACGAGATAAAATAGTCGGTATGACCTTATAAGCGGCGGTTGTCGCAAATATAAACTTTACATGCGCCGGTGGTTCTTCAAGCGTCTTAAGCAGCGCGTTGAACGCTTCTGTTGTGAGCATATGGACTTCATCAATGATATAAACCTTAAACTGCCCATGCTGCGGGGAAAATTTTATATTCTCCTTGAGGTTTCTTATCTTATCTATTCCGCGGTTGGAAGCTCCGTCTATCTCGATGATATCCATGCTTTTTGACTCTGTTATCTCTATACACGAAACACATTTATTACACGGAGAAGGTGTCGGCCCTTTTGCGCAATTTAAGGCCTTTGCAAGGATGCGCGCAGTGGTAGTCTTTCCTATGCCTCTTGGCCCGCAAAAAAGATACGCGTGCGCTACGCGATCCTGTTTGATCGCGTTCTTTAATGTAGTAGTAATATGTTCCTGTCCTACTATTTGATCAAATGATTGTGGGCGCCATTTCCTCGCATATACTATATATGACATATTATTTCCTCGAATTCCCGGCAAGGAACCCTTCTTGTATCAAAATCTTGGTTAGCGGGTTATGGCGGAGGGGCTGGGATTTGAACCCAGGGTCCCAGCTTTAACCAGGACAATCGCTTAGCAGGCGACTGCTTTCAGCCGCTCAGCCACCCCTCCTGATAAAAGTAATAAAAAAGGTCAGCGCGAATTAAATATTATTTAACTCACTCTGCCTATTTTACTTCATTTATTTAATTCACTCCGGCCTTTTTTATTGGCCGGCGTTTTTTCTTAAAAAATTCAGATATAATAAAGGAACTCTCTCGGCACAATATATTGCGTGTGACTTCAAAACTATGATTTAGGCCCCTGGTTTTTAAGATATCACAAGCAGAACCAAACGCCCCTGTCTTCGGATCATCCGCGCCATATACAAGCCTTTTGATACGCGCGAGAACCAGTGCTCCAGCGCACATCTGGCAGGGCTCTATTGTAACATAGACCGAAACCCCTTGCAACCATTTACTCCCGAGAGCGGAAGCAGCCTGCGTAATAGCTATCATCTCGGCATGGGCTGTAGGGTCTTTAAGCGTCTCCACCTGGTTATGCGCGCGCGCTATTATCCTGCCTTTGTAAGCAATTACACACCCTACCGGCACTTCATTATTATCAAATGCCCTATGCGCCTGCTTAAGAGCTTCTCTCATGTATATTATATCTTGCATAGGCTTAGAAGAATGGCGCGCCTGAAAGGACTTGAACCTTTGACACCTAGTTCCGTAGACTAGTGCTCTAATCCACTGAGCTACAGGCGCGCAAATCTATTATATATTAGTACCCTTTTTAGGATACACAGTGTACCCGCCTAAAAGACACTGTCTTGCTCAAATCAGTGACAGTGTGGTGCTCAACTTTCAAAACGTCTGTATATCTGTATATCTGGTGTGTGATATTATAACAATAAGGAACCAAGGGGTCAAGTCTCAACATTGCTTAAGTAGCAATGTTGAGACTTGACCCCTTTAGAATCCCAACAACCTGCCGCCCTGATATACAATAAACGCGGCTATCCACGCTAAAAGCGTTGAATAACTTATGCTAAAAAACATCCACCCCCACGAACCCGACTCTTTCCTGATAACTGCCGCGGCGCTGAGGCACGGTATATATAATAGTACAAATACCATAAGAGCGTATGCTATCAAAGGGCTAAATACCTTTCTACCGTCGGGATACTTATCCTCTCTTAACGCGTTGCGCAGGTTTAAAGAATGTTCGTTCTTATCTTCGCCGGCGCCATATAAGACCCCTAGCGTGCCTACCACTATCTCTTTTGCGACAACTCCGGCAATAAGGGCAGTACCGATCTTCCAGTCAAAACCCAAGGGTTTTATTACGGGTTCAATAAATTTGCCTATCCTGGCAATATAACTCTTGCTAAGATCTCCTTGCGCGTGAATGGGAAGAGCGCTTAATGTCCAGATCAAAATACATCCGAGAAGTATAACTGTTCCCGCTTTTTTTATGTAGAGCCAACCCCTCTCCCACATATGCGTAAAGAGGCCCCTTAATGTCGGTAGGCGATAAGGCGGAAGCTCCATGACAAAAGGAGCGCTCTCGCCGGTAAATATAAACTTCCTTAACATCTTTGCCATAATAACAGCCGTTACAAATCCTAACAGATATAATGAAAAGAGTACGTTTCCTGAGGCATGTTTGCTAAAAAAGACACCAATAAGCAGGGTATATATAGGGAGCTTGGCCCCGCAACTCATAAAAGGATTTATCAATATTGTAGTAAGCCTGTCTTTTTTAGACTCTATTACCCTTGTTGCCATTATAGCCGGTACATTACACCCAAAACCTAAGAGCATAGGTATAAAACTCCTGCCATGCAGGCCTATCTTATGCATAAATTTATCAACTATAAAGGCGATTCTTGCCATATATCCTGAGTCTTCCAATATAGACATGCAAAAAAATAACATAAATATAATCGGGACAAATACAAGCACGCTTCCCACGCCGCCTATAATTCCGTCGACAATAAGCCCTTGGATAAAACTGCCTTCCGGTAAAAACCCTGAAACAAAAGCACCCATAGCAGCCTGGGCGCGCTCAATCCATTCCATGGGTTTTTCACTTAAAATAAATATGCATTTAAACATAAGCCACATAACGCCAAGGAATATAGGTATACCGGCAATCCTGTTGACAACAACTCTATCTATCATATCCGAGGCCTTCAGATGAGACTCTGCCGTATGGGTAACAACCTCATGCAGCATTCCATTTATAAAGCCGTAACGCCTGTCCGCGATGATAGTCTCGGGATCATCCGCGAATATACTCATTATATGGCCGCGGCTTAGCGCTGATTGTTTAAGTATCTCCTCCGTACCGGCTTCAGTCTTTACAAAATCTATTATATCTTTATCATCTTCAAGAAGTTTGATAGCAAACCAGCGAAGCGGATATTGCTTTATCAGAGGTTCTCTTGCTTTTAAGCAATTGAGCAGTTTTGAGAGTTCATCCTCTATCTCCTTACCGTAGTTTATAGAGATTTTTTTGGCCTGCTCTTTCTGCTGGTAGGTTTCGACAATACTTTTTAGCAACTGCGTAGTACCTTTATTTTTAATACCCACAGTCTGCGTAATTTTTATACCGACTAACCTTGAAAACGCCTCTTCATTGATATGCTGCCCTGCTGCCTTCGCGATATCACTCATATTGAAAGCAAACACAAGCGGCACCTCAAGCTCCATAAGTTGGGTCGCGAAATAAAGATTTCGTTCCAGATTCGTTGAATCCACAACATCTACTATAAGATCCGGCTTTGCCTCTAATATAAAATTGCGCGCTACGACTTCATCCAGAGAATACGCCGTAAGGCTATATGTGCCGGGCAGGTCTATAACCCGTATTGTGTAATCGCCATACCGGGCAAGGCCTTCCTTCTTCTCAACAGTAACACCGGGATAGTTACCCACATGCTGCCTTGTTCCTGTAAGGTTGTTAAAAATCGAGGTCTTTCCTGAATTAGGATTTCCAACTAAAGCTATTGTTATGGTCTTTTTGATAATCTTCTCCTCTACGATAATCTTATCAGCCATGCCGCGGCCTATTGCTATCTTAGCGCCTTTTACAAGAAGTATAACAGGCCCGCTTTGTGACGACTCCAGCTTCCTGATCTTCTCGCCGGGAATGAGCCCCATATCCGTCAATTTTCTCATCCTGCCCTTGCCGCCCTCTATCGCGGACAAGGTAAGTTCCACTCGTGATCTCGCGTCTAAAAGTCTCTTTTTTTTCATCTTAAGCTTTTTATCAATATATGCGATGCCTCTGTTTTTCTTAACGAGAGATGATACCCTTTTATCTTTATCTGAATAGGGTCGCCAAGGGGCGCGTGCCGTATCATCTCTATTACGGCACCAGAGACTATTCCCATATCAAGTAATTTTTTGCGTAAATTAACCTTGCCCGAAAGTTTAACCACCTTCGCCTTATCTCCGGGAATCATAAGTGCTACTGTATCCATCTTCTCTTATAGCGCCTTTCTTTGTTTAGGCTCTAACACAACCTTCAGGGATTCTTTAGCACTCGAAACAAGCTTAAAACCTTCTTTAGCCTCTTCTAACGGCAAGCTGTGAGTTATCAGGCTCTTAACATCTATCTTTCCGGCTTTAATTAAACCTAAGGATTCTTCCAAATCAATGGGCGCTGCTCCATAAGAAGCTGTAACTGTTATCTCATTTCTCCAGAAATCCACGGCCGGGATTATAATGTCTTTATCGGAAATCGCGAAGAAAAGTATTACACCGCTTTTATCTATAGACTGAAATGCCTGTTCTACTGCTTTGTAAGCGCCCGTACAAATTATTATCCTGTCTGCTTTAATATTTAAAACCTGGCCCGCCTCAATAACCTCATCCGCGCCAAATACTCTTGCTTGAGAAAGCCTGTATTCATTTATATCGGTTGCGATAACTTTCGCGCCCTTTAGTTTTGCCAGTTGTATATTCAGCAAACCGGAAACACCGCTGCCCAAGATCAAGACAACCTGGCCCTTAGCTACATTGGCTACCCGCTGTCCCCTTATTGCGCAAGCTAAAGGCTCGATCATTGTGCCTTCCTGATAAGAGACATCTTCCGGTAACGGATAGACGCCAAAATCGACATTTATCTTTGGCACCTTTATAAACTCACTGTATCCGCCGGGGATATAATTGCCATTATGCAATGTATCACATGCTGTATGATTACCTGCCAAGCAGTATTTGCACTTATTACACGGAACATGGTGGCTTACAAAGACTCTCTGGCCTACTTTGTATTTATCTGATTTAGATTCAGCTATTATACCGGCAATTTCATGGCCTAAGATACGAGGCGCCTTCTTGACCCTATACCATTCCATAACATCTGTCCCGCAAATTCCGCTGGCGAATACCTCAATCAATAGTTCGCCGGAGTCGATACTTGGCATGGGCAAATCTTCTAATCGTAAATCATTATTATTATAATATCTTACTACGCGCATATCTCTTTATTGTCTTTTACATCATTAAACAATTCATGAGCTTCTTTAACAGCCATCTTTTTATGGATAATCCCGTGGAGGGCCCGGGTCATAGCCACAGGATGAGCGCTCTGCCATACGTTTCTTCCGAGATTTATGCCTATAGCGCCTTTTTGCATGCCGTCATAAACAAACTCCAATACCTCAAGCTCTGTTTTACACATAGGCCCGCCTGCCATAACAACCGGAACAGGGCACCCCTTTATAACCTTATCAAAGTCTTTTTTACACCAATAAGTCTTTACTACCCGCGCGCCTAATTCAGCGGCAATGCGGCAACTCAAGGCAAGATAACGCGCCTCTCTTTTTTCCATCTCTTTACCAACAGCTGTCACAGCCATAACGGGAATACCGTAATCCTCACATTCATTGACAACTCTTGAAAGATTAAGCAGTGTTCGGCGCTCATAATCACTTCCTACGAAAATTGAGATACCGACAGCGGCAACATTAAGACGTATGATCTCCTGTATAGATGTGGTAATTCCTTCGTTGGATAAGTCTTTGCCCACTACGCTGGTACCGCCTGATATACGCAGAATTATAGGTTTACTGCCTACAGCATCCACACATGAGCGTAATACCCCACGTGTAACAAAAAGCGCGTCGCAATAAGGGGTAAGCGGCTTTATGGTGTTACCCGGCTTTTCTAAACAACGGGTAGGGCCTTGAAAATATCCATGATCTATAGGCAGGAAAAAGCAGTGCCCATCAGGTTGGATAAGCTGGCTTAAGCGATTTTTAATTCCCCAATCCATTTTAAATACCTCCTTGTTGTTTAGATTATACAACTTTAAATAAAAAAAAACAAATAAAAAAGGCCCGGTAATGATACCGGGCCTTTTTTTAACGCGTAAAAGTTAAACCTTTACTACGTTTACAGCCTGTTCACCTTTAGGGCCCTGCTCGATGTCAAATTCAACTTGCTGACCTTCGTCTAAAGACTTATAACCTTCACCCTGAATTGCGCTATGATGTACAAATACATCATTACCAGATTCAGGAGTAATAAATCCGTAACCCTTGCTGTTGTTGAACCACTTTACTGTTCCTTTTGCCATTATTCATGTACCTCCTTCTTTATAGATTATAGTATGCAATAGAAACAAAAAACTGCAAGGGGGAAGTTGCTTTTACCTTGCAGTCTAAGTCATCTATTCCTTTGCTTACTACATGCATAATTTACTACATTTTTGCATACTTGTCAAGAAAAAACTTTTAAAAAATATAGTTAACCGGTTATGGGCGAAAATAGCCTATATCTTTTTAATGTCAGTGATAATACTTTGAAGAAAGCCTCTATAATTATCCCTAATGACATCTTGGACCTCTCTTTTTTTCTTCCTTGAAATATAATAGGGTATTCAACTATATTAAACTTTCCTGAAAAAACTCTATAGGCCATCTCGACCTGAAAAGCATACCCCCTGGTCAATATTGTGTCAAAATCTATACTTTCTAGTACATGCCTTTTAACACATTTGAAACCGCTGGTTAAATCATTTATCGGAATGCGCAACATCTTTTTTGAAAAGATACTTGCGAATCTGCTAAGCCATGTCCTGCGCAATGGCCAGCCGGAAATCCCGCCTCTTTTAATATACCTGCTGCCGATTACCAGGTCACAGCCCTTAAGCAGGTTAAGCATATGGGGTATGTATTGCGGCAAATGTGATAAATCAGCATCCATCTGGATTATAACGCCATACCTGTTCTTTAAAGCGTACCTGAATCCCTCCCTGTAAGCGCTGCCTAAACCCATCTTGCGCCTTCTGGTAATAAGATACAAGTTAGGATATTTGCCCTGCGACTCAATAACCTCTTGAGCGGTACCGTCCGGAGAATTATCATCAACAACCAGAACAGATACACTTATTTCCAGGGAATAGATTTTATCTAAAAGGCATGTTATATTATCTTTTTCGTTATAGGTAGGTATGACAATCAGGGCTTCGCTGATACGTGTCATTTTTATAATATTATATATTGTAAAATAGGCGCTAGAACTTTAAAGTGCATCCGCCGCTTGCCGCGGTCTCGCCTATCCATCTCCCTTCAATATTAAGAGATATATTTTCCGGCGCTACTATATCGCAACCTGTCAAGAATACAAACTTGTTATCGCTTCTTGCGTCTCCTAAATCGTAATTTACATCATTCGATGTAAATTTTACGCCTGTTTTTGAATCTGTATAAGCAAGGCCAAGATAAGGTATTAGAGAATAAGGCGTTGCCGGGTTATTACTGCTATCATTAATAAGAAACTCCATACTCATGATACCCGCAACCTGCCATTCTCTGACCTTAAATTCACTTGCGCTAATTGTACGATCCGCACCGTCTATATGTACGCTTTTTATGCCCGGATCCGTATAAAGATACTGCCCATCCATACTAAACCTGATTCTATGTTCCGGAATATCAAACAACAGCGCTTTTCCTCCGATTCCAAAAGTAAAACCATTCTCTGCCGTTGTTTTTGCCTGAACGCCATTCTGATTCCATGATGCCTTAAGATGTGATGTGCCAAGTCTTATATAGGGCTCTACCCTGTCCGCTATAGTATAACCTATGCGTAACAGATATTTCTGCCCTTCTGATTCCGCGTTGCTTACACCACCTTTTCCGTCGAGATCCCTGCCAAAAATCCAGTCAGCGTCAAAACCAACCTTTATTGGCCCTATGCCTGATTCCTGCAAATTCGCGATACCCGGGCCATAAGGAATTCTAGGGTCTGATGTATTACCGGCAACTTGCGCAAAACAACTACCCGCGTATAAAAGTACACAGGCTACAATAACGGCTCTTTTTAACATATCTTGCTCCTCTTTTAAATAAAATAAGCGCTTTGGGCGCTATTGTATCTTATTTTTAATATATAAGAAAAATACTGCCTTGTAAAGAAAAAAACTTACTTTTTGTTATTTATTTGCCCGCTTAACTCGCTTCAAGTTATTGAGATTTTTCTGCATCCTGTTTAATCTGTTAATCTCTTCTGCCTGTTTGCGCTGGCGATTCATCTCATTTATACGTTTTATATTATTTAAAGAGCGCTGCGTCCTATTAATCTCGTGAATTTTTTGAATCTGGTCAACCTGTTCCTGGGTTCGGCGCAATTCATCCCCTCTCTCCTTGCTTGCCGCCTCATACCTTGTCTTCTTTTCCTCGGCTTCTTTTTTTATAACCTTATCATCCTTTGCTTCCATCTCTGATGCCTGCTCACTTTTATTAAACCACTTTTTCCAGAATTGCGCGTATGCGCTGTTTACACTGCCAAGGAATAAAAAAGACGCTAAAGTTATAGTTATAAATTTTTTCCACATTTTATTAACGCTCCTTTTTTATTACATATTACACTAATAACCGCTTGGTACGCAAGGTAAAAATAACTTGCCTGCAATAATATTTTTTGCTATACTCAAAGCTACAAAAATAAGGCTGCGAGGATGGCGGAATTGGCAGACGCGCTAGGTTGAGGGCCTAGTGGAGGCAACTCCATGGGGGTTCAACTCCCCCTCCTCGCACCAGTAATTTACACATTATATTATATTAAAAAAGGGGTATTATATGGAGAATATAAAATTGGTACTCTTACGGCACGGTGAGAGTACATGGAATAAAGAGAATCGTTTTACCGGTTGGACAGATGTGGATCTCTCTGAAAAAGGTATCGCTGAAGCCAAAGAATCCGGAGAGGTATTAAAAAAAGAAGGCTATACATTTGACATTGCCTTTACATCTGTATTAAAAAGAGCTATCCGCACTCTCTGGATAACCCAGGATATTATGGACCTGATGTGGATACCTGTCTACCGCTCATGGCGCCTTAATGAGAAACATTATGGCGCTCTTCAGGGGCTGAACAAGGCAGAGACTGCTCAAAAATACGGTGAAGAGCAGGTCCTTTTATGGAGGCGCGCATACGATGTTCAGCCGCCCGCGCTTAAAAGAGATGACCCGCGCCATTGCGCAAACGATCCGCGTTATAAAGAGCTTGATGATGGAGATATACCTGCAACAGAATGTTTAAAAGATACTGTAGAGCGTTTCCTGCCATATTGGCATAACGATATTGTGCCTGTATTAAAAATGGGCAAAAAAATCTTGATCGCGGCGCATGGAAACAGCTTAAGGGCGCTTGTGAAATACCTGGATAAGATGCCGGATAATGAGATTGTTAAATTGAATATCCCAACAGGCATACCTCTTGTCTATGAACTTGATAAAGACTTAAATGCCATAAAGCATTATTACCTTGGGGACGCGGAAAAGATTAAAAAAGCAATGGAGACTGTCGCTGCCCAGGGAAAAGTTAAAAAGAAGTGAGGGGTCAAGTCTTAACATTGTAACTTAAGAAAAAAGAGAATGCTTTAAGCTATTGTAATGCTCTTATCTTGATACACATCCTGAATAGCATTTAACAGTTTTACGCCCTCTCGCATGGGTTTCTGAAAAGCCTTTCTTCCGGAAATCAACCCTGTACCACCGGCCCTTTTATTTATAACCGCTGTCTTTACCGCCTGCTGCAGGTCGTTCTCACCGGATGCCCCGCCTGAATTGATCAACCCAATCCTTCCCATATAACAGTTTGCCAACTGGTAACGCGTAAGGTCTATCGGGTGGCCTGACGAAAGATTCTCATACACTAAAGGGCTTGTCTTACCAAAATTAATCGCGACATAGCCGCCATTATTTATAGGGAGCTTCTGTTTTATAATATCCGCTTCTATTGTAACGCCCAAATGGTTTGCCTGGCCTGTAAGATCGGCGGATGCGTGATAATCTACACCGTCTTTCTTAAAACCATCATTTCGCAGGTAACACCAGAGTATTGTAAACATACCAAGTTTGTGCGCTTTCGCGAAAGCAGCTGAAACCTCTTCTATCTGCCTTCGTGACTCTTTTGAACCAAAATATATAGTCGCTCCCACAGCTGCAGCACCCATATCACCGGCTTGTTCAACTGACGCGAACATTCTCTGGTCAAATGTATTCGGATAACTCAAGAGCTCATTATGATTTATCTTGAGGATAAAAGGTATTTTTTTCGCATACTTAGCGGATACCATGCCCAGAACGCCTAATGTCGAAGCAACGCCGTTGCACCCGCCTTCAATGGCGAGCTTTATAATATTTTCAGGGTCAAAATATAATGGGTTCGGCGCAAAAGAAGCGCCCGCTGAATGTTCAATGCCCTGATCTACCGGCAGTATAGAAAGATATCCCGTACCCTTTAACCGCCCGTGATTAAATAGAAGTTTCATATTTTTTAGAACAGCTTTTGGCCTGTCTGATATAGAAAATATCCTGTCGACAAAACCGGGTCCCGGCAAATGCAGCATATCCTTTGATATGGTATCGCAATTGTGCTCGAGCAGAGACTTTGCCTCATCTCCTAAAATCTCTATAGTTCTTGTCATATTTATAACCTCCTATTAAATTCTAACAGCGATTAACTCATCTTCTTTTGCGGGCATTACTGATATAGATTCGTCTATATCACAAGGGTGTTTTTTATAAAAAATATTGGCTTTCATGCCCGGTTCCAAATCGCTGTATCTGGCAATAATACTTGCTGCCTTATGAATTGTATCCGCGCCAAAGCATCCTCTTCCTATACCTACCGGCCCCGGGATATCGACTGTTTTAAAAGAATAATCCATATCTCTCGCGAGATCCAACAATAAGTTGTTCTGTTTTTCGTTACGGCCCACTATAAGCTTTGCCTTTGGAGAGAGCCTGAATACCCTCCCGCTCTTAATAAGGTTTATATCATTTGCCTGAAAATCTCTTTCATATTTAATCATATCGCGCATCTTATCTGAAAAGATTTTATCTGCCAGAAGGCAACCACCGGCTGGGTTTGGAAAATCTTTAATACCAAGCTTCTTTGCAAGAGCAAGTTGCGGCTTTCTCGACCTTCCCTCCATCGCGAAAAGCCTCTCTCTGTCTATCCATCCCCGCTGCTCCGGAATGCTCGGTTTAAAAAGCCTGGCTGATAGGGGCCTTACTATAATATCCGGTGTCTCGCTCGCGTTCTCAATTTTATTCAGAACATGCCGATGCTGTGACATTGGGCGCTGTCCCAGCACCTCACCTGTAATTAAAAAAGACGCGCCTCTTTTTAGCATATACTCTTTTGCTGTTTTTAGTATAAATATCCTGCAATCTATACATGGATTAAGATTCTTCCCATAACCATGGGCAGGGTTCTTTACTACATCAAAATAAGCTTTATCAGCCTCTATGATAGTCAACTCCGCCTTTGCCTGAGAAGCAGTATTCTCAAGCAGCGAGCGATTAAGTTTATCATCGTATTTTCCCCAAAACACGGTCTTAAAATACAGCGCCTCCACATCGATGCCCTGGTCCGCAATCAAGCGCGCGGCAAGTATACTATCTAACCCACCTGAAAATAGCGATACTGCTTTCACTCCGTGGTTCCTTTTAGCACATATTCCAATATAAGATCCGCCTGTTTAGCGGCCGCGATATTGACCTTGGGAGAAAATGGCGGCACCTTTTCTGTCCCGGTCTTTAGATCACCTACAAGAGCCAGATTTTTCTTTATTCTTTTAATCTTAATCTGATCCGAATTCCCGAATCCCGCTATGCCTGAGGCTGCGACCATAAACTTCACCTTATTCACAAGGCTCGATACTATCATGCTCTTGCACTCTACCTCATCAAGTGCTTCAACCACAATATCGCAATCCGCAAAAATCTTTTTTACATTCGCGCGGTTTAATCTTTCCCGGATAGCGTCTATTTTTATATCGGGATTTATTCTTTTTAAATTTGCTTCTAACGCGTCCACCTTTGGCATATTAACCTGATCCGAAAAATAGAATTGCCTGTTGAGGTTAGATGCTTCTACTATATCAAAATCAACGATCTTTAGTTTAATAAATCCGCTTCGCACAAGATTGAAAGCGCAATTCGATCCCAGCCCCCCGCATCCGGCTATGCCAATCTTTACTAAAAAAAGGGGGTCAGAATGATTTTTCAGGCCTCTTTTTTTTACATTACCAGAAATCACTCTGGCCTCCTTTTTAATTAATCCAATCCTTGAGAACAGGCTGATACCCACGGCTCAGCAAAAGCCTTCTTATCTCTGGCACGCTCCTTTTATCAGATATAAGAAACTGTTCGAATTCTTCTTTATTGCCTGAAGTATGGCCTCCGACAGCGGTGGTAGAATCCGCTGATATCTTGGTGATACCTAATGGAAGGAGGTTGTCTCTAAGCTCCTGGCTCTCTCTTGTCGAAAGGGTAATACCTATCCTTGGCAAAAAAAGCCTGAATGCTAATATAAGCTGGGTAATATCTCTATCTGAAACCTCGTATTGGGGGCTATACTCTTTGGTCTGGGGCCTTATTCGCGGCACTGATATACTTATCTCCGCTTCCGGAAATTTATCCTGGAGGTATTTCGCGTGTAAGCCCACGTAAAAACCATCTTCCCGCCACTTGTTTAAGCCCAGCAACGCCCCTATATTAACTACTCTTACCCTTTTTCGCAGGGCTCTTTCTGCCGCGTCAAGACGAAAAAGATAATCTCTTTTAAAACCCTTAATATGTACATTATCGTAAATAGCCCTGTTATACGTCTCCTGATATATGGTAAGCCCGTCTACCCCCTCATCTATAAGTTCTTTATATTCCTCTTCTGTTAAAGGATAGACCTCTATGGATATAGAACTGAAATATCTCTTCAATACCTTTACACATTCTTTTATATACGATAAAGGGCTTTTGGATCTTGAACTTCCCGTAAGGACAAGTATATGCTTCAAACCTGTATCCGCGATATACCTTGCCTCTCTGCCGAGCTCATCCATGGTAAGCTTTTTCCTGGGCCTTTTTATATTTACATTAAACCCGCAATAGATACAATTATTATCACAGTAATCTGAAATATATATCGGCGTATACAGCTGTATAGCCTTGCCAAAGTTCTTCAAGGTTATCCTGTGAGCTTTTTTCGCCATATCTTCAAGGCAATCTGAAGCAGCCGGAGAAAGAAGTGAAAGAAACTGCATTGGGGTTAATATATCTTTAGGCAAGAGATATTCTATGTCTTTTTCAGTTACAGAATCAAGCCTCTCATGCAATCCTGTGGATTCATACTTTTTAATCAGATCTATAAAACTCATAAGTTATTTATCGTCCCTTAAAAACCCTGTAAGTGGTGAAGACGGCTTTGCGTCTTCGTTTACAGCCATACCACTGTTTAAGTACGCTGTTCTGCCGGCTATCACAGCAAGGCTGAAAGCCCTTGCCGCGGCTACAGGATCATCAGCTGTCGCGATAGCTGTATTTACTAAAACAGCGCCGCAACCAAGCTCCATACATGCCGCTGCCTCAGACGGCCATCCTATGCCGGCATCCACTATTACAGGTATATCTATTTCGTTTACCATTATTCGTACAAGTTCCTCTGTCTTTAATCCCCGGTTACTGCCTATCGGAGAGCCCAAGGGCATTACAGCCGCGGCCCCTGCTTCCACAAAGCGTTTTGCCATACTCAGGTCAGGGCTCATATATGGAAGAACTGTAAAGCCCTCTTTTACCAATGCCTCTGTAGCCTTCAAGGCCTCTGTATTATCAGGCAAGAGATACTTGTTATCGGATATCACTTCTATCTTTATCCAGTTACCGCATTCCATTGCCTTGCCAAGCCGGGCTATTCTTATTGCTTCATCCGCGTCTCTGGCGCCTGATGTATTGATCATTATTATGCAGCTCTCCGGTATATGGCCTAAGATATTCTCATCTATAGAGTCCGCGTCGACTCTTCTTAAGGCAACTGTAACGACCTCTGCCTGAGACTCCTCGAGCACATTTCGGACAAGAGATTTATCTGGAAATTTTCCTGTACCTATAAAAAGCCTGTTTTTTATACTCTTATCCGCAATACGCAAAGTATCTTCCATGCTATCCCCCCCCTACAAAGCTGACTATCTCTATGTTATCTTTTTCACTCAGAACAGTCTCGCGCCACCGCTCTTTGAGTACAATCCTGCGATTATGCTCTACTACGATTGCTTCTCTTTTCAATCTCTTGGTATTAATAAGCTCAAGAAGGTTATCGCATCCGGCGATGTCTTCTTCTTCTCCATTAATCCTTAATATCATACGTTTGCCTCTAACTAAACTAGGGACAGCGGCTAGTTTTCTTGATTGTTTCTTAGCCTGAGAAAACTAGCCGCTGTCCCTAGTTTAGTCTTCAGGCTCTCTACCGCGGCGGCGATATTATCAGATTCAGTAATAGCGCGTATTAGAGCTATATTCCTTACTCCTTTCCTGAGTAGGGAGTCGATATTTGTCAGGTTAATACCGCCTATAAATATAACGGGTTTTTTTGCTATACCGAGTACTTCTTCTATATCATCTGTTCCTAAAAAAAAGTCTTTTGTCTCTGTAGGAAATATCGGCCCAAAAGCTATATAATTAAAATCATCGCGATTGGCTTGCTTGAACTCTTCTATTGAATGCGTAGATATGCCTATTGTCTTTCCGTGCCCTATTATGTTTCGCGTATCAAAAAGCGGGTATCTCTTTATATCTTCCTGGCCTAAATGGACACCATCCGCGCCCAATCTTTTCGCTAGATACGGATTATCATTTACAATAAAAGGGGTATTGAACTCTCTGCATAGAGATAACAGGTTTTTGCCAAGCGCTATCAGGCCTTTTTCAGATATATCCTTCTCCCGCATCTGTAAAATATCCACACCCGCGGTAAGCGCCTGCCTTGCTATATCCAAAACAGGTTTTGTGCCCGCATATTCCGAGCTCAGGACAAGATATAGATTGTGATCTTTTATAGTGTACATTAAGGTTTTTTAGATATCTTAGCCCAGCTATCACGTAAGGGCACTGTGCGGTTAAAGACAAGCCTCGTATGGGAAGAATCTTTATCAACGCAAAAATAGCCCTGCCTTTCAAACTGATATGAGTTACCCGGCTTTGCGCCCTTTAAGCTCGGTTCCGCGTAAACTGGATAAATTACTTTTAAAGAAGCCGGGTTCAGGTTGGATTTATAGTCTTTTCCCTTTTCCGCGTCATCAGGATCCGGTTTTAAAAAAAGGTGATCATAGAGCCGCGCCTCCGCCTTGAGCGCGTGCGGAGCTGATACCCAATGAAGAGTCGCTTTTACCTTGCGGCCGTCCGGCGCGTCTCCCCCGTGAGTCGCGGGATCGTAACTGCATTTAAGTTCAACTACGCTGCCTTCCGGATCTTTTATAACCTCTTCACACTTTATAAAATAAGCATAACGTAGGCGCACTTCCCTGCCGGGCGTTAGACGAAAGAACTTTTTTGGCGGGTCTTCTTTAAAATCATCCTGCTCAATATATAATGTACGTGAAAATGGTACCTTTCTTGTGCCGGCGCTTTTATCCTCAGGATTATTGATAGCATCGAGAACTTCCTCTTTACCCTTTGGATAATTTGTTATTGTCACCTTAAGAGGCTTTAACACTACCATCACGCGATGCGCGTTCCTGTTCAATTCTTCGCGCAGGCTATTCTCTAAAACTACAATATCTATGGAGCTGTTTACCTTTGAAACGCCTATGCCCGCGGCAAAATTTCTTATAGAACCTGCCGTATAACCCCGCCTCTTAAGGCCTGATATGGTAGGCATCCGGGGATCATCCCAACCACTTACATGTTTTTCCTTTACAAGTTCTATAAGTTTGCGCTTACTTAAGATAGTATAGCTTAGATTTAAACGCGCGAATTCTATCTGCTGTGGATGATAAACCTCTAACGCATCGAGTATCCAATTATACAATGGGCGGTTATTCTCAAATTCCAATGTACAGATAGAATAAGTAATCCTCTCTATTGAATCCGAAAGGCAATGGGCAAAATCATACATAGGGTAGATACACCATTTATTGCCAGTCCTATGATGATGTTCTCTCTTTATGCGGTATATGGTAGGATCCCGCATAACAATATTTTTGTGCGCCATATCTATTTTAGCGCGCAATACCCTTGCGCCATCTTCAAATTCGCCTTTTTTCATGCGCTTGAAAAGATCGAGATTCTCTTCTCTTGAACGATCACGATAAGGGCTTTCTCTTCCCGGGGTTGTCAACGTGCCGCGGTATTCTCTTATCTGTTCGGGGTTTAAATCACAGACATACGCCTTTTCCTTCTCTATAAGCTTGACGGCAAATTCATAAAGCTTACCAAAATAATCTGACGCGTAGAAAAGGCGGCCTCCCCAATCAAACCCCAGCCATTTCACATCCGCTTCTATCGATTTTACGTATTCAAGTTCTTCCTTACTCGGGTTTGTATCATCAAAGCGTAAACTGCAAAGCCCCTTATATTGAGCTGCCAGGCTGAAGTTCAGGCATATAGATTTAGCGTGGCCTATATGGAGATATCCGTTGGGCTCGGGAGGAAAGCGCGTACAGACCTTACCATCATACCTGCCGCTTTCAAGGCCTTTATCTATAATATCTGTTATAAAGTTTTTCATAATACGCATGGGATAAATATTTTTTATTGATCATCGTTAGAAACTATGAGGGTCTCTGTAATCGTCATTTGAGCCCTTAAAACCTGGGATTTATCTCTTATTGGAGTCAAGTAAAAACTTCCCACCCTGAGCAGCTGGGGGGATTTTTCCAACAGGTAAATAAAATCTACAAGATAGGCTATCTTTGATTCTGTCTCTATTTCGACCGTGTACTTTTTATACGGGCCGCTCCCCTCTTTTAAGTCAAGTTTTACATTTTTAAGCAGGACCGAAGCTTTTCTTGCTGTTTTTTCTATTTCAGCAAGCAGCCTTGATTTCTCCTCTCCGTCTGAAGTAACCTGCTTTACGTGTTCGGTGTATTTTTTGTACTCACTGATAATAAGCTTCTCCTGTGATAACAAGTACAGGGATTTTTGTAACCTCTTCTCCTGGATAAAAATCTCTTTATTGAGTTTCTCTATTCTGACTATAAGCGGATTAATGACTATTTTATCAAAGAAAACAATAGTGACAATCAGGATTGAAATATAAAATACATAGAGCTCTCTTTTGGATAGCTTTAAAAGAATATTCTTCATCTATTTTCTTCCGATTCACCAAATTGGCCGTTATCCAGCAAGGCCAACTGCTCCTTAAGGCCCGCATCCAAAGGACAAATAACCTCAAATTCTGCCACGTCCTTGCCTTTCACCTTGCGGGTTGTAACAAATTTTGTCTTAACATCCCGGAAATATTTCGACTCTTCCAACACATTAAGAAACCTAAAAATTTCGGACATAACCGTGGATACTCCGCGTATGATTAAACGGTCTTTGCCGTTAAAACGGATTGATGTTAAATGAATATCAGGCGGAATAACTTTATGTTTTTCAAAAATAAAATTAAGCACAAGATTCTTCGTATTGGTTCGTATCTTTATCCCATCTGTCTCCTCTGTCATACGATTTATTCTATTAACCTTTTCCTGTATTTTAAAAGCTTCGCGTTTTAGCTCTTTAAGATATTGCTCCTTAGTATACATTCTGCCTAGAAAGATACTCAAAGCAGTTGCTAAGATAAACGCTAAATACATACCAAAGAAATAGAGGTCCCTTCCCTTTTCCCTTACGCCTCTTTCTATCTGCAGTTGCTGCGGTATAAGGTCAATCTTCGCTTGGGCAGGGTTTAAAGCAAGGCCAAAAAGCGATGAAACAGATACATTTTTCACGATATTAGTATATTTGCTCAGGCACTCCTGGGTTAAGAGTATATGCTCTGTCTGAGGTACAATCTCTACGGGCAGGCCAACTACAGCTTTTAAGACATTTTTATCTAAACTCGCGGTAAGCATTTCCGCGCCGGTAATTATTATCTTTGATATCTCTTCGTTTATCACTTCACTGTGGTAAGCATATATAGAATGGTTTATCTCTTCCATAAATTTTTCGCGGAATTCACCCGGTTCATCCAAAAATTGCGAGAACCCGATGGAAATATTTCTGCAGAAAATCATATTACCTTTTAAAATAACCGTAAAATCACTCTTATCATAATCAACATCTATCAAGGCATACGGCTTGTTGACTATTTTTTCCTTACAAGCTAAGTTGTGCCAGGCAAACAGCCCTTCAGAGTCCAGGACTATTTTCTCTGTTTTAAGCCCGGCTCTCGACAATATTTTCAGGCATGACTTGACAACATCCTGATGCACGATAACCAATATGATCCTGCTGTAACCTTCAGCATTAGTATCCGCAATTGCATAATCATAGATTATCTCTTCTTTTGTAAAAGGCGTCTGCTTGCCTATCTGCAGCTCAACCATATCCTTTACCTCAACGGGATTTACAGAAGGTAATTCAAGGTTTTTTATAACCGCAAGCTGGTGCGGTATAGATACCGTGAGAAAGTTTTGATTTATCTTTAATTCTTTAAGCAGGGCGCTGAGGCGATCAGGAGTTTCATCATCAACAAAAGGGGTAATTTTCTCCACTATAATGTTGCTGATCTTTCGCACTTTCCCGAATGACTGCGCCTGCACTATCTTAATCCAATCGCTGTCTATCTCAAGCACAGTTGTAATCTTACTCTTTCTTCCAAATGAAAATTTCATCTTATTCCTTCATGCCAATAGAGCGTCTCAGGGTTTTTATTGGGCAACATTTTAACAACGCAGGTAATGTCCATTCGCAAATCACGGCCGCCTTTTTTGAGGATGCCTGTTGAATTGATCCTGAAGACATTCGATTTTACAGTAAGCGCGTCAAGAGAGACAACGCTGTTAATCTCTACAGACTCCTCGGTAAACAGAGGCCCTATATTCCTTATTTCAGCGACAGTATTAAAGATATTATCGTCCTCTGTCCCGTCTATCTCATCTCTGCCTCTACGAAATTGGACTATCCGCTCAGCCAGCTCACTACTTAACCCTAACGCGTGAAATGTTTGCCAGTCCGCGGTATTAATATTAACTTTGCCTTCGCTATAAATTGTAATTGTATCGGCAATCTTTGAAAATATGTCCGGGGTCACCCCTTTAACCAGCAACAGTTCTTCCAGAATCTGAAAATCGCCATTCTTGCATGGATAAGGCGCCTTCAGGCCCTCATAGTATTCATTTTCAGCGCCACCGGGAGAAACAATAACATCTATATCTCTCCAGTCGATAATAGCATTAGCAACATCAGCAATCTCTTCTGTCTCAACCCCGCCAATATTTTCAAGCATGTTTTTTAGTATTTGAAGCGGCGCCTTATTTATATTTATTTTACTACTCTCATCCATCAGCCCATATAGAGTGGGCTTTTCTCCTGTCTGCTCGTCCGCAGCCTCGTTCTTTAATTGATAACTTACGGTTATATACCCGTCGCCAAAAGGTATCTCCTTAAAAAAATCCTCGCTATTTGACCACTCCTCATTCAAGCTGGTATAATTAGGCGTCTCATCCATTTCAAATTTAATAGTTGCCCGTTCTATACCCGCCTTAGCCAGATAGTACATCTTCAATCTATCCTGGATATGAGAGGCTAACCGCAATTGGCCGGAAACATTATTAGCAAGGCCTATAGTAAAAATAGTCATAAAACCCAGCATCCAGAGGGTAAGAATCAATATGCTCGCGGTTCTGGTTTTAATCATCACCTTTTTAACCCTTAATCCTGCGTTTGGGTTGTAATGCTGCCAAGCGCTATCTTCTGCTCCCCTGTCCCGATGGGAATGAAGAGCATCCTGCTAAACTTATCCTTATAAATAGCGCCTTTTTTAAATTTTATCTCTATACTTAACGCCTGGGGAATGCTATCCTGATCTTCTTTCTTCCAGTCATTTTTCCATTTATAGCCCCCTGTCACGTTGTCAAGATAACAATAACTTATCTCCAAAGCGCTGACATCCTGAATTAAAACTTTACCCTTACCAACCTCTTCCTCATCGATAAACTCAAAAAAAGCCTTGTCTTCTCTGCAGAGGGCATCTTTTTTCTTATCATAAAAATACGCTATTCTTCCTACTTCATAATGGGTTTCGGAATAATCGCCTTCGTCATCAGGCTTACTTGGTATCAGGGCAGGAAACATAACAGAGTCTTCGGTGCCTTCAAAAGCGATCATGGAAAATTCAAAAACATTCCTTATCTCCCTGGCCATCTTTTCTGAGGTAAGCCTTATGTTTCGCGCGTAAATTTTATTCTCATTACCCCTGCGCCAGGCGCTTATTCCATTAGCAAAAATAGAGTATACTGCTACACTGACTAGAGAGACTATTGTTATGCATACAAGAAGCTCAATTAATGTAAAAGCTTTTCTTCCGTAAAAATCTCTTTTATTCCTCTGCATATTTTCTCATAAACGTATCCAGAAAAATTACGCCTTTTCTCTTTCCTTCTTTCCAGTACAAAGAAGCCTTTATTTCGTTGAGCACTTCATCCAGATCTACCATCTCCTCTGATTCCCATTCAACAGGGGATATATCCATCTCCCACTCACATTTGATACCCTCAAAATTAAATCTCTCGCCTATACCGCTCTCAAAGGAACCCCAGTCCTCTTTGGCCTGTATCTGCGCTTCGGCCATCTTATTTCCGATTATCAAGGTTGCTATTAAATTATTCTTTGAAATACGCACTATATTAAAAGACTGAGCAAATGCCTGCAGAATGAGAACAAGGCCTATTGATAAGATAGAGACACTTAGCATTACCTCTATTAATGTAAAAGCTTTTTTCATACCTTTACTTATTATTTTTTCCAGTTCACGATATCGTCAGTGCCTTCTACTCCGTCCGGGCCCAGCGAATATAAATCATAGTCCCTGCCTTTGGATGGCGGATATCTATATTTATATTCGTTACCCCAGGGATCCACCGGCTCCCGCTTAACATAAGGCCCGTTCCAGCTCTTTGATCCGCCCGGATTGGTAGTAAGCCCCTGCAGGTTAGACGGATATCTGCCATTGTCCAACTCATAAAGATCCAGTGCCAGAGGTATGTTAGAGGCAATATCCGCTTTAGCAATAGAGATCTTTGCCTGTTCTGTGCGGCCTACAAGCCTTGGTACTATCATAGCTGCCAGGGCGCCAAGGATAACTACAACTAATAATAGCTCGACTAAGGTAAAAGCTTTTTTACTGAATTGTTTTAATATCATAACATTCATCTCCCCTTACGCTCTTTCTCAATTTACACCCAAATTCAGCTGGAAAATGGGTAAAAGCATGGCAAAAACAATAAATCCGACTATAAGGCCTGTCACTAAAATTATTGCTGGCTCAAGCAATGAAGTAATTATCTTAGTCACCTTATCCACTTCACGCTCATAAAAACCTGCCACATCCAATAGCGATTCTTCCAGATTTCCTCCTCTCTCACCTACCGCGAGCATGTTAGTCATAAAACTTGGAAACCACTGAGATCTCTTCATGCTCTGTTCCAATGACATTCCATCAATTATATTTTTATGCACTGCCTCTAACTCAAGCTTAAACACTTCATTATCCAATGTCGGTATTGTTATCTTTATCGCCTGCAATATGGGTATACCATTAGCCAGAAGCAGGGCAAAGGTGCGGGCAAACCCCGCCATTAAACTCTTCTTCATAAAATCTCCGATAAGCGGTAATTTTAATTTCAACCTATCGAAAATTATTTTCTCATTCTTTCTTTTGCCGCTTCGTTTAACTATGGAAATTATAACCGCGATTACAGCGAGCACCCAATACCAATAATTTCTAATCAGGTTGCTTAATGCCAATAACATCCTTGTAGGCAAGGGCATAACCTGCCCCATTTCGCTGAACAGAGAGACCATCCGGGGAATAACAAAAATAAACAGGGCAAATATAGTAGCTATTCCAATTATCACAATAAAAATCGGGTAGGCTAAGGCTGAAACTATTTTTGCTCTTGTCTCCTCTTCCTTGTTTCTAAAATCAGACAACCTCATCAGGGTCGCTTCCAGTACCCCTCCTGTCTCGCCGGATTCAATCATATTTACATATAATACCGGAAAGACCTTCGGATATTTGCTTAGAGATTGTGATAATGTCTTGCCGTCTCTTATTTCACTCTGGATATATAAGGTTATTTTCTTTAAGGCCGCGTTTTCTATCTGTTCATGGAGTATTCCTATCGCTTCCAAAATTGGGACCTTGGATTTGATCAGACTGGCAAGTTGTTCTATAAATATTGTCAGGTCTTTTGAGCGGACCTTACCGGGCAGTGCTGCATGGCTATCCTCTTTGCCTCTATTTCCCGTGCCGGGGCTTTTTTCAGGAAGGTTTTTTTCAGCAGAAACAATACTGATTGGCACATAGCCCATCTGGTTTATTTTATCCAGAGCCGCTTCCTGGTTATCGGCTTTGATAGTTCCCTTGATAATCTCTTTTGGCCCCTTTTTTGCCTCATAACTAAAGCTTGCCAACCTGAATTCTCCTTTTATTGCTCCACCAAGATAGAGAGCTCATTCCCTTCCATCCTGGCTATCCCTTTTTTGATGCGTATAGAGTGTTTCTTATCTACCTTGACTATGCCTTTCTTTAAGCAGGCAACTATCTCCTGGTGAAAATCCATAACAGAAAGCTCGCCCTCCTCACCAGGCAGCACAACGCAGGAAGCCATCTTTTTTAAGATAGCGGCGGTAGTTTTTATATCGAGAATAGATACGGTAAACATATTCCTTTTCTTATTCTTCAATCTGCGTGATCTTCATTACCTCGTCCGGCGTGGTAATACCTTCTATTACTCTCTCCCAGCCAGCTAAGCGAAGAGTCTTCAAGCCCCGCTTAATAGCTTCTTCCCTTATCGTATCGGTAGAAGCCTTTTTCAAAATTAATTCCTTTATTACTTTATTGACTACCAGGATTTCATAGATAGCTGTCCTGCTTTTAAAACCGTTGAAGTTGCAGGCCTCACAGCCTTTACCCCTGTAAAAATGGATATCTCTCTCCTTAAGATTGGCAAACTCTGTATTTTGTTCCGGATTATCACGATAGAATTTGCTAAATTCGGATATCTCTTTCATCATCAGCTTTTTAATCTCAACGCCCACTGTTGTGTCTTCTTCCTTGCAATCAGGGCAGATTACCCGCAACAGCCTTTGGGCAATAAAACCCCTTACAGAAGAGGTTATCAGGAATGGCTCAATACCCATATCAAGCAACCGGGTTATTCCACCCGCGGCGTCGTTTGTATGGACAGTAGAAAAGATCAAATGGCCTGTCAAGGCGATCCTTATAGCCAGTTCCGCTGTCTCTAAATCCCTTACCTCTCCTACCATCATTATATCAGGGTCATGCCTTAATACACTCCGCAGTCCCTGCGCGAAAGTAAGCCCAATCTCAGGCATAATCTGAATCTGAGTAATACCTTCAAGTTCATACTCTATCGGATCTTCTAAGGTAATGATTTTATTTTTGCTGCTTTTTATCTTATTCAGGCAAGCATACAATGTAGTAGTCTTTCCGCTTCCGGTAGGCCCGGTAGCAAAAATTATTCCATTCGGTTTGTTTATCAACTTCTCTAATATTGTTAATTCCGCCGGCTGCAGGCCCAATCCTTTCAAACTAAAAAGCATCTTGGTAGGAAGAATCCTTATTACCAGCCCTTCTCCATAGCGGGTAGGTATAATAGAAATTCTTAAATCGAGTTCCATTTCTCCTATCTTTACTATAGCGCGGCCATCCTGAGGAAGGCGGCGTTCCACAATATCCAGATTAGACATTATCTTTATGCGGGAGATAATTGCCGAAAAAAATCGAACCATATCCGCGGATGTATTTGCTTTATAAAGTATTCCGTCGACACGGTACCGCAAGCTCAACTTGTTTCTAAAAAGGTCAATGTGAATATCAGTGGCTCTTTTCTGATAAGCCTCTAATATTATCTGATTTACTAATTTAACTACCGAGGCGTCCCCGGCCATTTTTTCTATGTCCGTTATCTTCTTGCTTGAATCGATTTCGATGTTTTCCTGCGGGGTTGCAGCAATAATCTCTTCAATAGTCTCCGCGCCGACACCATAATATTTTTCAATTGCTTTTGTTAAATCATTTTCAGTAGCCAGGACAGGTATGATCTCGCATCCTAAAAACTTTTTTACATCATTCAGTGAACATAAAGGGTCAAAAGTAGCTACAGTCAGCTTTCTGTCCGCATAGCTTATGGGAACTATCTTGTAATACCACGCGAATTTAGCCGGTAGTTTCTTTATGGCGGAAGCATCTATATCAACATCCCGCAGCTTAACAAATGGAATATTAAGCTGTTGGGAGAGAACTTGCAGGAACTGCTCGTCTTCCAGGTATCCCATTCTGCACAAAGCCTGTCCTAATAATTCTCCTGTCTTCTGCTGCTCCTTTATAGCTAATTTTAATTGCTGAGGCGTAATGAGATGTTTGTTTATAAGCATCTCCCCAACTTTCATTGCCATTATCTACCCCTCTCTCTCTCTTTTATAACGATCCAATCATATAAAGGCCTTCAGCCGGTTTTGTATCCATTTCACCTGAAATTATCTTCTTGCAGCTATCTAAAGTTTTTTCTAAAGGTACGTATTCCCCTTTTTTACCTGTATAAAGTTCCGCGGTAAAAAATGGTTGAGTAAGAAAATTCCGCAATCTACGTGCCCGTTCAAACAGAATCCTATCTTCCTTGGAAAGTTCTTCCACTCCAAGGATAGAGACAATACGCCTCAACTCCTCATACTTATTAAGAATCCTTAAAACATCCTGCGCGACTTTAAAATGCTCTTTTCCTATAATTACCGGATCGAGATAAGAGCAGGAAGATAATAGAGGATCGATCGCGGGGTGAAGCCCTAACTGAACGTGTTCACGGGAAAGAATCAGTATAGATTCCAGATAACTAAAAATACATACTACCGCGGGGTCTGTTAGATCGTCACTGGGAACATAAACCGCCTCAATAGCAGTGACTGACGCATTACTGCCTGAACGGATCCTCTCCTGAAAATCACTCATCTCCGAAGTTAAAGTGGGCTGATACCCTGTCTCAGAAGGGATTCTGCCTAAAAGGGTAGAAAGCTCGCTTCCTGCCTGCGCAAACCTGTAAACACTATCTACGAAAAACAGAACATCTTCATTCTCTTCCTGAAAATGTTCCGCTAATGTCACACCTGTATGAATAGCTTCAAATCGCGCTCCGGCCGGCTCATTCATCTGCCCGTATACTAAGATTGACTTGTCTAATATCTTCTGCTTAAGCATCTCATTATACAACTCATTGCCTTCTCTGACTCTCTCTCCTACTCCGGTAAATATGCAGAAACCTTTCTGTTTTTTGATAACATTATGCATAAGTTCCAGTATTAATATACTTTTCCCCAGGGCCGCGCCTCCTAAAATACCTGTCTTTGTGCCTTTTACCAATGGGAACAGAAGGTCAATCACCTTGATACCTGTCTCCATTACCTCAAATCTCATCCGGCTAGCACTCTCTATATTCAAACTAATATTCTCTTTCCTGCGTATAGGCTTCTTCTTTTTCGCGTTTATGGGCCCTTTTTTATCTATCGGTTCGCCCAACACATTTAATATCCTCGAACAGGCTTCTTTTCCGACGGGAATATTGATCATAGAGCCTGTGTTAAAGACCTCGGCATTTTTCTGCAGGCCAAAGATGGATGTCAATGGAATGCACTTGACAACATTACTGGTATCATCGGCTCTTCTTCCTAGATATTCAACCACTTCCAATACTACTCTCTGGCCTTTATAAGTCGTTGTCTCTAAAATATCATAAATAGCGGCTTTCGCGGAACCCGGTTCAAACTTTACGATTACAATCGGCCCCTGAACCGCGACAACTTTGCCTTTTTGCGTTTTTTGCGCTTTTTGCATTACCCGTTCCTTATGTTACTCCTGTCCCCCTAAGCTACGATTTTTTCCATAGCCAGCCGGGCCGCGAAGATCTCCCTGATGTTTTTATCGCTGATCTCATGAAGAAGATGAAAATATTGAAAATGTAATTTTTTATTCATCTGTTTGATTTCATGAGAACTGCCTTCTAAATGCATAACCCGTGTTGCCCACTCAGAAAGTTTGCTTTCCCAAAAAATACCATATAAGATATATTTTATCCATACCCTGACCAGATATTCTATAACTTTAGCTAATGCCGGCTCGATAATAATTCTATCTTCCTCATCTTTCTTCCCGGCTTCAGAACTTGCCTTGAACAAGAATCTACATGGAAGCAGCTGATAGGTCTGGATTCTCCAGACAGCAAAAGAAACAAAGTGGGGATAGACAATGGTGGTTCTGCGAAACTTCTTATCCAAAATCCCTTTAAGGATAAAATCCGCTAAGCCCTCTGCCTCTTTGTACTCCACACCATCGCTAATACCCGCGAAAGAGGTGAAGTCTCTGCCAGCCTCCTCTACATACCTGGTGCCCTGCTTGCCGACAATTATTAATTTATCATTTTCAGAAGATTGCGCTAAAGCGGTATTGACCACAGAGACATTCAGTTTTCCCAAAAAACCTATGTCTGATGTTATAAGCAGTAAGGCCTGCGGCAGGGAAGAATCTTCCAAAAAGAGGTGCTCTGTTCCCGATATATCAATCATCCTGAAAAATCCCTGCAGATAATCCAGGAATTCATCAAAACTTTTTTTTGCTTTTTGGAGGCGGTAAAATTCAGAAGAGGCTACACCTTTTAGCACATTGATTATATCCCCTATATTCTTGTTAAAATCCAATTCTTTATGTAGTTTATTTAATTTAAACATAGCTCCAAGGGGTCAAGTCTTCACATTACTACTTAACGTACTTAGCATATAGGGGCTGCTTAAGGGGTTAAGTAGTAATGTGAAGACTTGACCCCTTAAGCGAAAAACTTCCGGAACGCCTCATCCAGCCCATCTTTTATCTCATCGGTCAGCGCTCTTTGGCTGGCAAGTTTTTCAATCAACTGCGGCTGCTCTTTAGCAAGGTATCTATATATCTCATTCAGGAACTTTTCTCTTTTTTGCTTTTCTAAAATTTCAGGTATATCTTTATCAAAAGCGTAAAAAATAATAATCTCTTCTTCTAATGAGAGGGGTGTGGTTTTATCCTGAACAAAAAGAGCGCTCAAGGCTTCTCCCTTTTTCAACTTTAATTCCACCTCCGACGAGAGCTTGGTCCTTATGCGTGTTAAACCCGCTAATTCCTTATACCTGGCATACTCTCCTTTTAGCCTGCCTGATACCTCCTTCATAGCTTCACATTGGACTTTATTTCCGATTCTTGAAACAGAAAGCCCTAAATCAATGGCCGGCTTAAATCCTTCGTGAAAAAGGCCCGTGTCTAAATATATCTGCCCGTCGGTCATTGAGATAAGGTTTGAAGGAATAATTCCCGTAAGGTCTCCCCCTTGTGTCTCCACAATAGGCAAAAACGTCATGGAGCCGCTGCCATTCTCCTCATTTAGCTTTGCCGCTCTTTCTAATAACTGGGAATGAAGATAAAAGATATCACCGGGATATGCCTCCCTGCCGGGGCACCTCTCCAGAAGCAGAGAGAGCTGGCGGTATATCCAGGCATGCCGGGTTAAATTATCAAAAACCAGCAAAACATCTTTCCCCTGATACATAAAATGTTCCCCTAAGGTAGCTGCTGTATAAGGGGCAATATATTGTTCCGCTGGGGAGTCAGAGGCAACAGCGCTGACAATAATACTATACTCTAACGCCCCTTCTCTATCCATCTGCTGAATAAGTTTTAAAAACGGTGAAAAACTTCCGCCTATCCAGCAGAATATACAAATTACATCTTTTCCCTTTTGATTTAAAATAGTATCCAATGCCAAAGTGGTTTTTCCGGTAACCCTGTCTCCGATAATAAGCTCTCTTTGCCCTTTACCCAGGGGAATAACAGTATCAATGGCCTTAATCCCTGTAAAGAGCGGTTCAGCTATAGGCGTCCTATCCATTACGCCCGGCGCGTCTCTGAAGACAGGCTGAAAATCACTCTCTTCGATTTTACCTTTTCCATCTACCGGGCGGGCAAGGGCATTGACTGTTCGTCCGATAAAATTATTCCCTACCGGAATTTCAAAAATTCCCGGCTCCGCGTAAACAACTTCACCTATATTGAGCCTTGCCTCATCCCCTAAAACCAGGGCTGAAACTTTATCTTCATTAAAACCGATTACCATTCCCAACAGATCCTGGCCTAATTCAATCAGCTGGCCGTTTATACAGGAAGGGAGGCCGCTTATCCCGACTATTCCTTTCTTAATCTCCTGGATTGTACCCGTATCTTTTATTTCTAATGGAGCTATCTTCATCTCATTCCTGCCTTGTGTTTGTGTCATTCCTGCCCCGTGTGTCATTCCCCTGCTTTCGCAGGGGCAAGCCTGCCCCGTGTGTCATTCCTGCGAAAGCAGGAATCCATAGGCACGGGGTAAACTCCAGCAGGAATCCATTAACCAGTTATTTCATTATACAAATCTTCCCATTTAGGATTATTCTTCTGAATCAAATCAATTTTCCATTGCCTCTTCCATTTCTTCATTTGTTTCTCTCTATTTATTGCACTCTCAACATCATTTGTTTCTTCGTAAAAGACTAATTGGTTTACATTATATTTTTTCACAAACCCTTCTATTAAACCTTGTTTATGTTCATATACTCTTCTAACCAAATTATTAGTAACACCAATATACAGAGTTCCATTTCTTTTACTTGCTAACATATAGACATAATACTGTTTCATTTTATTTCTGGATTCCCGTTTGCACGGGAATGACAAAATTACTTTACCCCTTCTATTTTTTACAGTGTTTTTGCTTTGTCTTTCATCAGGGGTAGAATTTTCTTAAACTTGTTTTTTATGGAACCATCGATCACAAATCCCCCCAATTTTACAATTAAGCCGTCAATTATCTCTTTATCTATGCTCTCATTCAGCGAGATATCTCTCTTCAATTTAGAAGACAAGGCTTCTTTTAACCTCTTTCTTTGACTCTCGTTTAACGCGTAAGCGCAGATAACTTCAGCCTTGCCTCCGTCCGCCTTTACTTTCCCTTGTTCCAGCTTTTTTATCTCACCAATCAATTCATCAATAAGCTTTGTATGCAGATCCTGCTGGTTCTGCTCTGTAAAAATATGTTTTATCATCTCAATAGCTAAATATACCGACTTTTGCTGCATCTCTAAAGTAAGCTCGGCTTTCTTTCTCTGGCAATCTCTTGCCGCGTCATTAATCATTCTCTGCGCTTCTCTCCTGGCGCTGATAAACATATTTTCCCTGTCTTTTTCAGCTTCTTTTCTTGCTTGCTGCTTTATATCCTCAGCCTGATGCTGGCCTTCTTCAATCCTTCTTTTGACTTCTTTCCTTGCCCGCTCTAATTCTTCTTTTAATGCTTTTTCCCTCTCCAGATTCTGCTGGTTGAGCCGTTGCAGCCTTCTTAAAGCCTGGCCGATATGCGCGTGCAATAGCCACCTTAAAAAGAGGACAATAAAAATAAATGTAACTAGCTGTACTAAAATCATTTGCCAGATCGGCATTGTTTTAACTCCTTTTTTTTAAGGGGTTAAGTAGCAATGTTGAGACTTGACCCCTTAAAACTTTTATATATTATCCCCCGAACAGATTATACACAATAAGCAGTCCCATAATAGCAATTGTTTCAGCAAAGATAAAAGCCAAAATCATAGAGACTAAAATCTTGGGTGCCGCGGAAGGATTTCTGCCCAGAGCTTTTACGCTGCCATAGCCAACTAACGCTATTACCCCTGATGGGCCTAAAGTGCTGATCAACATAACTAAAATAATACTGAATATCTTCATCTGTCTACATTCTTGTCATAGATACACATTCTGTCTTTTCCCATCCGTTTTGCGCGATAAAGCGCCTTATCAGCTCTTGTGACTAAGTCCTCTTTTACATGGGCATCATCCGGAAATGTACTAAGCCCTACACTGATAGTGACTGATGATTGCTTTTTTATCCCATCAACCAGCCTTTGGCCTATAAGCTGCGCTTGCTGATTTGGGGTCTGCGGCATAATTATAGCAAACTCTTCCCCCCCATACCTAAAGACCATATCAGTATCTCTGGTCAACGTCACGAACAACTGGGCGACATCATGTAAGACCTTATCACCGTCAACATGGCCATAAGTATCATTATATTTCTTAAAATTATCGATATCTATTATAAACAGGGAAAAAGCCTGGGGAAAACGTTTCATATGGTTGACCTGCCACTCAAGAATTTCGTGAAAATGACGGTGATTATAAACGCTTGTCAAGCCGTCTAAAATAGATATATCCTGGTAATATTTCTTTTTGCCTACCTGTATCAGTAAACAGGTATTTTCTATCGAGCGCCTCAATATTAATTTTAGCTCTTCAACATTTAGAGGCTTTAGGAGATATGCATAAGCGCCTGCCTTGAGCGCTTTAACCGCTGAATCAGCGAAAGAATAAGCTGTAAGAATAATTACATTAATACGGGAATCTATCTTCCTAATCTTATTTATAAATTCAATTATATCAATATCCGCTATATGCAGCTCACTGATAATCCCTATAAAATAGATCTCTTTAATCAGCTTAAGCGCTTCTCTTCCGGTAGATACTCTCCAGAGCTTATACGTACTATCATCAAATGCTTCGCTTAAAATTTTAAAAGTATTTTCGTCGTCCTCAACTACCAGCATATTAAATTTGTCACCCATAAGAATCCTTTTTATCTTTTAATCAATCCCTCAACCCATGCCCGTTCCAACTCTTCCAAACTCTCAAACCTATATGTCTTTAATAAGGCCTCTCTCCATCCTATTCCATCCCGAAGGCTCCGGCAAAAAATTACAAATTTGCGCCGGGTGAATCTTTCCAGAAGAAACTCCATTATACTGGCTGACTCACTATAAAAACTGAGCGGTGAAACTTCACCATAACCCCTGATTCCTGACAATTCATTCAAGGGTATAAAACTTTTCTCCTTTATAAGCGTCCTGGCAGCTAACAGATATTTTTCTCTGTCTTTTTCCTGCAAAATCGCGACACCTTCGTCAATCCATAAAGGAAGATTCTTATCATATCCTATAGCCTCTCTGAATATAATATGCCCCATCTCATGGGGAAGTATATAATCAAGAAACTGCCCTTTTTTAGCGTAAGTATTTATCTCTTTTTTTATAACGTGCACTCTTCCGCTTGACCAGGATTTAGCGTTCGTAGCCCTTAGATACTCTTCCCGGCTTGGATAGAGATAGATCTTACAGCGTTTCTCCCATGTCCAGAAATTAAGCCTGTTGAAACCTAAGTAATTAATAATTTTTTTATAATAATACTCCGCTTTCCTGGCCACTTTAGCGGCATATTCCGTCGGTACGCCACGGTAATAAATAATAAAATGCTTGCTCTTTTTTATGCTCCACTCTTTATCCTGAGCATAAAGGCCGTTGCCGCAAGATAAAAAAACAAGAACCAGGGCTGTTACCAATCCTAATCTTTTCATAAATTTTATCACATCTGAAATTCGAAATCAACCACTAACTGAGGTTTTGGTGTAATTGGTGAGTGGGGATTCAGTCCGGTCATTGCGAGCGAGTGTAAACGAGCGCGGCAATCTCAAGTCCTTAAGTCACAATGTTAAGACTTGACCCCTTCATCCTTCTTCTCGTCTAACTCTATCTTCCGCTTAATCTCTTCTGTTGTTGCCTGGCGGTTCCATATAACAAGGAACACAAAAGAGAGTAAACCTAAGACAACAACCATTGCCACAATAAGCTTCCAGGTTGCCTTAACATGAATCCTCTCTGCTTTCGGGCCAGTTGCAATTTTGGTCTCTATAACCATCTTCTCTAATTTTGCCAGCTCGATGTTAGTTAAATCCAGTATTTTTACATTTTTTCTATACGCTCCGATATGAGTCTGGGGCAGGGCATTCATTGCCCTCTCCTGCCTCTCTAAAATATCCTTAGCTTTACTTTCAATATCCTCTTTCAACGCAACAGCCATATCAAAATAGGCAGTACCCCTCAGCTTTTCCGCCAATTCCCTTGCCTGGCTGAGCAGGGAGTCTATCTCCGCTTTTGATATTACCCAGACATCCCTAATCTCTATCTCGCGGCTTATGCTCTCTCCGGGCCCAAGCTCATATTTTTGGTAAACAAAATAGAGCCCTTTTTCAATATCATAATCTATCCTTAAATCCCCTAAGTCGATTACGTCTTCAGCAGTTGCCTCTTTGGGCAGATAGGCCTTAAGAATAGCTGTCTGGGTCTTTGTTTTGGAGGGGTTGACTACTAAGGTCTTCAAGGTAATGTTACATGTTGCTTCTTTTGCTAAAAAAGAAAAAATAATTGCCAGTAAAATCGATCCTACCAATTTTCTTCTACTCATGTTTTATACTCCTCACTTAGATTCTCCACTTGACCCCATTACTCCATCCAGTTCTGGACTATTGGCTCTTCTGACTCCGTTTCAGGAACCTCTAACTCAGGGGTCTCTGGCCCAGTGCTCTGGATTCCTGCTTCCCCCGTATCACTCGCTTCGCTCAGGTACGGGGCAGGCGCAGG
Organism: Candidatus Omnitrophota bacterium; assembly: GCA_030593065.1. Classification (GTDB taxonomy): domain Bacteria; phylum Omnitrophota; class Gorgyraeia; order JABMRG01; family JABMRG01; genus JAUVHV01. Next base: position 12,210 of record JAUVHV010000010.1, on the reverse strand, counting down.
AATGACAGTAGCCTCGGACTCTAACCAGCTCTTGACTATAGGCGTATCGTCTGTCTTGGATAGAATCTCCTGGCTGAGCTCTACTAATGCTTTGATCTCTAATGTCTTATTCATAATATAATCTGTATCACCAGCCTGCTCTTCGCTAAGGTCGTACATCTTCTCTATCTTGATACCCTGGCCTTCGTTTATCTCTTTAAGCTTCTGCGAGGCAAGTTCAAGTTGGTCATAGATAGCAGCACTAGCATCACTAGCCAGGCCTTCTGTCTTTGTTCTTAACTGGGAAAGCTCATCAACACTGCTGATCATACGGCTTACGAATGAGTTTATCTCAGCGATCTTTGAACTCATCATCCCCAACTCATCTGTATCTATGCCTGCCAGAGTAGCTGTGGCAGTAGTTAGAGAGGTTGAGATATCTTCTAAGTCTGTCGCGATAACCTCGATATTCATACCATCAAGAGTGCCTGTACCTACTTCTTGACAGATAATAGTATGCTCGCCTAAACCCCAGATAAACTTAACGCTATACTCATATATTCCGGAAGCGCCTGATATGGTCTCTGTCATCTTTTTATCTGATACGCGCTTATTATGGCTTGGATCATATACAGTGATAACCGGTATAAGGCTTGGGCTGGTCTTGTACCTGACGACTAAGGTGCCATTATTACGAATGGTACTCTGCTGGTTCAAGATACGTGAAGCGCTCTCTAATTGCAGCTTAGTCCTTAACACCTCTTTTGCCGCGGTAACTTTTACCTGGGTCGCGACAGCCTGGGTAGCAATCGCTGCCTGAGTAACATCAGCTTCATCAGCAATTGCTTCCTGGGTAACGTCAGCCTCTGTAGAGACCGCGTCCTCTATAGATTCCACGGCTGTAGTTACCGCTGTCCTGGTCAGGCCGGCCTGGGTAGCTAAATCCGTCTTGACTCCGGAGACCTCTTCCTGGATCTCTTCGGTCCAGGTCTTTAAGCGGGCCGCAACACCGATATCAAACGTCGTTGCCGCGGAATATGTTGTAGTGGTACCGTTGGTTACTCCATAAATCACGTCAATCTTGGCAAAATAGCTCCTGCCGCTGACAAACCCTCCTACGTCTACCGCGTCTGTTATAGTAAACCAGTAGTTCCCCAGGGCATCCGCGGTAGCTAATGAATTAGTATATATAGCCGAAGTAGGATACCTGCTATCATAAATCTTTATGGTGCAGGTCTGCAGGCTTCTTATCCCGCTTGTGAGGATCTGCTGGCCCCTTCTTTCTAAGCGGGCGGAGATATATAATACATCACCATTCTCATCATAGACAAAGTCGGTCAGGACATTATAATCGGCTAAAGATTCGGCAACACTCATCATTATAAGGCTGGCGTTGACAGTTCCGTCGTAGGTGCCGTCGGCGCCGTCAGACGTAGAGTTGAACAGCTTATCGCTCTCTGTCGCGCTGACATAAGCGGTCTTTGAAAATTCAAAATCATAACCGACACTATCATAAGGCAGGTAGATGTTGAAACCGCTGTTTACCAGATCCCCCGAACTCACCGGAACCGAATCCGTGACTAAGGCATTGGCGCCGTCATAAATATTAACGTTTACCGAAGAGAGGCCTGTTCCGGCAACATAATCCAGCAGGCTCCAGATAACATTATACTTATCCAGAACAGTAATCACCGGCGTATATGCGGCCTCTGTAAGCCCGGCGGCAACAGCAGTTGCCTTGACCTGCAGAAGAATAGTCGCCTCAGGGTAGGTTACATTACTGAATATAGACTGTCCACTGCTTGAAGTCACTGTAGCTGTGCCTCCTAACGGCAGGGCAGTAGCGCCTACTGGCTCTATGGTAACAGCTACCGCCTCGGAGGTCAGGTTCCCGTAGGCGTCGCTTATATCTATTGTAAACGCGGGCCACGGAGCGTTCTTTACAGCGGTTGTCACAGGCAGGTTCTGTGTATTAAAGGTCAATTGCGTCGCAGTCCCGCCTGTTACAATTATGTCTAAGTCATCACTGGCAGAGGTGATAATCGTCCCTTGAGTTGCCTTGATATGGGCTGTCTCTGCCGCGAATAGATGCATAACAGAAGTTGCCTCGCCTATAGCGAAGTTGAGCAGGGTAGCAGTACCGAAATTTATCAACGTGCTTGTAGGCGATGTATACGAACACTTCGGATACGTTGTCCCGTCAGGGGCGATACTGGCTCCGCTAAAGACAACACTCACGTTGGCGTCATTAAATAAGGCATTGACATTATCATAGGTATCATAACTGTTTATAGTGATACTCACATAGCCGCCGGCAAGCATGGTTAAGCTTCCGGCGGTAACTTTATATTTATTACGCGCGGCCGGACTTATCTTGAGCGTATCAGAGGCATCATCAATACCGGTTGTGCTGTCAGCGGTTCCCGCGCTGTCAGATACTGTGATGGTAAACTCGGCAGTAAGGGCAGCGGGGAGCACGGACGCCTTTTCATCATAATACCAGAAATTAGTGGAACTGCTGTTATCGGCAATCACAAGAGAGGCTATGGTCGAACCATCGGTAGCAGCGTCTTTAAATGCCTTATTACTGCCCGTGGATGAGGAGTATAGATAGATCGTATCTGCCCCGGCTGTGCGCAGGTTATCATAGACATCATAACGGGTTACTGTATAAGCTGCCCGCGCGCCCGCGAGAATATCTGCCGGAGAGGTTAAAGTAAAGGCATCAGTAGCTGCCGGGTTGACGGTAATCGCGCTCTGTGTACCTGTGATACTCGATGTTACTGTATCTGTAGCTGTGACAGTCTTTTCACCGGCAGTGGTCAAGGTTACTTTGTAGCCCGCGGTTACACCATCAAATGCCTTCACTCCGCTGTTGCTGGATAAGAAGGTATAGTTAGACGGCAGGACTGTGCTTGCGCCATCGTCACTGGAGGTAAAGGCGACTATGCCGGTATACCCTGTAGCAATGTTGTCGTAGGTATCATAAGCTGTTACTGTTACACCACTGGCTGTACCCGCGGTAAACGGGTCGCTGATGCCGGTTACAGTAAGGCTGACAGCTGAGATCGGGGTAACAGTGATATCACTCTGTGTACCGGTAATACTCGATGTTACTGTATCTGTAGCTGTAACTGTCTTTTCACCAGAGGTAGTTAAGGTTACTATCTCACCCGAGGTTGAGCCGTCAAAAGTCTTTACTCCACTGTCACCAGATAAGAATGTATAGTTATCCGGCAGGACTGTGCTTGCGCCGGTATCACTGGAGGTAAAGGCAACTATACCGGTATAGCCGGTAGCAATGTTATCGTAGGTATCATAGGCTGTTACTGTTACGCTGCTTGCTGAGCCGGCAACAAACGAGTCACTGATGCCGGTTACAACAAGGCTTGCCGCACCGGCTGGTGTAACAGTAATATCGCTCTGTGTACCGGTGATTGAAGAAGTTGTATCTGTGACTGTGACCGACTGCTCACCAACAGTCTTTAAGGCTACCCCATCAGGAAATGTCTTTGTTCCGTTATTGGCGGTTAGAAAAGTATAGTCCGCTGGTAAGACCGCGGGATATGTATCACTGGATGTAAAGGCAATTGTACCTATATAGTTGGTGTCTGTATTGTCATAAATGTCTTTGGCTGTTACTATAACACTACTGGCTACACCGGCTACTATCGGATCGGTAATGCTCTCTACAGCCAGAGTTACGGCATCAGCAGGAGTAACAGTAACCGCACCTGTTGTCCTGGATATCGCCCCGTCGGCAACAGTGATAGTCTTTGAGCCGGCTGTGGTCAGGGTAAAACTAGTACCTGAGAAGGTATGCGCTCCTGCATCACCTGATAAGAAAACGTAGTTAGCCGGCAAAGCAGTACTTCCGCCAGTATCGGTTGATGAGAAGATGATAGTCCCTGTATAGTTGGTCTTTAAGTTGTCTCCGACATCATAGGCGGTTACAGTTATATCATTGGTAGTAGAGGTAAAAGCAACTCCTGCCACAATTGTTGACGGTTCACCTGATATGGTAAAGTGGTGCAGAGCAGCCGGGGTGACTTCAAGCGCGTGTGTTGCCGCGCCGATCATATCACCGGTTGCGCAGGTAGCAGTGACAGTAGTAGAAGCAGCTACTCTGGTGTCTTTGTAATTAAAGTTTACACTGCTGGAATTGGCCACAATAGTTACCTGGCTGACTTCTCCCCCGGCATACAAGAATGTAGCTATGCCACTAGTAGTAGAGGTAAGTGTAAATGCCGAGGTCAATACTACGTTACTGGCATTGCCATAGGTATCTTTACTGGTTAAAGTAAAGGCATCGGAGTTCGCGGCAACTATAACCTCAGACGGCCCGCTAAGCCCGGCTTTAATCGCTGTAAGAGGGTTGATCACTAAATCTAAGTCATCATCAACGCCGGATGAAGAGTATGTAGCATCAGTAACATCAACCGAGGAACTGCCTGCCTCATAAGCAATCAAGGTAAGGCCGTTGGCAGTTGAGACGCCGCTGGCAAAAGTATGTGAAAACGCGGTATCAAATCCTATTGTCTCTACCACAGGCACGTTGCCTTCAATAGTGGAGAGCCCGCTAAAGGTCAGAGACTTCGCGCCTATATAATCCAAGTCAATATTATTGTTCGCGTCTTTGGCAGTAATAGTCAATTCAATACTGCTCCCGGCATCCATTGTCGCTGATGAGCCGGTAACCACAAGTTTGGACACAGATACAGTAACTGTGCCAGTAACATCAGAGACCGGTGATACAGAGGTACCCATCTGGCTGGATGTAGCGCTATCTGTGCCAATACCTGAATCACCTATGCCAAAGATATAGGCCTGGTTATCAATAGCAGTAAGGACAGTGGGCTTCATATATATATTGATTGTGTATTCTACGCTGGATGAGTCTGCCACAGTATCCAGGCCGGCATCAGAGCCGCTATTAGGAGTTGCGCCAAAGACAATGGAGGTATCGGTTATGCTCACAGCTTCAGCTACCTGCCCTGCTGTAGCTGTATCTCTATATAGTTCAGCCCAGACAATGTCACTTGAGGCATTAGCGCCTGTGCCGGAGATACTTACAGTGAGCTGGTCTATCAATGTACCGACACTATCCCCGCCGGCGTCAGTGACCTTGAATTTTAAAGCACTGAATTTATTGGCTTCAATATCTTTAGCCGGGTCAAGAGCAAAGTTTGCCTGAGGCGTAGTTACCGCATCCACAGTAGATGTACCCTGAGCTGAGAAGACTATTTGATCAGAATAGTAAGGCCCACCAAGGGTTGCGCCGACTATCTTCAGGTCTATGGCCTCTACTGTATCATATTGAAGAACAGTATTGGTATATACACCGTCTATCAACGCGCTGCCCGATGCCGGTGTTAAGCTTAATGTACCGCTTCCGGCAGTAGCATTAACGCTGGCTAAGACAGGCGTAATTGTGAGTATTTCCGTATCATCTAAATCTACATTGCCGTTGGCATCCGTGGCCTTGATTATAGGGTGCTGGGCAATATCATTGTTTATAGTGCAGGTTGATGATGGCCCAGGAACAAACCTCAGCTCTGTGGCAACAACAGTAATCACCGGTTTGGAGGCTGAGGTGATTGAAACAGCTGCTGCGTCAAAGACCGAGCCAGAAGAATCGACTGCAATATCATCATTAGGGTCGATATCAAATTCAATGATCTTTCCGTCTCCAGCCGCTGGAAGAGTCGATTCCAGCCAGATAGAAAGTGTATAGGTCTTGGCATTAATAGCGTCCTCTAAGAGAGTAAAGATAGCGACTGTTCCATCACCAAATGTGAGATTAGCGGCATTGACTGTTGCCGCGACAATGGTGGCGCCGTCTGTGATAGATGCCCCGGCAATATAAGCAGTCCAGTCAACAGCAGTATTATTAGCGCCTTGAGTAATTACTATCTGCTTTAATTTCAAGGTTAACTCATCAGCAGCAGCATCTGTAATCTTAAAGTCGAATACATTCAACTTTTCTGCCTCTGTATCGACCAGAGATGAGATAACGGCCGGCTCAACCAAGTCTCCAGCAACAAGCGTGCCGTCAGGAGCCGCGGAAACACTCACTATATCAGTGTCGACAATCGCGCCGTTAGTAGCGGTGATAGTGATTTCACCTACTGCTGCCTTTAAGGTAATATTACCTGTCCAGATACCGTCATTAGTAAACTCAGCGGCAAGTATAGATGTAGGCGTAATAGTTCCGGCAGAGACCGTAAGCGCGGTTGCTAAAGATACCTCTGTAGTGGTATTATTATACACGTCTTTGGCAGTAATCGTTGTGGAGAAAGTAGTCCCAGCAATTGCTGTAGGCGGCGCGTCAACAACAAAACTATTTAAGCCTGCGGCGCTTACTACTACATTATTAGAGGTGGCAGAGGTGTAGTCTGAGGCTGTTGTGTAGTTTACGCTTATCAGGTCTATCTCCGGGGTGACTGTATTATCTGTTGTTGCTAAGTCAGCTGCAAAGTCCAGGGTTATAGTTGTTGCCGGTACAAAGCCTCCTGATGCTTCCCACTGTGCCTGGGTGATTGCTTCTACCTCTGTCTTGGTCATCCCCTCTGCCTGCAGGTTTGCTAATAATGACGCTGTCCAGGCAGAACCGCTCCAGTATTTCCAGGTGGTACGTCCATCAAATGAGACCAAATATTTGGTTGATGTGTCTGTTGGTGTAGTCTGCGTGATGGATACCCCTGTCATCCCTGTCCAAGCTGAGGTGTCGACTTGTGATGCAGCGGCTGTGGTTACATAGTATGCCGCAGTGGGGTAAGTTGTAGCGCCGGAATAAGCTGAAGTTGGCGGCGTAAAGTTAGAAGTCCAGCGGGCTGTGCCTTTTGAAACGCGCAGTTCGTCGATATAGCCATTAAACCCCTTATCCGCCCCAACTTGTGATTCTCCAATAGTCATCACTCCGGGTGAGTTCATGAATGATATTCCCGTAATATCTTCTGAATATGTTTCAGAGCCGTCTAAATACACCTTAAAATTATTCCCATCTCTCACAAAAGCTAAATGTTGCCAATTATCAAGTACCAAAATTGCCACTAAATCACCACCAAATAAATCCCATGAACTTCCAGTTGATGAGCCCCACAATGCTAAATTTCCATCACCAGTTATTACCTGCGGTATAAAAGGCATATAGCCCCAAACCTGCCAACCGAATGGAGACCATTCGGTTTTCCATGTGGCTGGTTTTATCCAAAAATCAACTGTAAAATCCCCACTGCCAAAATCCCAATCAGCGCTGTTAGGAATACTTAAGTAGTCGCCGGTGCCGTCGAAATACATACTTGTTGCTCCAAATTTTTGTGCTAGTATTGAATGTTTAGCATCACCTACAGGTGTTATCACATTAACAGAGGTTGAACTGTCAGCAAACGTAACTGAGGCATCTGTGGTATCCGAATGGATTAAAAGTTTGGTGTAGGGATTAAGAGTAGGGTGCAGCTTCGTTACACCACTGTCAAAATCGGTTCCATCAGCAGCATCTTCCTGTGTATAGCTTGCCTCTGTTGTAAAGTTTATGGTGGTATCGGCAGTTGCCTGTTGCGCCAAAATATTCATGGTCTCGGCAGTGTTATAAGATAGGCCTGAGAATGTAGCTAAACCAGATGATACAGTGGCAGTGGTTGTGCCTTGTAGGGTGTCTGTTCCGGTTGAACGGGCAAGAGTAATCTGAGTTGATGAGTCAGAGATAACAGTATTTCCCTCGGCATCCTGAACAGCTATAACCGGTTGAGTGGTAAATGCTGTGCCTGCTGTCGCGGTTGCTGAAGGCTGAGTTGTAAAGCCTAATTTTGTGGTTGCGCCGGGATTTACAGTAATAGTACCTGTGATATCAATATGAGTTGCCCCGTCATCCGCGGTAATTGTACCTGATTTAGGCGCTGTTGATGGTGAAAAAGTAGTGCTTGTTGCCGGGCCTGTTGGAGTAGCATCGAGTGTGCCTGTTACAGCCCAGGTTACAGACTGGTCAGCTACATAGTTTGCTTCAGCATCATATCCCGCGGCATAGAGAGTGTATGTATCATCTGTTGTCATTGTGTAATCGCCTACCGCGCTTCCCGCGCTTGATGCCGCGTCTTCTATTGTGATAGAGGCCAATATGCCGACATTTACGGTTATAGTACCTGTCGCGTCAGTAACAGCGCCTGATGTAGCTGTAATTGTTCCTGATGTAGGTGCTGTTGAAGGCGCAAAGATAGTGCTTGTTGCCGGGCCTGTTGGAGTAGCATCGAGTGTACCTGTAACAGCCCAGGTTACAGACTCATCTCCTGTTCTATAGTTTCCATATTCATCGTATCCCGCGGCATAGAGGGTGTATGTATCATCTGCTGTCATCGTGTAGGTATCTATTGCGCTTCCCGCGTTAGCAGCAGCGTCTCTTATTGTGATAGATGAAAGAGTTGCAGGGTCTACTACTATACTGCTTGATGTGCCGGTCTTATCATTATTGTCAGTGGCTGTTATTGTTATTGTCTCAGCGGTTGTATCCTTGACATAGATGATTGCTTCACCTGCTGTTAGGGTATAGGCGGTTATTTCAGGGGCATCACTGACAGTTACATCTGATAGAGTAGGTGTGGCTGAGGTATCTGATGTCTCAAAGTATGTCTTGTATTTTACGTATTGGTCATCTGCATGAGATGAATGTAGCGCTTGTCCTGATACAGTGTAATAGGTACTTGCTGTTCCGTCAGGGCCTATGAAGGTCCAGGTTAAGTTGTCGGTGTTTGTGGCTACCTGGAACTTGACTAATGTGTCTGTTGGTGTAGTTGCGCTCCAGGAGATAGAAATGAAGCTCGCGCTTGCTCCGGCGTCATAGCTGGAAGATGTTAGGTTGCCGGAGGATTGGTACGTTGTTTGATAGGCGTATTTGAGACTACCATTGGTGGCATCAGCATAACTTATATGGGGTTTATTATTTGAATCAATGGCTATGGAGTTATAATAACCAACACTTCCAACAGAGTCTATAGTAGTATATACCCAAGCTCCTGTGACGTTGGTGGCATACTTAAGATCAGTGTTACCGTAATGATTATAACTTATATGGGGTTTATTATTTGAATCAATGGCTATGGAATCGTTGAAAATATAAGAAAGCTCAGTTCCGGCAGAATCCAAGGTAGAAGTTACCCAAGTTCCTGTGGTGTTGGTGGCGTACTTCAAAGACATGTTAGTCCTATCATAATAACTTATATGGGCTTTATCGGTTGAATCAATGGCTATACAATTATCACGTCCTACATCACCGACAGAATCCAATATAGAAGTTATCCAGGCTCCTGTGGCATTGGTAGCATATTTAAGACCAGTGTCTAGGTAACTTATGTGCACCTTATCAGCTGAATCAAGAGCTAAGTAGCGGAAGTAGTTGCCCACCGAGCCAGAGGCGACTGCTTCATATGTCCAACTTCCTGTAGAATTAGTAGCATATCTTACACCATTACTAGTGCCATAAGCAACATGAGCTTTATTAGTTGAGTCAATGGCTATGGAACCGATATCATAAGTATATGTAACTTCTATGGTAGAAGTTACCCAAGTTCCTGTGGCGTTGGTGGCATATTTTGCATAATGGGCAGTAGAATCAAGATAACTTATATAGACTTTATTGCTTGAGTCAAGGGCTATGGAAGTGTCCTTAATTACCCCGCCAGAATCTATGGCAGTATATACCCAAGCCCCTGTAGCATTAGTAGCATACTTGAGCACATTGCCCCCAGCGTAACTCATATGAACCTTACCCAATGAATCAAGGGCGATGGAAGTATATTTAGTACCAACGGAGTCTAAGCTGCTGGCCACCCACTCTGATGCTTCACCCAAAATAACACTATCCCCGCTCACAGTTACATCACTGTCCGCGCCGGCGTTAAAGTCGGCATCAAGAGTCTGTGTCCAGGTGTAGGTTCCTGAGGTAGTATCATAGGTGTTATCAGGATAGAACTTGGCGCTTCCTGTGTTGGTCATTGCTATAACAGTGGATGAGTCGGTTGTGACTGTATTATCATATGTGTCCAGGGCGCTTATTGTCTCACTCCAGCCTGTGCCTGCTGTCTGTGGTGTCGGGCCAGGAACGGTGTAGTCGTAGATAGCAGCTGGGTTTACGGTTATGGTGTTTGTGATATCAGCGAAGGTTGATGTCTTGGTACCGTCTGTGGCTTTTATCTTTATATCTTCTGCTTTGGTGTATTGCAGGTCAGTTACTGTTACAGCGCCGCCTGAAGTATCTATAATTAAGGTTGGTTTGAGCACTGATGAAAGTGTTCCTGTGCCTGCTACTGCCTGTGCTGTCTCAGCTGATAGGGTTACTGTCGCGCTTCCTGTTGTAGTGTTGTTATTAGCGTCATGAGGTGTAACTGTTACTTCAAAGTCTGCTCCTGCTGTAGCGGTTGTAGGCTCTGTTATATCATAGTGGTCTACTGCTGCGGCGCTTACCTCTATATTGTTAGATGTAGCTGAGGTGTAGTCTAAGGCTGTTGTATAGTTTACGCTTATAAGATCTAATTCAGGAGTAGCTGAAGAGCTTGTTGTTAATAGGTCAGCGGCAAAGTCTAAGACTGTGGTTGTTGCTGGTACAAAGCCTCCTGATGTCTCCCATTGCGCTTGTGTTATTGCTTCTACCTCTGTCTTGGTCATTCCTTCAGTCTGTAGGTTAGCTAATGATGATGCTGTCCAGGCTGAGCCTGTCCATTGTTTCCAGGTGGTGCGTCCGTCAAATGAGACCAGGTATTTGATGGAGGTGTCTGTTGGTGTAGTCTCTGTTATATTTACTTCTGTCATGCCTGTCCATGTTGAGGTGTCGACTTGTGATGCAGCGGCTGTGGTTATGTAGTAGGCCTGAGATGTGGGGTAAGAAGGTTGACCTGTGCGTACCGCCACCACATGATAGAGATTAGCCTTTGCAAAGCCGTAGTTTGACCAACAGTTGTCCTGACGCACAAAATAGGCAGTGGTAGTGACCGCACTATCCTCAGTAGAAGACCAATAGTAAGCACTCCCGCTTTCGGCAGGCCAATTGAGATTTTCAGTAAAACAGGCACCCAATAAGTCAATCCTTGTAGGTAAACGCCAGTCAGTATAGCCTTTATACTCCACACCTTCTGCCCAACCAAAGGCTGGATAGTTAGCAGCAGTTTCAGCACCAGGATAGGTATAGCTTTTAGCTACATCGTCCCAAACTGGTTGACCGGCATTATTCGCAGTCTTCCATTGTTTTGTTCCATTAAAATTTGTAGCCTCACAGCTTAGAAGCCTTGGCCACATGAGATAACCTGTGCCTGTGCCTTTAGTAGCTAAATCATCATCAACTATTGTCCATACGCCATTTATTATAGAAAAAGGATTATACAACTTCGCCACACCACCATCAAAATCAGTTCCGTCAGCAGCATCTTCCTGGGTATAGCTTGCCTCTGTTGTAAAGTTTATGGTGGTGTCAGCAGCAGTTTGCGTAGCAGCAATATTCATGGTCTCAGCTGTGTTGTAGTAGAGGCCGGAGAATGTAGCAAGACCGTCAGTCACGGTCAGTGTGGCTGTACCTTGTAAGGTGTCTGTTCCGGTTGAACGTGAAAGTGTGATCTGTGTTGTGTCATCGGTTGTTACGGTGTTACCTTCAGCATCCTGGACAGCTAATATTGGCTGGGTCGCGAAGGCTGTTCCTGCTGTTGCTGTTGCTGATGGCTGTTGTGTGTAGCCTAATTTTGTAGCAGCGCCTACGCCTACTGAGATTGTGTCTGTAGCATCATCTGTTGCTGAGGCATGTGTTGCTGTTATTGTTCCTGATGTAGCAGATGTTGATGGTGAAAATTCGGTGCTTGTTGCCGGACCTACAGGAGTCTCATCAAGTGTACCGGTTTTGCCCCAGGTTACGGACTCATCTTGTATGTAGTTTCCTTCGGTATCATATCCAGCAGCATAAACTGTTAAGGTATCATCTGTTGTCATTGAGTGGGTGGTTACTTCACTTCCTGCTCCTGAGGCGGCTGTCTCTATCTTTACATAGTTTAAGGCGCCTACGCTTACTGTGATGTCTCCTGTGGCGTCATCTGTTGCTGCGGCATGAACTGCTGTTACTGTGCCTGTACCGGTGTTATCAGGGCTGAATGTCGTTGACGCGCCTGATGTTGCGGTCAGGTCTGAATCATCAAAGTCTCCTGTCACTGACCAGGTTACTGACTGGTCAGCTATATAGTTATCATACACGTCATATGC
>JAUVHV010000018.1 GCA_030593065.1 Candidatus Omnitrophota bacterium | reverse complement strand
ACAATTGAGCTTGAACCGATAGTTGTTACGCCATGGAGGGCGGAAGAATCATTGGCAGATATAAGCAGAAATGTAAGTGTTATTACACAGGAGGATATAAAGAATTCAAGCGCGCAATACCTGCCCGAACTTATCCAAGATAAGAGCGGGGTTGTTGTGTCTGATTATTTTGGAAATCCGAAAAATGCGATAGTCGATATCAGGGGCTTTGGTGAATCGAGCGCATCTAATGTTCTTGTGCTTATGGACGGGAGAAGGACGAACCAGGTCGATCTCTCCGGTACTGACTGGGCCCAGATAGATTTAAATGCGATAGAGAGAGTAGAGATTGTACGAGGGCCTTCGACAACTCTCTATGGAGATAATGCTACAGGTGGCGTAATAAATATTATTACAAAGAAAGGCACAACAGAGAAACCAAAGATAAAGATTGCGGGTGAACTTGGAAGCTATCAGTATCGCAAAGGATATATAAATTTGAGTGGAATACATACTTTTTCAGGCAAGCCTTCCGAAGATGAGGATAGTAAGTTGATATATCTCGATTATTTTTTCAGTTACTCAAGCCAGGACACTACTGGTTACAGGGCGAATAACGATTATTGGGCAAATGACTATTTTGGCCGCTTGGATCTATATGCAAGCGACATATTCCAACTCAATCTCTCTGGCGGGTATCATCGTGACCACTATGGCATGCCGGGGGCGCTGTACTGGGATGGCAATCCTAATACACCTACATCACAAGGAATTAATCAGATAGGAAGAAGGGGCACAGATTTTCCTAATGATAGGGGTTTCACATCAGATTATTTTATCATAGTTGAACCAAAATATTCGTTTTTCATTACAAGCAACCAAGTGGATTTATCAATATTTTCCTCGTTTAGAAAAAGGCACAGCAAGGGGCTGAATATTACTGAACCTGATATCTGGGGCACACCGTATGCTGAATACGAAACCATTCATAATATTACGACATACGAGTTCAGGCCAAAATTACAGACAGATCTTTTATGGAAATGGATCGATAATAAATTCATTATTGGTATGGATTATTTTCATGCCAAGGATGATGTATTAAGCGGAAACCGTATAAACAGCCAGCAGGATGAGACTGATATTTATAAAGAGACAATCGGTATATATGCTCATGATAACATAAAGCTATCTGATGTATTTTTAGTCAATGCGGGCGGACGCGTAGAATGGGCAGATTATACATTTAATCAGAAGAGGCTGATTGTTAACCGTGATACAAAAAAACTTAGAGAAGTTGCTTTTAATTTTGGTGCGGGGTATAAATATAATGATAAGTCGCAACTCTACATCGATATCTCGCGCTCATACAGGTTTCCAAATACCGAGGAGTATTATCAGAATAAATATCTGTATTGGGGTACTGAATATGGAGGATTAAATACCGATTTGAAACACCAACAGGCGATAAACTATGAGATAGGCGTAAAGGATGTTAGTTTTAATTGCCTGCAGTTTAATGCCGATGTTTTTCTTATGGATGTAAGGAGCGAGATATATTTTGATCCAGCAACATATAAAAATTCCAATTATAGCCCAAAGACACGGCATTACGGATTAGAGACAGAGGCAAGGCTTAATCTTCTGGACGGTAAATTAAACCCGTTTTTTAACTGGACATTGCAGGAATCATTTTTTAAAGGCGGTATCTATTCTGGTAGTCAGGTCCCTTTTGTCCCCAAGAATAAGATATCAACAGGTGTGACTATCTCGCCAATAGACGGGCTTGATTGGACAGCAGGTTTAAACTATGTTGGCTCCCGTTTTAAGATTAGTGACCAGAATAATATCGCGCCCAAACTCAAGGATTACGCGATTTTTGACACAAAGCTCGCGTATACGCATAAGTATGGGAACATATGGGGCGCGATAAAGAATATATTTGATAAGAAGTATTATGCGTATGGGGTTACCAATAGTACAGGCTCTGCTGAAACATTCTACCCCGCGCCTGAGAGAAGGTTCGAGGCTGGCATGAGCATAACTTTTTAAATTATGAGTTACTTGACATAGCCTGCTTTTAAGCATTATAATACAAGCGAGATGCTATCTAACAAAATTTTTATAAACGCGTTAATCATTTCAATTCTATTCCATATCTTCCTGCTTGTTCCCTGGCCGCAACTGAAGAATTTTGCCAGGGAAAAATCCAAAGAGCCTATCAAGCTTACATACTATTCGGCCAGGAAGATACCCATAGATTCAAAGCTTATTGCTAAGGTGCAGACTAAAAAATATCCTTTATCTTCAGGCAAAAAACAACTTTCAGTTAAAGTAGAGCAACAGGGCCTTGCCAGGCCCCTTATAACGCGGGAAGTGCGCGAAAAGGTAAAGGTAAGGGCATCAAAGGTAGAAGATAAGGTCTTGGCGACGCATCTCTCTACTGATAGCGCCATGCTTATATCGCACAAAGAGAAGGACCTATCTTCTGACCCTGTCTATCTCAATTATTATAATGCGATAAGACTAAAGATATATAAGAAGGCAAATGCCAATAAGCCTTACTATTCCATGGAGGGCGTAGTAAGGCTCGTCTTTACGCTTGCAAGCAGCGGCAGGCTTCTGAATGCCGGTATAATCGAAAATGCTTCTACACGGAATCCGGTATTGCGAAAGCACGCCTTAGCCAGCATTAAAAGGGCGGCGCCTTTTCCCGCATTTCATGAATCCATAAAAGAGCGACAGCTCACCCTCCGCCTTGCCATCTCTTTTGAAAAATAGGAGAGTTTTGCAGCAACTTTCGCAGGAACGTGAAATTTTTCCCTGCGAGAAAATTTCACTCCGAGTTGGTGCTCGCTCTCGCATATAACTTAATTAGGGCGAACCATGCCCGCTCGCACCACCAAGGTCCTGCTTTAGCTACTGCAAAACTCTCAGGGGATAGAGAACCGTTCTTGACAAATACACTATTTATGTTATAATTACAAATCTAATAGCAGGTTTAGGGGGTGAATTATACTGTGCCACGGATAAATATTAAAGATAACGAGCCGCTTGAGAGGGCCCTTCGCAGGTTTAAGAAAAAAATAGAAAGAGAAGGTATCTTAAGGCAGGTCAAGGCTCGTAAGCACTACGAGAAACCCAGCGTCAAGAAGCGGCGTAAAATAAGGGAAGCGCGAAAGAAGAAGAGAAGATTTTGATTTGCAGAATGTTTACCAGGCAAAGGGCTATAATATCATTATTTATAATTATGATGATATTTATAGCCCCTTTTATTTCCTATTCATACTCCCAGCAGGGAACGGGGCTACTGTATGTCAGCGCTTTAAAATACCGATTAGATAACGGGCTTACTGTAATATTAAAGCAAGATAATCGCACTCCTACTTTTTCCGCGGCACTCTATGTTCGAACAGGTTCTGCTACAGAGGGAGAATATTCCGGCTCGGGCATAACTCACCTGATAGAACACATGGTCTTTAAGGGTACATCTACTCGTGATGCTCAACAGTTTGAAAAAGAGGTCAAGGCGCTTGGCGCTGATACGAATGCATATACTACATTCGATTATACAGCCTTTACCATGCAGGGGCCACGTGATAATATAACGCCGCTTTTAGGTATATTTTATGATATCATATCAGATCCCCAGTTTGACGAAAAAGAGCTTGATAAAGAAAAAGATGTGGTAAGAAGAGAGATGCAGATGATCCAGGACAACCCGCAGAAATATCTCTCCAGACAGTTATGGCAGACAGCGTATATTACCCACCCCTATAGAAACCCTGTTATTGGATATGAGGGTATATTTGATAATCTTCTTAGCAAAGATCTTAAGGCATACTATGACAGGTTTTACATACCGGATAATATGGTCCTGGTTATGGTTGGAGATATAAATATCAGGAAAGTAAAAGAAGAGATAGCGGGGATTTTCGGAAAACTTCCCCGCCGAAATTTAACCAATCTGCCGGTTTTTAAAGAACCTTCTCAGCTTACTCCCCGTAAGACAGAGATAAGTTACGCTACATCAAAGTCTTCCATGCTGTTAGGGTTCCATTCTGTCAGTTTATCAGATCGTGATCTCTATGCTCTGGATACGCTTGCTATAATACTCGGGGAAGGTAATTCTTCTCTGCTTTATCAGGACCTGCATAATAGGCAAAACCTTGTCTATGGTATCAATGCTTATAATTACACCCCCTTTCAGGCAGGTATGTTTATCATAGGCGCGACCTTCGAACCGGGTAAAGAAGAGAAAGTCCTGGATGAGATTTTTAAAATAATAGATAGCATAAAAAAGTCTTCTCCAAAAAAGAAAGGGCTTGATAGGGCTAAGAATCAGGTAATAAGCTCCTATATATTCAGCAAGCAGACACAAGAGTCTCAGGCAAGTGACCTGGGCACCAGCCAGCTCCTTACAGGGGATATGGATTTTTCAACTTGCTATGTTGAAGGTATCGGCTCTGTTACTTCGAATGATATAAGCTATGTCGCGAAAAAATATCTGAATAAAGAGAACATGACAAACGTTCTGCTTGTTCCTCACGATAATAAAACAGCGCATAAGAAGGCTTTTGCTGCGCCTGAAGCCCGGCGCTTCGTTACAAAAAGGATTTTAAGAAACGGGATAAGGGTACTTATATCTGAGGATAAAACCCTGCCGTTGGTATCTGTGCGTGTCTGTTTTAAAGGGGGCCTTCGTACAGAGAATAAGCAGAATAACGGGATATCAAATCTTACAGCCAGGATGCTGCTTAAAGGCACAGGGGGGCGCAGCGAAGAAGAGCTTTTTTCAATGATAGAATCGATAGGTGGTACTATTTCAGCGTATAGCGGAAATAACAGCTTTGGCATCTCTCTCGATATTATGAGTAAGGATATCAAAAAGGGTATTGAGATCATAGCTGATATCCTTTCACGCCCGGCGTTCCCTAAAGATAAGTTACGAATATTAAAAAGGGATATCCTTGCGCAGATAGATCTTATGGATTATGATATATTTGTTTCAACGAGGCAATCCTTGAAAGAAAAACTTTTTGCGTATTCCCCCTACGCAATGAATTTAGTTGGAAGCCATAAATCCATAAAAAAGATAAGGCGAAGAGATATTATCAATTACTATAGAAAACACTGTGTAGGGTCAAACGCGGTTGTGTCTATATGCGGCGATATTGATGGCGGAAAGGTATTTCGCCTTGCGGCCGTGAAACTTAAGGGGCTGAAGAGGCGGCGGCCCCCGCAAACTAAAAAAATAAAACTCCACCCCCTTGACAATCGCGTAGATATAAAAAAGAGCATGGATAAACAGCAGGCTGTGGTAATGGCGGGCTTTCGCAGCGCGGGTGTCACTAATTCGGACAGGTATCCTTTGCAGATACTTTCATCGATATATTCAGGAAGCAGCGGAAGGCTTTATGAAAATATAAGGCATGAAAAAGGTATGGCATATACATTGGGTACTTTCGGCATGACGGGGATAGGCACGGGATCTTTTATCTTTTATGCAGCTACTGCTTTGGAGGATATAGGATATGTAACAGATGAGATATTTGCTCAGATAGACGCGGCAAATAAAGGCAGCATTACCGAAGAAGAGATAGACTCTGCCAAGAAAAGCCTTATAGCTCAATACCAGATTGGCTTGCAAACAGCCGGCGCCTTTGCTCTTAAGATAGCGCTGGATGAACTTTATGGCTTAGGGTATAATCATTATCTGCTATATCCTGAAACCATAGGAAAGATAAGCAGAGAGGCAGTTACGCAGATTTCAAATAAGTACTTTACCTCTGAATCATGTGTAGTATCCACAACTCTCCCGGAAAAAGAACCTGATTAGAGGAGGTATGTTTTATGGTTAGAAAGCCTATTGTTGCCGGTACATTCTATCCCGCAAGCAGCGATGTATTAAGGGGCCGGATAGAGTCTATGGTTGATAAGAAGGCCCATCCTGAAAAAATGCTGGGTGCTGTTTCACCGCACGCAGGTTACCAATTTTCAGGGGTAGTGGCTTGCGAGGTTTTTTCTAAAGCTAATATAACTGATACAGTCATAATGCTGGGGCCGAACCATACAGGAATTGGCAAGCCATTCGCCCTTTATGCCGAGGGGAATTGGCGTACGCCTTTCGGAGATATTTCTGTTGATCAAGAACTCTCAGCAGCTCTTTTAAAAAAATCCAATTTAATAGAAGAAGATATGACAGCTCACGCGGGTGAGCATTCACTTGAGGTCCAGCTCCCTATAATGCAGTACTTTAAGCCTGGTTTTAAAATAGTGCCTATTGTCATTGGCACTGCAGAGCTTAAAAAATGCATGGAGGCAGCAGAGGCGATAGCAGCTGTTATTAAGGAGTCAGGAAAAGATGTGCTGATTGTCGCAAGCAGCGATATGACGCATTATGAATCTCAGGATGATGCCAAGAAGAAAGACAAGATCGCTATTGACGCTATCTTAAGGCTTGATGAAAACCTGCTCTTAAAGAATGTCGGAAAATATAATATTACTATGTGCGGTTATATTCCGACAGTAATTATGATAGCAGCTGTAAAGGCTCTTGGCGCAACCGCCGCGCGCCTCGTAAGGTATCAGACAAGCGGTGATATAACAGGAGATTATAGCCAGGTTGTCGGTTATGCGGGTATAATAGTAGAATGAAAAAGAACATTAAGAAGCAGACAGCGCTTGTACTTGGCGGAGGCGCGGCAAGAGGTATCGCGCATATAGGTGTATTAAAAGTATTAAAACGCCACAAAGTATCTGTTGATATGGTTGTAGGTACAAGCATAGGCTCAATTGCCGGTGCTGTCTACGCGCTTGGCATATCCTTAAAGAATATTGAAGAGGTCGCCTTAAAGACAACATGGAAAGACCTTGCGGATTTTGCTTTATCAAAGACGGGCTTCTTAGAGGGAAGAAATCTGGAAAAGATAATAAGAGAGGTTATTGAGGATAAGGGTTTCGAAGACCTAAAGATGCCCCTTGCGATAGTAGCAACTGATATTGAAAATGGTGAAGAGGTTGTAATTACTTCCGGAGATTTGGCAAGATCTATACGAGCGAGCTGCTCAATACCGGGTATATTTATCCCAATGCGTATAAACGGAAGAATGCTTGTGGATGGCGGCTTAAGAAGCACTGTCCCTTCAGAAGTAGCCAAAAGAATGGGTGCCGGTTTTGTAATTGCGATAGATGTCGGTTATTGCGTGCGAAAGGGCAAGATAAACAACATATTCCAGGTGCTGTTTCAGTCATCCCAGATAATAGGAAATGAGCTAAACAAGCACGAGAGAAAGCCTTCAGATGTTGTGATAGAAGTGCCTCTCGGTGAGGATATACATCAGATGGCATTTGACAGGGCTGCTGAGATAATATCTATCGGAGAAAAGGCTGCTGAGATTGCCATGCCGGCGCTGATAGCTAAGATGAAAGAGTGGGATATAAAGAAAGAGAGCTCTTAAGATGAATATTATTTTTCTAGCAATTATATCTGTTTTGTTTGTTGTGATAATAGTAATGATGGGTATTATGATAATCTTGTTTACAAAAAAGAAAAAGGATATCTTCTCAAAAGAAGGTTTAAGCCTTGTCTCGGATGTGGGGTCATTGAAATCATTAGTAGCAACAGTTGAAAGCAACCAAAAGCTGAATCAGCAGGTAGTCCAGGAACTTAAGGATTCTGTGAATAACGATTCCAAGACATCCGATGCTATACGCCGTAATCTTGAAACTACTTCACGGGCGATTGACAACATAAGGCAGCAGCATGAGGTGTCTCAGAAAAGAGAAGCTGAGAATTTCCAATCCTTAAAACGCCTTGAAAGCGTGATAGCGGGTTCCAAGCAGAAAGGCATTGCCGGTGAAAATATATTAAGAGAAGCCTTAAGTATATTTCCACCTGATATGATAGTGACAAATTTCAAGGTAAAGGGAAAAGAAGTAGAATTTGGACTGATCCTATCTAATAAGAAAGTCATGCCTATAGATTCGAAATGGCCTTCTACTGAATTACTTGAAAATGTTTCAAAAGAAGAAGATCCTGTCAAGTTAGAGCGCCTTATGCATCAGGTGCAAAAAGAGGTATTAAAAAGAGTATCAGAAATAAGCCAGTATCTGGATCCAAATACAACAACGCCATGGGCAATAGGGGCGATACCTGATTCCATGTACTCTCTTTGCAGAGATGCTCATCTTAGCGCGTATTCAAAGAATGTAATATTGGTATCATATAGCATGCTCTTACCGTATCTTTTGATGTTCTTTAGCCTGCATCTTCAATATTCTTCTTCAATAGATATGGAGAACCTCGCTCATTATCTTATAGATATAAAGAGAAATATAGAGCAGATGGGCGAAATACTTGAGAACAGGGTAGAAAGAGCGCGGGCATTGCTCTCAAGCGCCTCAGAAGAATATCGCCAGATATTAGGCTCACTCAAAGGTTCCCTTTCATCAATAGAGACACAAAATATCCAGCACAAATAGATTATTATATCTTTAAAGCCTTGACATAACGGCAAGTTTTTGCTAAAATCTTAAGTAATACTTTTTAATATTAAATAAAAAGTATAATAGCGAGAGAAGTAGCGTTGGTTTTATGTGGTATGTATAACATTAACTATTATTGAGCGTATCAAGTTAACAAATAAGATTAAAATTATGCTAATAAAAATTACAACAATTATAACAGTTATTATGCTTTTATTACCTCAGAACGGCCTATGCCTAAGGCCTACAGCTACTCGCACATATCTTGCGACTGAGCTAAAACCACCTATAACAAAAGAGATCGTAATAAGCAGCTGTGAAAACGGGAAACTAATACCCTGGAAGAAGCATAGCCTTACCCCTGAATTCGCGAGGTGGGTACTTGAGATCGTTGCTAAAAACTCTCATGTTCATAACAGGAGGCCTGTTGGTGTAACAACAAAAGACGCGGTGTGGCCAATAATAATTTTAAATAACCACCGGATAACGGCTTTGCTGGAGCATCCTGATCTTCAGGAAAAAGATAAATCGCCGAATGAGAAACGCGCGCTCAAAAACCTTAAATTGCTTGCGGGGTATAATCTTGTTGAAAATCCAATTACTCCATTACTAACAAAAGAGATCGTAATCAGGTGTTGTAAAGATGGGAAACAGATACGATGGAGGAGTCACAGGCTTACTCCTGAGCTTGCAAGGTGGATCCTCAAAATTGTCGCTGAAAACACCCCTTATGATAGAAAGCCGGAAGATATAACAACAAGCAGTTTTAACCGACAGATTAAAGCTCTGAACAATAGAACAATAAGGGGTATCTTATACCACGAGGACATTGGAAGAAATGATAACTCGTTTATAGGTTCCGTGGAGGCCCTCAAGAACCTGAAACTCCTTGCCGGGTATAAGCTTGAAAGCGCTAAAGCAGTAATAACCTATGAGGAGCCTGTGGATGATATAATCTCTGAAGAAGCAACCATTGATGACGTGGCATATGATCAGATTACGCGGTTGATAAC
This sequence comes from Candidatus Omnitrophota bacterium, assembly GCA_030593065.1. Lineage (GTDB taxonomy): Bacteria > Omnitrophota > Gorgyraeia > JABMRG01 > JABMRG01 > JAUVHV01. Next base: position 720 of record JAUVHV010000018.1, on the reverse strand, counting down.
CGGGATGCGTAAAGGTAACCTTATCGCGAAAGAGAGGCTAAAAAAGCTATTCAAACCATATTTCAAAAATGTCCATGATGGCTTAAAGTACAAAATCCATTACAGCAACCGGATACGCGATAAGGAATTAGCTGAAGATGAGCTTTCACAACAGCTTTACATCAAATATGAAAATCTGATAGAGAAGCTTAAAACAGAGAAACTGCAGAGGGACTATTTTGTTCCGCAGATCAAAACATTTATAAAGATAAGCCTTACGTGGCATTATTACAAGTTTTACAACAAACTCCAAAAGCAGGACTTTAAAGAGCTTCTTACCTTAAATGGCGCTGTATTTAATGGAAAGGCGAGAAAACGCTTTAATAAAGGTAAGGAACTTATAGACAACATTTCAGGGAAACAGCTTTTACCAGAAGATATCTTAAGTATTGTAAGCATAATGCAAAGACTGGTATCTGTTATGGAAGAGAAGAATATATCAGCAAGAGACATAAGCCTATTCTTTGATTTTTTTCTAAGCGGCCTGACTCAGAGAGAGCTTGGTTTTAAATATGGTATAAGCCGTTATGGGCCGCATGTCATTGTTAACAAAAAAATTACTAAAACCAGGCATATTTCCAAACAGGATATATACCATGAATTTCTAAGAGAGGTTGAATCCATAAAGAAACATATTGACTATATTTCAATAATAGAACAATACTCTGATATAAGAGAGTT
>JAUVHV010000011.1 GCA_030593065.1 Candidatus Omnitrophota bacterium | reverse complement strand
TCCTGCCACTTGAAAACTTCTTCTGCCATATCTTTTGATTCGGAATTCTGCTCAACCAGCTTCTTAAGCTTTGATATCATTCTGTTCGTCGCGGTAAACGAAGCTTCTCTCAGCTTAAGTTCAGCGCTAAACTCCATAATCTTCTGTTTCATCTCTATTCTGTAAGGATCAAACCGCTTGTTGAGCTCTTTTATCCTTGTTAATATCTTCTCTTTTTCTAAACTAAGCTCTCTCTTTAAAATCAGTATCTTCGATCTGGCCTCGTTTTCTTTGCCGTTCAAATCTGACTTTAAACTCGCTGTATTCTCATCCAATTCAGCTTTTTTCTTAAGAATATTCCCAAAAGACGGATCCTGAGCCAGGACTTCCTGTCTTATCTCGTTTTCAGAGCTGAATTCAAGCGGATATTGGCAGCCTGCGGCCAATAACAAAGATAGAACAGATATAAGCATTCTTAAAATCATATTAACCTCTTGTAAAAATCAGGGGCCCTTTTTTATAAGGGCCCCTTTTTCATTACAATTTTATAAACCTCTTTTTTAAGCTGCGCAAACTATTTTTTCTTCATTTTGGTTACTATATCTTCTACAAATCTACCGGCAACATCTTTGCAACCCAAACCAAACGCAAGCCCTAATGCCAAGCCTGTCGCGGCAAGGACTATATTTATAACATTAAGTATAATCCCTGTCTCTATCTTAAGCTGTTGCAGTGCCATCAGTGACGCAAAGACAATAACCGCAATCTGAGTTATCTGGCCAAGCATCTTCGCCTGAGTAATACCGGCATTGCTTGCCGCGGTTCTGATAATAGTGCCTAAAAGCGTAGAGACAAACATGCCAAGTACAAGTATAAATACCGAAATAATAATATTCGGTATATACCCTACAATAACATTTAAAACCTCTGCCGCAACTGTCCACTGCATCGCGTTTAAAGCAGTAATAAAAACCATAAGGACTACTAACCAGTATACGAGAACACCTATCAATTCTGAAAGAGTATATTTTATACCCCCCTTAGCAAGAAAATTACTGGTTCCTGATTTTTCAGCTAAGGTATCAAGCCTTATAAGCTTCAGGCTCCTTACAATAAACGCCTCGATGAACTTTGCCAATAACCAACCAGTAATAAGTATTAATAAAAGGCCTATTAATTTAGGAATAAAAATACCTATCCTGGTCAGCATCTCTCTCACAGACTCCATTATCACAAAAGTCCAATCCATATACTAACCCCCCTTTCTTTTACATCTTACTTAAAAAATTTTAGCACAGATACGGTTCCGTGTCAAGATACCAATTTATTTAAATCAGATTAATTTATAAACCATAAAAGGGCAATCTTTAGACAAAGATTGCCCCAGAAAAGAATTGTTTATATGTAACATTATAGAACTATTTTTTATTATTATCTTCTTCTTTTTTATCTTCTTCCTTATTAGCTGTAAGAGAATCCTTTATTTCAGAAATGCCGGCTACAACAGCTATCAGGCCGCCAAGAATAAGAACAAGCATAATCAAAAATTCAATGCCCAGAATAAATGCTTCGCGCCATGCGAAAAAAGCAAGTACTAAACCTATAACAACCGCTACTGTACCACCAATAATACTTATAATCTTACCCATATTGCCAAACCTCCTGTTTTTAAAATTATTCCTGTATTACAAATTATATCATTACTTCTAAAAATTGCAAGAAAAATATTGACATAACTTCGATTTTAAGGATAATGTATAATTACGTAACATAATAAAAATATATTCACAAAAAAGGAGACAAAATGCGTACTATTGCAATTGCTGTAATAGCAAGAAAAGAGCTGGTAGAAAATAAGATAGTTGCCTGCCTGCTTGGAGTAACAAGTTTTACACTATTAACATGGTTGGGCGCATACGTCTATATTCCACTTAAGGCTACCCCCATACCAATAACTATGCAAACACTATTTGTATTCCTCTCAGGTGCTATTCTCGGAAAAAAGCTTGGTACTCTATCACAAACATTATATCTTACGCTGGGGGCTGTTGGTATACCATTTTTTGTTTCAGGAAACTTTGGCATATTTCATCTCTTCGGCCCAACAGGCGGATACATATTAGGTTTTGTTGCGGCAAGTTATATCATAGGGCGCATACTTGAGAAAAAAGAGAACCTTTTCTTTATAATAGCCTCTTTTATCATTGGGGCAATAGCAATATTTACTTTTGGTGCCGGATGGTTAGCGTTCGGATTGGGCTTTGGCATCAAAAAAGCCTTTTGCCTTGGTGTCCTGCCATTTATTCCCGGGTGTATTATGAAAATAGCAGTAGCCACGGCAATAACAAAAAGCTGCCTTAAAAGATCAAAACAGCTTTTTTATTAATCGCTTACTTTTATCGCGTCTACAGGGCAAGATGCTGCTAACTCATTCATATCGCAATCACAATCACAATCTTTGACATGAGCGAGATTATCATCACCCATATCAAATTTATCCGGACATGCGCTGGCACATAATCCACAACCAGTACACAACGATTCATCAATCGTAATATCTGCCATTACATCCTCCTCTATTTTAGTGTTTTAGTATTCAATACCGATCTTAAGGCTATTACTCTTCAGCTACTTCTTTTATCATATCCATCGATATATTATACCCACGATATTGTATTATACTGTTTCTATCTATCAGCATAAGTATGGGTATGCCTCTTATTTTATACGCAGATGCGGTTATTCCATCTGAATCCAGCAAAATAGTATAGGGAAGAACATACTTTCGGTTGAATGCCTTCACTTTATTTTCCGTTTCATTAATATACATAGCTATTACCTCAAGGCGCCTGCTGTTATACTTACTATGTATCGCTTTTAATTCTGGTATAATAGTTATACAGCGCGGGCACCATGTGGTAGTAAAAATAAGCAATATGCTTTTTTTCCCATGGAAATCTACGAGTGAAACACTATTACCATTTAAATCTTTAAGCGTAAAATCATGGGCTCTCTTACCTGCAATGGCGTCTGTTTTTCCTAATTCAGCCGCACTGTTGCCGCATGATAATGAAAAAAAATTAAGGGCTAAAACTACAAATAACAAAAATTTTGTTGTTGTATACCTTAATCTATGCATTCTTAAAATCTTCCTCCTGCCCGTATAATAAAGTATTCAGCACAAGCTATCAGTATCAGGCCAAATATTTTCTTTATAATATTCAACCATCTACCCGATTTTGGCAATGATGCGGCTATACCTGTAAATGTACCTACCAAAAGAAGTAAGAGCCCTATGCCGCAAGCATATGTAAATAAAAGGCTTATTCCTAATAAGATATTCTGCCTGCTGCCTACATATGTAAGCACAGCCCCGAGTATAGGTGCTGTGCAGGGGCCTATTACAAACCCCGCGGATATACCTACCGCAAAAGCTCCCGCTATGCCTTTTTTTGCTGAAATGTTGCTACCTGAACGTAAAAAACCTGGCAAGGGAAAAGAAAAAAGGCCCATCATAGAAAGCCCAAGAAACAAAAATATATTTCCCACAACAAGGTAGGTCCACGGATTAGCGGATATCTCTCCAAAAATTTTGCCGCCAAGTGCCGCAATTGTGCCCAGGAATGAATATACAGTGGCGATACCTAAAACATAAAAGAGCGATATAATAAACGCTCTGCTTTTTCTACCTGCTGAATTTGCACCTATATATCCTATCGTCACAGGTATCAGGGGATAAACACATGGGGTAAAACTGGTAAGTACGCCTCCTAAAAAAATAAGCAGATAACTAAACAATGTAATATCTTTTATAGTAATCTCTGTAAAGGAAATAAGGGATTCAAGCATTATAGTGATATTATATCGCCCTTGTGAAACAGTGAAAGTGCAAGCAACATATGCTCCCTTATAAGGCGCGTTATAAGAAAATTGCGTTTTATATGTATCTTGCCGTTACGGGCAAGCCTTTTTGCAAAATCAGGATTATGCAAAAATTGTCTCATCTTTAACGCGGCCCCTTCTATGCAATGGCATAAGAGTCCGCTATACATATTTTTTATCTGTAATGGTATGCCCCCTACAGCAGATGCGACAACCGGCTTATCCTTCCATAAAGCCTCAGTAACTGTAAGGGCAAATCCCTCCTTAAGAGACTTCTGGATTATAACTGATGATGCGCGCTGTAAAGCGTTTACCTCTATATCATTATACTCCGGCGGTATAAGCAGGATATGGACATCCTTAACCCCTTTTGTCTTTTGCTTTACTTCTTTAAGAACTTTTTCACCCTCAGGATCATCTGCCGCGCTGTTACCGACTAATACAAGCTGGGCATCCACATATTTTTTAACCAGTTTAAAAGCCTCTACCACGCCCACGGGATCTTTTAAATAATCGTATCTGGAGACCTGAGTTACTATAGGCTTATCCCTGCTTATGCCGTATTTAGAAAGAACCTTATTAATTTTCTGATAACTTAAAGGCTTGTTCTTATCGCTCAAAGGGTCTATGGCAGGACAGATCAAAAACTGTGGTGTCTTAAGCGGCCTGGTAAATTTTGGGCTTGAAAATATAGAGGCGTCGTATCCTTCAACAAAAGCAGCTAAAAAATCCCAAACCCTTTCATTTGGAGATGAAACATCCACATGGCATCTCCATACCCATTTAGTCGTTTTCATCTTCCTCTTATTCTGGATAAGAGCTATGGGCTGGGGATCATGAACAAAAACAATATCTCCTTTTATCTCTGTATGCTTGTTATATTTTTTGGCAGTTTCAAGATATATATCAAAATCCCTGTCAACGATTACATCCGCGCGGCCATGTAATGCATTATGAAATTTTTTTGTTACATTATAAAACTCAGGGTCACCCTCTATAACATCCCATTCTATATCCACTCCAAGCTCACGCATAAGCGGAATAACACAAGTCAGCATCTCCGCTACTCCACCTCCTACGCGAGTAGAATTTATATGCTGTATCTTCCTGCCCTTAAGGCATAACGCCAGATGTTTAAGTTCATCGATAGTATCCCCTCCAACAATAGAGATATAATCATTTAACCTCGGTGTTTGCACTCTATTTTTTACCATGATCTTGCTTCCATTCAGGGCTATTCTTGATAATGTTTATTATGTTTTGACGTAAACCTTCCAATGTATACGTATATGGGTCAAAGGTTTCAAGCCGTGAGGCAAGTTCCGGGTACCCAAGACTCGTATTAATCCAGTTGGAAAAATCATTGATACCCCTCTCGAGCCTTAAGCGTACATTAAAGATATGAAAATCAATGGAACGTATTGTAACCTTTTTCAATGCTTCAACCATCTCCTCCAGATTGTACGTGGTATAAGATGTTGGAAGCACAAAACTTCGGGATTTTGTAAAATCAAATTCCTTACCAAGCGGGGCAGTACGTATCTCTTTCATATTAAATAAGTGCCCCTCTATAACCTCTATTAGTTTTTCCCTTAAAGCCCTTATACTGCTAAACTGGTATATATCGATACTGCTTAAGCGCTCAGCAAGTACATCCTCACCAAGAAAATTTTTAACCCAATACGCAAAGGCATTCGGTGGTTCAGGTGAAAGAAATTGATGCTGCTGTAAAAAAACGTGGGTATGGTAATAGATAACAGACCCGGACACGTCCTTGATAATATTAACAAGCTCGCGCGCATTACGTGCCTTTAAACCAGTTGATTCACGTAATTCAAGATGTGTACGAAAATGAAAAGGGTTTCTTCCCTTTTTTTTAGCCATATTCAGTTACCTGCCATTCTCTTTTACTTGCTCAACATATCTTTCTGCTTAAGAAGCTGCTTGGCATATCTAGATTTCAGATTACCCATCTTTTCTTTCACGCTCTTGAGTTTTTCTTCTATCTCTTTTTGAGACATCAGGTTTATCTTTTTACGCTTCTTCTCCTTGCTCTCTTCCGCTTCGGCCTTAACAACTTCTTTTTTAGGCGCTTCAGCTTTCTTTTCTTCCCCCACCTTTTCAGCCAGAGGCTGATCCGCCTTTGGCGGAGACTCTACCTTCTCTTTTTCAACCGCAACAGATTTTTCTTCGGCAGGTTCGACTGACTCTTCCTGCTTCTCTATATCCTGATTCTTTTCTTCCCCCATGTTTATGTTATCTCCTTTCAGCTAAGCGGATTGGGTGCTTTACACAGCTAATTTGTTTATTAAGTATATCATAAATCTAATTGTATGTCAAAAAAATAGGCAAAAAAACTACTTCTCCACACGTTTATTTGTAATATTAAATTCTACCCTGCTTATAAGGTATGAAAGGCGCGGTGGCTTTACGATATAATCATCAACGCCCCTCAGAAACAACTCCTCAATATCTTCTATCTCATCTTTTGCGCTCAATACTAATATAGGCACTCCGTTATACCTTCTACTGCTTTTAAGCCTGGAACATATCTCTTCGCCATTTATATCAGGTAATATCAGATCAAGGATAATAAGGTCAAACTTCTCACTCTTTGCTTTCTTTAAGCCTTCATCCCCGTTATCGGCACAATATACATTATAGCCCTCTCCATTGAGCAAGGAAGAGAAAGAATCCCTATCTTTTTTATTGCCATCTATCAGGAGAATTTTTGCGGAATTCATAATATATAGTATATATAACCACGCACTTTATGTCAAACAGATAAACAGGGGGCTGTATCTCATTTTCTGCTAATAGGCAAGGTTATGGATACAGTAGTGCCCTGAAATTTTTTACTATTTATATCGATTTTACCGTTGTGCATGTTTACAATCTGCTTACATACTGTAAGGCCTAATCCTATGCCTTTTGCTTTTGTTGTAAAAAACGGTTTAAATAATTTATCAAGATTTCTTTTTGAGATACCACGCCCATTATCCTTAAAATCTATTTGTAATTTATTATCTACTCTGTTATAAATACTTTTTATATCTATTACCCCTTTCTTACCACAAAAAGACTGATAAGAATTATCCAATATATTTAAAAACAGGCTGGTTAGGTGCATAGAATCTGCTTCAACCTTATCCATTTTTTTACATTCACAACGCATATTCACCGCTACATCAGACATATTATATTTAGCTTTAAAATTACGCGCGCATTCTGCTATTAAATCGTGGATTAAGACAGGCTTGTATTGAGGCATCATAACCATGGAATGGCTTAATAGGTTCTTTATAATAATATCACTTTCAGCTATCTTCTTATCTATATTATTTAAATGACTTGCAATAGGCTTACCTTTCACCTTGTGCTTTATATTATAAACAGCTACCTTTATAACACCAAGCGGATTCCGAAGTTCATGCGCAACTGTCACGACAACGGCACCTATATCAGCTAAACGTTTGGTGGTTTCAAGATCCTTATAGGCCATAGTCAGTTCCTTTGTCTTTTTTTTAACTTCGGCCTCAAGATTATCTTTTAAGTCACGTGATGCTTTGTCTGCTTTTTTATATTCAGTAATATCCCAAAATATACCGAAAATACCTATGATATTCTTCTCATTGTCTCGCACAGGGGCTTTTAATGTATGCACAACCTTTTCTATGCCATTTTTTATATACCTCTCTTCTGTCTTTTTTGTTTTACCTTTACGCATTATTGCTTTATCATCAGCTCTGTATTTTTTTGCTAATTTTTCCGGAAAGAAATCATAGTCTGTTTTTCCCTTTATCTGTGAGGGTTTAATCTTAAGGTCCTTAGCATAACTCTTATTGCACAATAGATAGGCAGAATTTAAATCCTTATAGAATATCTTATGCGGTATCTTATTTAGGAGTGTTTTATATATACAATCTGTATTTTTAGGCATATTTATCTCTTTATACGGATTTCTCAATTAGGTGAATTACGTCAAGTGGATTAATAGGCTTTATAATGCAGTTTTTGATATTGCAGACCTTCATAAGCAGGCGGTGTTCCTGATGCGTAAAAACACCTGTAATAGCGATTATGGGGATATCTTTAGTCTCAGGCTTTGCCATAAGCTCACTTGCGACCTTAAAACCGCTTTTCTTATCCATCTTAAGATCAAGCAATATAATATTCGGTTTTGCCTGGATAACCTTCTTGACAACATTAATACTCTCTGAAACAGATACCGGGTCATAACCTGTTAAGCTTAATGTCTCAACCATCTCATCCAGAAATTCCTTGTCGTCATCTATGACCATTACCTTCTTTTTCTTATTCATGGCTTCCTCCGGCATTATCTCAGGATATCTTTTACAGATTTAATAAGCTTCTCCATATTCACCGGTTTTGGTATATACTCTTTTACTCCACAGGCCTTGATTTTCTTTATCTCCTTTTTTGAATTAAGAACAGTAACCGCAAAGATAGGTATGTTACTGGTCTCTTCATACATATGAAGAATCTTGCATACTTCAAAACCATCAAGCCCGGGTATCTTAAAATCCAAGAGAATTAAAGATGGTTTCTTAGTATATATCTTTCTGCCTGTCTCAAAACCATTTGAGGCAAAATCGAGCTTAAAGTCCTTATTACTCAACGCAACTTTCAGCTCATCAAGAAACTCTATATCGTCATCTACAATAAGTATCACTTTCTTCTTGCTTAATAATTTTTCAGGTATGGGTATCTGATACTTTTTCATAAAACTTATAAGGTTGCTTTCGTTTATGCGCCTGTGGCCTCCAGGAGTAGCATAGGACTTAAGCTTGCCCTCATTTATCCAGTTTATAACTGTTGTATGATGAACATTGCATAACCTTGCTACCTGATGCGTTGTAAGAATGCTACCTGCCATTATCTCATACCTCTATTTATAATTATTATAGTTATTCTATTATTTCCAATATAAGTATATCATAGCTTTTACGAACAATCAAGCTACAACAAAAAGAAAAAGCAGGTAAGCTCTATGATTTTTTAAAACACTTACCGCTTCGCAAAGTAACTTCAATCTCCTCTAAGGTACGTCCTTTTGTCTCAGGCACAAAAAGATAACAGAATATAAAACCTGCGATAGCTACCAGTCCGTAAAGCCAGAAAGCACTTGAACGTCCAAGCTTCTCCGCTATTGTAAGGAATGTGAGGGCAACAATCATGTTAAATGTCCAGTTTGCGACAGTAGCTATACTCATAGCCCTTCCACGTATCTTTAAAGGATATATCTCCGCGATAATAAGCCAGAATATGGGGCCTAAGCTTATTGCAAATGACGCTATATAACATGCAAGGCTTGCAACTGTTATCCATTTAAGCGCCCCGGAAAGGTTAGGCATCCTAAAAGCAAGGCCGAGTACGCCAAGACTTAGTATCATACCTATCAGCCCCGTGAAAAGCAACGGTCTTCTGCCTATTTTATCCAGGAGCCAGATAGCGACTATTGTCATAAACACATTGACAATACCTACGCCAGCAGTCGCAAGTATAGATACCCTTGCGCTTTCAAATCCCGCAAACTGAAATATAGTAGGGGCATAATATATAACAGTATTTATACCTGTTGCCTGCTGAACAAAAGCAAGCCCTATGCCTATAATAAGAGCAGGCCTGATATATGGTTCTAAAAGTTCTCTCCAACCACCTGTCTTCTGTTTAAGAGTTTTGTTAATGATATCAAACTCTTTGTTGACATTCTTTCTGTTACGTATGCGTTCGAGTATTGCGCGGGCTTTTCTTACAAGGGACTGGCTAAGCAGCCATCGCGGACTCTCTGGCAAAAATAACATACCTATGAGTAGTATCATAGCTGGTATAGCGCCAAAGGCAAACATCCATCGCCAGTTTTTTGAAGCAGAAAATGCGTAATCGGCTATATAAGATAAAACTATACCACAGGTAATCATAAGCTGGTTCAAAGATACGAGAGCGCCCCTTACTTCTGTAGGGGCAACCTCTGATATATAAAGCGGTGCCGCAAAAGACGCAACACCTATGGCAATACCAATTATAACGCGGCATGAGATAAGCCATATTACATTCTGCGCAAAAGCAGAGCCAAGTGCTCCAACAGCAAAAAGTATTGCAGTCGCTATTATAGTCTGGCGCCTGCCAAACTTATCTGATACGCCTCCGCTTACCGCAGCACCTATAATAGCACCCAGTAATACAGAACCTACCACTATCTCCTGCATCATTGACGAAAGCTGAAACTCGCTCTTTATAAAAAGTATAGCGCCGGATATCACGCCTGTATCATAACCAAATAAAAGGCCCGCTAAAGCTGCTATCGAAGCTATGAAATATACAAAAAGATTCTGTTCGCTTGGCTTACTTATCTCTGACATATAAGCACCTTCTACGTTTGTCATGCTTTACTTTATTACTATAACAAACGCAGACACGCATTACAACGTAAAATAAAGTTTTTTATCTTTTTTTTAACAAATATAAAAATGAAAAAAAGGGACAGGCATTTTTTTAAAAAAATGCCTGTCCCTTTTCTTATAACTGGGGCGAGCGACGGGATTTGAACCCGCGACCGCCTGAGCCACATTCAGGTGCTCTGCCAACTGAGCTACGCCCGCCATATTATACTCATACAAAATAAATGCTTTTGCGCAATTATTTTCACTGTTTAAGTGGCAGCCAATAACCTGAAACTAAACACCAAAAAATGGCGTGCCCGGTAGGATTCGGACCTACGGCCCCCTGCTTAGAAGGCAGGTGCTCTATCCAACTGAGCTACGGGCACAACTGATCTCAGTCTTTGGTTTCCCGGTTATCACTTAAATGTTGAATACCAAACATCAAAAAATGGTCGGGGCGGCCAGATTTGAACTGGCGGCCCCCTGCTCCCAAAGCAGGTGCTCTAGCCAAACTGAGCCACGCCCCGACGTAATTAAATATTATACTTGCGCAAACGTATATAGTCAATCAGAAAGATAATCATTACAACAAAACAGAACAACACAAATATATCGCCAAATCTGGTATAGAATGTAAACGGTGAATCCGGATAGACTGTAATAACAGATGTCTTATATCCTGTAATAAAGATATCTTCTCCCCTGGTTTCAACTTTAGCGTGTATCCTGCCTACTCTATCAATGAAACAGGAGAACCCTGTATTTGCGCTGCGCACGAAAGGCCTTCTATTCTCTACGGCTCTGAAAACAGAGTTTGAAACATGCTGATAAGCCGCGCATGTTTTACCGAACCAGGCATCATTTGTCATGTTTACCATAAAACCGGCGCCTCTCTTTACAAACTGCCTTACAAGGCCGGGAAAAATATCCTCAAAACATATCAGTACACTAAAGTCAGGCTGTCCTTTTAATTGAAATATTGTATACTCACTGCCTGATATAAATTTTCCAGTAAAAGGCAGAATCCTGTATAGCCACTGAAAATAACCGCTTAACGGGATAAACTCTCCAAAAAGTACAAGATGCAGTTTATTATATTGCCTGATAAGTGTTCCTTTTTTTGAAAATAAAAGAGCGCTATTATAGTCGCCGGCGCCTTTGCTGTTTTCCGCGGCAATAAGCGGCGCGCCAACAAGGATTGGTATATTTACCTGTTTTGCGAGCCCTTTAACATACCTCATAAGGCGTGCATCTTTATTAAGGTAACCTGGAACAGATGTCTCTGGCCAGATAATAATATCAGGATTATCTTTGGCAGCTTCAACAGTAAGTTTTCTGTATTGAGCCATAATATATGCCCTATAAGCTGTATCCCACTTATGCATCTGTTTAATATTACCCTGAATAATCGACGCCTTAATAGATCTTTCCGGTTCTGAAGGCGCGGTTAGAATCTCTATCTTTTTGTAGCCGTAGAAAAGAAGAGAAACCATAATCAGAAATACCGCTAAAACCTGAAACAGCAGGTTTATCTTAATCTCCTTCTTAAAACATATATCCGGTTTTGTAAAAAACTTTTTATGAGCTCCTTGACAGTCTATTGCCATCTTTATGACAGAGAATATAATAAAATTAACAAGCAGTATCAGAAAGGATACTCCGTAAGCACCTGTGATATCCGCTATTTGTATTATTGGAAGATTCTCATACTGTGAATAGGCTAAGAGGTTCCAGCCTATGCCGCCACCTATATGCGAGCGGAGATATTCGAGAATACACCACGCGCTAGGTAATATCAGATAACTTTTAAAACGTGGAGTACCGGACATAAAACGTTTACTAAATAATAACCCGAAGGCCCCAAAATAGAGCCCCTGATAAAAAGATGCTATTATCCACCCGACTAAAGTCACATTTGTAAGCCAGTACATTGAAAAGAGAAAGAATAAAAAGCCGCACAGGTATGACAGGAGAAAAGTATCTTTAACAGCCTTGCCCCGTAACACAAAGAAGAGTGGAATAAACCCGACCCACGCAAGATATGAGAGGTTAAGTGTGGAAAAACTGAGTGATAAAATTATTGCTGAAATAATACAAAGCAAAAGGTCGCACCTGCCTGCCGGCAGGCAGGTGCGGCGCAATATACGATATGCGAACATTATTTTCCGCAGCATTTTTTATACTTCTTGCCGCTTCCGCAAATACATGGATCGTTTCTGCCTACCTTGGCAGCATCTCTCTTATAAGGCTTGGATGGGCCTACATCAGGCGCCTGAGGAGGCTGAGGTATCTGGTTCATATCTATAGGCACTTGTTCTGGTAGGGGAGTTTTTTTTCGCATATCTCGCATTGAGCCTGCTTCAAGATGTATAAGCTCCTGCGACACACCCTTAAAAACTCCTATGGTATCCTCTGTTTCAACAGCCTGTATCCTGAATATATACTCAAGAGAGTCCTCTCTTATAGAATCTATCATTGCCATAAACATCTCATAGGCCTCTCTCTGGTACTCTACAAGTGGGTCTCTTTGGCCATAACCTCTCAGATGTATACCTTCCCGTAAATGATCAATGCCTAAAAGATGTTCTTTCCATTTTACATCTATGGTTTGTAATAACACGAACTTTGCTATCCGCTGCATCTTCTCCGAAGTAATAGATCTCTCTTTCTCATTATAAGCAGATATTATCTTTTCGCTGATATAGCCTCTTAATTCTTCGCGGCTTAAAGGCTCAAGGTCATTTTTACTAATCTTTATAAGAAATTTTCCCCTGAATTTATTTAAAAGGTTTTTGTAGTCCCATTCCTCAGAATGCAGGTCTTCCGGTGCGTAAATATCAAGCGCGGCATCGCTGATATCATCTATCATGTTAAATATATGTTCCTTCAGGTCTTCACTTTCTAATATCGTCTTTCTCTCAGCATAGATAACTTCTCTCTGCTTATTCATAACATTATCATATTCAAGAACATGCTTTCTTATCTCAAAATTATGAGATTCAACTCTCCTCTGAGCTGTCTCAATAGACTTGGCTACCAATTTATGTTCAGCTATCGGCGTACCTTCTTCAAGCTGGAAAAAATTTATTAAACGCGCTACCCTGTCTGAGGCAAATATCCTCATAAGATCATCTTCTAAGGATATGTAGAACCTGCTTGAACCAGGATCCCCCTGCCTGCCTGAACGGCCTCTTAACTGGTTATCGATACGTCTTGCCTCATGACGCTCAGAACCTATTACATGCAGGCCGCCTAAAGCAACAACCGCATTATGCTCCTGTTCAGCTTCCTGCTTAAATTTTGCGAGCATCTCATCGCATTCCCGTTCTGAAACTGCCTTACCACCCGCTTCTATCTTTGTTACCATATCATCTGCTTTTGATTCAGGGTTTCCGCCAAGGAGTATATCTGTTCCACGGCCCGCCATGTTCGTTGCTATTGTAACAGCGCCTCTACTACCTGCCTGCGCTATGATATGGGCTTCAAACTCGTGATATTTAGCGTTCAGTACATTATGCGGCACACCTTTCGCCTTAAGCAACTCTCCTATGTGCTCTGATTTATCTATGGATATAGTGCCAACAAGAACAGGCCTGCCTTCTTTGTGCAGGTTTGCTATCTCATCTACTATACCATTAAACTTTTCTTTCTCTGTCTTGTAAACAACATCAGGATAATTGGTCCTCTCAAGCGGCTTGTTAGTAGGCACTGAAACTACATCAAGGCTGTAGATCTTTGAAAACTCTTCTGCCTCAGTTACAGCGGTCCCTGTCATACCTGCCAGTTTTTCGTACATGCGGAAATAGTTCTGAAACGTAATAGTAGCGAGAGTCTGATTCTCACGCTCTATCTTAACGCTTTCCTTTGCCTCTATAGCCTGGTGGAGCCCATCGCTCCATCGCCTTCCAGGCATAAGCCTGCCTGTAAACTCATCGACTATAATTACCTGGCCGTCTTTAATAATATAATCCACATCAGCCTTAAAATTGTTGTGCGCCCGCAAAGCCTGGTTGACATGGTGTTTATATTCCATTGATGAGAGCGTGTGCATATCTTTTATTCCTAAAAGCTCGGATGCCTTTAGTTCGCCATCTTCTGTAAGATATGATGTCCGCCCCTTCTCATCTATTATGTAATCGCCTGACTCTTCTTTAGTCTGTTCATCACGCATACCCTTCTTAAGCCTTGGTATTATCTTGTCTATCTGGTAGTACTTATCTGTTGATACTTCTGCGGGCCCGGATATAATAAGCGGGGTCCTTGCCTCATCTATGAGTATGCTATCAACCTCATCTACTATAGCAAAAAACGGCTCTCGTTGTACCATATCCTCTTTTGAGGCAACCATATTATCGCGTAAGTAATCAAATCCAAATTCATTATTAGTACCGTAAGTTACATCAGCGCCATAGGCGAGTTTCCTCTCTTCAGGCCGCATATCATGCTGTATAACCCCAACTGACAAGCCTAAGAATTCATAGATAGGCCCCATCCATTCACGGTCACGACGGGAGAGATAGTCGTTTACAGTAATAACATGCACCCCTTTGCCTAGAAGAGCATTCAGATAGACAGAGAGGGTCGCGACAAGCGTCTTTCCCTCGCCTGTTGCCATCTCAGCAATTCTTCCTTCATGAAGTACAATTCCACCTATAATCTGGTTATCAAAATGGCGCATATTGACTGTACGCTTTGCAACCTCTCTTACAACCGCAAAGGCTTCGGAGATTATCTCGTCAAACAGGCTGTTATAGAGCTTCTTGAGCCGCTGTTTTGCCTTATCCCTGGTTACCTGTGTTGTAGATTCATCTACCTGCTGCTTAAGACCGGCTATCTCTTTTGAAATAGATCTCTCCTTTTCAATGATCTGCCTGCGAAATTCATCTGTCTTCGCGCGTAAAGCTTCATCAGGGAGTAAAGATATACGCTCCTCCTCACTGTTTACCCTCAGCAAGATAGGCTCGAGCTTTTTTAACTCTTTCTCATTCTGTGAACCAAAAATTATATTTTTTATCCAATTTATCATTTCGTGGCCTATAAACTAAAACAGTCTCTTAAATGCAATAAAACTATCCTGGTAGTATTTAAGGGGCCTTCTTGCTTGAATACTGTAATAGCGGTTTCCAATCCAATCAGGAGACTGTTTCTGTTTCTCTATTTTTTCCACCTTAAAAAAGCCTGTATAAATCTGCCAAGGTCTCCACTCATAACAGCCTGAGTATTCGAGGTCTCTTCTTTTGTCCTATGATCCTTGACCATATTATATGGATGGAATATGTAAGAGCGTATCTGACTGCCCCACTCTATCTTTTGCTTGGCAGTATGCTCTTTCTCCATTCTTTCACGCAGTTCTTCCTGCTGCTTCTGGTAAAGTCGGGCTCGCAATACTTTCATAGCTGTTGCCCTATTCTTAATTTGTGAACGTTCGTTCTGGCACTGCACTACTATCCCTGTAGGCATATGCGTAATTCTTACCGCTGAATCTGTCGTATTTACACTCTGCCCTCCCGGGCCGCTTGAACGATAGACATCCACCCTTATATCCACATCCTTAATATCTATATCTATATCGTCTGTTACTTCAGGCATAACATCTACTGATGCGAATGAGGTGTGGCGGCGTTTATTTGAATCAAAGGGTGAAATCCTTACCAGCCTGTGTACTCCGCGCTCACCTCTTAAGTAGCCATATGCCCAATCACCTTTTATTATAATAGTGACATTCTTTATCCCTGCTTCCTCTCCGGGCAAAAGATCAACAGATTCAATCGTATAATTCATTCCTGCTGCCCAGCGATTATACATCCTTAGAAGCATACTTGCCCAATCGCATGATTCTGTACCCCCGGCACCCGCATTTATACTCAATATAGCATTATTTATATCGCGTTTGCCATTTAGGAGGCTCTTAAACTCAAGGTTATTTACCTTTTCAATAAGACCGGCAAGCTCCTGCTCTGTCTCTTTAATCGTATCCTGTTCATTACTATCTAATATAGAAACAAACTCTTCAAGCTCCTGATACTCTCTGTAACAGGCCTGAAACGGTTCGCTTGTAGCTTTAAGGGATTTTAAACGAGAGATTACCTGGTTTGCTTTCTGTGTATCATTCCAGAAACCGGGCGTAGACATAGTAGCCTCTATATGGGATACCTCATCGAGCCTCTTCTCAATGTCAAAGATACCCCCTTAGGTGATTAAGTTTTCCCCTTATTACATTCAGTTTAGATTTTATCTCTTCCAGCATAATATTGTAAATACTACCACATATTACCCTATTTTGACAAGTTAAATGAAGCCCTTTCTTTTTTAAGCAAACGCAGTTTTAGCTGCGCACCTTTTTGAAAACCGCCTATTGCGCCGGTAGATCTGACCACACGGTGGCAGGGCACTTGTCCAATATATGGGTTTTTATTTAACGCGTTTCCAACTGCGCGATACGCGCGTGGAGAACCTATATCCTCTGCTATCTGCTTATAGCTTCTTACCTTACCACGCGGAATCCTGCTTACCGCTTTATAGACTTTCTTCTCAAATAGGGTCATCGAAAGTAGTCATAAACAGCTTTTGCTTCTTTCTCATCTACGAAATCGACTTTCTTAAGCTCAGCGATACCGGCTGTTTTTATCTTATCAAGAGAGCCAAAATATTTTATAAGCTCTGCTTTTCTTTTGGGGCCTATCCCCTTGATTCCATCGAGCTCAGATCTGCTCACACCTTTTCTTTGAAGAAATCTGTGGTAGTTTATTGCAAACCTGTGCGCTTCATCACGTATTCTTCTACAAAAAAGTAGCGCCTGGGCAAACTTACCAAGCAGTATCGGGTCTTTTTTTTCATGGGTATATATCTTATCAGGATTCTTTGCTATTCCTATTACAGGTATGTTTATAATCTTTAAAGCGCGTAATTCAATCTTTGCGGCAGCAAGGTGTCCTTTACCGCCATCTATGATAATCAAATCCGGAAGAATGCCCCTTTCTGATAAAAGCCTTTTGTATCTCCTGGATACAATTTCGCGCATCATACTATAATCATCTACAACATGGACTGTCTTTATTTTAAAATGCATATACTTATCTTTGCGGGGCTTGCTATCTACAAAACAGACCATAGAGCCCACAGCTTCTTTACCGCTTATATTGGAAACATCGAATGCTTCTATAATACGCAAAGCATGGGGAAGTTTTAATAGAGACCTCAACTCTTCTACCTGCAATGGCGTAACTACAGGCATCCTGCATGGATAAGCAGAGACAGCCTTATCAGAATACTTGCCTGGCCTGCCCACCGGACCCGATACAACAGAGAGCGCGTGAATCCTGTTTCTTATCCTGGCGGCGTTCTCGTAATCTTTCTCTGCCGCGAATTCCTTCATCTGAGATTTTAAAAGTTCTATAAGCTCTCCCTGCTCACCCTCTAAAAAAAGCCGTAACTCTTCTACTATAGCGAGATACTCTTTCTTCCTGTTATTATTAAGGCATGGGCCAATACATTGGCCTATATGAAAATCGAGGCACCCGCGATGGTTGGCCCGCCGTAAAGCAGGCGGGTAAACCTGCGTGGGCATCTTCTGGCATGTTCTGAGAGGAAAAGCCCTTCTCATAAGCTTAAACGCTTCCCGCAAAAGCTTTGCATTGGTATACGGCCCGAAATACAGGGCACCGTCAGGCTTTACCTTTCTTACAATAAGCAGGCGTGGATAATTTTCGTTTAGAGTAAGCTTAAGGCGGGGATATGATTTATCATCCTTAAGAAGCACGTTATATCGCGGGTTATATCTTTTGATAAGTGCTGCCTCAAGCAAGAGGGCCGTCGACTCATCAGAGGTGAGAATATAATCCAGATTCGCAATATTATTAAGAAGCATTCCATGCCTTGATGAACCGCCTTTTAAAAAATGAGTTTTCAGCCTTTTTTTAACAGATGCCGCCTTGCCTATATATATTATATTTTGCTCTCCATCCTTAAGCAGATAAACACCCGGGAGATCTGGTAATGCCTTTATCTTCTCTTTAAAACCCATGCCCTAAGCTCCTTTAGTTCATTGATGCGTAACGCGTAGCAGGTAATCAGATAGAATATAATTGCTCCACAGATTGAGAAAAGAAGATTTAATATAGAGTGCGATATCGTGCCTGAAGAGAATATGAGCCGCAAGTAACCATTAAACCAGAATACAAAAATACCCATTAAGAAGGACGCTATGGATATCTTTGCCAGGGAGATTAAAAGGCGCTTCTCATGTAAAGAACCTATTCTTCTCCTTAGCATCGAGAAGAGCAAAATTGCATTTAAAATACCTGATATTGAATTGGCAAGAGCAAGCCCACCGACCTTCAACCTGTACATAAGTAAAATGCTCAATGATATATTTAAAATAAGAGATAGGGCAGCTATCTTTACAGGTGTCTTTGTATCCTGCATAGCGTAAAAGCTATTTACAAGTATCTTTATTGCTCCATAAGCTAAGAGCCCGAACGCGTAGAAAAACAATGCGTTTGAGGTTATCATGGTAGAGTAACTGCCAAACGCGCCCCTCTCAAGCAGCGTGCTTGTTATGGGTACTGACAATGCTATAAGCCCGGCACTTGCCGGCAAGAGTACAAAGAATACGCTCCTTAGTAAAAAGTTTATGGTATTGCGAAACTCTTCTGCCTCTTTCTTCGCAATATGGCCTGATAATACAGGTAATGCTGCCTGGGCAAGCGCTATCGCGAATATGGCAAGAGGAAACTGCAGTATCCTATTTGAAAAATAGAGGGCAGCCACAGCGCCCTCTCCGACAATCCTTGCTATTGATGCCAGAATAGTACTTACAAATACGTTTATCTGGTAAACGCCACTTCCGAATACGCGCGGAACAAGAAGCCTTAGTATCTTCTTTATCTGCGGATGCATAAAGCTCTTCTGATTAAAGGTAATACCGCTTCTTATAAGAACAGGAACCTGAACAGCTATCTGTAGGAATCCGCCTAATAATACACCTATTCCAAGTCCTATAACATCCTGCCTCCATATAAACATGCATAATATAAGAGATATATTCAATAGGCCCATGCTAAACGCCGGAGCGGTAAAATGCTTAATAGAATTTAAAACCCCCATGCTGTAAGCAGCAAGCCCTATAAAAATGAGGTAAGGAAAGATAGTCCTTGTAAGAGCGATGGTAATATTAAGCTTTTCAGCATCCTGCAAAAATCCCGGCGCTATGGCTATAACAATCGGTTTTGACAAAATAACGCCTGCAAGGGTTAAGAGCGTCAGGATTATAAGTAACAGATTAAGCAGGATATTGGCAAGTTTCCAAAACTCATCCTTCCCCTTGTGCGTAAGCTCCTCTACAAGTACCGGTACAACAGCGGCATTGGTAGCGCCCTCACCTATCAGGTCACGAAAAAGATTAGGTATCCTGAAAGCCACTACAAAAGCCTGGGCAAATATACCTGTACCAAAAAAAGCGGCAAATATTATATCCCGTATGAACCCGAGAATACGGCTTACAAGCGTAGCTATTCCGATTATGCCGGCTGATTTTGCTATAGATTTATTAGTTGACATCATTAACCCCGATATGTTATACTTATTTTTCTAATTTAGTGAATTATATGGAGGAAATTATGGCAAATTTAAGAGCTGCGAAAAAATCCATTAAACAGGATAAAAAAAGGCAACTGCATAATACCGCGATTGCTTCAGAACTGAAAACCTTTGTTAAAAAGTTAAACGTGCTTATCGATTCCAATAAAGCTGATGAAGCTGTTAAGATGTTGTCTAATCTCACATCAAAACTGGATAAAGCCGCGAAAAAAGGCCTGATAAAGCGTCATAACGCGGACCGCAAAAAATCCCGCTTGTCAATAAAGGTCGCGAAACTTAAAAAATAAGATCAGCTTGAAAGTTTCACAACAAGCATCTCAAGTAAAAAATCGCCTTTAATGCTGCTTCTTTTTATCAAAAGATCCGTATCAAGTAATACCTGAAGATCCTTCTTTAACTTATCCAATGTCAATTCATCTGCCTGGGATATTAATCTGCTCAACATATAGGTACCGGCTTTAAGATAAGGAAACATATCAGCCCTAGGTACCTTTTTCAGTAAAAGCCTCTTTACAGCTACAAGCCTTGTTATGTGCCATGTAAGAAGCCCGAGTATCTGGACATGGCTTGATCCTGATTGGAAAAGGCTTTTTAGTATAATCAGGCCTTTTTCTGAGTCTTTATTATTTATAGAATCGAGCAAACCAAAGGTCGAACTTTCTAAAGGAATATCCGCAAACTGTAGGATATCGTCATCAGTTACCTTCTCTTTATCACCTATAAACAGCAAAATCTGTCTAACCATTGAACTGACCCTGCCGAAATCCTGCTCCACGCTCTCTAAGATGAGTTCCGCTTTTCTTGTGCTTATCAGCTTTTTATGCTGTTTAAACTCTTTTATTATCCACGATATAACCTTATCTGCCTGAAGCTTTGAGAAAGTAAGTCTCTGTATCTTGCCTGATAGCCCCTTACAGAATTTCTCTGTCTTTGCGGAAGATTTCGAGCTTATCAAAACAAGCGTGGCATTGCCTGAAAAACCATTACTGATATATTCTGTCAGAATGGCTTTCTCATCTTCAGGCAAGGCATCCAGATCCCTTAATACAACCAGCCTCTTACTGCCTGTTAATGAGAATGTCTGAAGCGATCGAATAATCTCCGCTGCTGTTGTATCTTTGGCATAATAGAGGTTATAGTTAAAGGCATCGGCTCCTTTACCGATAATATCAGATTTAAGCTTATCAAGATAAGATATTTTTCTGAATTCATCTTCGCCGGTCAACAGGTATGTCTTGCTGCCGGATTTAGGCGGGGCCTTTATTGCTTGTGGCATATCTACCAAACCTCTATGGTCCTTTCGACCACCCTTCTTGCCAGATCACCCAAAGCCGCTGTTATGGCTGAATCTTCACTCTTCTGCTGGGCGCCTGTAGTAAAATAGTAATCGCTGCCTGCAAAGTTATTTTCTGACCACATAACCTTGCCAGTCTCTGTATCTGTAGCCTCCATATCTATAAGTATGGCCATTCTGTACTGATCTATATTATCATCATACCCATATTTTGTCGGCTCTCTTCTAAAATCGACAAGTGCCCCTGTCAAGATTATATCCGCGTCTTTCTTCTGTGTTACCCTAAGATGGCCATCAAATATAAATTTATCTATTATCGCCTGGGTTACATCCACCTCCAGCAACGGACGATATGTCTTATACCTGTGCATATCGGATATCTCATCTGTGATAGGTATCTTGTTAGCAAAATTTTCAATATAAATATTCTTATAATTGGCGGGAAGAAGTGAACCTGTGGTATAACCACAACCGCTAAATGCGATAATGCAGATGAAGGTTAAAAGGCAATTGGATATTTTCACTTTTTTTCCTTGATCCGTTTTTCAATTATCTTAAGCCGGCCAACAGCAGCCGGTACTGTAGAAGCACTCGGAAACTCATTCAGAATCTTGTTGTAATATATTGATGCTGCCTTATATTTTCCTATGCGTTCATAAAACATGGCTGTCTTTAAATAATAGTCCGCTCTCTTCTCAATAATCTCTTTCTTCTCTTTGAGCGCTTTTTTGACCAGCTCGCTGTCAGGGTTCTGCTTTGTAAACTCATCAAACTCATCCATAGCCTGTTCAGCGAGAGACTGATCATAATCACTGCCGCCTGATGCTATAGAAGCGCACATAGCAACCTGAAACTTCGCCTCAATAGCTATATCACTGTCAGGATAATCATCGAGTATCTTCTGGAAAGCATCCCTCGCTTCCTGATAAAAAGCTATTCTTTTATAAAGTTCACCTATACGAAACTGCGCCATTGGGGCATATTCGCTATACGGAGCGTTCGATACAACTTTCTTATATATATCTATAATATGTTCAGGCATTGCCCTAAAACTTATGCCAATAAATTTGATATTTTCACCACTATATAGTTTATTCGCAATATCAAACTGCCTCTTTATGATCTCGTCTGTTCTCTGCGTAAACGGATAATCATCTATTACTTTCTGGTAACTCTCATAAGCATGATAAGGGTTATTAAGCTCTTCATAACAACGGCCCATATAATATTGCGCCTCAGACGCTGCTTCAGAGCGCTTGTAAAACTTGATAATCTTTTTGAATTCAGCAAGTGCCTTCTTATATTCTTTTGCGTAGAAAAAATCCATAGAATAAAGAAGCTGCTCTTTCGGGGTGTCCTTTGGGGCATATTTTGGATTTATCCATTTTTTTGTCTGCGGAGTCCACATCCAATAGCAATAACCGGCAGTTGTGTTATGCAGTAATAGTAAAGTAATAATTATTATTATAAGTCTTAGTGTATTTTTCATGATATTGCCTCTTAAAAGAGTAAAGCTAATATAGCATTACGTACTCTGTTTGTCAATTAAAATAGGCAAAAAAATAGAGCTTTACCTATTTCCTGCCTTTAATAAGCATTATTCAGAAATAGAATGAGCCCTTTTTTACTTAAGGAGTAACTGTTTTTGGCGCTGGCGATTTTGCTATAAAAGAGGTAAGGTGCTTGTTATCTTCCTCTGTCATATCCATAAACTGCAAACCAACATTATATTGACTGCTGCGCGGCACTTTCTGTATCCACGCTACTTTTGAAATCGCTTTTATGGGGCGTGAAAAAGATGGGATAGATATCTCTAAAAATAATCTTGTGAAAATTGAAAGAAATTCGCTTGAAACAAAACGTATTCCACCCTCGCTGATATCCTTTGTAAGAGAGCCGGCATATGCTTCTATCGGACGCTGGATATCCTTAAATTGAAGCGGGAGGCGCGCATCTATTCTTGAGTACTTTCTCTTTTCCTTAATATAAGGTTGCATGCTTAAATTCCCCCTTATTTTAATAATCTTTTTGAATTATAATTATTATAACACTATGTCTATATAAGTGTCAAGTTAAATTTAAAACATTTTTAAAAGTAATTTAAAATATTTATCACTACATAGCTACATCATATTGCGGTCTAAAAGCAACCTAACCACAATATAAACAAAGAGGTAATAGAGCGCTATCATATATAACGGTATATCAGAAATATAAAAATATGCGAAAGGCACGCTCGCTAAAAGAGTAAGAACCTTTAAAACAACTACAAGCAGCCCGTGTAAAAGATACGCAAAGATAAAGGCTATAGGTTTTAAAAAAATTGGTATGCACGCAAGCGCCATGCTCAAAGACAGGATAATCCCCAATAACGGAATAATAAAAATATTTGCCACTATGCTAACGGGTGATATGATCTTAAAGTAAATAGCAGTAATTGGCCAGACGCCGATAAAAACAGCTGTTGACGCGAATAAAAGCCTTTTTATATGTTGTAAAATTCTCGATAAATATCTCCTGGCAACAGGGCTTGCGCTTTTTTTTAAGCGGTGCGCGAACAGTGCTTCAAGTTTCGGCGTAAGATATACAAGCGAGAATATGCAGGAGAAAGATAGGATAAACCCCGCTCCAAAAATCTGCATGGGATTTATAAGAAGTATTATTATTCCGGCTAAAGAGAGTGCGGTATATATATCAAAATCTCTGTCAAGAATATACGAAAGAAGATATGTAGTTATCATTATAGATGCTCTTAAGATGGGTGCCCTCTCCTGCGCGATAACAACATAGATTGCGAGAAAAATAATAATAATAGCAGAAGAGGCCTTTCGCGACAGATAAAACGCCTTAAGCAGAAAAAAGAGTATTACTGATATTATCGCGACATGTAAACCGCTCACAGAAAGAATATGCACTGTCCCCGTCTTTACAAAAAGCTCTCTTAGCTGTTTCGGTACAGAATAACGGCTCGCGACAAGCATAGCGCTGATTAAAGTATTATCAGGATATGGAAGATAAAGCTTAAAGCGCCTTTCTATGCCGCGCCTTATATTATAAATAGGCCTCTTAATTGAAAACTTAGATTCTTTCTCAGCAACCGCGATATTGTCATCATTTTTTATACTGATAAAAGTATAAATACCTTTCGCCTTAAGATATTTCGCGTAACTAAAACTGTTTTTCTTTGTAAAACCGGGTGGGCTTTTGACTATCCCGAAAACTACAATATCATCTCCATAATAATAATCTATCTCATTATCTTCTATCTCTACCTCTGAAAGGCCTTTCACCCTTAGCCACAAGTTACCCTGCTTATAACTCGTAGCCTTAAAAAGAAACCTGCATCTTCTCTTTCCCCATCTCTGCCAGGTATATATAGGGGCGGATTTTATTATACCTCGAATATAGCGTTGCGGGTTTGGTGATTTTAAAAGATAAGATACGTGGCCCTTAGGCAGAGTATTAAAATTAATATAAGTTGCCATGCCAAGGATGAATACAAGCATGCTTAATACCATAAAAAAAGGCTTCCTCGCTTTAGCGTTAATCAGAAAGAGAGAAAGAAAGAGTGTAAAGACAAGAATTAATATTATTCCGAATGGAGTATTTATCTTTTCCGCGAATATTATGCCAAAACCAAATAGCAGAAAGGCTGTCAAAAGAGGCCTTTTTCTTAAAGAAACCTTATTCTGAGACATCAACCTTTATCCTGTCCTTTATGGCCTCATATTTTTTTATGCCTATACCCTTTATATCAAGGAGCTGCTCTTTTGAGGTAAAACCGTTATTCCTATTCCGATAATCTATAATCCTTTCCGCAAATTTCGGCCCTATACCAGGGAGTTTTGTAAGGGTATACCTGCCTGCCTTGTTGATATCTATTCTTTTTTTTGCCGCGATAACCTGCTGCGCATGCGTCGATTTGAGAGACTCTTCACGGGTAAGAGGTAACTCTTCCTGGTATAGCTTCTTGTGAAAGGATACTGCGGTAAATACAGATATGATTAATATAGACAGAAGGATAATTATTTTTTCTTTTTCTTGCATAGCAGCCAATATTGTAAGATATCCCGATTCTCAAGTCAATAAAAATCAAGGGGATCATTTTCCCGCGGAAGTTGCTGCGAAACTCTCAGCTTAGATGGGGGTAGTGAATAAAATGAGGGACGGCCCAATCAGAGCTCGCCCCCCTGGCAAATCTTAATTCTATACTACAAGCTTACGCTGCTATTAAGGCTGCTAAGGCCTGTCTATGCAGCTGTTCGTAATACGCTTCATCTATAGCAAGTGGGATAGGAAGATCAAGCACGAACACGGAATTACGTAAAAACGCCTCTAATAATTTTGGTGATATAGGGGTCTTTGTTATAAATCTGTACATCTGCGCTATTGTTCCGTCAAGTACGGATCTTGTATCCTGATTATATGTCAAGAGGCCTTTAGCGAAAACTATCACTTCTTCTAAAGGCAGGTAGCCGTCCTCTATAATTGAATTTATATCTACACGCCTTGATATACCACCTACTGACATGCTGGATATAGCTATCATATTTGCCGCGCCATCTGACTTATGATTATACTGGCTCAGGAGCCTGACCTTGCAACCAAGCTTTGTCTCAAGAACTTCAAGATATGGGTTTGCCTTATCAAGCATAGTAAGCAATACCTGTTGGTTATTCGGTATATCATTATCATTTATCACTATTGTGCCTGTTACATTCTTAAGAGCTGCGTCTTCCGCGACAATGCTCTGCACCGCAATCATTGTATCGAGTGATGCCTGAACCAGCTTAAGGTGCTCCGCAACAGCTATCGCGGCATCTGGTGACTGAATTTTTATGCTTTCAAGCTTATTAATAGCCTTCTTATGCACCTCCACCTGCCTTGATAGCATATCTATATCAAGTAGTGGTATCGTGCTAGCATTTGTAAAAATGCGTGCCGCGCCAGAAAAGTATGCCATTACATTTGCTGCATCCTTCTCATAACCTGCTGATGAAGCCTTGCTTGTTGGTGTTGAGGCAACAAATCTTATCCTTGCCATAACATTTTGCATATTATCTATTTTAAATTGCGCTACATATATATCTTTTTCAAGTTCAACAACTTCGGTGATAACATTGTCATAATCATCAGACCTCTTTTCCACTTCATCTATATTACCTGAATTAATAGCATCTAACATTACTGTATACGCATCCTGCTCATTGATCTTTGCTGTTACAAGTTTATCGCGCAATGTTACAAGTTCAAGCTCGGCATCTTTAAACTGCAGCGCAAACATATCTGCCTGATCCATACCGGCAGAAGAGGCCTTGTTTGTCGAGGCAGTAAACATTGTTATAATATTCTGAATATCAGCTATTTTTGATTGCGTCAGGTATACTGTTTTTCTAAGCATTGCAGCTTTGAGTGCAGCTTCATTGTAAGTATCTGGTGATGTTGCATTATCCATTATATTCTTTTCTGCTGCAAGCTGCTTTTGCAATGTTTCAAGCTCAAATTCGGCATCTTCAAACTCTATCACAAATTGATTTAGCTGATTCATGCCTGCAGAAGAGGCCTTGTTTGTCGAGGCAGTAAGCATTGTTATAGTATTCTGAAGGCTGGTTAATTTTGATTGCGCCGTATCTATTGCTTTTTTGAGCTTAATAGCTACAGCACTAGCTTCATTATAAGTATCTGGTAATCTTGCGTTATCCATTATAATATTTTCTATTTCAAGCTGCTTTTGCAATGTTTCAAGTTTAAGCTTGGCAGCTTTAAATTCCGTTGCAAGCTGATCCATACCAGCAGAAGAGGCCTTTTGCGTGTCTGCAATAACATTCTCAATAGATTGCGTAGGAGGCAGGCCCACAAAGATACCAAGCTGCTCAGAGAGCTGCTCATTCTTTTCAATCACAGCTGCTATCTTCCCGGATTCATCGCTACGCGCCATAACAACTAAAAACTGTATCTTGTCTATTGCATCTAATAATGATACGAGGTATACAGGGCTATCCGCGCCTGGGATATCAAGCACTTCTGCGTTATCAGGAATCTGGCCAGCTTTCAATGCCTCTGCTGCTCTTGCCATACCATCCAGATTGCTAAGAAGAGCTTGGTACATTTCAAGCTTTTCCGGCGAAGCGAGTTCATACCCTTGCTGCCTTACGGCGAGATTGGTAATAGCTAAAGGGTCCACCTGTGCGGGCTGATATACAGCGCTTGCGCTGAATATAAATACGCTTGTCAGGAAAATCACCTGCAACGTAATAATAAATTTTGCAATCTTCATTTTTCTCTCCTTTTAGATGTTCTGTTCATATATCTTTGTATCGATTTTTGCCTTTTTAATAAACTTTTCAAATTCAGTATCTTCACCGAGAAGGGCTGATTTATAAGGATTATCCGGTTGCAGTTTTTCAACCTTTGGGGTAACTACTATATATGATACCTTTTTTTCCTTTAAAAGTCTTGTTATGCCATCTGTATGAAAACCACCTGATACCAAAACAGCGATATCCGCGTTTCTCTTCTTCATCTGATCCAGTGTATTGTGCACCAGGACACTATCACGCTCTTCCACAACCTTATAAAACCTTTCCATATCAGGAAGTTTTGAGGCTATCTTCCTGAAAGACGGGTCAAGCTTATACTGAACTTTATATCTGCGCGCCCAATCTGATATAAAATTGATAATATACGAGGGAGTAAACTCTTTTCTGTTATCCTTGTAATATTGCAAAGTCTCTTTTGTAAGCTTAAGAGCAAAAAGATCTTTTAGGATATCCAGTGTGTATGAAAACCTGTCTATTTCGCGCTGCGAATCATTCGTGAAAAACTCATGCTTGAGCCTCTTCTCTATTATCTCTATCTCCTTAAAAAGCGCGATATTGTCTATTTGGGAATATTGCTTTATATAATCTATATACCTGGCCAGATCCGCGTAATCTTCTTCCATGCCGAGAACAGCCTCTTTCCTGGATATATCTTCTATAAAACTGTAGAACGCGAGGGCGCTAATCTTACCAGTCTTGAAAAAGAGGCTTTTATCAAGAAGTTCTGATAGGCTATCTTTATCAAGTTTATCACTTAAAAAATCTATATACTCTGAACGCTGGGTATCTACTTCTAAAAAATCTATGTCAGCCTCTTTTTCAAGAACCCGAGTAAGCCTGATAAAATCAGAATATTCCTGCTTTTCAAAATTATATTTTAAAAAAAGTCTGCTTATATAAGATATGTATGGTATAAAATCCATACTCTCGGTTTTGTAAGCATATATCTTTTTATCAAGTTCGAGCAACTCTTTAGAGTAGGCTTTAAGCTTAAGCTTCTCCAAAATCTCCTTTATATTATAATAATATTTTTCATTATCTATCTGGCCCCGCAATGAAGCCTTATAAGCTTTTACATTCTCCTGGTGCAGCTTGGCATCATCCGCGCCCCAGAAGGTAAAGCTACTCTGCTTCATTATATGAGCGAAACCAGCTCCATCAAGCTGGCCTGTCTTTATAAAATATTTCGCAACGCTTTCTTTTATCTTATCATTGGGACGTTCTGAATAAGGGGCTGTTTCAAGCTGGCCAACAGAGCCCTCTATCAATACGAGATCAAGATGATATTTATCAATAAGTTCGTTAATTATATTATAAACAGATATCTGCGCGTCATAGTTGCAATGCAGGTCCTGTATATGGACTATTATGCCGTTGTCACTACCAACAAAATAACTATCTCTTATAGTACCATTAACTTCAGATATCATCCCTCTTATGTTGTTGATAGGTTGGGCAAACAATGGAGAAGGTGATAGCATACACACTAATATAATTATACTACATAGTCTTTTCATATATATACCTTTATATGCTTTTTTTCTGCTCATAAACATATTTTTATCTTAATATAATATTTTAAAAGTCTTTAAAGAAGTATACATTATTTTTGCGCTTAAGTCAAGATTTTTATGGTTTTTATTACGATTTTTTAGATTGTGTCAAAGAGTTTCGTAGCAGCTGGAGCAGGACCTTGTTGATGCGGGCGGGCATGGTTTCCGCCAAAGGCGGAAGAGCGAGCAGCAACCCGGAGTGAAATTTTCCTCGCTGGGAAAAATTTCACGCTCCTGCGGAAGTTGCTACGAAACTCTCTAAAATCTATACTGCCCACCTAAAGTAAGCCCAAATGTCTCGAGCTTATTATCAGGGGTCTCTATGTTGACACTTCCCTTATTAATACGTTCTGCCCTGTCAAGATGCTGCAGATCCCAAAAACCACCAAGACTAATATCAATCTTTTCAGAAAGGTTGTAGTCGCACCCACCTTCCGCGTGCCATATAACACCCTGGTTGCTGGTTGTCCTGCCTAATTCACTATTATTTATAGGCGCGTATATAAGTGGCGCCCAATACCCGCTTCCATAGAAGTTCACATTATTAACCGGCCCGAGCTCTACTCTTCCCCCTAAGCCTGCATATGATATATTGAAATTCTCACTGACCTCTCCAAGCTGAGATACTGTGGTTGAGGTAGTAGAGATATTACCTCTTGAGAATTCCACTCTTCTGTATCCGGCATTTAAAAGGGGTGTTACAGTTATATATTTAGACTCTCCGCCAATAGCCCACCCTATATTAGCATTCACATCAGCGCCCCTGAAACTCATAGAATCAGTCTGATAATTACCAAGCCCCGCATAATCCCATTTCTCTTCATCAGTTAATGTAGTGAACAACCCTAATCGTAAGCTGCCTTCCCAATACTCCCTGTCATACGCATCCATGCCCAAATCGCATCTTAAGAGATAATTACTCCAATCTGATTTTACTGGCGCGATATTCGCTTTCTCCTTATAATTTGCCCAGCCGCTTGATAGCTTTGTTACAAATGTCGCTCCCGGAATAGCGGGATTTAACGGGCCAAGAGGAGTAGGTGCCGCGTTAGCAATATATTCAGTGCCACCTTGTTCTTCTGATTGGCCGAAAGTTCCTGTATATGCCACCCTTACTATATGCCTTGTATCCAGTGCGTTTATATCGTCATGGTTCTCAGGAGTGTTATGATCATAACCTACATAACTACCATATGTCACCCTCAAATGCTGATCCTGATTAAGCTGATAATCTAATGCCGCAAATATATTATGATGGCCGTCAAAATGTGTACCCTGACCCATAACAAATTCTTTATATAGATCTCTCTGGCGGGTATATTGATACAGGAATCCAAAGGTTGTATTCGGGCATGGTTTGTATTCAAACTCAATGCCCTGCGCGGTAGGGTTATCATCTATTGCCATGGCGTATTTGTTTTCGTTATATGTATATTTCAGAGTAATCTTAAGCGGGTCAAACGGGTAGTAAGTAAAGCGTGTTTTATATATATTATAATACGTATAACCAGGCAGGCCAAAAGTAGACTGGTCATACAAAAATGGAACTACCTTATCCCATACTATACCATCCTTATAATAATCACCTACCCAGACATTGTTCAAGAGTCCACGGGGGTAATCTTTAGGGTCATTGGTAGTTTCAAATATACTTACACCTGTAAAATAGTCTGTAAAATCATACTTTAAGCCACCTGAGAAAGAACCTATTGAAGGATCCTTGTCCTCCTCCACAGCCGCGTTCTCAAGCCAGATATCATCATACGCAAAGTAATCTGTAAAAGCACTGTATGAACTCTTCGCGTTCATAAGGGGGTCTATGCCTTTTTTAGTCATTGGAAGATGTTTATAGAACGCGAGGCCTTTAAGTGTGAGTTTTTCTACAGGCTGATAAGTTCCTTCTAACCTGTAAACATCCTCTATATGTTCGTTACCGTCGGTATATACTGTCCTGAAATCAAATTTGGTATCCATATTCTTATCCGGAAACTCTGCCTTTGCCTTAAAATTAAAGGCATTCCTGCCTATATCCATTCCATCCCCAAACATTATAGCCTCATTCCTGGGATCCAGATCATCAAAATATATATGCTTCGCAAATTCAAACTCTTTCCTTGTAAACCTGTAGTTACTTAAGCCCGGAAAAAATCTGTCATTCATACTGGCAAAGGATGCCTTAAACTCATACTTGTCTTCAGTTCCACTGGTCAACGCAATAGAGCCCTGGTTCTTCAAGCCAAGGCTTCCCGCATAACCTGTATAATGGTTATTATACCCGCTTGCCTCTTCTGTGCGCATATTGCTTACAGCAAACTCCCCTAAAAGCTCTGTATTATTGAATATTTGATAAGAACCGTCTATCGCGCCAAGATTATTCATCGCCTCTAATGACTGATGCCGCATGCCGCCTTTAAATGTATACAAACCTCCGAGTGTAAACTTATCTGAGATAGGCGCCTTTATCCTTAATGCGGCTGGTATGTTTGTTGCCTGCTCATATGTATCCCATAAGCTTCGTGGAGTCGCTGCTACCATATCAACGGACACGCCATTGGCAAAATCGGCCTTAAGTGACGCCCCACGGAGAAAGGTGAGAAAATTTTCATCACTATCCTTTGCTACAAATGAGAGGTTACGTACCCATTGGCCTTTCTTCAGCGGCTCTCTTGAACCGGTAAATCCTGCTGGGGCGGAAGTTCCTCTTCTTTTAAATGCCTGGCTCTGATCATATCGGTCAAGCCACGCGCCCTCTTCCCACCAGACTTTATTATTAGACAGGCGCATTAAGTCATCTGAAGTAAGCGCCTCCTCCTGGCCTGCCATCGCAAATACCTTTGCCTTGTAAGGCTCCGCGTTATACTCAACCCATAATTTTCGTATGGGGACATACATCCTGTCTATCTCTTGTTCAGGTATATTGAATGTATTTGAACCCCAATCAAAAAGTCCTGTATAACGCCCTATAGAGGTCTTATCGCCTTCAACCTTATTCTCAGCTATACTTACAACATCTCCCATTTCTGTCCTGTATGTCTCATTTATTGTGCTTCTCACATTTGACCAGTATTTATAATCTATCTGGACATTATCTCCATTTGTACCTGTAACATATACTCTCTTCTTCCCCACAAATGTCCAGGGGTCTATAACCATTTGACCAAAACCGCTTATTGTATCAGTTATATGAGCATCCATATCGATCTTAAGCCGGGAATATATTGCTTTATCATAGCTATTCTGCCTGTCTTTTCCATATATATATCTCCAGCTTGTATCACCAGGCATATTATGATAATCCGCATTTGCGTCCTTCCAGATAAAGTCATCTTCAGTAACACCAAATGCTATGCGATACTCGCCGCTTATTCCGGAAGGCGCGATATTACTGTTTATATTATCTGTTCCTTCCTGTATCTTACTATTTGCGCCATTTGAAAATTCATCAAAAGCAGGCAGTAACCTGCATTGAAAAGGTTCAGGCTCAGGCCTCTTATCTGTATGCTGTTTTGTTAAGACAGAAGGTAATTTTTCACTTGGCTTAGGCTTGGATAATACCTGTGGTTTTTTACCTGGTTTCGGCTCTGGCTTGCTGTAATAGCTATCTTCAGCCGATCGTTTTGCTACAACGCGGCGTTGTTTTGGCTTCTCTGTTTCAATACT
Organism: Candidatus Omnitrophota bacterium; assembly: GCA_030593065.1. Taxonomy (GTDB): domain Bacteria; phylum Omnitrophota; class Gorgyraeia; order JABMRG01; family JABMRG01; genus JAUVHV01. The sequence goes on along the minus strand of JAUVHV010000011.1, from coordinate 17,232 downwards.
CTGATCTTTCTGAGGCTCCAGCACAGATACAGGCCTTTTCGAAATATGTTCCTTATAGCTTATCGCGTGTTCCATTACCTCTTTTCTTATACGCTCCTTCGAAATATCCTCTTTGTTACTCAACATTACATTTGCCATTGCTATCTTTAAACGCGCCTCTTCAGAATTCGGCTGAATTATAAGGGCTCTTTCGAACGATTCTATCGCGCTTTCATATTGTTTATCAGCAAAATAACCTTTACCGCGGTCCATATAATATTTATAAGCGCCTTTATATTGACACGGTGTATAAAGGCTCTTTGTCTTTGCCTCAGATAGGCCTGCAAAAACCGGCAGAAACAACATAAACATTGTAATAATAGTTATATAATATATTTTTTTCATTATGACTCTTATTTTGGCTCTTATTTCCCTCACAAAAACAAAAAAGGAGTATACTCGCAACTCCTTTATAGATTTGCATTAATCCACCGAGTATATTATTGTATACAGGATAGCATAAAACTATACTATATATCAATAATAATCATTAAAAATCTTAAATACTTTTTTCCATCAATTATTTTTGATAAACTTTAAAATTAACCCATTATTACTTCTACTTTATGGGTCTTTCCATCAGAATGAGGATATATAAGATTCCCATCTATCTCGTTGCCATCGACAAAAATCTTTTTCACGCCTTTTTCTCTTTGCCTTGGATTTTTGATGGTAATCTCATAACTAGCTCCCCTGAAAGGCCTTACTATCTTTGCTTTTTTCCATTTTTTCGGTATACATGGATCTATTCTCAAACCCATATATTCGCGTTGCGCCCCAAGGAGCTTTTCTGTTGCAGTTAAAAAATTCCAACCGGCGTTACCTGTTATCCATGTAAATGCGCCTTCACCATAGAGATATGGATGTTCAGGGCCAACAAGGTATTCGGCATAGACATAAGGTTCTGTCTTGTATAGATCATAATTTTTCTGACAATTCGGCATTATTTTCTTCATCGCTTCATATGCCTTTGTGCCACGGCCTGCTATGCATTCTGCCGCAGCATGAAATGTAACAGCATGACAAAATACAGCCGCGTTCTCTTTGGTACCTTCTGAAAACATGCTTATCCTGCCTAACCCGCTATCCCATTTTGAGTATGCCGGGTTAAAAAGTGCTATACCGTGTGGCCCGTCAAGATACTTATCAACAGACTTAAGCAGTCTGTTCTGACGTTCCTTGTTCGAGACACCTGAAAGTATAGACCAGCTCTGTGCGTTGATATATATTCTGCCTTCCTTGTTTCCACTTGACCCATAAACAGTCTTATCATCTGTAAAACCCCTTACATACCAGTTGCCATCCCACGCGATATCATTTATCCTGTTACTCATTGTACTGGCTTTATGCAGCAGCTGGTCAGCTTTTCCGCTTTCACCAAGCAGCGTGGCAAGTTCTGCCAATGTCTTAAGGCTTCTTACCAGCGCCATAGCAAGCCATACGCTCTCACCTTTAAGCCTTATTCCCGCCGCATCAATAGCGTCATTCCAATCAGCATGGCCTATAAGAGGTAGTCCCCTTGAACCTACATCATTAAACGTAAAATTAAGATTTCCTTCCAGATGCTCAAATATTGTGCCTTCTCCATCAGTAGATGCGCTACCTTTATAATTCAGGTCTATATCCCAGCCTTTTATCCACATATCTTTTAAATAGGGCGCATACTCTTCCAATATACCTTTATCACCCGTCTCTTTTATATAAGCAGCTACTGTCATTGTAAGCCATACGGGATGATCTTTATTTGGGCGATGTTTGGCAGGGCCTGCTGTATCAGAAAATCCAGGCGCGCAGGTACCGTCTTTTCTGATAAGCGAAACTATGCGCCTTATCTTCTTTTTTGCGTGTTCAGTATCTATCGCCATGATACTTTCCGCGTCCTGGCATGAATCACGAAAACCTTTTCCGCCTGCTCCTTCATGATAATAGCTTGGTGAGCGCGACCAAAAATTACAGATATATACCTGATATTTTACCCAGATATTCATCATCCTGTCAAAATCCTTATCCGGTGTCTCTATCACTATATTATTGAGCACTCTCCTTCTCCATAATGCCTTGACAGCCTCAAGTTCAACCTTTGCTTTTCTGATATCCCTATATTTTACCAGGAGTTGGGCAAGATGATCATCTTTATCAGTCTGGCCAAGAACAATTGTGAACTCTTTCGATGTTTTCGGTTTTAAAGAGAGGTTATGCTTCAGACAGGCAATCGCGTCTTCTCCTGAAGTAAATTCAAAGTTTTTGAAATTACCTTTTATAATAGCTTCAGGCATCTCTTCTGTGTTAGCCCTGCCCAGGAAGGCGCTCTTCTGCGTAGCAAAACCCGCGACAGGAAGGCTTGACGCTAAAAAATTTATATAAGGATACGGCTTTATATGCATATCACCCCAAAAAGCGGTCTTCTTCGCGAATATAGCTTTGTTTGGTTTATCATACCATACACGATTATAAAGATTCATGATATTGCGATAACGCAACTCCTGATGATAATCTCCTAACAACCATTCCGCGTAGGGGAAGAGCTCCAGATTCTTTTTTCTATCTGTCTTGTTCGTAACTTTTACCACCCATACTTCACATGTATCGTGGACCGGTACAAAAAATGTTATCTCTATATTAACACCATGATATGTGGTATTGGTTATGGTATAACCTAAACCATGGCGGGATTTATAAAATTGTGGCTTTACGCGCATCGGCTGATAGGATGCGGACCAGTATTTTTTTGTATCTTTATCTCTTACATATATATAACGCCCTGGGCGATCAAAGTGCCAGTTTGAAGGCGCCCAGCGAAGTATTCTGTCACTCCTGCAATCCTTATAAAAACTGTATCCACCCGCGTTATGCGAGATAATAGCGCAATAGTCTTCGTTAGTAAGATAGTTTATCCATGGGCGGGGTGTCATTGGATTTGTAATAATAAATTCAGTTCCGTCTTTTGAAAAATAACCGTATTTTTTTAAATTCATTATATAGTGCCTGTTCCCTTCATTATTTGTTATTATTTAATATAAGGTAATATCAAGGCGTTGAATATCGCCCTGGCGTAGCTGATAAGAGAGTGGTTCCGGGATATATGGCGTCTTTAATATGATAGATTTGCCCTTAACCGGCTTTACCTGTATCTCTTTTATCTTTACGGAATCCTTTCCAAAGGTATTCTTTCTTTTTGAATTATGATATACAACTAAAGTTTTACCAAGAAATCTGAAAGAGAAGGTATTTTTCTTAAAGCTCTCTCTGCTCTCTTTTGTAAAGAGCCATCCTGGCAAAATAGGCCTGAGCTCAACACAAAGCCTATTATCTTTATTGAGATAGAAAGGCTTTTTACCGGCGCACATTATAAGCCATATATTTATAAATTCCGCAGTCGAGCCGCTGAGACGCGCCACAAACCCATTACCGCGCTGTTCTTTCTTCGAAAATACACTCGATACTATAAACGAGGAATTCTCCAGAATACTTCTGCCGTATTTCATGGGGTCTAAAAACGGCACAAAGACATTTTTGAAATCTTTGTAAAACTGTTTGTACAATCCTGATTTTAAAAGTTCAAGCATATATTTATATTCCATATGCAGCCATACAGATTCGTTCTCAAGCCATCCCGGAGCAAAGATGCGGGCCCTGCCTATCTCCTCAGGCATACTCTCTAATGAAGCACACACCTTATACATCTTAAGCTCTTTATCAAACAGCTGGCTTTTACGCACCGCGTTATAATAACCTGCTGCAACAGCCGGCGTCTTACCAACCCTGAACGCATGAACCATACCCTCTAAAAACAAGGGGAGGGCTCTTTGCCTAAACCTTGTTATCCTGACATGCCTGTTATGCTTATCTTTTGATATTAACTTGTAATCCAACGCTTCATTTATAAAATAGGAATGATAGAGCCCTGTTTTTTTATTCCATGCCTTGCGCAACCCTGAGTCTATCTTTTTAAGAAAACTATTAAACAGAATCTCCAAACTTTTAATCTTAATCTGTTTTTCGGCACCCTTAAAACCAAGTAGTGTCTTTGCGCGGTAATTTTCCTTTAAAGTATGGCGCTTGTCCCAGAAGGTGTAATCATTAAAATCCTGTTTGCACGCTTTTTCTAACCCAATTAAAAAATTATATACTTCCAGAGGCAGGGATATAGAGTATTTAATATCGAGCTTTAGCTGCCTTATGCTGGACTTTAAAAAAAGTATCCAGCGTTTAAGTTCAAATGTTTCACATGTCGAAGACCCCAAAAGTCCCGGGAGGCCATTTAAACTATCATACCAATTCGGCTTATCTGCCTCCATCTCGATACCCATACTGAATGGGTCAAGATTCGCAAACTTATTAGAAATCACAACAAGCATCTTTGCTATTAAATTGGTCTTGTATATGTTGCCCAATCCATTATCTGTTCTTGATAGATTCTTAAATACCCTTCTCCTGCTAATCAGTACGGCCTTATCGCGATTTTTCACTACACTGTTAAATTGACGGACATAATTATTTTCAAGGGTATACTTTTTGCTTCTTGGCTGCACAGTATACGTATTGTCGAAGAAGGTAAAATCTTTTCTTTCAAACAGGATATTATTTAAATCTTCCGGGTAAAGCCCTATGTAGCTCTCCAGCATATCAAGGCAATAATGCCAGTGGTCTATCCAGAAACCCTCACCATGGCTCGCTTGGGCATATTTTGTAGAGTTTTCCATAATAACCTTGATAAGGTCTCTCTTACTGGATATTAAGGTTATATTGTTCTGCTCAATAAAGAGGAAGAGCTCTCCTGGTGTAAAATCTTTCTTTAGGAACTTTTTTATTCTTTCCAGGTTGCGGCTGTTAAAGAAACGGTTTAAGCAATTAAAATCCTGATTAAATTTAAAGCGGTCCGGCTTTACAACAAGGGGATTATAGCCATCTATCTGTAAAAAGGAAAAAAAGTTTAAAACATTTTCGTATTTGATACCGGGGTTAAACCAGACATCGCAGCGCCGGTTCTGATTTACGTCACGGTAGTTTCCATTTCCCTGTGAGAAATATGTAGGCTCGATTAAAAACATATTATAATCTCTCTCCAGGTCTCCATGCTTGCGGGAATATAAATGCAGGTTCGTCCTGCCAGAAGCATGCCCCACAGTTATAGGAGAACCTCCACGCATAATATTATCAAGGAAGTTCTGCGCGCAATAACAATCAAACTTCTCAGATGAAGAAGCGGTAAACACGCCCCTTTGAAGAGATGTTATCGTATTTTTGCTCTCAAGGCGTTTCTTCTCAAAATAAGCAACATCGGCTATTCGCCTTGAATTCGATTTTAACTTATTCAGGCTGCTCATATTCCCTGTAATCGTATAGAGCTTATACTCGCCTTTTGGCTTCAAGCCAACACTCGTATACGCGAAAGCGCAGGGTGTCTTTGATTTTACATGCTGTTTTTTAGGGTAGATAAAATTTTTCGCGTCCATAAAAGCTTTAGGGTAGAAAAAATCCTCCTGCATACCAAATATTTTTTCTGTTTCCACTACAGGCCTGACAAGGCCATTACTATCAAACGAAACATAGAAATTCCCCTGCTTTACATGGATAACTTCGGGCCTATCCGCAGGTTCGACTTTTAAGCGTACAAACGGTATACCATTGTTATGGTTTTCAACCATTATCCATGCCTCTATGGTACGCGACATCTGCTTAAGAAACATATTATTAATTCCGTAAGGTTGAATCTGCGGCATGCCGTCTAATATCTCGAGAACCCTTTTTTGCTTATTCCTGTTCTTTATAGTCAATTTTCTCGCTAAAGCGCCGTAATTATCTTTTGGAATTGAGAAGTAATCTATTACGACCTCCAGGCCCAATGTGTAATTTATCTCTTTAAGCTTAAGCCCGTCAGAACTGATAATCATACTGTTTTCTATGTCAAAATCGGGTGAATGCAGGCTTGTTGAAAAAGCATCATAAAAAATAGATTTTTTACCTGTTCTTAATTTTATAAATGTGCGGAAACCCACCAGAGGCGTCAGATAGTATGATTTATTAGCAGGCTGAAACTCCATTATTGGATGGTCTTTATCCTTTATCCCGAATGATGCTATAGCCTGGCCTCGATTAACGTAAAATGCCCATATAGGTACACCCCATATTCCTGCTATACCTGGAAAAAAACTGGAAAACGGCTTTGTGAGATTATAATTATCGATTACAAATTCACCGTCTTTATTAAGATGATATGTTGGTATCTTTTTCATGTTTACCCTATATAAATTTTTTGTATAATATCAGAAATAACAACATTTTTCAAGGTTTATTAACTAAGGTTGCATCTGGTATTCAACATCATTTGTAACCTTTGTAACTTTTGTAACTTTAAACTTTAACGGGTTGTAATCCTTGCGCGCGAAGATATAATATGTTGTTCCTGCTACTGAGCCTGTGCGCCTTCCGTTTGGTACTCGCCACCCATGGCCTGTCTCAACATTATCCATAGAAGCATAAGGAAGGCAACCCTCTCCCTGGCCTGTAGGTGATGGTGAAGATACTACCATCTTGCCAAGTTGGGATAAGTAATATTCTGCTTTAAATTTATATATCCTCTCTTTCTCAATATTTCCTCTACTTCTGTAATACTCTGCCATGACCTTAAATGCGACAACCATCTGCGCTGTCCATTCTGTTGAGATAATACCCCCGCGTCCTACATGTCGCGCCTTTGCAAAATCAAACCCTGTTACATCAATGGTTCTGCCCTCAGGCCTGTGGAACTTGACCTCTACCCTGCACTCTTTTTCCGCGAATTCCATTATTCCGTCAGGATCCATATCATTCGCAGCAAGTTTCGCGGGCCCTATAGCTGCTATTGCCCAGGAGAATGTGTCTGTTGCGATAGTCGCGTCACCTCTACCCCTTAAAAACCTGCCTTCCTGCTTATTATAGCTGACATTCTCCAACCAATCGAGAGCAACTAAAGCTGCCTGTTTATAAACTTCTTCTTTTGTCAAATCATAGAGCATATTAAATAACGCGTACGCGTCAAGGTTATGCTCCGTACTTACCCATTCTGTGTCAGGGCCCCCCTTGATGCTGCCGTCAGTAGAAGAATTCTGCAGAGCTATCATCTCTAAACCTATCTCCTTTGCGAGCTGAAGAAATCTGTAATCCTGGGTCTTCAGCGTATACTGGCATACTGCTATAGCAATCCATATATTAGGCCCGCTATGAATTGTATGTTCACGAGGTGTGCCTGTTTTTATGTCATACGCATTGTAAAATAGGCCTTTTGAGCCCTTTGCATGTTTAGAGAAAAACTCCAGTATACTTTCTGCTCTTTTTCTCTCTCCTGAAATAAGGAATGCCTGGCACGCAAGAGCCTGGTCGTAAGTAAAACCCCAGTCTTTTAATTTCCTATCTCCTTCATAGCTTAGGACAAGGCCCGTTCTTTTTGTCTGATGGACTTTAAGCCACTTAAGCATCTTACCGATGCTTGCCTGGGTTATTTCACCACTCTTAAGCTTTATCTGTGCCAGCTGCTCCTCAAGCAGAATCTCGCCTGTCTGAGTAAACTCTATCTGGCCTTTAAGAGCCGCATTATCCTGTTGCAAAATACCTAATGCTATTTTTAGGTTATCTTTCTCAATACCTGCCTTTTTAATGACTTCTGAAAGTTCAATCTGTAATAGCTCTATCTCATTATTGAGATTAGTAAGCCTTGATTCCGTAATCTTATAAGCCATGTTGCCTAAGGCAATCTTATCCGCGGACAGGCCGGACATCTTTTGCTCAAGATCCTTCTGCTCTGCCAAGGCTGTTTCAAGTTCCTGTTTCAGCCTTTTCTTTTCATCGGTTAATTTTTTTTCTATCTCTATTATTCTGTGTTCCAGGTTTACCGTACTCTTTGTGATTTTTACAAGCTTATTTTCCAGCATCTCTTTACGGGTCTTTAATTCATTCAGGCGCCTTTCGAGGCCGACCTTAACTTCTGAAATAGAAACAAGCTGATTCACCAGGGCATTGTTCTTTTTTCTTTCCTGAACGTGATAAAAGGAGAGGGCCGCAATCCCAATAACCATAATAAGCAAAAGTATTGCGGCTATTCGCGGGATATATTTTAAACGACGCGCATAATTCAGGATCCTATTTTTATCTTTTAATCCTATATCCAGGTAAGAAAGCCCTATAAGATAGCTATTTTTTGCGTAGGGGTTTTTGTACCTTTCCGCCCACATGATTTCCGCTGTCGCTTTTACCGGCTCTTTTCGAAGAGGTACGTAGATATTAAGGCTTAACCTCGGCTTCTTATTCAATATAAGTTCAGAATCATCAGGATTTAAATTTTTTGCCTCAAGGCATATACCGCCTTCAGAAAGATTACAGGTAAAACCCTGATATTTGCGGGAAAAAGCCTTTTTAGCGGAAAAATAAAGACTGAATTCTACTGGAAAGCATGAATTCAGTCTTATATATTTTCTGCGATTTATATCTTTTTGCGGCATAGATTACTCATATCTTATGTCATCCAGATAAAATGTGCACCCATTTGGATTGACATCAAGATTAGTTGCCCATACAAAACCACCGCTTATATAGCTTAAATCTTTACCATCTAAATTTATGCTATACTGCTGCCAATCTTTGGTCAATATGATAGGCCCTGCTGTCGCGACATCTGAATCCGGGTACGTGCCTGATAAACCACCTATTTTAACCTCTTCTATACGCTCACCGCCTTTTTCCCCTCGCGCCCAGAAGGTAAGCTTTTTAGCGCCCGTCAGATCGTATCCGCCCTTCTTCTCTCCCCAGTTGTTAGGGGGATTCTGCCAATATGTACCTGCCCACCTTGCGCCTTGCGACGAGTTAGGCTTGTATTCGACCTTGATACAGCTGATACCGGAATATGGGTTCTCTTTCCATGCATCAGTAAAATTGATATCACTGTAATCGCCCATCCATCCTGACGGAGAAAAGTGGTTACCGCTCGCATTTTTGTCTGTATAGACATTGAATGGCTCAAAAAATTCCACACTCTGCGCCTGAAGCGCCATAGTGGTAAAGGCTAAAGCCGCAAATATTATCAACCCTAAAAATCTCTTCTTACCCATTACTTTTCTCCTTTTTTTAATCTCTCCACAGCTTCTTGTATTCATAATACGCTTTTCTCAAAACCCGTTGATACGGACTATCATTCCCACTGCCCTGCGATGTTATCCCTAACCATTCCTCATGCATCCAGCCATCTGGAAAAGAACCTGCCCATAAAGGCTTTGTATCATGCAGGCTCGGTTCATAAGCCTTCCACCATTCATCTACCCATTCAAATAATACTCCGCCTAAAGAATTGCCCTGGCCGTAGCCATCTGAATTCGATATAATATCAATCCAGCAATTTTTTAAGAATTCCGCTTGTTCAGCTTCTGATTGCTCCCGGTCCGCGTACATATTGTATGCCGGGCAACCATACTCTGTTATAATAACCGGTTTATCGACCTCGTTTTTTACAGTAAGCCATAAATGGCCAAAACCATAGCTGCCGCGATATGAATTTAAACCGAAAACATCTACTGATGGGCATTCTTTGGCAAATATATCAAGAAATTTTACCTCTCCGTTACATATAACAACCGGCCTCTTATGAGGATCTATTGATTTTATAAACTCAGCCGCCTTATTAACAAATTTATAATATGATACAGGATCTTTCTTCGCGTTATTAGCAACACCGTAGTTATTCTCATTTCCGAGAACCCACATAAGCACATACTCTTCATCCTTGTATTTGTCTACCATCTCTTTAATGCTGTCCAGCATATTCTGCTGTTGTAATGGGTCTGAATAGTCTGTACCCTTGTACCAGCTTGCACCTGAACCAATCGCGTATGCTCCTATAAAATCACCCATAAGAGACATTATCCCGTAATTTTTATAGAGATCTCTCAGTAAGGGCATGTTCGAAGCGTGGTGGTAGATTCTTATAGTGTTACAACCCATATCCCATAAAAGATGGAAATCACCGACTTCCCTTTCATCAGCATCCTGAATATTATTCCTGTTCTTATCAGCCCAGGCATCATATGGCGCGTCTACCTTGGAGTTCCGGTTATTATCCTGCTGCATCCAATCCTCTAAGGTGCCCTGATCCGGAGTTTGGCCTATCTTACTCGGTTCATAAGCAATACCTTTAATAATATAAGGCTTGTTATCTACCAGGAGCTGCCAGGATTTATCCTCATATTGGAGAAGTTTTATATGCTCACTGCCTGTGGATTTAATAACCTTCTGTTTACTTACATCCCTTCTTTTATCAAAAAGCTGCGAGCGCTTTACCTTAACAAGCTGTCCTGGGTTCACTATAAATATATCATTTCTTACATTGTCATCATAACCGCCCTTCACAATAATATATCCGCCGTAAAGCTTCCACCCAAATTCCGGATATTGTTTGCACAAAAATCTTACCTTATCCATTGAGACCTGGCCAGCATACCATGGTGTATGCCAATATGTCCACCCGATGGTCTTTGGAAAATTTACACAGAGCGCGTAATACGCCTTAATAGCGTGCTTTATATGGCCTGATTTTTCAAGAGCAAGGGCTGTATAGAATAATTTTATCCCTCTGTCTTCAGAGGCAGTTGCCCATTTATAAAAATTTGCCTGGTATTCAGGTTTATTTATAAAATCCCAATGCTGCCCCTTAAGCCTGCCCTGCTGCTTAAACTCCTTATACCCTGGGCATCTAAGCACGCTTGACGAGTTTGGATATATGCCTTCACCAACAGCCTTTGACAGGCCTGCCTGGTCTTCTATTATATAATGGTAATTTTCAGTACCTATACCCTCAAATTCACCATATTTCTTATAATTTACTATATCCTCGCTGCCTCTGTTCGCAAGTTTAAAACTCGGAGCCTCTTTAAAACCATTTCCTGGGCCGCAACCTGTTATCAGGACAGATACGAATATTGCCAGAATAACTGAAAATCGAAAACCGAAAATTGAATCTCTATCTCTTCTCATAATATCCTGAATCGATCTTCTCTATTTCACCCTCTGATATCTCCGAAGGCTTCCACCACCACCCACGAGGATCCCAGTATTGCGCGAAATAGAAATTATCAATGGCCTTTTTATAATTTTTTCTCGATTCTTTCCAATCTTTCTTATGCTTATAAAATTCTCCGCGTATAAAATAAGATACAGCAACATTATTTAAGGCTTCATAATCCATTTCAGAACCTGATGGCGCAAAATCATCAAGCTTGGCCTCCTGATCTTTCGCATCTTCCTGATAAAGCTCTATGCATCTTGATGTATAAGCAAGTACGGCATGCTCATCCTTTTTATTAAGTGCCTCCCATGATTTTGCTGTAAGAGCTTCTGGTGATTCATTACTGAAATCATACTCCCTGGCCTCTCTTCTTCCCATATCAACGCCTTCTTTTGTATCCGCTTTTTTGACTGTAGGGGGCACACCTTCTGATATACCCGGAGAACCGGCTACATTATCTTTATAATAACCCTTTATATCCTCCGGCAGTTCCAACGCTAACACTGATCCCGTAAGCAGCATCATTACAAAGAGTATTAACAGTAACCGGCAACCGATAACCAATAACCGAACCTTCATCCCTTTACCGCTCCTGCTGTTATACCTGCGATTATATGTTTCTGCAGCATTAGATATATAATAATAATCGGTATTACTGTAATTGTCATACCCGACATAAGAAGCGGGTATTCAGTAATATGCGTACCGCGAAATACCATAAGCGCCCTGGTCAACGGCATCAGGCTCTTACCTGTCAACACAAGCATGGCGAGCAGGTATTCATTCCATACATTCAATGTATTAAAGATGATGATAACCGCTATTGCCGGTTTTGCCATAGGTAATGCTATATGCCAGTATATGCCGAATACTGAACAGCCATCGATCCTCGCGGAATCTTCCAGATCACCGGGCATCTTATCAAAAAATGTCTTAAGCATATATATTCCGAGGGACAATCCACTGTTTATCAAAGGTAATATGTAACCGAGCCTCATAATAACATTATCGAGCAATGGAAAACCTGTATTTGGATTTAAAAAGCCGAGTTTATTAAGAAGCACGTACAATGCTACAAACGCTCCGGGGATAGGTATCATCATAGCCGCTAAAAAAACATAAAATATGACATTCTTACCGGGTATCTTCAGGCGCGAAATTCCATATGCCGCTAAAGAAGTAATAAATACGATACCCGATACAACCACTATAGTATAGAGCAGGCTATTAAAAAAATACCTGCCAAAACCTCCTTTTGTCCAGGCAATATAAAAATTTTCCCAATGCGGGTTCTGCGGGAACAAGCTCATATCAGAAAAGACTGTGGCCTGAGTCTTTAAACTTGATGAAAACATCCATAAAAGAGGAAGAATGCAACTCAAAGATATAATAATAAGCAGTATATGAGTCGAATACATCAGCATAAACTTCTTGATTTTATAATATATCGGTTTCTGCATTTTATTCCTGTTTCGCCAGTTTTGAAGCCTGTATCTGTACAAATGATACCACAAGTAGTATAAGCCCGAAGACAATACCAAGAGCGCACGCATAACCAAGCTGCGAACCGCCTCTCATTGCTGCCAGGATTCTGGTTATCGGAACTTCTGTATGATAACCAGGGCCGCCGCCTGTAAGAGAGACTATAAGATCATATATCTGCATTGTATTCAATATTGTAAGTATTGTAACAAGAACAAAGACAGGCACCATCAGGGGCACTGTAACGCGCCTGAATGTATCCCACGCGCCTGCGCCATCGACTTTTGCTGCCTCATACAATTCGCGGGGTATAGATTGCAGGCCTGCCAGAAGTATTATAAAACCCCAACCAAAACCTTTCCACATATGGACAATACCGACACACGTAAGAGCGGTCCTTGGGTCCGCAAGCCACGCACGGGCTAAATGGCCAAACCCTATATTTGTCAACCAGTGATTGAGGAGCCCATAATTCCCGTCATATATCCATTGCCATATAAGGCCCACGACAATACCGGAAAGTACAGGTGGTAAGAAAAATATCATTCTGTAGGCCCGCGCGCCTTTTATTGCTCTATCGCAGGCAAGTGCCAGAAGCAGGGCAAGCCCATTCTGAAATATTAATGTGAGCAAGGTAACGTAAAAAGCATGCCACATAGAATACCACCACTGCGGGTTAGCCGTAAATATATCCTTAAAATGCGCAAGCCCTACAAATTTTGCGGATGAAAACTCTACTATACCATCCCACTGAAAGAGTGAATAACGAAAAACATTTAAAAAAGGGTATAGATGAAAAGTGCAAAATAATAATATTGCGGGCAGAACAAAGAGGTAATTTATAAATATTTTTTTCGTTTTTCTAATTCCCATATTCTTCTCAAATCTTCTCAAGAACGGTTTAGCAGCCTTATTTTCGGGCTTTTTGTTTTTTCAGTTCTCTTATCTTAACAGCCTGAACTTCTAAAGCTACCTCTTCGGGGGTCTTCTCACCAATTATAATAGATTGGATGCCTTTGTCTCTTGCTTCTATAACTTTAGGGAATTCTGAGACATTGAGGTTACTGGGATGGGTAACACTGTCCATATCATCCACAAACTGTTCCAAAGCCTGGGGTATTTCACCAAGGCTCTCTTTATTAGATGGGAGGTTGCATGTTTTATTCGCGAGATATGCCTGCTGGTCTTTGGCAGTAAGCCATTTTAGAAACTTGATTGTTTTATCTATATTTTTACTCCTCGCGCTAACCATAAGGCTTGCGCCTGCCCCGCCCCATATCTTCATAGGATACTTATCTGAATATACGGGGGGCAACATTACGCCGTAATTTAAATCAGGGTTCATGCCATTATATACATTTACACACCATGAACCATTGAATGCCAACGCGGCACGTTGGTTTGCAAACATCTGCTCCGCGTGTTTATTTACCATTGTGACTATGCCATTGGCAAGCAGGTTATTGTCCCTCATATCTTTAAACACAGTAAACACTTCTATCCAATCCTGATCAGCGTACGAGGCCTCTCCTTTGATAGTATCTACAAACTTTTGCTCACCCATTATATTATACGCGTAATTAGAAGCAAGGCAATCTATCATCCAGATCTCTCCCCACCCGCTTACCATGCCTTGTATGCCGGCAGCGTGAAGCTTGTTCCCCGCATCTAAAAATTCCGCCCAGTTTTTAGGAGGATTTTCAGGGTCAAGCCCCGCCTTTTTAAAGAGATCCTTATTATATATCATCTGTATATTCATAACATCTAATGGCACGGCATATATACCTGGGCTAACTTCAAATTCATTGCCCTGCAGGAACCTGTTGACATTCAAGGCCTTTGCGTAGAATGTCTTTTCCCATTGGCCATCATCCATATCCATATAGGGGCTAAGGTTGAGAACGTGTCCCGCTTTTATAAATGATGATATAATCCTCTTATCCGCCAGGATACCAAAAATATCAGGGAGTGTCTTTGTCTGTGCGGCGCCTTTTATCTTTTCGCTATAAGCATCTGTCGGCGCGTATAACTCAAACTGAACATCAGTTCCTGTAAGTGCTTTGTATTTTTCCGCGAGTTCAGTAAAAGCATCTTCTCTATCCGTCATCCAGTGCCAGGCTACTATTTTGTCTGAACTACTTTTATCAAAACCATCTCCTGGCGCGCAACCAGTAACACTTGTCAAAGCTAAAACCACAATTAAGAATAAAAACTTTATCATTGTAACTCCTTATCCAATGCACTTCTTATTTATACAGTGTCTTTGCGAACAGATGCTAAGGGAAGTGAGGCTACCGGGGACGAAATGTCCGGGCGACCAGAGAAACCCCCTTGGGGAAAAATACCGAGAGCTCCGTGAGCGGCCTAAACGAAATTATCTCCAGTTACTGGCAGTCATCTTATCCCCCTGCCCCCAAACTTCCTTTAAAACGTAATAGGCCTTTTTAGGGATCCTCTTATTGACTCCGTTCTCTTTTTCAGGTTTTAAAGCTACTATTCCAAACCATTCCTCGTTCATATTGGGGTTACCTTCAGTATCAAAGTAATAAGATCCATTAGTCCATCCTGCCTGGGTATTTTGCAAGCTCCAGTCACTGGTCCTATCCTGTTCATGCTTCCACCATTCATCATTCCATTCGAATATGCAACCGCCTAGACTGTTTCCTTCACCTTTACCCAAATATGTGTTATATTCTATTTCACTCCATAAAGCATTTAAAAAGAATGCCTGGTTCTCTTCATCAGTTTCCTGTTTCAGCGCGTTATAGGAATCACAACCAAACTCAATAACAATAGACGGTTTTCCGTATCTATTTTTAAGCTGGCGAAACATATTTCCGAAAGATTTTCCTCTATAGATTATAATACCCGCAAAATCAAAATCAGGGCTATATTCTTTAGCAACCTCTATGCTGCCGAGCTCACCATTGCCAAAGCCTACAGGCCGGGAAGGGTCTATCTTTTTCACAATCAGGGCAAGCTCATTTAAGAAAGTATAATATATCTTAGCTTTAGCCAATTTCCTGTCACGCGCGTTCTCTATGGCATCAAGTTCAGGGGTAGACCATGGGTTTACGCTTCCATCAAAGGAATAATTCGCTTCATTGCCTAAGACCCATGCCAGTACTCCAGGCTCATTCCTGTAGGCCTTTACCATCTGGTATACCTGTCTCTTTATTTTTTGCTGAAAAACCGGATCCGCGTAATTTGCATGCGGAAAATCCCAAAATCCTAGGCCATGGCCCATAATTGAACGTATATCATAATTTTCATAAAAATCGGATATTACCTTCTTTACCTGTGATGGCTTGTCACCAGGCTCATAAAATCTGACTGTATTTATACCCGCATCTTTCATAAGTTTTCCATCTACTATCCAGGGTTTTGCGGTATCTCCCCACCAGTTGTACACATACCCCTCACCTATAGGTATGGGGCTATAACATACCCCTTTAACCATAAAAGGCCTGCCATTCACAAGTAATACATAATCACCTTTTGAATTCTTATGTATATATGTGCCGGGCTTGCTGGAAAACTTAAAAAGCAGTGCCGTGGCTACACCTAAAAGCAGAAGAAGCAGCAGAAAAAGCAGAGATACCAGAAGCTTTCTATTCTTCGTTGTCTTTTTTGGTTTTGTTTTGTTCTTTTTAGTAGTCATAATATTACCTTGGCACCCTCTATTTTATTCATACTTTATATCGTCAAGATATATAACAAACCCATCAGGATTGTCATCAGCATTTGCCGATAAACAGAACCCGCCTATAATATGAGACATATCTTTACCCTCTAAATCTATCTTATACTCTTTCCAGTCTGAAGTAAGCATGGCAGGGCCAATACCAGCAGAATCGGAATCCGAAAACTCTCCTGTAATGCCCCCTATCTTAAATTCTGATATTATCTCGCCACCTTTTTCACCACGAGCCCAAAAAACAAGCTTTTTTGCGCCGGTAAGGTCAAAACCCGCTTTTTTAGAGCCCCAATTATTTGCGGGATTTTGCCAGTATACACCCATCCAGCCAGCTCCCTGTGAACGGTGGGGAAGATAGTCTATTCTCACACAAGTAGTGCCGCTATGCGCGTCTTCCATCCAGCGGTCATCTACCTTTATATCACTAAAATCACCCATCCAGCCCGAAGGAACATAATGATTGCCCGGAGATGACTTATCTGTATAAATATTAAATACCTTAAAATCTCTTCCTGTAACCGTATCCTGAACTTCAAACTCCTCTATCACAATCTCTTCCTGTTTGGCGCAACCAGTCATTGCAAATGATGCAATAATCATTGCGAAGATACTAAGTAATAACATCTTTCTCATACTTTTATCCTCCTTTTAAAGATTTAAATCGTTATAATCTATATAAAACCACTTTTAAAAAATAAAGAGTGGTAGTTATTTTATCAAAATATATTCTTCACGTCAAGCTAAAATCCTTATATTATACTATTTCTTCTTAATATACTCTATGCCGCTATCAATGTCATAAACGCCTGGCGCTGGAGCTCTTCAAGCTGGTCATAATCATATATTGCCGCAGGCGGTAATTTTATAAACATGGGGTTACCGTTTATATAGGCTGTTATAGCTGCCTCTATCTGCTTCTCATTAAGCATGCCCCGGCTCAAGCTTCTTATTGAGCTCTTTAGCACTGAATAGAGCTTAGGCTGCT
>JAUVHV010000001.1 GCA_030593065.1 Candidatus Omnitrophota bacterium | reverse complement strand
GCAACATCTGCTGCTGTTTTAATGATAAGGCTGTATCATTATAGACTATTGTGCCTGTTGCGTCACTTATGTCAGCTATCTCCGCGGCAAGATTGATCTGTTCTAAGTCTCTATCTGTAAGGGATGTGCCGGCTGAAGAGGTTTTATCGATATCAAGTCCTGCATCAAAAGTTCTTGTACGTTGAGAAATTAAACTCTTAGGTTGATAATACCGATCTATAAAAAACGGTTTTTGTTCTCCATTAGGTAATTTGAAGTTAGGATTATCTAAAGCATCTAAAAACTCTCTTCCGCTTGATATGTATTTGGCTTGCTTGCAATCATGTATAATAGCACCGGTTCCTTTTCCATCGCTATCATGTTTATATACTTCTTCAGCCGGTATAGGCTTACCATATTTATTAAGGACTTTGGTAGCAAGGCCTTCATCAATGAATCTATCATTATATCTCTGGGCTGCGTAAGCATATATTCCGTGTTTTTGAAGCAATGTAATATCACCTGTCGGAATCTCAGGGCTTATCTCCCCATTTTTATAAGTAACGCTAAGGGGCATGCCGCCATTTGCTATCAGCGCCTTTATGACAGGTTCTATTTCAAAAAAACCATATAAACGGTTATAAGGCACGCCCATCCTCCCATCTGTTTTGAGCAACATCGCACCTGATATTCTCTCTAACTCTTCTTCTACAAGCCTATCCTTAGTATTTAAGCCTTCAAACAAGATAAGATGTTCCCCATCTGCTGTTAATGCCATACCACCTTTCTGTCCAGTGGGGTTGGCTACCATTTCTAAAAATATATTTGCGTCTTTTCCTTTTTCACTCTCTTTAAAATTTAAAAAGGCGCCAAACATCTGAACATCAAGCGCCATATCCGGATGCATTAACATAAGATCATTTATCCTGTGTATAACACTGAATTCCGCGCCATTATTAATAACATACTCAAAAACAGAAACACCGCCATCTATAGGCTTCTGCTCGCCGTTTTTCAATGTATATACTTTGTAATTCTCAGGATCATCGGATGAAGTAATCCAAATCAGTTCCTCAAATGCATACCCATGGTTCCAGCCAGTTCTATTACCTGTTGGTATAATTTCATTATCGTTGCTTATCTTATAAGCTGCACCATAACCCCCCTCAACAAACACTACATTAGAAGAATTAAGGCCAAAAAATGGCTTACCTGTTAATCGGCTATTATTTCTGAAAAGCAACATAATCTGATGTTTTATATCATCTGAAATGTTTACTATAAGCTTTAGATTTTCGCTTATCATCTTTTTATCAGCCAATGATATATTCAGATTCAATATGCCTTGTTCCAGCGCTATCATATGCCTTTCTGCAAAACCGATATCTTGCGCATACAAAGGCTTTTCAAGAATAAGGCTTTCTTCCTTAACAAGTCTCTCTGCCTCATCGTGTGTTTTTCCATTTTTTATATGTTCATCATATCTTTTCTTACCCATTGCCACAGCAATTTGCCATATATTAATATTTGCTAATTTTAAGTCTTGCTTTGAAATCTGTTCTGGCTCATCACCGATTTTTATGCCAAATGCTTCTAAGCTATTTAGCATACGGCTTCCTTCTCCCGCAAAAGGCATTTGAAGACATAATTTACCCTTCTTCAATGCGTCTATTGCGGCATCATTATCTTGTAGATCTTCTACAAAATGCATTGAAGCAGCTTGTATTTCATTTGAATTGTTTTCAATAATATTATGTGTTTTTTTTGCATTACACCTATTAATATATTCCTGTATAGAGACATCGGAACTTTTATCAGATATGATCTCTGCAGAACGTAACTTTAAAATTACAGGCTCTAAAAAATCTCTAAGCTGTTTGGCCATGCCTTCAGTAGTATGCCTATACGCTAAGCCGGAAGAGCTTGCTTTAATCGAACGATTAATCTGATCCTGAACAGGCGTTCCTAATGACGCACGGCTTCTTAGCATATCTTGTTGAATAATATCAGCCCATAAAACAGTTGTGCTCATATTCACTAAAAACGCTGTTGATAATATAATGGAAAATATTTTTCTAAACATCTTACTCCTCCTTTTTTTATACCTGCTGCAACATGATTGTGTGCTGCATATTCTCTTCATAAAGAACTTTATTGCGCTTATCAGGAGTCATAATATCAAACTCCCTGCTCTTTAATATTACTAATAGTACATCTACTATATTCTGCCTGCTCCATGCTTTTCTGTCCTCATTTTCAAGAGCAAATACGCGTACTTGTGATATTCCTGCGTAAGCGAGAACAGGCATTATCTTATTTACTATAATCTCAGGATTTGTCTCTTTAAATACATGGTCAAATGTGCCCTCTGCTATACCTGCTTTTTGTAGCAGTTCTTTATCACTCATATCAGACTTATTGACAAGATAATATTTCCTGCTTGCCTTATCAACAGAGCTTAATACCTCCTGCAATGCCTTACTCTCCATCAACGCGTCTGAATATACTATTATTGCCTGGCTCTCCTCTGCAACTACATTCGGAGCTACCTTTAACAAGTCTGTTGCCAGGATATACTGCAATGAATAGTCCGCAACCTGTATAAGGTTCATATTGCATATAGGCTCTGGTAAAGTATCCGGCACTTTCGCTGTATCAGCCGGTTCAGCGGGCATCTGCGCGACTAACATAAGCGCCTCTATTACTCTTCTATCCGCAAAGAGCCGTAACGCATATGCTGCCATTTTCTGAACAGATTGATTAGCGTCACTCTCTTTGCGTATTATATCCATAAAAGCATCTCTGGTTCTCTCAAACTCATCTTCAGTAAACTCTGTAAAGTTATTCATAATAGCTGCTATATTATCAACACCTATAAAGCTATATTTATTTACGCTTAATTTTAACAGCTCTTTTTCTATATCTACATTACCTGATAATGACGTCTTTGTAGCTGGTTTGAGTTTCTGCCCTGTTAATATTTCCTGGTCAAGCGTGATTTTTTCATCTTTGGTTTTGCTTATCTCGCTTATCTTATTGAATAATTGTTTTTTTGCAATAGCTTCTTCATTGTTATTCATAGCCAACAAGGTTAATCTAAATTCTTCATTCAACAGCTCTTCATTATTCCAAAACGTGTTAATAAACGCGTCTATTTCTGAGTTTTCTGCTCCTAAAATATTAGCAGATTCTAATATATTTCTTAAGTTTTCTTCAAGTTGCTTTATAAATTTTGTAGTTGAGATCGCACTCATGGTTTTATAAAGCCTATCCTTAGCCTCATCCATATTTCCATTAGATAAAGCTAACAATATACGCCTATGAGTCAAGCCTACTTTTTTCCATAATATATCAATTAAGGTATCTTTAGACACCTCTCCCCTTCTTACCGCTAAAAGTCGCTTATGGTATTTTTCATTGACGGTATTCAATTTATTAATCAGAATATTAGAAGGTAAGTCATAAAACACTCCCCTTAATACGCATGAAATAGTACCAACTACAAAAGTTAGGCCAAATACAATTATTCCAACGATAAATACCGCCAAAAAGTGAGCTGTATAACGCGGAGCAGTAACTAATCTAAGCAGCGGGAGCTTGCTTATTTTTTCTAATCTAAATTTTTTGAGAATTTTTTTGCGAATTCCCGATTCTAGCTCTTCTTGGTATTCTGGCTCTCCTGCTGCAATTTCCCATAATTTTAAAGCCCACGCAATTGTATCATTAATCAATAACCTTGCCCAAGTTTTAATCCCTACGTCAAAAGCGGTAGACCCTCTATTCGTAAGCACAGTAGGAGTAATAATAATCATAAAAGGCATTAATATAAAAAATATCATCCATGACAATGATAGGCTAAACCATAAATACATGCCCCCTATAATAAACGGGCTCAATATTAAAAAAGTTCGGATTTGCCGTTTTCTGAAATTATCGTATATTTCTCCAGCCATAATCGGCTTATACTTCTTAAGATCTTTAGCCATCCCCTTCTCGTCTTCTGCTATAAATTTTGTTGGCTTAGATGGCCTAAATAAGAATAAATGCCCAAGTACGGGGCCTCTGCCAGTAGCTAAATATACAGCCTTACCCAATATTCCTAACAGAAATCCTACAGCATTATTAAAAACATGCGCTATATAATGAGCCATAAGCCCCGGTAAATGAATCAACCAATTGAAAAGGCCGTATATTATGCCACTTTCGGGTTCCTGCTGAAGCATATACAAACCTACAAAACCTATTGATTGACTCATAAAAAAGCCTATTATTCCATATAAAGTAGCTATTGGAAAACCTACAAAGAAACTAAGGCCAAGGAATAAAACTACAAAAATAATTGTGCCTATCGCTGGAACCGTCATATGTTCTTTAATATAAAAACCTAATCCTAACGTAGCATGTGTAAATGCTCTTAGAAATCCATATTTGGAAACTATATTAAATAATACAGCAAATCTATTCAACGTAAACATATGCCTTTTTGTAATCTGTTCTGCCGCGCCCATCCCAAACTTTGAAAATAAATCTTTTGCTTTCATGTAAACCATTTCACGTGCTTTACCTGCCTGCATATATTCACGATATATAATCTTTCCGCCACGCGCTTTAAATCCCTGGTTAGATAACAAAGGCCTGCTTAAAAATCGTAAAAATACATTCTTTAGCATTCGCAAAAAGCGTTTTTCTCGTGCAAGCGCCCCTTGAATATTAGAATCATATCCAGTAAATATATCTTCATTTACTGCCGCTATACTAGCAACTCCACCCTTTCTCTTAGCTGTAGTTACACGATGATAATCAGGATGTCCATAGTGTTTACGTATCCCCCCCAAGGCTAAAAATCTTTGGACAGGCCTAACAAAACTTCTATCTGAAAAAGCATTTATCCATGCTTGCCATCCCCATGAGGAGGTAAATATCCTTTCAGGAAATCCGGCAATATCAACATCAGGATCGTTAAACTCCTCAAGCATATTTGGCGCTTTTAACCACTCTTCAAAATAACCATCCTGATTAATATCCATACTCTGCTGTATCTCAGTATCGATAAAGCGTAAGCACGCGTTTAATGCTGAAGCCTTTGGATGGCCATCAAAAACACCTCCATGCATTTCTAAGACCAATTGATCTGTAACACCACGCTCTGCTAAATCTATCTTGTAACGTTCCGGGATTACAGGTGAAACTTCCCATCCTGTTTTATCAATTGAGTTAATTATCGGTATTCCTGCGGCATCTCTTTTAGAGGTAACTATAATGTGCTCTTTATGAAGAGTGGCTTTTGTTGCCTTATCAAAACGTTCACCCACAAAATAAGCCATTTCCATACCTCTATACATAGCCATCATGATATTGCATGACCTTGTATTATCTTCTTTGCCTTTTGCCCCATAAAATGAATACCCAACGATGCAGCGGTATTTCTGGTCTACTTTTTGCTCAATAAATTCATTTTCTCTTTTAGGAAAACATATCTTTGCTAAATTCTTAAATGCCTCACGCTTATACATTATACCCCTTGCTGTCCTAAAAAATTCCTGGCCTAAATAGCCGCACCACGCTCTTACCTCCTGTTTTAACCATTCTGCATTCGGGCAACCAGATAGATCAAGGGTTTCATGTGGTTTTAAATTCCTCAATATATCTATTTCCTGCAATGTAAAATTAGGTTTTTTACTATATATTGGATGATTTTTAAAAGAACTCTCTCCTCGCTCCAGAGCATCCACTAAATTACTCCATTCATCCTTGAACAGAGACATCTTTTGACCGAGTTTACTCTTGCCGGTGGTCTCTTCTTTTCTATTGTATTCATTAAACGAATCCCATATGATTTCGTCGCCTATAGGGATAAGTGTTGTTAGGGTTTTAACCTTATTCCAATTTTTTGGAGCCTTACGCATTTCCATAAATAATGTTGTAACAAAATGTTCTAAACGTTCTCGTGCTTCTTTATTTAAAGGACGTAATGTAAGATCGGGTGAATTTGTATTACGCATATTACCGGCTAAATGATCAGTTTTATCTTCACCATTAATACCAATTATCGTTTTCCCTGAACTGTCGATATAAGTATAGCTATATCTAGCTCTTTCTTTTAATTTCCTTTCCTCATATAATTTTTCTATTATAACATTCCATGTTTTTGCCCACGCCACTTCCTGCTTTTCTTTTTTCTCCTTTTCATCGCCCCATCCACCCTCTATTTCTTCTGGCAAGAGTTTGTTAATATACTCTTGCTTGGATTTTTCAAAATATTTTCCTACGCCGGGCCACATCTGTATTTTGTCAACACCTAGCCAGCTTCCATAAAAATGAGCAATAATCGCCTCTCCTACAAAAGCAAAAACCCATAAACTCAGGATAGAGAATAAAACAAATGGCAGCCATGCAACAGCAGTAATCAATAAAGGAGATGCGCTAAAAATAGGTGTACTGCTAAGAAGCAATTTAGTAGGCACAGTAATCCATTTATAAAATACAAGGTAATCCCAGGCTATCTTGGGGATAAGTACTAATGTCCAAAATACTGCTAAAAACAAATTCTCTTTATATGAACCTTTATATCTTGCAAAACCTGTATCCATAGCTGCAGATTTATAAACAACGGGAAAATGGTAGTATAATTCAAGCAAAGTTTTTCCTATAATGAGCCCGGCAATCGTAATAGGCAAGGTTGCTATCAATGGCAGGCTTATATAAGGCATCAAAATAAAGTTAAAACCTATGACAAATGGGGTAAACAATGTCCAATAAAACACCCTTATTAATGTAAGATTGCCTTTAATTCCCATAAAACCACCTGTGCGTTCCCTGTATGTTTTCCACATCATATGGTCTTTATTGCTTAGTAATTTCATGTATATTTTCTTATCTTTTGGGTTGGGCCTGACAGGGATTACAGCTTCCAATTGTCCAACATGATTATATAACTTAGTTCTTAATTCGCCTGATGGATCATCGTATTCTCTTAAAAACTTTTGGCTTCTAAATAAATCGTTTATATCCTCAGGGCCAATCAGGTATTCCTGTGTTATAAAACTCCTTATTGAAAATGGGCCAACAGTATGCCCAAATTGCACATCCAGAAGCCTCATCCATATATCAACTTCTTTGTGTATATATAGATAAATATCATTCTCACCTTTATCTCTCTTGATTCTAGCATTATGGAAAAGATAAGCTATAAAATTAGATGCTCCGCCATGAGAAAGAAGCCCGGCAGAATTCATGATTAAATGAAATAGATAAAAATCTTCCGGAGTAAAAACCTCTTCCATAATATCATCTAAGGAAAGATTATAATCATCTCTTGGATTCAATACATACGCATACCAGTTCCGGTAATACATTAAAAGCTCATCTATAAGATCCTGTTCGTTTTCTTTACCAGCAATTTTTCTTGTAAATGGAATCCTTACCTGGCTTTTTGAGATAGCTACATATTCAGGAGAAAATCCATAATCAGGGTAAGAATCTATTGCGCTATTCACATCTTGTTCGCTTGTAAAACGTAAGCTTTCAGATTCTGAGGGAGGACTACCGCTACCACCTATAAGGCCTTGGTATTTAAACTTTCTTACTACTTTCCTTAAGGTTCTGGCTAATGTTCTGGAAGCAAAGGGAATCAGTATCAGAAAAGATACCGAAAGCATCAAACCGATAGATACGGTGGATAAACCAAAGGTTCTTTCGCTTAGCCAATCTTTTAATATATCCGCTCCACTCTTATCTATAAAATTACCGTTTTCATACTCATAGATTTGCTCAAAATATTTATCAGGAGAGAGCGGAACCTGTTCATATACTTTATGCGTCTCTATCTGTTTGCCATTTGACGAAACATCATATTTTATGTTTAACCACCTCCTATTTTCTACATTAGTATCACTTAAACGAGAAAATAAGGGCCGCTGATAAGCTGTATTTAAATCAAAATATGTTGTTTCAAATCCCCTGGTAATAATTCCTGCTGGGAACTTTTTAAAACCGGGTATATATCTTAAATTTGCAAACACTCCGTTTGCAAGCCTTACGATCTGATATTTATGTGTACTCATGGCAAGGGGGCCTTCCTTGCTTAGTATCTCGCGCACTAAGAAATCGTCCCCATATATATCATATACATATGCTTTTTCAATCGGTCCTTCAATATATAACCTATCTAAAACTTCCTCTTTTCCATCTTCATTAATACGGGTTAATGACTTGAAATATAATCCTTCGGTCACAGAATCTATCTCTCTTTTAACATCTACACTGCCTATATAAACTCTATCCTCTATTCTAAAATCTCTATATTCCCTATGTACTAGTAAGCGTCCTGGTAACACGCCAAATGGAACTTTAACAGCTTTCTCTTTCCGCACTTCTTCTTTAGAAGCTATTTTTCCTTCTTTATTTATATGTTTACCTTCAAGCCACCACTTGTTTATCAAGACAGAATTCCATGTTGAATCTTTTTGCCCCGGAGGTAATATTCGCATAATATCCCTGCCCAATGGATCATTAGGCATCATTATCATCAACGTAGGGTTCTCTTGTTGAAGAGTAGGGCGGCTATAATGATTAACCCCATCCGCTCCTGTTGCAGCAATCCATGGAATCTCTTTGACAATATCTATCGATGTATCTTTACCAATATTAAGTTCTGTTTCTATGCGTTTTAGAATAGGGGCTATCTTTTCGTGATAGCG
Organism: Candidatus Omnitrophota bacterium; assembly: GCA_030593065.1. Classification (GTDB taxonomy): domain Bacteria; phylum Omnitrophota; class Gorgyraeia; order JABMRG01; family JABMRG01; genus JAUVHV01. The sequence goes on along the minus strand of JAUVHV010000001.1, from coordinate 234,190 downwards.
TAAATTATACTCTTTCAAACATGCGTCACTAATAGGCCCAAATAAAGATTTTTTAACAGCGGTTGGATACCATACGGGCTTTCCTGCCAAACCGACTGTAGTATATTCGAACAAAATATTCTCGACCGTGTCCATCTTGAAACTATGCACTGGGCGCTTTGTATCGACCGCTTCATATAGCATCCACCTGTCTGTAAAGATGACTGAATGGCCTACCTCTGTTATAATACTGCGCCCGAACACATCACCTGGTATATAATAGTCAGATGAAATAGCTGTTGCTATAATCGCATCTTCAGGAAGATCTGTTCTATCTACCGGGGGTATAAAGCTGACTGCTTTTTCATTTGGAGAATATGCCTCTGTCTGATGATAAATAAATTTCTCAGCGCGCCTTAACAATGTATCTGAAGTAATATCATATTCAGGATTCCTAAAACCATCGGTAATCCTTAAGAATTTCGCGAAAAGCCCGCTTATAGACTCTATCTCTCTTATAGGTTTTGCTTCATCAAAGAATACATCCCATAATATATGATAATCATCGTTTTCATGCACAACTAATAATCTTTCTGCCTGAACATCATCATTTCTACTATTGTTTTCATAGCGCTTCATAGCAGCCCTATATTTATAACCCTGGACAACGCCCTCTTTTGTCTTCTCCAGCCATATCCTACCAAGGGAATCGAGTATAACTATTTGGGGTGCCTTAATCTCCTTTTGAGGCTCTGCGAAGATTAAGCCTGATAAGATAGGGTCAGCATATCTGGATTTTATCTCATGGTTCTCTGGCACATCATATATGCCAATAAAGCACTCTCCATGAGGCAGTACCGCATTAGCAAAGCTTCTGCCTATGGGGCCCTGGACCTGCAAAGGGTCTATCCTTATTCCTAACTGCTCGGTCCTGCCTAACCCATATATAACATTACCATTAGCATCTTTAGCGTCACTGCGCGCATAAATATGGGTTATTACCTCGCCATTCTCTAATGCCTGGCTGTAATTTACTCTTGCGGCAATATTATTATCCCAGATGTTGGCATACTCCTTGTCTGTTCCGGGCATAGTAGCGTCAAATAATGCCAGGCGTGGTTTTTGCCCGCCCGGCGTATGTATCTTTGCTATCCTTACTATTTTCATATTTGGATCATATTTCAGAATACCTAATACTGTTAAATCAGCCTCTGTAAGTATATAAACACCTCTGCCAATACCAAGCGCCTTAAGCCTATTATCAGATATTTTAAATACAGAATCATTGGTATCTACTTTATAAACATAGGGTTGATTCGCATAATGTCCTGTCTTTGGTGTCGTGCTCCATGTTTCAAGTTGAGCAGCGCCTAATTCGATTTCAAAAATATTTTGATCCGGTTTTATCGCAAACGCATACTGTCCCAGATAAGTATTATCTGTATCATCCCATACATCATATGAGAATGTGTTCTTCTCTAAGTCATGGAAACCGAGGGTTCTGCCTCTATAGTCTATATTAATGCCTGTCTTTTTCCAATTGCCGTCTACACCCTGTTTATAAACATCTGCCGCAACAGGAAGGTATGGATCTATAACCTCTGAATCGATCTCTTCTAATTTAATCGATATATTATCACCGCTGCCTTTAACCTCGGGTTGCCTTATATTTCTAAGATTTTCTGAATATACAAACGGGTTATCATAGAGAGTTCCATCTTCATGCATATAAAATGAGACTTCACCAACAGGCTTGTCATTGGTGTCTCTTAAATCAATGCTTGCAATGCCATGAACAAGTTCATATACGCTTGGGCTTGTCTCAATCCGGACAGGCTGTTCATACCTTACAAGCTTTACCTTTCTTCTTCCGTTTCTCTGAGCTTCAAATAACCCTATCCATGATGAACGGTCTTCTGTATAATTAACCTCTCCTACACTTGTCTCAGCTAAGAACTTAAATCCTTCCCTGTCGCTTCTGAACGCTTCCCTTGCCTGCTTAAGTGTCTTTTGGCCATAGAATAGCTTTATCTCTGCCTTAGAAGGATCGCTTACATTACCTTTAAATCCTACAACTGCGTATTTAGCGGCCTTACCTGCTATCTTAGGAGATACGGAAAATTGTATTGGCTCAATACTCAAGCTCGCGTTATCCAGGGTATTATTTCTGCATTTAAATGCCAACTGCTCTACCAGGCGTCCGTTATCCATCAATCCAAGGTGTTTTACATCAGCAATAAATCTTCTGTCCTCAACCCTGGCGCTTCTGTCCTTAGCGCGTTCAATCGCTTCATTACCGCGCGCGTATTCTATATGTATCCATTGCAAGCCTTCCCGCTTTACACCATCTTTTAATTCCTGAACATCAAATGCTGTGCCTCGGGCAAACAATTGCAATACCTTGCCTCTGGCCTTTGCCTCTGCCTGAGCCGCTAAAAAAGCTTTCTCTAAACCGTATACGCGCGGGCTATAGCTATAGAAAACATCATCTCTTTGGTATTCTAAGGCAAGCCATACAGGCCTTAAATTATTAGAATACCTTATAAGCTCTCTTATATCAAATGCGCCCTGAGATGCGTAATTAAATCCGTAAGTATTCTCACCTATCTTTTTACCGGCTGTATCAAATACTCCAAAGCTTATCTCACCATTCCTATCGTTGGTAGCTTTACCCAATAACATACCGTCATGGTTTATGTCAAAGAACTCTATATCCTGCCATCCCTCGTCAAGCCTGAAGTTTCTAACAGCCCTGGCCTCTGTAAAAGGTTCAAAGCCCTTTTTCTTAAGCTCATCAAGTGTCGCGAATACACCATATCTGAGTTTGTTCTGCTGATCGGGATAATCATAACCTACAAAGAAATTACCAAGAGAGACCGGCATGGCTACTATGCCTGCATTCAGGGCTCTCTGCTTATTATCCTCTGTCTGCGCTTTTTGGAAATTTTCCGCGATCTTTATATATTCAGCGCGTTTACCTGGATCAAAGTTTCTTCTATCTGAGAAGGTTATTCTTAATGCTTCTTCACCATTCGGCTTATATGTTATTAATGTAAATTCTTTATTGATCAAGTTCTCTTCTGAGGCCACCCTGCTGCGATCATCAAAAGTAAACCTCGTACTCGCTAAGGTATTGCCCTTTCTGTCTTTTTCTATTCTTGTATATGATTCTATCTTTGTATTATTCGTATTAGGAACATATCTTACATCGTTGTGTTCATACAACAGGCTGCCATCACTATCTCTGGTTGTATCTGTTGGGTAACCTTTTGTCTCATCAAATACTGTGGTAATACCGATAATACCTTCATCTGCTCTCCAGACGCTCTCCTGCTTTTTAATGAGCCAGCCATTTCTGAATGTAGAGATAGCGCTCTTTTTAGTTATTACATTGTATGTTTCACATACAACTCTGTTTTTAGAAGGATCGTGTGATATAACCTTTCTTACCACATCTGCCCAGCTCGTATCGCCCTGATTAGCTATTTCTTTTAAAGAATCCTTAGTAAGCTCAACAGGGCACCACTGCCATCTGCCTGCTGTCTTCACATAAGCAAAAGTAACAAGGCCTGTCCTGCCTGTATACTCATCCGTAACAAGCCTCTTTCTAAAAGCATATCCGGATAGAGCCTCTTTAGACGTTACCTCTATATCCGCTTCTAAAGGCATCCGTATTATGGCGTAATTTTCTTCTCTTTGCCTCTTCTCTGCTGCAATCCTTTCCTCACTCATAAGCACAACTATCTTTGGAAGCTTACCCTTTTGATATACAAACCGCATGTACCTTACATCGTCAGATGGAGCATATCTCATTGGAACGGGCTTATCACCAGATAGCTTTTCTCTTCCCATGAGTGTTTCTATATAATAGATACCTGCTTCTTTTTTAATACCGCTTTCATTAAGCAGGCCTTCAACTGCTAAGATATTAGGTGTATATACTCTACCCTCAAGATAATATTTTTCTTCATCAGCAAACTCTATATAATGAAGTATACTGCCATCTCTATCTTCACGATGAATACTACAGAGCGTTCTCTGTTCAGGTGTCATATAACCCAATGCAAGAGTATTATTGGTATCATCCCGCGTCAATGCTTCTGTCTCAAAATTATTAAGGTTAGCAGCTAAGCCCTGTTGTTCCTGTAATATCCCCTGATACTTTATCAGCTGCGCGGGAAGGGTAACTACTATCTCAGGAAAATGCGCTATCTTAAGAAGATTCTTATCTTTATCAATTATAAGCTTATCTGCCGCGGAGAGTATTATTTTCCCTGTTCTTGTATCCAAAGTATATACAATAGAGCCATCAGGGTTTCTCTTTTTCATAATATTATATTTTTGGCTTAAGATATTGTTGTCTGTATAACCAATAACCATGCCCGGCATACGCCTGTATTCATCTATGCTTTTCATGTATTCGATACGATCACCCTGATAAAGCGGTATAACCTCAACACTATCATCAGCGCCTGTAAAATCATATACCTTGGCAGCGGTTTCGTACGGGGCAAATATACTCTCTGTTTCCTCTTCAATCTTTTTTTCTCTATCCGCGGCATCTATTAAGAATCTTCCATACTCCTGATATGCCCTTATCTGCTTCTGATGTATAAGATCATTCAGGCTTTTGCCGAAATCGCCGCTATAAACAACTCTAAATAGCGCTGTTATGCCGGGATCCGCGCTTCTTCTGCCTATCCGGCTATTACTGGCTATGTAACGCGGGTAGCTTCCACCCGCTGTCTCTATAGATACTGAATCCATCCCTTTAAAGATAGCGCCCATATCTGAATAATGGCCTATTGTCTTATACGCGTACGCGAGAAGAAGTGTTGCCTCTGTATCTATTGTGGGGATACCCCTCTCAGACGCGCGCATACCTGTCGATTTGACTTCTTCTAATCTTCCATAGCCCTTCTCTACTTCAACATTTACTGTCAGAAGATTGTTCTTCTTTATCTGATTAAGTATCTTCTCTTTTGTCTTACCGGTTAATACCTGAACCTGAATATCATCAAGATATATAAGCGCTGTTAATGTCTCTTTCAGGCTGCCTTTTGTGATAGTTCTATGCCATCGCTCAATATCCATAGAAGAGATAAATCTTGAAGTCTCCGCGTTCCAAATCTCTGAGATTACACTCTTACTGCTGAACCATTCTTTAATCTTTATTGCGGCAGTTTCATAACGCTTAGAACCTATGGTAATGCCATCGCTTGTTTCAAACGGTTCTATACTGAGATATTCAGCATATTTTTCAAGGAATCTTTTCGCGGGCAGATTATCAGAGACTACTATTTCGGTTCTGCCCCTATCCTTACTATCTCTGCTTAAGCAATGTATAGCACCGTCTCTACGCTGTCTGTTTAAGAGATCCTCTGCCAAAGAGTGCAGATATGGCCTGATTCGTTTACTAAGTTCAGATTCAGGATTTGCGTTTGCATATTCGATCATACCGTCAGCTATCAATGCTGTGGAGGCAATATCATCCTCAACCTGCCGGCTTACTCTTAGTCCTGTATTTCGCGCGTTGTATCTGTCATTGAATAATGCTATTGCCTCGCCTTTCTTCAGCGCCATAGGGGACATCTTCTTTCTCTCAAATATCTCTAAGTATGTGCTATATATCTTCGGGGCAAGAGTAGGGTCTGAAAGAGCAACATATAGATTGTTCCTTGTAAGGGTAAATGTAAGATCCTGCCTTGTGGCAAAACCTGTTGCGCTATCCGCTCTCTGCCTTATGAACTGCTGGGCAGCGTAATTCATAGGCCCTGGGATAGATGGCTCTGCTTTAAACTCTCTTAGGTTATCGAGTAGCATAGGCTCGATAGAAGGGCTTTTCGCTGATGGTATAGGCATTGGTATCTCTTTACCCGGCTCTATTCTGCCTCTTTTGCCTTCCTCAACATCGCGGAGCAACTTTCTCGACTCTGTAAGCATATCTTTTATTTGAGCGGATTTGCCAAACGCGAACGTAATGCCCGCATTATAGAGTGAGTCACGGTTCAGGAACGCTCCTCCGTCAATGCCCATGCTGAATCCTGATGTTATATTATATAATGGGGTTTTAATGGCAGCGCCTGCGCCGGAATCAGGGCCAAGCTGAACATAACTTAAGCGCATATTTATACCTGTTGTTATATCAGTATAACCTGCGCCAAGTTCAGCTCTTATCATACTGGTACCTGAGATTGTTCTTACAGGTATGGGGCTTTTATCTTTATTAAATATATTCACCGCCCCTTCTGCGTCCGCACCCATCCAGCCTGCGCCGGCGAATAGATGAAGATTATCTGTAGCAGTATAATCTATCTTTCCGGAGACCATGCTGTTTCCTCCGCCTGCTCCGTTTACTGATAAGAGCCCCACGCCGCTCAGCATAAGCCTGTCATTTATATCGACGCTTGGGTTGGCAAAGAGCCCATAAACAACAGAACTTTCTTTATCGTATTCACCGCCATATTTTTCAAGCAGCTCTATATACTCACCGCCAAACACGCCTGATAAAAGCTTCCAATTCTCGCCTTCAACATCCATGGCTATGCCTATCAATTTTACAAATTTACCGGGGGCAACTTGATGATTTATGAGTATCGCGTCGATGCCTGCGTTTTTAGCAAACCTATATACATCTTCAATAGCAGCTGTCCTGGAATTTAAGACATATCCTATTGGAAGCGAAAGCAGTTTCTCAGCGCTATCCCAGCCAAGCCCCGCGGCTTCAGGCAGGCCTATATCCTTTAACTGCCGGCTTGTATAGATAAGATCTACAAAAGCATCTTTGTTAAGAGCTATTTTAAGGATAAGCTCATCTGCCTGATCAATAACTCTCTTTTTATGCTCCGTACTCCAGCCTTCTCTTTTTGCTACCGCGTCTATCGCGGCGCGAAGTTTAATTTCTATATCCTTTGCGTTTGCCTCAAATGAGGCGCGCCTTTTCTCCGAAATTTCCGCGGATACTTCATTCAATGCCTTTCCCATCATGCGCATATGGCGCTTATCGAGTAAGAATTGAAAGCTCTTATTCAGAACCTCATCTGCCGCGCCAAGCAGCCTTGCCTCTGAAACATCAAGGTTTTTATACCAATTGCCTGATTCTTTTATAAGTTTCGCGCGGTATTCAAAATAATCCTCTGATTCATCGCGCGCCTTTAAGTACTCAGGTGTCTCTACACCGCCTATTGTAAGTCCGTAAGAAACATCTAACGCGTATCGCTGCATCTGGGTCCATTGAGCATTAACCGCTTCAGGGTTATTTACAAAATCAGCAGGTTTACTATAATAATCCACATCTTTTTGCATCCCGACTATCTCCTGCTCCAACCCATCTATCGCGAGATTCAAATTATCGAGTGAACTCTCAAAAGCAGGCAAGGCTGGATCGCTGGGTGTAAGAGAGTCTATCTGATCCTGCACATTAACCGCTTCTTCTATAAGAGACTCCCGTACCGCTGACTGGATTGTTATCTGCTCATTTATACTTTCTATCTTATCCTTCTGCCAGAGATTATACTGCATCTGCATCATCTGGAAGAACCTCTCATATTGAAGCTTTGCTGTCACTGACTGATTCTGTTCAAGCATGCTTATAACAGTATTAAGCGTCTCGGTCTTTAGCTTGGCCCTTGCCTTAAGATGCTCCTCGTTTCTTCTTAAATAAATAGCGAGCATCTGCCTATATTCTTCGAGTGTCATCTCAAGCGATCTGGCCTGTTCCGCAAGCTCTTGCTCAAGCGCCTGTTCTGACGCGCTTGCGGAGACCAATCTATGCATTATTCCATCTTGCCCGCCAAAACCTGCGATATTAGCGCTTATATAATCCCTTACTACATTTCCGTCTTTTGTATCGAAGAAGGCAATCGGTTCTCTTGTCTCGCGCTTAAGAGGTATCTCTTTATAAGGGTCAAACGGGTATCCAAGGTTGTTCTCATCAGGAAGATGCTGTCTATTGCCTATTGTAACGCCTACACCTAACTCTTCACGCCTCATCCTCATATCAAGCGCTGCTTTTGTGGGACTGACTACAGCAGGCATAATCGCTTCTCTTATTTCGCCTTCTTCTGTGGCCTCTATGCCTCTTGTCTGATTAGGATAATCATATGTTACGCCTGTATCCTCACCAAGGATTTGAACTCCTATACCGGGATATGAGGTTTCAATACCAAGAGGGCCTATAGCTGATATATTTTTTATAGGAAAGAGCGCGAGCGGATTACCTGCTAAATCTGTATAATCTGTTATAGGATTACCAGAAAGGTCAGTAAGCCTGTTCTGATTATCCAATAAGTATGTGGTATCAGGGGCATTTATTATAGCGACTATATCTGTATTTATCTGCCTGCGATACGTAACTGAGGAAGGCCTTTGCGGATTAAGAGTCAGTTCAATCTTATCTTTATCCATATCAGCGCCACCTATCTTAACAGATGATATAGCACCGTCTATTCCAACCTCTATCTCTATAACCTGATTATCGTTATTCAAAAGCGTAACCATCTCTGTATTAGGCGTAAAGCTTATTCTCGCGAAATCTCTGTCAGCTACAATATCAAATCCCAGGCCTCTTAGGTATTGGTGATCTTCTGTCTCAATATAATATTTATAAGTCGGCGCCTCTGTTAATTTTGGCATGCCCTTTTTATCTCTTACTATCTTGCCATTTACATCCCTTTCAATCTCTGAACGCATGGTTACTATTCTTCGTATGGTAAATATTGATGGCAAAATACCATCCTGATCAACAATCTTTGTTTCTCTGTTATATCTTACATCACAAAGTATCTTTTTATGGTTAAAGTGCTGATAGCGAAGGTCCATTGCCAGGATAGACGGCTCAACAAACATACCCTCAGGAGAAGTAAAGGCAGTAGCCATAAGAAATGTTCCGTCATTAGATTTTGTAAATACATTATCTACTGACATTGCCGCCCTTGTCGATATAAGCGCGGGTATCTTATCAGTCGTAGTAACCTGTTTAGTGCGCGGGTTGATAACAACAGCGCCTATACCCTGCTGTCTATATATAAGGGCCCTTGACATATTCTGCATATCCCTTCCTGTAGGGACAACAAACATGTGTCCTTCTTTTAACCATGCGTTTGTCTCGGGATTATCTGTCTCAAGTCGATCTCTTACGCTCTCATCGTACATCCTTACTTCATATAACACCTGTCTCTGTAGTTCATATTTATTTGTTACAAGATCCACCTTCCTATCTCCGTTCGCGTCTCTTGTGTAGACATATCGGCAACCGCGCTGTATCTGGTTAAGGTTTGGATCTATAGTATATATTTTCATATCCTCTAAATTAAAGAAAGCGCTCTTTTCAGGATTGTCCTTATGGATTATGTAATATCCTTTACCATTGTCTGATAATCTTATATCAGTGCTATCTCTTCCAAATATAAACAAGAACGTATCATCATTCTCATCCAATATCTTTTTGATATCTTCAACAGTTATCTTGCCTGACTTATCATACTTTGCCTTAAGCTCTTCGTAACCATCCATGTTCCTGAAATGGGATATATCCACTTCCGCGCCTAACTCTATGTCAGGCCTTTCTACTGTCCAGTAGGCTGTATCAGAATTTGCGTCTGTATCCGCGGCTGCAAGCAGCCAGGACATAAGCTGTTCCGGAGCGAATTTGTAAGTACCCAAATCGTGTCCGAGCGCGAGCCTTATCCACCTAATAAGATTACCCGGTATATTACTAAGATCAGCCGGCCCTGCGAGACGGGTATTCGGCCATACTGTATAATTTATACTCTTACCATCCGGATTAGTAAGCATGTTTTCAGGATTATTCACCCACACATCAATTGTAAAATATCCCGGTAATAGCGCTCCACCCTGCTCCTGGACATCATCTACCGCGTAAGCAGTGGTAAGTTCATATAACAAGGTCAAAGCTATCATAGGATATATATCTGCCGACACGTCCTCTGCCATGATGCCTATCAGGCCAAGTAGGTTATTTAATGTCCTGCTATTAGGGCCATCAGCTCTTATGCCTATAAAATTACCATCTCCGACTGAAACAATGGTATTGGTTAAAGATGTAGGGGCGCCAACATTTATATTGAGCTTAAACCTCTTATCCATGGAATCGAACAACTGGCGCTGATAGAATCTGTGCTGTTTTATATATCTTTGATAATTCTCTTCTGCCCTATGAAAACTCTCAAGCCCTGCCGCTGTCTCATCCGCGACATTAATTGCCTGTTGCTCTTGATATTTTTGCGCGTTGATCTGGCTCTGTAGATTATCGATAATAAGGCGGAGCTGTTCTCTCAAGCTTCTCTCTGCCTCCTCGGAAAGTAATTCGTTCTTTTCCGCTGCCTCTATTGCGAGCTGTTTAAGCCTCTTCCACGCGCCCTGAACTTCCTCGCTTCTTGATTGCGTAGGCATATCTTCAAAACCAGCAAATAGCGGCATGTGAGCAGAAGGTTCAGCTACCTCTTCTCCTGGCGGAGGCGGAGCAGGTAATAAAACCGGAAGAATTAACCTCATTCCAGGATGAATAAGATTAGGATTATCACCAACAAGATCTCTATTCAGCTTATATATCTCTCTCCATTCATCAAGATTGCCCAATAATCTCCTGGCAATGGCTGACAAGCTATCACCTGCTTTAACAGTATAAATCTGAGGTTCAATCTTAGCAGGCGCGGGTTTTGCCGGCCTGGTTATCTGCTTGTATATTACCTGCGGCTTTACCTCAGTTGGAGCGCGCGGAGTAAATGGAGCAAATATGGCGCTTAGATTATCTATAAGCTGCTGATTGGCTGAGCTGGAATATGTGCCCTGCGCGATAGATGAAAGCATAGCGCCTGAGCCAAGTGCGGGGCCTGCTACAGCAAGGGTTGTACTTGCCATGAGAGCCTGCGTAGCCTTTCTGCTATCAGTAAGATATTCCGCTATCTTGCCCTGAAGGCCTTTTAATTTCTCTCCTTTTGCGCGTTTAACACGTAAGTTGGATATTGACATTATAGCTATAGTAGAGAGCACAAAGACCTCAATCCCTATGATAACAACTCCCCATATAGGAAGGGCTGTAAAGACCATCATAATACTGCTTAAGGTAACAGCCAACGCGCCAAAACCTATCCAGAGAGTGCGGATATTAGTAAAACCTGCCTGCAGTCCTTCTCTTATAGCGGCACTCTTATGTTCAGACCCTACTGTTTCTGATTCTATGCGGCCGAAACGAGACGACATATAGGGAAGCGCTATAAAATACAGGAGCGCCATCACGGCAAGGGGTGCTGAAAATACAGCTGTAGAAACAACAAACGCAATATCGCTGCTGGTTATAAGAAATACGAGTCCTGTTAATCCCGCGAATATAAACGGAGATATTCCAGCGCCTATAGCTTTCGCTCTTTTTGCGGCATAAGAACTTTCAAGCCTCTTTTCATAGAATCTTGAAAGAGCTTTCTCAGACAAGATATTACTAAGCATAAGAATTGTTACAGGAACTAATATGCCTGCTAAAGAAGGGATAAGCATAACAGACAGCACGCCTATAACAGTAAACCCAAGCCCAAATAAAGCAGAACGCATGCCCCGCGCAATATCACCAGGCGCCTTTAATTTTTCAGATTGAAGCCTTTTTATTGTAAATGGATTTACAAGTATGGCGGTGGATATAATGCCCGCAAGCCCGATGGCTATAGCTATAGGGATTAATAATGGGGCAGACACTGGAAAGACTGCGGCAGATATTAAGGTAAATATAGACGCAAGCGGCGCGGCTGATGCTAACATCGAAAACGCGGTAACAGGTATTCCTAAAATAGCCTTACCCAATTCCCCCGGAGTAAATGTCCCGCGCACAACAAGCCCGAGGCTTGTCATCAGCTTCTCCTGATATACCTGGTTAAAAAGCTTTATATACGTCTGATAAAGCGTAATACCCGCTATAATAACAAATGCTGCTAAGCCTATCCAGAACGTGATAGGCAGCATTGAGAACATCCCTGATATAGATTTGAGTAACAATGATTCCGACAGAATAGCTGTATTACCTGACATAATCAGGCCCACCAGATTAAATACAGCCATTATCTTTGAAAGAAACAAGAGGCCCGCGCCTATAATAGAGCCCGCGAACAAGAGGCCTGTTGCTTTCTTAAGCGTTCCATCGGTAAGCGCGTCCCTTGCGCGGCGCACAACACCAAAAGGCGGAGTCCGTTTATCTGCTTTGGATATCTCCAATGACAACTTAGAAACAGCCGTATCCTGTATATATTTTATTGCCTTATCATAAGCTATCTCTGATATTGTCCTGAAATTTATAATAGGCTTGGCCTGAGTTATAATACCCTTCCATTTTGCTGACTGCATCTCCTGGCTCAACCTGTTCCTTGCCCCAAGAACAGGGTCCAAATACATGATTAACGCTTCATCAAACATACCAAGCATACCTGTCCTTAATATATCCATAGCTTCACGATCTTGAATCCTTAAAACGAACTCTTCTATTCCCGGTATAAGCTTGTTCAGTGCCTGGTTATCAAAATCTTCATTCAATACAGCTTCCCGCAACACCTTGATAGAGGACTTTCTCTCTTCTATCTCATTCTCAAAAGGCTCATCCTGCTTAAACTGCTCTATCTTAGAATCGGTTATCGCGTCCCGTAACGCGCCTATAAGTTCTATTATATTCGCGGGCTCTCTCTTATCATCCGCGTCTATCGGCTCACCCGCTACTTCGATCTCATGTAATAGTGATGATAGCATTGTTCCAACAGCATTATTCTCTTTGTATTTTATAAAGATTTCATCTTCGCATGACCAGTATGCTGTCCAGACTCCCCGCGTACCAGGCAGCCTTGCTATCCTACCCCTAAATTGTGTATCTGTTGCCTGTGATTCATGGATATATGTTGAGTATGAATAGACACCCTCTTTTATTAACCTTGCCGCTGCTTCATCAAAACCTTTTTCTATGGCAATGGATTGCGTATCCTGTTTTATATCAACACCTCTTGTACCGCGATTTGTTACTATGGTTATAGCTCCCGGCTTACCAGCGTTCTCTTCTATCTCTATTATATCTGTTAAAGATGTTGCGTTGAATACGCGTATACCAAGCTGCTTATTGGTCCTGCCCGCTGGAAAACGCTTATCATACTCATCCTTTCCATATCTTTCTTCATATCTTATGTGTATCTCATCAATTATCTTATCAGGCATGCCTTCTTTAGCATTTATTAAAACAGCAACTCCATTATTTATCTTTGTTAAAACATCATTATAGAACCCGTCCCACTTGGATGCCTCTGCCTTATACATTCTTATTATGTCATCACGCTTTGATACATCTCCATCCGCAAGTTCAGGCTCTATAACCACTTTTTCATGAACACGTTTCATGAATTCCTTATTCATGGTTCCACTCGCTCCCGCGAAATCATCTATTATGCCGCTCTTAAGAAAACTCTTGAGCATCATAGTATTTGTAGTAACCTGCTCAGGCTCAACCTCTACGCCCTGCTTTTGATGTTTTGCCTCTAATGCTGCGTGATATCCTGCCTGCATGCGCCTGCCCGGCATCTCTGTATTGCTTGTCTCATCTATTAAGACTATCTTTCTATCCCTGATAGTATACTCAATACCATGTGTATAGCAGCCCTCTACACTTAACGCCTGGTTCACAAGATCTGCCCAGGCAACAATATTATCATTGGCAAATCCGGTATCTTTGGCTAAGTTCTCATATTCTTCTTTTTCAAGCATCTCCTTTAGCGCGTCTCTACCCTTTTTAGTAAGATAGATACGTTTGCCTGCTGTCATCTCTGAGACATCTATAAGCCCGTTCCGCGCTATCTGTTTAATCGTATTTTCACCTAACAATCTCTCTGTGAGTTGACGCGCGGCGAGGTATCTCTTTTTTATGTTTTCCGCGTTCTTTGCTTTGCCGCCCGCTATAATAAACGGAGTACCGAGCTGCTCAATTAAGGATACATCCGCTTCATCAAAGAGCATAAAGTACTTTCTGCCTTTCAGAGAGAATACCCTTTCATGCAGACTCTTCACAAGCTCCTCATTCTCATATATATGCACAAAGGCGTCAACCGTGCCGAATGTCACATCAGATGGGCCTTCTGTTTTTATCAGCCTTCCTGATCTCTTATCATACACCATCCAGATCTTTGCCCCATCTTCACCATCTGTTAAGACGCCTACACTCATTCCAAACCCTGATAATATCTTACCCGCGTTCTCCGCGTCTCTTTTCGCGAGATCATGAGAGACTGTTGAAATAAGTACACCTTTATTATTTGCCAGTGTATAACCCATCTGTTTCGCGAGTGTAAAAGCTGCTAATCTAAATGTAAGGCTCTTTCCAAAACCCATAGGAATAAGATACATAAAACCTTTTACCATATTGCGCGCGGCATCTATCTGCACCTTCAGCTTGCTTATTATATTTGATGGGTTTATGCCCATTTTCAGCAAAGGTTCTATTTCAGCTTTCAGAATACCATCTAATCTTTCATCAGGTTTGACAGCGATTGCTTCAAGGATCTCTGATTTTTCCTCTTCTCTTGTTTTGAGGCCTGCGGAGGATGCCTTCACTGATACGTCTTCTGATACGGGTTCTTTTTTCTCTGCCGGCTCTTCTTCTTCCCCTGGGATCGGTTTCAAGAGCATGTCAATCTCTTCTTGCGCTAAAATCTTTCCGGAAGGTTTCAGTACCTCTTTTATCTTACCCCTGTCTTTTATAAGTACTCTTTTCTCCAGTGTTTCTATCTTTTTCTTCAGCTCTTCATTCTCTAACGCCACGGTCAATCTACTCTTATATATTCTCTCTAATTTACGCTTTTCTATATCATAACCTGGCATACCTTTTAAGCTTTGCAAGTGTTCAAATGCCCTTTGGAACTGCCTTTCAAGGACTGCCCCTGCCGCGGAAAGCACGTCTATTCTGCCGGATTCACTCGACAAGATATCCGTATAATCTTTTATAGCTCCTTCTAATTCATGCTTCTTAAACTCAGATCTGCCAAGCTTTGTATCTGAAAGCATATTTCGTATTAAGGACTCAAGGTTTTCCGGAGTAAATATATTATTTATCGCCTCACCGGATGACTCTTCTTTTCTCCGTATCCTATTCCATTTTTTGAGTACCTTGACTAAATTTTGCGCGGTCTGTTGTGTATGGTCTATCACCTGTAGATCAGCCTCTGGTAATACCGATTCTACGGTTATTTTCTGGCCTTTCTTGGTTACCTTAAAAAAGTCTTTATCCAATCGGACAACAGCCTGGCTATCTTCTGCTTTCATAGCATCTAATGAAAGTAGCAGTGTAAAAGTCAGGAAGGCTATTCTTTGCTCTGACGCGGGTTGAAACCCTGAGAATATGCTTGCTCCCTGAAGATAATACTCACCTTTTGAAAGAACCTCTTCAAATGGCTGTCGCTTATTCAGGATAATATCCTCATACGGGCGGTCTAAAGACTCTTTTGAGAATTTTGGCAGGACTACCATATAAGAAATATTCTTCTTTTTCAATATATTGGCAATGCCTTCTGTATGGAAACCTCCTGTTATCAGCACCGCGAGCAGGCGGCCGTCTTTTTCCATCTTTGCGATTGTATTGTCGACCATAGCAAGGTCTCTCTGAAATGCTAAATCATAAAAGCGCTCCACATTAGGAAGCGCTTCTGCTATTACCCTCATCTCAGGCACTAAGTTGGCATTTACATTGTATTTATTCGTAAGCCGCGTTATATCGTGCGCTATGTTTTGCGGCAGAAAAGCCTTCTTATTGGTTTTATAATAAGCGAGGTCTCTGTTTATAATCTTCGCGTCTAAAAGGTCTATGATAATATCGGCTCTTTTTGATATATCGGCAAGGAGCCTCTCATCATCATTTCTAAAAGACTTCTCCTGAATCCTGTATATAAGCTCATCAAGCTCAATAAAAAGTTCATCGATTATCACATCGCTGTGCTTGTTAATATAGTCAGTGTAAAAAGAGAGGTTGGGGTAAAGTGATATATCTATGCCGCAAAAAAGAGCCATCTCTCTTAAATGATTATGGAAAACCGATGCCTCTATCCTGCCTGCTCTAAAAGATACACTTTCATAAAGAAGCCTCTCCATATCTTTTTTAGAGAGCGTCTTTCCTAAAAGCTCTATAAGCGCCTGCCGTTCCTTTTCTGCCTGTTTAAAGTCTGTCCTCTCTTCAAGCTCTGAGGCTGTAAGAATAGCTTTTATGTTCGTATAATCTGATATATCAACTCTTAGGGCTTTAGCAAGCTTTCCAAGGTATTTCCAATACTCTTTAAAAGACATATCAGCTACCCTGTAAGCCCACCTCTTTTTATCAAGCTCTCTTAATCTCTTTGAATAGGCCTTTGCCTTTAAATCTGATATCGCCTTTTTTAGGGTTATTACCGCCTTATGAACCTGGCCTTTATTCTTTAAGGATTTTATATAGCTATCTACATTGGCCCTGTATAAAGAAGCGTCTTCTGCTCCATAAAGCTTAATATCGGAATCTGAACTTATCTTATAATATTCAGCCGCGTTTATCTTGCCTCTGTTTAAAAAGTACCTTGCTATCTCCTTTCTGGCGTTATCGTCAGGGTGAGACTGAAATAATGAGGTATCAACATATCCTCGGGCACCTTCTAAAGAGATAAGTTTAAGGCTATAATCGCTCTCAAGAGCTCCTATTATCTTGTTTATCGACTCTTGAGCGCCCAGATTGGAGTGGGCATCCTGGATATTTATTATAACCTTGTCACTTCCGGTATTATGGACCTCTTTTATAATACCATAGTCTTTTGGAATGGTTATTTTGGCGAGACTGGTAAAATCCTTTGCGCGGGCTTCAAGTACACGGTTTCCATTTATTACTGACCATAATGGCAAGCCGTTAGTCGCCCAGGCGATATCCTGAAAGAAAAAACAGAGGACTATTATAATACTTATACTTTTAAATATTATTTTTCCTCTGTTATTAGTGTAAAACATGGTATTACTCCCTTACAGGTATACTATCTATATATATAACACATTAGAAGGTGAAAGATGCCAAAGTTTTATTTATGTTTATTATACTTTTTTTTACCATTTTTTAAACCTTTATTAAGGTACAAGAAAAGTATACCATTTAATCACTATAAGTCAAGGAAATTTGCCAAAAAATATGGATTTTTAAGGCTGGGGTAGGAAACGTCTTTTTATGTCCTGGAAAATCAGATAGGTACTTGGAACAACAAAAAGGGTAAGTATTGTCGAACTGATAAGCCCACCCATAACTGTTATTGCCAATGGGGACCAGAGAGTTGCCTGTTCACTCCTATCAACGGCCATAGGAAGAAGGCCTAAAAGGGTTGTGCAGGTTGTCATCATAATTGGCCTCAAACGCCTTATACTGGCTGTTATAATAGCTCTTTGCCTTCGAAATCCCTGCTGTATCAAGCGGTTGGTATAGTCGATCAGTATAATAGCGTTATTTACAACAATCCCACCAAGCATAATACCACCCATAAGGACACTTATATTTATTGTCTTCTTTGTTATCCACAATGCCGCGGCAACACCTATAGTTGCGAGAGGAACTGTTATCATAATAATAAAAGGCTGGGAATAAGATTCAAATAGAGATGCAAGCACCAGGTATATGAGCACTATAACTATCCACAATATGCCGGGCGGCCAAAACGCTAAAAACTCCTTCTGATTACGTATCATTCTCCAGTAGTTTTCACCAAAATTATAATAGTAATCCTTAGGCAGCTTAAGGCCCTTTAATACCCCCTGTATCTTCTCTGCTGCCGTACCAAAGGCATAGTTTCCGCGATTTGCGCTTATCTGTATCATCCTGGATTTATTCTTTCGCCATATCTTGCTTGGGCCTATACCCGGTTCAAAATCGACAATCTGTTCCAAAAACACTCTTGTGCCATCTGCTGTTATAAGTGTAAGTTTTCTGAGTTGATCGAGCGTACGCCTGTCTTTTTCCTGCAACCTGCCTATAACCTCTATCTCCTTTGCCTGTGTGTGATAGAGTGTAGCCCTTAAACCTCTCATCTGCGCATGGACCACATTCGCAATATCATCGACTGTGAGCCCATACAGCGCTGCCTTCTGGCGATCCACTTTGAGCTTCCATTCCGGCCTGCCTTTTCTCCACCTTATCTTAAGGTCCAGAAGCCCTGGAATAGCCTGCATCCTGGTGAGCATGGATATTGCGAGCTCGTTGAGCGTGTTATAATTATATCCAAAAATATCGATGATAATTTCATTGGTCTCTGACTCTTCTGCCTCCTCAAAATAGATAAACGCTTCACGGAATTTTCTTTCTACATCTTCAACCCTTGTGCGCAGGTCCTCAATAACCTCCTTGGCGGAACGCGTTCTCTGAGCCAAAGGAACCAGTTTTACATAAACCTTGGATGACCACTTCTCTATACGGGATGAAAACTGTTTTATCTCAGGGATAGTCTCTAATATTTTCTCTATACCTGAAACAGCCTGATCTGAAATATCAAGCTTTGCGCCCGTCGGAAGTTCAATAAATACAGTAAAATCCTGTTGTCCTGCCGTACCGATAAACTCCTTTTCTATATGGAACCGCAAGACATATATCGCGCCGCAAAATAATACCAATGTAATAATAGTCAGAAGATAACGGCTGCGCAGGCTCTTTATCAAAAGGCCTCTATATTTTTTTCTGAATTTTTCTATAAATAGTTTTTGCTTTACACCAACTATTTTTTGAGGGCCCCCTTCTTTGGGGCCTTTTAATCTGAATACTCTATACCAACTCATCCCCGGTAAATAGGCCGAAAGCATAGGAACTAAAGAGAGCGCCGCAAATAACGACGCAATAAGTGAGAATGTCACTGTAAGGGCAAGCCCCATATACAAGATCCTTATATCTTTGCTTATAAAGATAATTGGTAAAAACACAACAATAGTAGTTATGGTTCCCGCTGTTATCGCGAGTATCATCTCCTGGGCGCCTGCAATTACCGCGTTTGCAACCTTAAGGCCCCGCTCTTTAAGCCTGTGTATATTCTCAAGCACAACAACTGAACTGTCTACAAGCATACCAACACCGATAGCTAAACCGCTTAAGGTCATGACATTGAGTGTAATCTTAAAAAAATACATACACATAAAAGTAGCTATTACAGATACTGGTATGGCAGCCGCTATAATAAAAGTGGAACGTATATCTCTTAAAAAAAACCACAATATCAGGATGGCAAATAACGCGCCCCATAAAAGAGTCTTTTTAACACTGTCGATGGCCTGTTTTATGCTATCTGCCTGGTTATAGGTCTCGATAAGCCTTATACGTTTATCCAATATGCCGGAGGTAAGTTCATCTTTCACCTTCTGGATGCCGTCTGCTACCTCAACTGTATTTGCCTCGCTCTCTTTCTGGATATATAAAGAGACTACAGGAAGAACATTTACGCGCGCGTAGCTCTTGGCCTCAAGATAAGAATCCTTGACACTCGCGACATCCTTTATTTTGATAATAGACATGCTTGGCGTAGCGGCAATACCGATATTTTCTATATCTTCTATACTCTTAAATCCACCTATAATACGAATAAGATGTTTATCCCGTTCCTTATCATATGAACCAAGAAGCAAGTCTAAATTGTTCGTGTTGAGAGCGCTTATAACCTTTCCGATGGGTAGGCGATATGCCTGAAGCTTCCTCTGATCTGCCTCAACAAGTATTTTGCGTTCCCTACCCCCGCCAATATCAACATTGGCTACGCCATTTACTCTCAGGATACGATCCTTTATATTCTCATCCGCAATCCTCCTGAGCATCTCAGGCGTATATCCTAAGGCCGTAACAGCAAGTATCACTATGGGCCTATCCTGCTGCTCAAATTTCGCGATAACAGGTTTTTCTATCTGCTTGGGAAGCTTGGATCTTATCCTTGAAAACTTCTCCCTGACTTCTAAAAAAGCGTAGTTCATATTTATGCCGGGTTCAAACCGCAGCACTACGCGCGAACGGCCTTCTTCTGATATGGATATAAGATCGCGCAGATGAGAGACAGTGCCTACCGCTTCCTCGATAGGTTTGGTTACCTGTTCTTCCACCTCTTCCGGCGGTATACCTCCTCGTATATTAACAAATATTGATATGTCGCCAAAACTGAAATTTGGAAGAAGTTCGATAGGCAGACGGCTAAAAGCGATAAGCCCTATAATAATTATGCCCAGAAAGAACATAGATATAGTAATTGGCCTTTTTACTGAAAAATGCGGTAGTCCCACTAAATCTCCTCATCTAACATATAATAACGCCCTATCGCGGCAGGGCCTTTTGCGATAATTATACCTTTATCTAAAAGCAGTTTAATGTCGCGCGCTGCTGTTGGAACAGATATGCCGAATTGGTCAGAATATTTTTTCCTTGTAATTTTATTATTCTTTCTAAGATAGATTATAAGTTCTTTATGCCTTGGGGTAAGCCTCTTCCAGGTACTGAGTGGTATCTTTCCCTGCATTCTGTCATCCGGCTTTGCAGGCCTCTCTTTTGGCTTACCTAAATCGTCTTCATACTCTATTGTTATCTCCCTTTCCGCTATAGTCCTATTAGTATCTTCCTGCTCTTTAGCTTCTGTTATAACAGGCATCGGTTTTATTGGCGCAGGCGCAACATCAGGTATTGGCGCAAGCAGCTTTTCCTTATCCTGAGTTTTAACATTGCTGCCGCGCAATCTATCTTTTAGGAACTGGATCAAATCTTCAAGGCCTAAATATATGGTTGGTATGATAATAAGCGACAAAAACGTAGAGACTGCCAACCCGCCTATAACCGCTATTGCCATAGGTTGCTGTAGTTGCGCCCCATCATTCAAAGCCAATGCCAAAGGCACTAAACCCAGTATCGTAGTAAGAGCTGTCATTATTATAGGCCTTAAGCGCCTGCGGCTTGCGGTAATAACAGCATCGTACGCGCTCAAACCTTGTTTTCTCAATATATTTGTATAATCTATAAGCACAATGCCATTATTTACTACTATACCGCCAAGGATAATTACTCCCAATATCACCATTACGCTAAGCGGCGTACCTGTAAACAAAAGAATTAAAATAACACCTATTATTGAGAGTGGGATAGTAAAGAGTATTACAAACGGCTGCCATAAAGATTCAAACTGGGATGCCATTATCATAAAAACAAGGAGTATTGATAAGATAAGCGCCATCCGCAGACTTGAAAAAGACTCCTGTATCTGTTCTCTTTCCCCGGTAAGTTCCGCTGAAAACCCGGATTTAAGTTTTAATTTTTTAAGCATAGAGACAATAGCGCCTGACGCATCCTTAAACGACCTGTTTAATATAGACGCCGTTACAACAACAACCCTTTCCTGATCCTGGCGTTTTATTTCGCTTGGGCCTTTTCCTGTACTAAAATAGGCAAGTTCCGCAAGCGGTACATCTATGCCTAACGGAGAATGTAATTGTAATCTTCTTACTCTTGCCATATTATCACGGTCAGACTTTTGTAACCGCACTCGTATATCTATCTCTTCGCCTTCTCTTTTAAATTTCGTTGCTACAAAACCCTTTATAGCAGTCTGAGCGGTAAGCGCTATATCACTTACCGCAAGATTAAACGTTGCTGCCTTATCCTTAAATATATTTATCTTAACTTCCGGAGCAGGTGCGATCAGAGTATCTCTTATGCTGTATATTCCGGGTATCTTACTCAAACGCTCTTCTATATCATTGGTAATACCGCGTAATTTACTAAGCTCATGGCCTTTGATATCTATAACAACAGGGGCATCTGTTTGAAAAGCGGATTTAAATACGCTTTCCTGGAGTATGTATTCTACATTAGCGCCTGTAAGGTCTTCGGGCCCAAGCTGGTTTTTTATTTTCTGCAAAATATCTGAAGTAGAAGCTACGCGAAAGCCTTCTCCCCTTCTACCAAATCTTGCCTTAGGTTTTAAACTGACTATAATCTGGGCCTGGTTAGAACCCATTGTTTCAAGAAGCGCTGTACCCTTCTTCTCTTTTGTAGAACCTATATTGACTGTTACGCTTTCTATGTCCGGCATCTCAAAAAGATACGACTCTACCTTTTTTGTGATACTATCTGTAAAATCGAGGTTTGTTCCCGGGGGCAGTTCCAATTTTATGGTAAACTGGCCCTGGTCAACCTTTGGAAGAAGTTCTGTATCAAGCATAGGTAACAATAAACAGGTTCCAAGAAAGATAAGAAGCACTAGGCTTAAACAGATGGGCTTATGGCTTATAAAAAGGGTGAGTGTATTCTGTGTAAAAATCTGCAGAGGCCTGAGAATCATACCAGCTAAGCCCTTCTCTTTTTCCACAACCACTGATGGAATATTACGTACTTTAGAGCTTAATATAGGTATCAATGTTAATGCCGCGACCAATGATCCTAAAAGAGAGAATGTTACTGTAAATGCCAGGTCTTTGCATATCTGTCCTGCTATACCTATTACAAAAATCATGGGAAGAAAGACAGCTATAGTTGTAAGCGTAGAACCTGTAATAGCGCCGCTTACTTCTGTAGCGCCATAGATGCTCGATTCTTTCAAAGGCATATTCTCTTCCTGGCGATGCCTGTATATATTCTCGATTACAACTATGCCATTGTCCACCAACATGCCCACGCCAAGCGCCAGGCCGCCCAAAGATATCATATTTATTGTTATACCGCTTAAGTACATGAACGCGAATACAACCATCATAGATATAGGTATATTCAGCGCGACTATTGCCGCGCTTTTTACATTCCCCAGAAAAAAGAGAAGTACCAGGAACGCGAGAATACCTCCCTGGAGCGCCGCGTCACGCACACCGCGTATATTAGTCTTTATTGCTGTCGACTGATCCGCGACTATATTTATATTTATATTCTTAATCAATACTTTCTTTAAGCGCGTGATGATATCTTTTACACGATTTGCTACCTGCAGTGTATTCGCGTCTGCCTGCTTCTGTACAGCTATCGATATATTATCCCGGTTATTAAAACGGGAAACCGATGTCTTATCCTTAAAAACCTCTTTAACCGTGGCTATCTCTTTAAGAAAAATAAGCCTGACATCAGGCACCGCTCTTGCCTCTTTCTCCGCCTGGTCCTGATACCCGAATTCAGTAAACTCGCTTTTTTTCTTTCTATCATCAAGCCCTACTACAACATTATCAATATCTCCTATAACCTGGAATTCGCCTATGGTCCTTATCAGGTATTCATAAAAGCTCTCTTCTATAGTACCCGCTGGGTAATTGAGGTTTGACTTACTTATCAGCTCCACTACCTCATTAAGGGCAAGCTGTTTGGACATGAGCTTATCCTGATCTATTTCAATAAGCACCTCAGGTATTCGCCCGCCGGTTATATTAGCAGCTGCTACGCCATCTGCTTTTTCTATCTCATTCTTGATTACTTTACTAACGATTTTACGCAATTCTGCCGGGCTAATCTTATCAGCGGTAATATTTAAAACCATAAGAGGGAGCTCAAACGGATTAAACTTCATAACAATAGGGTCTTCAGAGCCGCGAGGAAGACTCTCTTTTATCAGGTCTATCTTCTCCCGTACTCCTAAAGCCGCAAAATCCATATTCGTGCCCCAGCTAAACTCCGCTATGACGAGGGATGTCTCCTCTTTTGAAATAGAACTTATGCGCCGCACACCGCTTACTGTACCAACAGCCTCTTCTACAGGCTTTGTAACCAGAATCTCCATCTCCTCAGGGGCAGCATCCTTGTAAAAGGTGATTACGCTAAGTTGGGGATAAGTAATAGGGGGGTATAGCTCCTGCTGAAGCCTTGTCCATGATATCAGGCCAAAAAGCACGATACCTAAAAAAAACATTATGACCGTAACCGGCCTTCTTATTGAAAAACTTGATAATCCCATTGTATTCGGTTGTAGGTTTCAGGTTATAGGTTTTCGGTATTAAAAGGCGGCTTCTTGAATCTCAATCACATCAACCCTGACACCGTCTTTGAGCTCTGCCATAGATTCTGAAACTACCTGCTCGCCTTCTCGTAAGCCATCTGTTACTTCCACGTAATCTGTAGAAACATACCCTATCTTAATCGGCCTTACCGCAGCAATATTATCATCTGTAACTACATACACAGAGTCGAACTCACCGTTATTATCCATATCGTAAAAACAGGGAGACGGTAATTTGATAGTATTCTTCCTTTCATATACCGATACCCAAATCCGGGCAAACATTCCGGGCAAGAGCGTTCCTCTTGGATTATTATTCTTTATTCTTATCTTAACGGTCAATGTCCTTGATTTTCCTTCTATTATAGGCGCTATGTTCTCTATCTGCCCCTCAAATTCCACGCCGGGATATGTATCAACAGTTATTGTTGTTTTCTGTCCAAGCGCAATCCTGTTTATATCCTTCTCGATAATGCCTATCTCCGCTATTACAGTGGAGGTCTCATACAAAGATGCTATCTTTACATTAGAGGTTATGAACTCACCGACTTCTACATTCCGTGTACCCATTACAGAGTCTATCGGAGAATAGAGGTATGTCTTATCCAGCTCTGCCAGGGCAAACTCTACCTCTTTCTGGCTCGATTTTGTCTGCGATTTGGTGCTCTCATATTCAAATTGCACTTCATCTAACTTGGGTTTTATTATTATACCGTCTTTGAAAAGCGTCTGGTGTATCTCAAGCTTCTTCTTTGCGCCTTTTACAGCTATCTCCTGGGTCTTATGCTTACTTTTCGAATACTCGAGTTTCAATAGCGCGTCTTTCTGGTCAAGAGTTGCGACAATATCACCCTTTCTTAATAAATCACCTTCGAAAAAGTTGATAGAGTCGATTATACCATTTACAGAAAACCTGAGTTCTACTTCTCTGTCACCTTTTATTGTACCCATACCCGGTAAAATATCGACAAAATCCCCTCTCATAGTACGATACGTTCTGACTGTTACAAACGTATCTTCCACTTCTTCCTCCGGAATTACAAATTCCTCTTCAGGCTCATGCCTTAAAAAAGGTATTTTATCAATAATCCTTGTAGCGCCTATCTTATCCATAAACTCAGGCGCATATTTCGGGCCCAGGGTAAAAAGAAGCGCTGCCGCGAATACAAAAATCAGCAGTATAAATACAGCGGGCTTTAATTTTAATCTCTTTTTCCAGAACCTGAATCTAAAAGCACTCATTTCATCACTCCTTCTTCTTAAACCATTTAATCAATATTAAAATAATCTTTGATACCTATTGCTTTATTAATTTTTACTATCGCAAGGCTGTAATCAGAAAGCGCCTTTATGTAAACTGACTTTTCATCAACAAGCTGTATCATGGCCTCCAGTAATTGTGACTGGAGCGCTTCATTTAGTGAGGCCTGTGCCATTGCAACCTTTGTAGCCTCTTTATGAAAACGCACCTTTTCCAGGGTGTTTTTTACCTGCAAAATAGACTCCTGGTAATTATAATACGCCTCTTTTATCTCCAGAGCTGCCTGCCGCCTTGTCTCTATCAATTCATTTTCAGCTTTCTGCTTATTAATCTTTGCCTCTTTAATCTCTGATCTCACGGCAAGCGCGTTCTTATCAAGTATAGCTATTTCGCCTGAATTTACAGTTGAACCTGTTCTGTCAGTATCTCCGACTTTCATGCTGGTCTTATCTCTTGTAAATGAATACGACGGTGTAGCAAACCAGAAAGGCTTACTCACCTTAAGGCCTACATTCCAGTTATTATCCAAATTTTTTGGTTCTGTATCATAATAAGAATCCCCTCTGCCATAAAATCCTGTCAAATCTACACTAAACCCTTCTTTTCCCTGGGCAATCTTTTCTCCATAGTCATTAGATTCAACGAGCAGCTTATTGACCACTATATCAGGCTGATTATTTGACGCTGCTTTTAAACACTCATCCAGATTGATATCAACAATCTTAAATGGAAGTTCTGTATCGACTTCGGAAAGATCTATATCCTGTTCACTAATATCAAGGCCTATTACCTGCTTAAGCTTAAACCTTGCCAATGCCAAATCCCTTTCTGCCGTAGCAAGCTGAAATTGTATCTGGTTATAACGCGATTTTACATTGAGTATCTCAAGATTAGTACTTAAACCCGCCTCATACCTCTTATCTGCCAATTCAACAATTACCTCTGCCTGTTCAAAAAGCTCTTTCTGCAATCTTATATTCATTACCGCTGTCACAATATTATAATATGCCTCCGCAACCTTAAAATTCAGGTCATTCACTATCTTCTTGCACCTGGCTTCTGAAAGAGCGACATTCACCTTACTCTGTTTGTATGCATTCATTAGCCTGCCGCCCTGATAAAGAACCTGTTCTCCTTCTACGCCATACTGTTCTTCAGTAAAGGCAATATCTTCCATAACATCTCCGACCGTATGTGATGCCTTGAGCTTCACATTAGGGAATAGGGACCTGAATGCATCCCTCTTTTTCAGCATTGTAAGCTTTACCTCTTCCTTTAAGATCTTAGCCTGTAGATTGTTCTCAATGGCAATATCCTGTGATCTCTTGAGGCTCAACATGCCCTTTCCTGTAATAATAAGGTCTTTTAAGAGCTCTCTGCCAATAGTCTCTGCCTTTTTGCTTATCTCTTTTCTCCTCTTTTCAAGTTCTTCTTTTTTAAGCTCCGCAACTTTTTCTTTACTCAACAGGCTTTCTTTCTTTATCTCTTCCTTAAATTGTTTAAGCAGGCTCATTCTGACATCCTGCGCAAACAATTCCGCCTCTTTTTCCATATCAACATCAGCTACAACTTCTTTTTTCTCAACTATGGCCTCTTTTTTTCTTTTATCAATATCAGGGTAGTATATCTCTAAAATAGATATGGTTCCGTCATTATTCGAATAAAAATCAAAAGGCAGGTCAACGTTCGGCTCTATTACTATATATTTTATAGGATAATAATAATTATCAAGCGATTCTGGTTTAGGCGCTATGGTATCTTTTACAATCCTTACGGATTTCAAATACCCTGTATCAAGTTCCGCATACTCTTCCAGATCCGTGAATACCGGATCCTGAGGTATTAATACTATATTAAAATCAGGATAATGGTTCCTTTCTATTTTATATACAACCTCGTTATTGGATATAATGATAATCAAAGAAGCGTCATCTAAAGTTTCAAAATTGATATAACCGATTATATTCTCTTTTATAACCGATGATTCAGGCTTTGGCACTGCTGTAAGCTCTTGGCCAATAGGATCCTTTTTAACAGGGCTTACTTCTTCTTCCGGTTTTGTATCTACACTATCTTCTGATTGATCACCAATATCCACTACTATTACCTTTTCATCCTCTGATGATGATACAGTAAAGGAAAGCTTAGAGCGTGGCGTAATAATTATATAGTCTACTGCGTAAAAGTACTCATCAAGGCCTGGTAAGCGTTTTACATAAGGTGTCTCTATTATCTCAATCGATTTAACAAGGCCTTCTTCATATTCAATATACTCCTGTAGTTCACAAAAAGAGACCCCTATAAGATCTATTACAATCCTATAAGGGTTTTGGAGTTCATAAGAGACAAAAGCTATCTTTTCATTTGATGCAACCATGATACGGGAAAAACCAGGATATTGCTCATATTGTAAATCAGCCAATATATAGGGTGATACGGTTTCATATGGTTGTGCTAAAACCGTATCAAAACTGCATATAAACAGCGCAGATATAGAGAAAAAAATAAAGAAAAACGCCCACCGCATCATTTTCATTTTGCCTTACATATTAGTACTACCTACAAATTAAGTAACCGTATCATTAAGCTTAATTTAACTTTAACAAATGATACGGTTACTGTCAATGTATATTTATGTAAATTTAAAGAAATATTTCAGGCTAGCAAAACAATATGAGGCTATTCATAATGATACGGTTAGCCTCATATCTATGATACGGTTATATATTAGATCTGCGCAAAAATCTCTCTCAAAACAAGCGCTGCCGCGCCTAATGCTACAGCGCTGTCACCAAGTCTTGAAGGCACTATTTTAACTGTATTTGCCGGTTCTTCAAAAGCAAGATTTCTTACTGTTTTTCTTACAGGCCCAAGAAGCAGTTCTCCTGCCTGTTCTATGCCTCCCCCGATTACCACTACTTCTGGATTAAAAAGATTTACAAGATAGGCTATTCTAATACCTAAGTTCGCGCCTGCACGTTCAATAATCTCCATAGCTATCTTGTCCTTAGCCTTAGCAGCCTCTATAATAATATCAGGTGTAATATTATCCAAGTCATCTCCAGCAAGATCCATTATTTTAGAATCGGCCTTCTCTTTTGAAAGTATCTGGTGCGCTTCCTGAGTTATACCCAGGTCAACTCCCCAGGGCCGCAAATATGATGGGTCTTTACCCTGCAAAGGCAGTTCTGGATTATCTGCTGTAAGCTGCATCTCACCCGCGCTTCCACCTGCTCCGCAATATATCTCTCCTTTTATTATGATACCACAACCTACGTCAGAGTAGACATAGAGCATATCATCTATCTCCTGCTCTAAACCTAATCTCTTTTCCCCAAATGCTGCCACAGTAGCATCGTTACCCACAAACGTAGGAATATTAAACTCCTTCTGTACAAGAGACTTAACAGAAGTATAGCTTCCTGTTGTTCTTCCTCTAGTAAGATCTGTATCCCTTACTGTTCCTGCTATGGAATCAATCACACCGGAAACACCGAGGCCAACACCCTTTATCTTATTTTTATCAACCTTTGATTTCTCCATTATTTCATAAACCATTTCAATGGAACTAGTTATGACTTCACTCATAGGTCCGTCAGGGCGAAGCCTTTTTGTTTTTCCTATAACTGTATTTGTCAGATCAGTAATAACCGCGACCATATTAACAGGGCCGATATCAATACCTATAACATTACCCATCTTAGCATTCAGTTCAACCAGGGTAGGCTTTCTGCCACCTGTTGAGACATCAAACCCTTTCTCTATAATCAGGTTCTTGTCAATATAGTTGTTTACATAATTTGACACAGTCACAATATTAAGCTTTGTAACCTTCGATATCTCTGTTCTTGTAACCGGTCCACTCTTTCTGATAACATCCAGAATAGCCAAATTTTTCCTTTCGCGATCTGATAAGACCTGGTCTCTGAATAATGTTTGCCTAACTACCATATTTATACCCCCTTTTTATTCCACGGTTTAAAAACTCTTTTAAAAAAAGTATAACAAAAATACAACTAAGCTGTCAAGCATTATTTTTTTGCTTCATGCCTATTGACTTCTTGATATTATTAGGTATATTTGTAGTGAGGATGTTTGGATGAGGTAGGGCATCTCCGAAATTAAAAAAAGGATGATTTGACTCACCCTCTAAGCATTCTCTTTTTTTAATAATATAGGAATTAAGCAGCCTGAGAGATAGCTTCTGTCGCGGCTTTAAGAAGTTCTATCTTCTCCATAAATTCTATGCTTATTATTGGCGGAAGAATCTCAATAAGTTCCTGTATCGTGTATTTTTTGGCAGGGTTATAGGATTTCAGCTTAAGCAGAATATCAGCTAAAAGAGCTTCAAACATAAAATTAGCAATTATCGAAGTTTCACTTATATCTATTTGCGCGGCAGCCGGTTGTTGTGAGGATATAAATACTCCTTTTACATTCTCCCTTTGCATGTTATGCGCCATCTTTTCTATGTCCACAGACGGCCCCGCGATAATTCCTATAGGCTGGCCCTGGCTTATCCTATTCTTAAGCAGTCTTGCCGCTTGTATAACCTTAGCCTGTTCTGAACCTAACCATGATTGGTCAACACCTCTCTGCTTAAAAAATTTATCTACACTCAATATATTCTCATGCAGTAAACCCCATTTATCAATCATACTCTCTTTTGCATCTTTTGTATTAATAAGAATAATAAATTTAGCCTTGCCGGTTGAGGTTTTCTGAGATGCCAAAAATTCAATTATCCGCTTTTCTTCATTCCGTAACACTGCCTCATCAATTATAATCCCATAGCGATATGGGCTATAGCCAAATTGAAGATCATAAGGAAAATTAAACATGCTGACACATAACTTCTCTAATTCCAGGGCCTGCGCGGAAAGCTGCTGGCCAGATATGCTTGCCTGCTTAATAATAGGCATTTCTGTTATAATTTCGTTTCTGTTTTCACCGCTAGAAGAAGACTTCATAATGGGAGGGTGCTTTTTTTCACTTTTCTCAACAGTGTATTTCTGTTCTTTGTCTGAAACAAAAGCTTTTCCAAGATACACTTTTCCTGTTGTCTTGCTTTTATATAAAGCCGGAGGTTTGTATATAACCTGTCTTTTTTTCGGCTTAGGCGTCTTTACGGCTTCTCCCACTTTAGAAGCTTTTTCACGCTTGAGACGCCTGTAAATTATGTACCCAAGCGCCGCGGGAATAAGCCCTGCCAAAAAAACTGGCGTCGCGTACTTGAAGCCCCAAACCAGATACCCCCTGATTTTTTGTCTTTTAGCTTCTGCTTTAATCTTTTTCTGCAAAACTATCCACGGCTCTTTGTGCTTTGTCAGGGCACTTATTGAATTTTCTAACGCTGCTAAAGATTTACCATATTGCTTTTTGTTATCCCTGAAATAATTCAATACCTGCTCTCCTTTTTCACGATAAACACTCTCTTCATTATACATGCGTTTTGCCAGCCATTTAAAGGTTGGCGCTGTAGAGCTTAAAATATTATCTTCCCAGCCTGGCATCCCCCAACTGATAATATAGCTATCCACATAATCGCTGCCGAGCAATGATGCTAGTAAAGAAGCCAGCTTATAATTAAATAAAT
The DNA here is from genome assembly GCA_030593065.1 of Candidatus Omnitrophota bacterium. GTDB lineage: Bacteria > Omnitrophota > Gorgyraeia > JABMRG01 > JABMRG01 > JAUVHV01. The sequence continues at coordinate 203,400 of JAUVHV010000001.1, read as the reverse complement.
CATCCTTGCTTCTTTCTGATTCAGTATATCGTTTTTGCCCGTCTGAAGTTATGATTTTACTATATTCAATAAGGCGTGGCCCTTTCTTAGTGGCCACATATCGCAAACGATTATAACGTTCTTCAATTAAAGCGCACATTAAATTGTAATCCTTATCAACTAAAACACTCTTGTAGTGGAGTATATATTCTAAATATGTCCGCAGATAGTTAATCGGTTCTCTGGGATTTCGGCGGTTTGGCCCTATCATATTCTTAATCCAGCGGGGGATTGTATCTTTATCTTTCTCTGCGCCAAAACCCTTTAACGCCTTGCTAACTGTGCTCCAGCCTGAGTTATAAGCAGCAGCAGCCGCTAATCTCTCATCAAAACTACGAGAATTAAATTCAAAATACTCAGGCAGTTCTTCTGTAAAAGCATAACCTTGCTCTCTTTTTTTTAACTGCAGCCTGCGGGCCCTGTCCCACAAATAGAAAAGATATACATATCCAACCTTCTGGTTATATGATTTATCATTGAATACCTTTACCTTCATATAGTTAAATAACACCTCAAATCTTTTGCTGTTGGTTTTATGCTTTATGGCAATATCTTTGATAACCTCCTCGCCCAGCATCCTGAAAATAACCTCTGCCCTTAAAAGATCCTGCCCGCATCGGCATTCTGCTTCATGTAAATTCTTAGGTTTATAAGCGCCCTTTCCTGAGATGACATTGCTGTCGGATTGCGCTATATTGGCTATCTGCTCTATTATCTTTCTATCTATTTTTAACGTAGTGGAAATTTTTTTGTTTTCAACCAGTATTAACCATAATGAAAGCGCGTAATATAGATTAACCCCTTTTAATAAAGGGTTAGCAAGTATCTTTCTCCTTAATTTCTCTACGGCGTATCTTTGCAGAACGGTGTCATCTCCTGCTTCAAAATAAGCGGACAGATAATTCTCCTCTGGATTCTTTTCTTCCAAAACTCTTTTCAGCTCTGAGATAATACTACTGTATTTTATCAGGCCATCCTTATGCTTAAATACGAGTTCAGCAATATGTTTTACGGCTTTACTTTTTACAAGCTGAGTCGCGCCTATCGCGCCTGTATATGACTCTATTGGTTTAATCTTGCCAAATCTGCGCTCCCAATGAAGGTACTTACTCTCTACATAGGTAACTCCTTCCAGCAAAGTTCTGAGATTATCCCTATTCACCCTACCCATACCCAATGAGTCTGAAATACGGGCAACTCTATTCACAAAATTCTCTATCTCTTTATAGGTCTTAGTCTCTTCCCATATAATGCTGCTCTTTACACACTTAAACTTTTTAGCAAAACTAATTTTGCCTGATAGCGCCTTGTTTAGCCTCCCGGCAACTACCTCGGCATCAACCTTATTTTCCCCCAGCTTTACAATAATCATTGTATCAGAATCGTTTTGAATAACACTGCTAAACTCTAAAAGCCCTTGTTCCTTAATCACAGAAATATATTTTTCAAGAACAGTGCTGTCTATCGCTTGGCCAAAATCAAGAATTAAATCGCGGGGATCTTCAAATATATTTCCCTGCGCTGAGGCCTCTCTCTTATTGGTTCCAAGCACAGTTAAGAAGGCCGGGATTCCCACCAACTGTTTCAAAAATTGTCTCCTATCCATTGAAAGAGAGCCGTCTTTATGGACATCGTGGGCAACCCCACCTTCTCCCGCGGAAGAAAGCTTTATGGCGGAGAGGTGCTCTTTTTCGCTTTTCTTAAGATGCGGATTAAATGGTTTCGGCTTGTTGATATAAAAAACCCCGCCAAAATTATTTTGAACAGTTTTAAATCCCCTGCCGGATCTTCTCAATATATTCTCGATTGTCCTTTCAGCTCCGGCTATTATCTGCGGGCATTGGTTGGTTGAAACATAAGTAATTTCATTAAAATAAGGAATAATATAATCCAGGATATTGGTCAATATACCGCTGTCCGGTTCTTTAATGCTTTCCCTGTCAATAAGGATCTCGGTTTTATTTTTATTTTCCGTGAATTTTAAGTCGAGTTCGATATAAGAATGTTCGTCTCTATTAAGTTCGTCGGGCTGTCCACCCTCTTTTACCCATATAACAAGCCAGTCTTCTTCCACAGCAGCCTTAATTTCATAATCCTTCCCGTTTTTTGCGCTTCTAAACTCACTGCCATCCATAACCGCCTGAATCATCTCTTTTGTTATTCTTAGCGTAAAATCAGCAACAGGTTTATTTTTCTTACCCCTTGTTTCTCTGCCCGCGGAAGAATGCTTTATTGAAACATAGTTAAAGCGCTCTCTAAAATGTTCCATTGCTCCTTCGATCCCTTTAAATAAATCCTGTCTCTTAAATTCAACCTCTATATCTTTCAAAAGCAGAGTTATGTTATTAATATATTCTTCTAATAAACCATCGACAGCCTTATCCCACTCTTCTATCAAGCTTTCTCTTTTTTTCACCTTTTTTTCTTTAAGCATTTTCTCAATCTCAACTTTTATCTCTTTTTCCATTTTTTCTTCAATCATAAGCCTTAAATAGTAAGAAAATTCAGCAGAATGTCCTGCTATGCTCTCTTCACTTATATCCAGTATCACCAACTCATAAAATGGCTTGAGCGGCCTGCCTTCTATCCCGAGTGTGTGGCATACAATATGCCATAAAAGTTTTGCCATTAGCAGGTTTTCTGCCTCTAATTCTATACCCCTAATATTTTTAAAAAACTCAATAATATCAAAGGAAGATATTGTCTCCATCCATTTAAGCGGCAGTACCTCCTGCATGCTATTTATAGAGGCTAATTCACCTAAAAGCCCTGAAATCCTCTGGGCTCTCTCCTTTTCCAATAAGCCTTCTATGATAATCTCTTCTTTGACCTTTTCCTTGCCCGCGGATGAGGATTTTGTAAGGGCATAATCCAACACATTAATAAGTTCCGGCAGGATAACCCTATTTTCGCTGGCTGTTACAGTAAGAAGGCCGGGTAGATTTTCTTCAAGCCATGGAAGAAGAGCGTTGGTGTCTCTCTGATGCGGTATATGGTCAGTTATGATATCATTGATTATCCTTCTGAGATGCTTTTCAGAACCTTTAAAAATCTGTTGTTTGTGCTGAAGTTCACCTGGTAAAGCATCTATATCTAATTCTATTGAGGTAAACGAGGATACTATCTCATCTGTTGAGAAGCCTTGTACTATAGCTCCGTAACAAAGGCCTAACAAAAGCTCAAAGACTGAACCTGCTACATCTTTATTAAGAATGCTGCTGTCTAAATGTTCCAGTTCCCTTGAATAAAATATATGTTCCGCATCCACTAAACCTATACCAGGACGAAAATTAAGGTGTTTTAAGCCTTCTTGGACATCGGTTATCTCTCCTCCTCTATATGGTATCCACTCATTGGGCGTGTTATCGTCCCTTATGCCATGACTCAGAGAAGTTAAGCTGGTGTGAGCGTATCCTTTATGTGCAAGTGAGTATATCTGAAGCAACGACTCTTTTAATAATGATATGAGTATCTTCATTCTCTCTTGTTTTGAGGCATAAGCCATAAACTCAGTAGGCATGATAAACAGGCCTGGTTCTGTTGTAGAGTAAGTTATGGATGTAGATTTTTCGTTTAGTGTGATTTTTGTAAGTTTGCCAAATTCCTCAAGCAGTTTAAGCCCATTAAACTCTTCTTTGGCTGAAGGGATTGAACCGAAGACCTTGGTAATTGTATATACAGGTTCCCTGTTCTCTCCTGCAGATATATAGGCGTAATTACGGCCGTAACGGAATCCGAACTCCTGATTAATAAAGTTAATACCTAAGAAGTTCCTTATAAAGGATGGTTTGTGCTTATCAGCAAAGAGAGGATTGAACTCATAGAAGAACTTTAAGATAAGATAGAGGCCTTCTAACCCCTTCTTATCAAGAAGTTCTCTTAAGAGTCTCCTATCTGCTTCTTTGGGTAAGTCTTTCAAGAGTTTCAATATATCAAACATCTTTATAATAATAAAGATATCTGTTATATCCTGCTGATCCGTCTCAGATGCATAATCGCGCAATATATTTAGTTGCCTACCGTATTGGCTATAAAGCTTATTGTATTCATCCCAGTTATTAAATATTTTCGCGATACTATTGGTAACCGCCACAGGATTATCAGCAAGTGCCTTTGAGAAAGCGGATTGGGTAACATGAGTTATGAAAGTAATGTATTTATCCCAGTCAACAAAGGTTGCCAAGAGAATATCAGCAAATGCCTGTGGATTATCAGCAAATGCTTTTGAGAAGTCATCTTTATTAATGTGAGTTATAAAGATGGTGTATTTATCCCAGTCAGCAAAGATTATCGTGAGAGCATGAGCAACTGCCCTTGGATTATCAGCAAATGCCTTTGTAAAGGCAGCTTGGGTAACATGTTTGATGAGAGCAGTAAGCTTATCTTCATCCTCATTAACAAAGATTATTCTGAAAGCATAAGCAACTGCCTGTGGATTATCAATAAGCACCTTTGAGAGTACGTCTTTATTAAAATTGGCTATGAAGGTAATGTATTTATCCCAATTAGCAAAAATTGTCCTGAGGACATAAGCAACTGCTATAGGATTATCAGCAAATGCTTTTGAGAAGTCATCTTTATTAATGTGAGTTATAAAGATGGTGTATTTATCCCAGTCAGCAAAGATTATCCTGAGAGCATGAGCAACTGCCGCTGGATTATTAGCAAATGCCTTTGTAAAGGCATCTTGGGTAACATGTTTGATGAGAGCAGTGAGTTTATCTTCATCCCAATTTCTAAAGACTGTCTTGAGGGCATTGACAACTGCCACAAGATTATTAGCAAATGCCTTTGAGAAGTCGCCTGGGCCTATCAGCATTATAAAGTAGTTAAGCTCCTTTTTATGTATCTTAAATTTTGGATATACTGCCAAGACCTTATCTGAAACGTCAGCAATAGCCTCTCTCTCCTTTTCTGATAAGCGTTCCATGGTGATATCTTCTTTGGCCTGCTCCTTGCCCGCGGATGAGGATTTTATAGGCTCGGCCTTTTCGCCATCCTGGGGCTGAGGAAGGGTGGGTTGCCTGCTATATAATTTTACAGCCTCAAGACAAAATTCTCCTGTCTTTTTTCCGTCTCTGCTCGCAAGTAAAATATTGGTCAAGGCCTCAAGGCCCCTCATATAGCTACCATTATTTCTCTTAAGCATAAGTTTGAAATTGCTAAACCCGGCCCTTGCAAATAGATTACCCATAAGTGTTTTTGAAAAGGCATCCGCAATAAGATTTTCATCAACGACAATATTATCCCCCGCCCCTCTCTTTTTTATACTACCAGCTACTACTTCAAAAGCACTAAACAATCTCTTCCTGGTCATAGAATTAGATATCTTTGCCCTAAGTATTGCGCCTTTCTCTATCACATTGCCTAAGGCTTCGAAAACTTGCGAATTTAACCTTTTACCCTGCAGGTCATCAGGAAAGTGTGTAGACAAAGCAGATATGCCGTCTTCTTCCACCCTAAAACCTAAAATAACATAATCAGAAATACCCTCTATCATAAACCTAACAACTACGGGATAGTCAGAATCATAAATTGCTTTTAACACTCCCCCTTTATCTAACATATAGGCGTCGTTTTTCTTGTCATATGGGTATATTTTTATGCTACGGCTGTTAATCTGACGCACCATCTCTTCAGCTTTATGAGCTGGGGTGTTGAGTTTTTTCGCATTATTTGAAATATTCCAGCACATTTTAAATGCTTCTTGCGCGATAAAGCTTACTTCTGCTACTGAAGCATCCCCTGTAACAAGAGGGGCTGTTAGTGTCTGGCTAAAAAGCTCTGTTAGCTCTGAAACATCCTGCAGCCTGCCTGCTAATCTATCTAAATAAAGCCTTTCTGAATCCATTAAGCCGATGTTAGGGCATATTACAACATAGGATATACCCTTCTCTTTTAAGATATTAGTTATGCCCCGGGTATGGAACCCCCCTGTTATTAGTATGGCCCTGTCTTTACGCTGACATCTCATAGATTTTAGTGTATTTTCTGTAATGGCTATATCCCGTTTCAGCGCTATCTCGTAAAAATTTTTAGTGTTTTCAATAAACATCTTGTCTATAGATACAAGGAGAGCATCTTCAAGAGGCAAACCATATTTATTGCAAGCCTCTTTCAAAAACTGTATTATGTTTTGAATATCAAAATAATCCTGATTTCTATCCATGTAATCTAACCTGCCGCTGGTAAGCTTCAACTCGTAAAAATCCAGCAGGATACTTACAGCTTTGGTGTATTCAACAAGCCTCTGTTGTGTTGAATTTGTGCAAAGTGCTTTTGAAACCTCCTCTTCTAAGCGCTCTGCCTCATCATAAACCATAAGATAATCGATAGACTTTGAGAATTTAAGATAATCTATGTAAGCAATAAGATGGTTGTAGCGCATAGCGCGTATTGCATCTTTAACTTGCAACAACTGGCTATTGAGGAATTGTTCAAGATAGGTATAGAATTCAATGTCCGATCTCTTGTTGAGTTTAAAATTAAGGCTCATTGCGGAAAGCTCTCTCAGCTTTTTGGCAGGCAGTAATTCTGAAAGATAAAGAACTAGTGCTTCTCTTTCCGTTGCCGCTGCTTGAAAATCTAGCTCTTTCTCTTTTTCCATAAGCGCAAGCATTTTAATAAGGTTCTCATATCTAGAGATATCTATCTTTGCTTTTTTAGAATATTTCTCTAATATATTAAGATATTCAGGCAGCTTAAACTGCTTCAAATGATAAAGACAGCTTTTTCCGCTTAAGTCTTTTAAACTTTTGGAATATACTCTACTCTTTAAACTGATTAGGCCTCTTTCAAGCTCCTTAAGAGATCCTAATACAACCTCTCTACTTAGCCGATTTTTTCTATGGTAAAAAAGGTGTTCTAAATAGGCCTTTTTATCTTCTACGCCTATAGTTTTCAAATATTGGGCTTTGTGTAATATTTTATAGAACTCAGCACCCGTAAAAAGGCTTCTTTCCACAAAAAAACCTGCTATTCTGCGCTTTGCTTCATCATCAGGAAACTTATCATAAAAGGATATATCAAGTTCTGCAGAAGCACCTTCTAAGCACATAAGAGATGTGTTGTATTTTGTGGCAATCTCTTCTATTATGCTTGCTATATTAAACTGAGCTGTAGGGTTGATATGGGAGTCCTGAATATGTATAACTGTATAACCACTTTCACCATTATAACGCTCCACCACAACCCCTAATCTCCGGGGAATGTTTATAGCCGACGATGAGTCTTTACCGGTAAAATCGAGGGGCAATTTATTGCCAGATTTTTTTAAGTAACGTTGCGCATGGGATTTTCTGGTAAAAAGCGCGGGGTTAGTACTGCCATAGGCAGACGTAGTAACACTAATAGCAAGTAATAGTATAATTGAAATAAATTTACTATGTATTAATTTTAAATATAGCATATTTTTAAAATGTGGTATTCAAATCTTTTCTAAAGTATTTAAAAAATACCTTACAATAAAGTTACGCGTTAGTTATGGAATATAAAAGAAGTATACCTGATGAAATATAAATAGTCAAGAGTTTGAATCGGCAGGTATCAATTAAAAAGGGTGGTTAGGCAGCAGAGTCAATATTTATTAAAACAGTTTTATTTTGGCCGAAATTTATACCCGAGAAGGGCTTATTAGGCACTGCCTTTCTTCCATTTGAAATATCCGGCATTTTCTCAATTTTTAATATTGCAGCAGATACAACCGTATCATTAAGACCATAATAAAGAACAATTTCACTTCCTTCAGTCACAGCCTCTCTTTCCCCAATACTATAGCGCCATTTATAAATTTAACATTGGGGACCCAAGACTCAAGCCCTATTGTCTTTTTAAGCATCTCTGTCTCAGATGGATTGCTTTCAAGTATCGGCTCTTCAGGAGCATAAAGAATATTTGCCGGATTTTCTTTATCTATTAGAGCAATTTTGCATACATAGCGTTTGTCCGTATCAGCAAGCTGTTGCGCTTCATGATAAATCAAAATCCAGGCATTCTCTGCCTCTAGTACCACCCCTGCTCCTATCCAGTAATCTTTCCTGGGAGCCATTACCATGCCCAAGTCCTCCCATGTGCCGTCAATAAGGTTATCTGTATAAGCTAGATGTATGCCTCGTCCAACTAATTGTCCGCTTTCAAATTCAGGCCGGTGGTAGGCATAGTATCTATTATTCAACATTCGCGGTATCAGCACAAAATCTTTATCCCTCTTTCCGGGAAAGAGCCTTTTCATAGGGCTCCACCCTGCAGGGTTTATATTTATAAAGTCCTGCATAGCAATAGAGCTTTCGGCAATTTCAAATATACCATCATGGCAATAGGTAAAATGCATAAATACTCTGTTAGGAAACTCTTTTACAATTAAAAGTCTCGAGTCTTCGATGCCACCATTTGAATCTATACCAGGAATCGCATAAAAGAATCCGGGCTTTCTTTGAAAATTGTAACCGTCCTTACTGGTTGCAATAAATATCCTTGATAGCTTATCACGAGTTGATGACCGTACAGCTAAATAATATGTATCCCCTATTCTTATCGCACCTGGATTTAATACAAAAACCTCATTCTTATAATCAGGAATAAGTATAGGATTGCCTGGGTGTTCTCTAACGCTTACTTTAAACTGGCTTACCTCTCCTAAAGCAGATTCGCCGGTTCTTTTCCAATAACGATGGTCTCTCTTGATATGTTCTATTATTTGATTATATTCAGGAAATATACGTGTAGCCATGGGCCTCAGGGCATCGCCCTGGCTTGCTCGTTCCGAGTGTAATCGAGGGATACTATTAAACGTGGAAATAATAATGATTATAAGTATGACGAGTTTTTTCATGGCAAAAAATCCTTCTACAAGTTCAGGATTAAAAAACAGACCACTACTTATTTTTGCCAGGGGTTTTACTGATTAACTTTTTACAACATAATTATAACACATATTGTTAAATTTTCAAGGTTTAAAAAAACAATTTATGAAAAAGTTTTTAATCCGGTAATATCGGGATATTTTGATTCTTGTTTTATAACTATAGGAATTACAGCTACTTACGACTCTGGTGACCCCAACGGGAGTCGAACCCGTGTTACCAGAATGAGAATCTGGCGTCCTAGGCCACTAGACGATGGGGCCCCATATAAATAAAAGGGGTGATAATCCGGGTCATTTTATTATACAATCATCTGATATATCTTAGTCTCACCATAGATGCAAGTTATAATTCTTCTCTCCATCAGTTACTATGACTGTATCTTTATTTATTTCTATTATAGTAATATCCCCTATTTTATCACCTTCTTCTAAGACCTCTCCATTTATGATTGCCTGTGGAGTTTGATCGTGCTGGAAAAAGATGCCTTCGACCTTAAGATTTGATATAGGCATACTCCCGACGCTTAAAGCGGTTTTCTCAGAAAAAGGGTCTCTGCCCCAGGGCTTAAGATCTTCTTCCTTTTTTATATCCTTATATATATCCCGGTTACCGACTACCCCTGTATCTTTTGGGCTTATAACATCTCTTTTTATTATCTCCTTAAACGCATCCGTTGACATATAAAAATTTTCGCTGGTCAACTTCTTTGACTTAAATACAGTCTTTAAACTATTTGCGAGTATCAGTATAAAAACGATTATCATAAAAGAGGTGGCTATAATCTCTATTTTTGATTTTGTATTAAGATTTTTAAAATCGATAAAATTCATATTAAGGTCAACCCCTATCGATTACATAGATAGTAAATAAAGCCACAATACCTAAGCTTGGAGTTATGCTGTCGTCTTTACTTATCTTTATACTGTCTATGCTTGCAAGTGTCTTTGGGCTATCCTGCACCTTTCTGATATACTCTGCTAAGTCCTCATAAGTAGCCCGAAACTTAAGCTCTATCTCTATTTTATTAAGTGGCTTTCCATCCATATAGACAGGCTTGTAATCGTTATCTAAAACAGGCAAAGGTTTCTGCAGCCTTATGCTTAAAACCTCAAGTGAAGAGGCTTTTTTAAAACGGTTTGATAATTCCGATACTACTGACGCTATCTCTTTCGTAGTAGGAAGCCTATCCTCAAAACGCTTCATCTCCTGTTGCATCTGGCCTAAAAAAGGCCCCAATCTCTTCATATCACCAAGTATAGACTTGGTAAGGTTTATCTGCTCATCTATATCCTGCACCTGTTTCTTCAGGCTACTCACTTTTTGATGTTGTGGTATATAGGCAAATACAAAAAGTATTAAAACAACAAACACTATTGCGGATATGCTTAACAATTGCTTCTTGTTTTTTATAACGGCCTTTTTCATCTAACCTCTTCCCAATCCACAGCTTATCTTAAACTCTAACGCCTGTCTGCCTGATATCTCCACATCCTGGGTTGAACCTAATAAAACATCGTGAAAAAATATAGAATCTTCCAAAGACTTTATGAATTTTGACAATGTAATCTCTGCTAGCTCGCTTGTCTCCACGACAATCCCTTCCATGCTCATACTGGTAGCTTGCTCTTCTATGCTAAGATCGCGCAGATAAATCTCTCTTGGTATTGCGTTAGCCAACGCTTTAAATAGATAATATAAAGGTATTTGCCTCTTTAGCGTTTGGTTCATTATTGCATTCTTCTGAGTTATCCGCGCGTGAAGCTCCCGCACTTCCTGTAGCTTCTGCCATTGTGGGCGCTGTGCATTTAATATCTTCACTAATACCCCTTCATGGCCAAGATTAAAAAGATAAAATACGGATAACAGCATTACAATAAATATAAACGCCAGCCTTGCGGAAATCTTCTCGATCTTCCTTATTTTATCTTTTTTATATATTAAAGGAATAAGATTTAATCCTTCAATATTGTGCAAAGCAGCTCCAATAGCAGGCGCTATAAACGCAAAATCATCATTAAGGTTTTTAACCTTTTCTTTTGGAATTTTTAGTTTTATGCTCTTTGGAACATTAAGTTTCTCAACAGGCACAGATAACATCTTAAAGAGTTGAGATTCTATATTCTTCATGCTGGACGTTCCGCCGCTTATGTATATTTTTGATATATTTTCTTCTTGAAACTGGCTTATATAGTAATCGAATGAACGCCTTATATTGTTACCAAGCTTCTCAAGCACAGGCCTCAGCATAGAAGCAATTTGTGCGGCAGATACCCCGTCCTTAAGCTCTCCTTCAGAACAATTTGGAATTCCAAATTCTTTTTTAAATGCTTCAGCTTTCTCAGGAGAAAGTTCTATTCTTCCTTTACCCGAAACAAATGCGCCGGACATAGCCTTTGTGCAGTCACCTCCGGCACAGCTTATCTGCCTTATAAACCTTATATTCTTATCTTTTATTATTACAATAGTAGTTGTATCAGCACCTATATCTATAATTGCTACCGGATTATCTCCGTCCTGCATATTTGAGATATTGTAAATATTACGCAAACCATAAGCAACAGGTATGATAACAGAGGGGACAATACCTGTATTTTTTAATAGTGATATTCTGCTATCTATGATTTCATTCTTTGCTATATTGGCTATAACCTCAACTCCGCCTGAACCATCCTGTTTCTCTGCTAATCTCAGCACTTCAAAATCAAGCATAGACTCATCTATGTTAAAGAGAAAATGTTCTTTAGCCTGCCATCTTAACGCCGCGGCTATCTCCTCTTCCGGCATGGAGGAAAGTTTTGCCCTTTTGGAATCCACATCAGCTCCCGAGACGACAAACTTTACATTAACTGATGATGAGATACCTTTAGACTTTAATATCTCTTTAAATATGATTGGGGCATTATCTTTATTGTTTACCTGCGTTATTTCGTAATCTATAAGAGAAGCTGAGCCGTGGGAATCCTGTTTTACCAATGCTGTCTTGATAGAGTTGGAGCTTATCTCTATACCGAGAGATAATGGCAGAGGAGCAAACTTAGAACATAATCTGCTTATAACGTAAAATATGTTTTCCATAATAGAATATTAATTTATACCTTTCAGTACCGGCATGCCATACACATAATAGGCCATAAAATCTGCTTCAACATCTTTTGTTTATTATACTTAATAATTTTTTACTGGTCAACCTTAAAACCGATATAGCTATATATAGTATAAGTAATAACAAGCTGATAGAACTGATTATAGACCCTATCTTAAAACTCCATGGGTCATATACAAACTCAACTTTGTGTTTTCCCGCGGGTATTAAAACAGCACGTAAAAAGAAGTCTGCGCAATATATCTTTTCATTTACCCCATCTAAATAAACCTTCCACCCTGTATAATAGGTATCGCTTAAAAGCAAAACAGCGTCTGTTTTCGCGGATACATCTATTGCTATTCTTCTTGGGCTATATTCTGTTATAGAGAGGGTGTCCTTTCTTATATTCCTGTCAAAAGAACCGGATAAGATAATGTCCTCTTTTAACAGGACTTCTTTCTTGGGGTTAAATTTACGCGTGCTCATATAATCTAACATATCATTATCATTGTCGAAGGAGAGAATGTTCCTGAGCAGCATAGCCCTTGGAAGATATCGTATATTCTGATAGATGGTAGACTTTTCTGTGGTACTTACCTTCTTGTACCCATAGGCGCTTAGATCTCCATGCGATGATATATATTTTACATTTAATAGATTAAGAAGATTTGTATCGTTAGGAAGCTTAGAAAGATATATAAGCTTTACCATCTCGTTATTGGAACTAAGTTTGCTTGAATCATAACCCCAAGCGTCTGAAATACCAAATTGCATCATTTGATTGTTGGCAAGCAGGTCTTTGGACGTCTCTACAGCCTTATGTAATGACTCGCCACGTATCACAGAGAACATATCATATGAGTATGGAGAAGGAAATATCCTAAAAATAGATTTATCCCGCAAAAGAAAACTTATGTTTTTTGTGGGCCGCTTAAAATATTCTCTGTCTTCAATAAAATTATAATCTGTATTTGTAAAAAGAAGGTCAAATACAGCTAAGATAAGTATAGGGACAATTATAAGTTTTCTCTGTTTTATCCTGGAGAAAAGGAAAAGAAAAACTCCAAAACTGCTTACATAAAAAAGCGATCGTCTTAAGTTGAACAAATCCGCGTAAACAAACCCGCTATCAAAATGAAACATCTTTCCTGAATAATGCATTATAAACGCGATAATCTTTTCCGGAATAGCCATAAATATAATCGCGATAATCGCCGTTAAAAAACCTATTATCAGAAAAGCCCCTCCTATCTTCTCTGGCCTGCCTTTACAAAATAACATCTTTAGCGCGTCGAAACCCATGCCGGATAATACGCATGTTGAGAATGAGAAGATAAATAAAAACCTTACCGGATAGCGTATAAAACTAAACCCCGGAAAGGCTTTAAAAAAAATCGGAAATAGAAAAAAATATCTTCCAAGTGACAAGGCTATTGAAAATATCCCCATTGCGAAGAGAAACCATGTAATTTTTTTTCTCCTGCTATAAAAGAGCGCGAAAGAAGCGAGCAAAAGTGTTATGATTCCAAGGTAATAGTTGTCGAGCCATTTCTGCCCTTCTAAAAAGTTTTTGCTGAAAAAAGCAGGTTCATTGAAGTATGGTATTATAAAGCTTAAGATGTGATTATACGGCAGGCTCCATGCTGAGGCTTCCTGCCAGGACATGCTGGTCCTGACAGTCTGCGAATAGTATTCTATCGCGGGGATTATCTGGAATGCGGTAAGCAATAGGAACGCTACTGATGCCGCAAACATACTGTATATAATAAAAAGATCTAACTCCCTCTTTTTGATAAACCCCTCTATGATCAGGTAAAGGCTATAAAGAAATAATAGCGCGCAGGTTACAATAAATGTTGGCGGGTCTCCCGCTATAAACATAAGAGACAAAACCACTCCTAAGGCAACAGGGAGGAATAAAGTTCTTTTCTTTAAAGATTTTAAAAATAAGAACAGCACGAGGGGAAACCACGTTACAGAACTTAGTACTGTAGTTAAACATATCGTTGACATTACATAGCCGCTAAACATAAAACTAAAACCAGCTAAGAAACTTCCCAGCTTAGATATACTTATTGAACGTGTAAATATATAAGTAAATAATCCGCATAAGAATATATGGAATAATATAAAAAAGCTAAAACCCCTTGTAAAATCACCTATATAATATATTATCGTTAAAGGGTAGAAGACTGCGTGGTGGATAGAGGCATGCAGAGGTGCGCCGCAAAATACATATGGATTCCATAAAGGAGCTTCAAAGTTCTTTATGCTGCTTACCACAAACTCCCTTACAGGAAGATACAGCCTTGCTATATCCCTTCTTGCAAAGATATAATCTGAGAATATAACATCTTTAAACACAATGCAGAGCAATGCTGTAAAGATAAACGATACCAGGATAAGATATCTATTCTTATAAATAAATTTTTCCATAATATTTAAAAAAGGGGAATGACATATTTGTCATTCCCCTAATATTGATGTAAGAGACACTCTATTCGGTTATTACCACTCAGATACATCCTCTGTACCATCGGAATACGCGCCGCACCGGCCTGCCTCTGTACCTGAACCTGTAATATACCACCAACCGTAAGTAATACTTGTTGTGTTTGTACCTGCAACTGGGGTAGAAACAAATGTTATATCTGTTTTGTCATTCAATTCATTTCTAGGATACTTTGCGCCTAAGAAATCTGTAAGGGTCAAAGTAGGGAAATCCGTTCCGCTATCATTCGCGACACGATTCGCGTATTTTATCGCAACTGAAGAACGAACAGCTCCAAGGCCTCCTTTTGTAGCGGCAATCTTAGCGTTACTGGTTAAGTCGATAAATTTCGGTAGAGCCACTGCTGCGAGAATACCAAGGATCACAATAACCATAACAAGCTCAATTAATGTAAAACCTTTTTCCCTCATAATAATGCCCCTCCTTTTACAAATCTTTATAACTATCTGTTTGCGATTTTACCATACCTGTCTGCGGATTGTAAAGATAAATATTGCCAAAAGGGTCTTTTAGCCTTCCCTGCTTATCGTGTTTTAGGCGGTTAAGAAATGTGCCTTTTAATACACGCCCCTTGCGTGCATGTATCTTATAGGTCTTGTCTATAAGCATCTCAATATTATCTGGGTAGGTTTTATGCAATATATGGTACAAAGAGACGGCAAGCCTTATGTTGCTCAATTCATTTGTAAGTATTGCTTTTTTTGCGCTTGTCAAAAGAATGCTTGCCCGCGTGATAAGAAACCCTATAATTATAAATATCGCAATCCACGTTATTATGAGTTCAACCAGCGACCTTGCTTTTTCATTACTGCCTCTCGCCATTACTTCTCCAGCATCTTATTGATTTACAATCTGCACTATGTTCCACATAGGCAGAAAGACACCGAGCGCAACAAATAATACCATAAAACCTAATACAAATATTAACAGGGGCTCAATCATTGTTGTAAGATTCTTCATAGTATAATCTACCTGTTGGTCATAATGCTCTGACGCGCTCAAGAGAAGCTCATCAAGTTTTCCTGACTCCTCACCAATAGAGACCATCTGTATCACGATAGGAGCGAAAAACTTGCTTACTCTCATTGGTGCTGCTAAACCCTGCCCCTGATTTACACCATCTTTTATGTCTCTTATAGCCCTTGCTATAATAGTATTTCCAGCTGTATCCGCTGTAAGTTCAAGCGTCTTTAACATGTCTATGCCGCTTGAAATGAGTATAGATGTTGTCTTTGCAAAACGTGACATAGCAAGTTTAAATATGACAGGCCCAAACACAGGTATCTTTAATTTAAACATATCCCATCTCTCTCTGCCAAAAGACGTATTAATAAATTTTACAAACCCCACGCAAATACCAATAATACCCAATAAGCTCCAGTACCAATAACCATGTATTATTCTGTATAATCCAAATAGAATGCGCGTTGGAAGCGGAAGCTCCATGTTAAAACTTGAAAAAAAGGATGTGAACCTTGGTATTACAAAAAGCACAATTACAAAGAACGCGACTACCAATGTTCCCAGAGCAAGCATAGGATAACGAGTTGCAGACTTTATCTTTGAGCTTATATCCATATCATACTCACCCATCTCTGCCAAACTCTTCATAATCTCATCCAGTTTTCCGGATGCTTCGCCAGACTTAACCATGCTTACATATAATGCTGGAAATATCTTTGGATATTTTGCTAAAGAATCTGAAAAACTTGTTCCAGACTCTACATCAGCCTTTATCTTTAATATCTTATCTTTTAATACTTTTGAATCTGTCTGCTCGCCAACAGCTTCAAGCCCTGTTAACATAGGTACGCCTGCCTTAAGCAGGGTATACATCTGCCTGGTAAATAAGACCTTATCTTCTGCTTTTACGGGGTTAAAAAGCTCTATATTCAGTATATTTCTGCTTGGCTTTTGCTCTTTCATGCTTATTGGCGTATAACCCATCTTTTTTAAGCTTTCTACTGCCTCTTTCTCAGTAGCTCCACCCATTATACCTGATACAGCACGCCCATGCTTATCCCTTACTCGATATTTATATGTCGGCATAACTAATACTCCTATCTTGGATACTAGATGCTGGGTGCAGTATCTAGGACTACCCAAACTGCTTTATGTCCACCCCTGCTTTTACACTAATCTTTCCTTTATTTTCTTTTACATTCCCTGAACCTGCTTTAAAGATAAGATCTATTCTTATAGTTTCTATACCTGTTTCATCTGCCACAGGAACCGAAAGCTTAGATAGCGTAGCATCATAATACTGAAATACCTCAGAATCTGAGGGTTCTCCTTTTACTGTTATATCGCCATAGTAGCTGCTGGGTACTAATGTTTCAGCTTGACTGTTTATTTTTCTATATATTCTATTAGTAAGAGAGTCCCAACGGTATCTTACTGTATCATTATCCTGGTTTATAAAAGTTATGTCATCTTTGTCCGCGCTTGTTATAGACTTTGTAAACCTTAAACCCTTTGCCTGGTTATCACCTTCTATAAGGATGTTCAGCAATTCCTGTGCTGTATTGTTCACCGTAAGCTGGCTTGGTGAATAGAAGAATAAATTTATCATAGGCATAAAGAACGCGGCAGTAGTCGCGCCTATAACAGTAAGCACTAATATGGTAATTACAACTTCTATAAGAGAGAATGATTTTTTTCTATTGAGAATACATAGCATAAGATATAATCTTTACGGCATATAGGCCTTTGTTGAATCATCAGACATTGTAAACACAATGGTCGTTACACTGGTTAAATTCTTGCTGAATGTAAAATGCGTTGTATTACTGTATGTCGTATACGCGCTTAAAGAAAAACTGGGGTTGAGTGAAAGGAGAACACCTGAAAGCTTGGTCCCGCTCCACCTTGTAGTACCATTCATATCAACCTGTTTTATCTTGATACCTGGTTGGCCTGCGAATGATACTGCCACAGCTGTTATTGTAATAACATCTGCTGATGTGTTCTCTAAAGTCACATTCTGGAACAATTTTCCTGATACAGTTCCTCCTGAAACAGAGAGTGAGTTTGCCTGGCCTGCTTCGGTTCCGGGGGTATTCCCACCGCTTCCTGGCCCAAAATCTATATCTGCTGCATAGGTAACAAGCTTTGAGAGAATATCTATTGTACCAGCTAGATATACTGACACAACTACCTTCTTTATGGCTTCGTTTGTGTCCGCGACATGACTTACACTTCTGTTTAAGTCATACCCAGAGCCTTCATAACCAGGTATTGTAATGTTATATCCGTCCACAAGTGTAACATCTGTATAAGAAAGGTTGTTTATCTTCGACATCTCAAGGCGTGCTAAATTTAATGCCTTTACTGTGTCACTGGAAAAGACCAGGCCTGTCACAGCCTGCTGCAAAATAAGCGCTGTAGCAGCTATAAATATAGCAACTATCAGAATAGTTATAATTATCTCTATTAATGTGAAAGCTTTCACAGGTGGCCTGTTGCCTCATTCCATGATATTATCTCATCTGTTCCAGTATCGTAACCAGCTTTTATAGTGCGTCTCCATGTCTTCCGCGCTGTTATTTTACCGGTCGAGGTAATAACAATCGCTTTGCTTGCTCCAAGGCCTTCATCTAATAATGTAATCTCAAGTGTACTCGCGTCACTGAATGTAAGAACCGCGGTGATTGTCATATTAGTAATATCAGTACCAACTTCCCAATCAAGCCAAACATCATTCTCTGTAGTGCCTGCAGGTATCGTATAATCGGCCATATCAATATTAGTTCCGCTTTGAGCGATCCCGCTCCATTCACTAGTACCACGGCCTAGATCTATTGATATTAGATTCTCACCGCCATCAGGTGCCCAGCTTACCTGCATATGAGTTATTGTAATAGAGTCTATGCTGTTTACATTGGCCATAGTAATATCTATTAATTTTCGATTTGCATTTATCCTCGGATTACTGCAATCTGTAAGAAAGAACATTCCGGCGCCACCTATAGAATAGTACGTATTGTCCGCAATCTGAGTGTCTGTTTCAGCGGTAATTGAACCGGTATTTTTATAATCAACTATCGCTTTATACGCGCCTGCCTGCGCGGCATATACAGCCTTTGTGAGTTCTGATCTCGCGAGATTCAGATTTATCATTTGGCTTAAAAATATAACTATTCCTGATATCAGTATAACAGCAATGATTATAAGCATTATAACGGGAATCAATATCTGGGCTCTATTCTTCACGAGCAACACGAAGCACCTCTTCTATGCTGGTAATACCTGATAAGGCCTTTGCTATACCATCATCATATAGCGTCTTCATGCCTGCCTCTATGGCTTTAGCCTTTATCTTATCCGCGGATGCCTTCTCTATGATAAGTTTCTTTATCTCATCATTTATAACCAGTAGTTCGTAAAGGCCCGCCCGCCCGATATAACCTGTATCTTTGCATTTTTGGCAGCCTTTTCCGCGGTATATGTTTATATTGCCTGATCTTTCTAATTCTAAATCCTTAAGCATCTCATCTGTAGGAGCAATCTTTTCCTTGCATTTAGGGCAGACTATCCTTACAAGCCTCTGAGCTAATATAGCTATTACAGAATCAGATACCAAAAATGGTTCAATGCCCATATCTATCAAACGTATTATTGCTCCCGCGGAATCGTTTGTATGGAGTGTAGAGAATACCAGATGCCCTGTCAATGCTGCCTGAGTTGCTATCTCAGCTGTCTCTGAGTCCCTTATTTCACCTACCATTATAATATCCGGGTCCTGTCTCAGCATACTGCGCAGGCCTGACGCAAAAGTAAGCCCGGCCTTTGGGTTTATCTGCGTCTGGCGTATCATTGGTATCTGATACTCTACAGGATCCTCAATTGTAATTATATTCTTCTCCTGGGAATTTATTGTAGAAAGAGAAGCGTATAGAGTTGTGGTCTTTCCACTTCCTGTTGGGCCTGTAACTAATATTATGCCAAAAGGCTTTCTTATTATAGTATTGAATGATTTAAGTGTCTCTTTATCCATGCCAAGTTCAGCAAGGCCTAACATTACACTGGTTTTATCAAGGAGCCTTATAACTATATTTTCACCATACACAGTAGGAAAACTTGACACCCTTAGGTCTATCTCTTTGCCCCGCATCTTAAGCATAATCCTGCCATCCTGAGGTTTTCTGCGTTCAGCAATATCCATTGACGCAAGCACTTTAACGCGCGATATAATTGCTGCCTCAAGATCCTTTGGCGGTTTTGGGCCTTCATGCAGAATGCCATCAACTCTGTACCTTACCCTCAAAATCTTCTCATCAGGTTCAATGTGTATATCACTTGCCTTATCTTTTACAGCCTGCATTATAATCATGTTAACAAGCTTTACAACAGGGGCGTTATCCGCAAGCTTTGCAAGCTCCCTATCAGATACTGCCCCCATCGCGGATGACTTCTTGGCATCATTCATCTGCTTTATTACTTCATCGACTCCGCCTGATATACCATAATACTGGTCTATGGCATTCCTGATTGCTGTCTCTGTAGCCAGGACAGGCTCAACATCACATTTAGATTTTAAGCTTACCTGGTCTATGGCATTTATATCCTGCGGATTTGCCATTGCGACTGTTAATGTCTGGCCTATCTTAAAGATAGGAATAAGATTATACTTTTGGGAAATACTTTCAGGCACAAGTTCTATGACTGAACTATCTATTAGATAATCTGAAAGATTCATAAAAGGAATACCCATGTGTTCTGATATAATATTAACAATATCTTCTTCTTTTATAAGGCCTTGTTGTATCAGCACTTTGTCAATAGCAAGGCCTCTTTTTCTAGACTCTTCCTGAGCTGCTTTCAGTTGATCATCCGCAATAATACCCTTTTTTATCAGGTCATCTATTATAAGCTTTATCTGTTCCATAAACTATTCGTCTCCTCAATATTATTATTTTTTCTCTTCTTCATTCTTATACCCGTATCCTGCACAGAGATTAATAGATCCTTACCCCTCTCCTGCAGCCTTACGATTACGTTACCGCCTTCTGCTGTGAATTTTAACGCGTTACCTGAAAGATTGTTTACAACCTGTGTAATTCTGTCATAATCAGCCTAGATCTTTGAATACTTTATTGAGAGATCAATTTTTAATTTAAGGTTCTATTAATAGGCGCCTTTCCAGACTCGGGTTTTACAAACTCAAAGGCTAGAATCGGTTTTTTATGCAACAAGGCCTTAAGGGTCATCTCTTTTTCCCTGCAGGTTTATTTTTCTTGGATTTATACATAGGCGATATTCTGATAGCACTGGTTATGTTTGCAATCTCCTGCTTTAGATCCGATGTCTTTATTATAAACCCAGAGACATTATACTGCCTGGCCTTATCAAAACGTTCTTCATTAGAGTATGCTGTAACAATAAATACAGGTAAGTCTTTATTGCCTCTTCGTATCCTCCTTAATACCTCAATGCCATCTAGGCCCGGCATAAGTATATCCAGAAGCACAGCGTCGGGCTTCTCTTTCTTTATCTTTTTGAGGCCATCATTCCCATCAAAAGCGACTATAACGTCATACCCCTTACATTCAAGCCCGAACTTTATAAGCTCTACAAATTCCGGTTCATCATCAACCACCAAAACCTTTAATTTATCCATACTCTTCTCCTTATTTTTTAGGGATAGTAAATATAAAGCTGGTTCCTTTCTTAATATTGCTTTCTACCCTGATATTTCCTCCGTGGAGCTCTATAAGTTGCTTTACAATAGCAAGGCCTAAACCTGTTCCTTTGGCTCCCGGGCCTACCCTTCTGCCAAACTGCTGGAATTTTGTAAATAGCTTTGGTATATCCTCTTTTAATATTCCTACACCTGTATCAGTAATCGTAACTTCAGCCCCGTCTTTCACATCCTTTACATAGATATCCACATGCCCTTTTTCAGGTGTAAATTTTAAGGCATTTGATATAAGATTATTTATTACCTCGCTTATCCTATCATAGTCAGCATGTATGTCCACAGGTGCTTTTGGTAAATGCAGCGTTAGTTCTCTATTTTCCTTATCAAACTCTAAGATCCAGTTTTCACAGATATCTTTAATCAGGCTCGAAATATTGACTATTGTCTTTTTAATCCCTATTTTACCTGACTCTATCTTCGATATATCAAGAAGGTCATTTACAATTCGTGCTAAACGATCTACATTATTCCTTCCCATAGTAAGGATCTTCCTCTGCCCGTCATTTATCTTACCAGGCAGTTCATCCAATAGTAAGGATATGCTCTCTTTTATAATAGATAGCGGCGTACGCAACTCATGGGATACAGTAGATACAAACTCATCCTTTATCTCATCTATTTTTTTTCCCTCGCTGATATCCCTTGCAATATGAACAGAACCAATAAACTCACCTTCTTTATCAAATAGGGGGGAGACGATGATTGAAAGAGGAATACCTATATTCGGGTCTTCAACTTCTATTATATGCTTTTTCTTATCGAGTACGGCTTTTTTAAGCGCGCAGTTAGGGCATGGCTTATCCCTATTATGCAAAACTTCATAACATTTCCTGCCAATAACCTTATTAGCCTTTTTCTTGAGAGTCGTAAACATGGCCTTATTTGCCCTGGTAATGATAAAGTTTGTGTCTTGTATGAAGACTATGTCTGAAATCGAGTCAAATGTCCTCTGCCATTCTTCTGCCACATCTAATATCGCTTGTTTGGCCTTCTTGTGCGCTTTGATCTCTTTACTGTTCATTTTATTCCATTATTTAAAAGAAGGTTATTTTATTCTACCTTTGCTCAATATATTGTTGGCAGCTGTAAGCTGCTAAAGCGCCGTCACCGCAGGCTGTTACAATCTGCCTTAAAAATGTATCACGGCAGTCACCACAGGCAAATATGCCTTTTTCTGATGTTTTAAGCTCTCTATCCGTTATTACATAACCGTTATCATCTAAACTGGTTACGCCTTTTAAGAACTCTGTATTGGGTATTTTACCTATTGATACAAAAACACCTTCACATCTAAGTTCTCTTAATGTATTAGTATCGAGATTCTTAAGCCTTAAACCTGAGACCTTGCTGTCACCTAAAATCTTATCTACTATAGAGTTCCATAATATATCTATTCTTTTATTGGAGAATGCCTTCTCCTGCAGAAATCTTGTTGCGCGTAGCTTATCTCTTCTGTGAATAATAGTAACCTTGCCTGCAAATCGCGTTAAGAATATGGCCTCCTCAACAGCTGAATTACCACCTCCTATTACCGCTATCTCCTTATCTTTAAAGAATGCGCCATCACAGGTTGCGCAATATGAGAGGCCTTTACCAAGGAATCTATCCTCATCCGGAATATCCAGCTTCCTTGCGCTTGCTCCAGAAGCAACTATCTGCGACAGGGCCCGATAAGTCTTATCTAATGTATTGATTTGCCAGATCCCGTGGTTCTGCTGTTTCAGAAATTTAACACTGTTAACATTGCCAACTATAAGTTCTGCGCCAAGAGATATAGCCTGACTCTTTAGGTTTGCTATAAACTGAGGCCCGCTTACCCCTTGCGTAAAGCCGGGAAAATTTTCTACAAGTACAGCATAACCTGCCTGGCTCATAATAGACGGGTTCTCAATGATAAGCGTCTTTAAGCAAGCGCGTGAGGTATACATAGCTGCTGTCAGGCCTGCCGGGCCCGCGCCAATTATTATCACATCATAGATATTCATAGTCTTCATTCGGCATCCAATATTCAGATTTTTCCTCTGCGCTTCAAAGTCTCTTTCCTGCTTATAGGTTTTGTCTGCTTATTTTTTCTTTTATCATATACAGAAATGACTTTTAAGCCCGTAAAATAAGATTTGATTTTTTCTATCTCTTTTTTTGAAACCTGCTTGACCCCGCAAGGCCTTAAAGGAGTATTTATATGAACGCTGTCTGGCTTTATGGACTTTGCTATCTTTGCGATACCTTTTGCGGCACTGAGGTTATCTTTTGTAAACATAATTTGCAAAGCAAGTTTTCCCGTAAAGTGCTTTTTGAATCTTTTTATTGAACTCACTATCTTTTTTAGGTTTATTGAATCGTATGGTTTGTTAATTTTTCGAAGCAGGTTATTTGATGACGCGTCGAGTTTTGCTTCAACCAGATCCACGTCTTTGAGTTCTCTTTGGATATCTTTTCTTCCTAAAAGTGTGGAATTAGTAAGAACAGCTATCTTTTCTTTCCGTAAGCGTTTTACTCTCTTGATTATGCTGCCTAGGTTCTTTGCCAGAAGGGGCTCTCCCGTGCCTGAGAGGGTAATATAATCTACCTTTGTATAGGGAAAGCATTTGAATTCTTTGATAAGTTTTTCTGTGGGGACAAAAACTTTTCTTTTCGCAAAAGACGGCCTAGCCCTTCCCACCTGACAGTAGATGCAATCAAATGTACATATCTTCTTACTGGATGAAATGGGATCTATGCCAAGAGAGCGGCCTAACCTCCACGAATTGACTGGGCCATATATATATCGGTACTTTAGCATTTGTAATAACCGGCCTTAGTTGTGTTGAAACAATAACTCCCTTATCTTACCAAGCAAAATATCCGGTTCAAAAGGCTTAATTATATATGCATCAGCGCCCACTTTCTGGCCCATCTGCTTGTCTGTATCTTGTACTTTAGCTGTAAACATGATAATAGGAATATGCCGGTATTTCTCATTGAACTTTAACATTCTGCATACCTTATATCCATTCATCTTTGGAAGCATAAGGTCAAGTATAATAAGATCAGGATTTTGATCCTGTGCCTTTTTAAGCGCTTCCTGGCCATCATATGCCTCAAGCGTATCATATCCCGCTGCCTCAAGCCTCAACTTTATCATTGTAACAAGATCTTCCTCATCATCTACTATCAATATTTTATGCTGACTCACACCTACCCCCCCATATATACTTATAATTTGTATCCTGCGCCCATCATTTTATAAGTCTCTTTACTGTTTCCAATAATTTTATTGGGTCGAATGGTTTTATCAGGTAACCGTCCGCCTTGAATTCCTTTGCCTTTTTTGCAATGTTGCCTTTTATAACACTCGCCGTTAAAAAAACAATTGGTATCTGTTTCAGGTTTTTATCTGCCTTTAAGATTTCGCAGACCTTATATCCGCTGATAACAGGCAGGCGCAGATCCAAAAGCACTAAATCGGGCATCTCCCTGTTCACTAAATCAAGGGCTTCCTGGCCATTCTTCGCTGCTATAACTTCATAGCCTTCATTTTTCAACCTGAATGTAATAATTTTAAGAATATCAGGCTCATCATCAACAACCAATATCTTTTTTGCCATACTAACCTCTTCGTTCCTTGACAGGCAAAACAAAATAAAATGTAGCACCTCTGCCCAGTTCTGATTCTACCCAAATTTTACCTTTATGGATTACGATGATCTCTTTTGAAATGGCCAGGCCCAATCCTGTCCCGCCAGTTCTTTTATCCTCGGTTTTTGATACCTGTTCGAATTTATGGAATAGCCTTGGAATCTCTTTTTTTTCAATGCCAATGCCGGTATCTTTTACTGAAACACCAATAACATTGCCTTCTTGGGTGGTACTTATTGTAATACTTCCTTTATCAGTAAATTTAATGGAATTATTGATAAGATTCATTAGGACCTGGGTAATTTTATCTCTATCAAATTTTATCATGGGTAGATTTTCACCAAGCTTGAGAATAAGATCCAAGCCTTTCTCCTTTGCCTGGTAAGCCAGCTCTTTCTGGACAACCTTAATAACCTCATTTATATCATCTTTTTCAATATTAAAATCCACTTTCCCGGATTCCAGTTTTTGGAAATCCAGGATATTATTGATCAATCTGGTAAGCCTGTCTACATTTCTCTTTGCCGCAACCAGGAAATCTCTCTGCTCATCATTCAGCGGGCCTGCTAAGCCGTCTAAAGTCATGGCAATGCCCTCTTTTATTACAGTAAGCGGGGTCCTCAACTCATGCGAAACCATAGAGATAAATTCAGATTTAATCTGCACGGCTTTTTTCGCTTCTTCCTCCGCTTTCTTGCGCTCAACAACCTCCATCTCGAGACTGACTATTGAGGTAGTGGTCTTTTTCAAATTCCCGGTCATTTTGTCAAACGCCTTTGAGAGAGCACCGATTTCGTCATCTGCTTTCATATCTACTTTATAATCGAGATCTCCCTGGCCGATTATCTCAGTACCTCTATGTAATTGATAAATAGGTTCGGCAATGAGTCTTGCGGCAAATCTCCCTGCCAGCCAGGTTAGTACCAGCGCTAAAATCGTTATAGCAAGCAAAACAAAATTTAATCTGTGCAAAGGCGCAAATGCTTCGCTTGTGCTGATCTCAGTCAAGAGGCACCACTGCATCCTGGAAATACGGGCACATACGCCCAATACTTTAATACCATTATAATTTGTATATATATGAGAATTATATATATGCGATACCGTGCTAACTCTTCTATCATGATCAAGGTCATCTCTTCTGATCTTAGAAATGACCATTAATGCAAGAGGGGCATTGTCTACAAAACGAGATTGGGTTAATATATATCCGTTCTTATTTACTAAATACGTCTCTCCTGTCTCACCCAGGCCGGTTCGGTCAGCGGTTATTTTATTTAGCGAACTTAAACTAACCCTGTTAACAACTACACCTAAAAATTCTCCTGTTTTACGATTTATGATTGGCGCGGAAAATGTTAATGAGGCTTGTTTCGTAATCTTAGAATAATAAGCATCCTTAATATAAACTCCTTCCTTCTTTGCCCCTAAAAAGTAGGCATCATCCGCCCTATCCAGTCCAACCGAACCCATATTACTGGAAGCGACTATTCTGCCCTCCTTATTCATGATGAAACATTCATAAAAGAGATCTTCATTGACCTCTTGTATCCTTTTCAACCTTTCTGTAGCTATTCTTAATCTCTCAACATAATTAGAAGCCTCCCTGCTTGTGGATAAAAACCTTTCCAAAAGTATGCATTCAGATAATTGTTTTACTATAATCTTCTGCATCTCTAAGTATGTATCAATGTTATCTGCCCTTGCCTCGCTGGTAGTAATTAAATGGTCAAATATGGCGTTAGTCATGTATCTTTTACCTACTACATACAAAGCAGACATTGCCAGAGCCATAATCAAAATCATCAATAGCAAAAAAGAAAAAGTTATTTTTGTAGTTATTCTCATTTTATTATTATCTTAATTTATTATGGAATCAGTTGCGCCTTCTTCGTCTTCCTTTATACGGTTTTGGGCTCTGGTGGTATTTTGGCTCTCTAATAAATTTCTCTTTTGGAAATCCCGGGTGTTCTACTATCGGAAGCGCGGTCTTAATAAGTTTTTCAATATTTTTAACATCCTTGCCCTGCTCAGGGGTCGCGAAAGATATAGCGCGGCCTTCGTGCCCGGCGCGGGCTGTACGGCCGATACGATGTACATAATTCTCAGTGTCATCCGGGAGATCATAGTTTATAACAAGCTCTATGCCTGTAACATCGATGCCCCTGGCGGCAATATCAGTGGCAACAAGTATCTTATACTTTCCTGATTTAAAACCATTCAAGGCCTCTTTTCTCTGGATGAGTGAACGGTTTGAGTGAATCTCAGCAGCTCTGTGATTCGTCCGCTGTAAATCGCGTGTGATCTTTCTGGCGCCTATTTTTGTCCGGGAGAAGATAAGTACCGGGCCATGATAGCGGTTAAGCAGCTTCATTAAAAGCTGATGTTTTGAGCTTCTCTTAATAATAAAGACTTCCTGTATAACACGCTCAGCGGTAGTCCCTGAGGGGGCAACTTCAACATGTATAGGAAGCTTCATGTGCGCGGCTGCCATCTTCACGATCTCTGCCGGTATAGTCGCTGAAAAAAACATGGTCTGTTTGTTTCGTGGAATAAATTTAATGATTTTTTCAATCTGCGGCAGAAATCCCATGTCAAGCATGCGATCCGCCTCATCCAGAACCAGAACATTTATATCAGCCAAAAGAACTGTACCCCGCTCCATATGGTCGACAAGGCGTCCGGGAGTAGCAACCAGAACACGCGGGTTTTTTCTTAGTGCTTTTAGCTGCAAATGCATGGATGCGCCGCCTATAATAACAGCTGTCTTTATGCCAAATGGCGAGGCAATCTTCTCAAATGTCTCATTAACCTGAATAGCAAGTTCTCTGGTAGGTACAAGAATGAGCGCACGGCCTCTTCTCTGGGAAAGTCTCTGAATAATAGGGATAGTAAAAGCAAGTGTCTTACCAGTGCCGGTCTGCGCGACCCCTATAATATCTTTGTCTTCTATGGCAATGGGTATGGTCTTGTGCTGAATGGGCGTAGGAACGGTAAACTTCATTCGATCCAGTATATCCAGTATTCTCGGGGCAATCCCGAGGCCGTAAAACGAAGCATTTGTCTGGCGTGGCGTCTGTTTCATCTTTTCTCCATGTTAACATCGTTGGGTGACGTTGTATACAACTATTGCTTCTCGCTATGTATTCTTTATAAATATGCGTTTCAAGGAATCTTTAAGGCGGTTCTTTTCTATCTCCCGAGCTATTACACCTTTTAGCAAGCGGGGGATTACTGATATAAATGACATAACTTCACTAAGACTAAAAAATCTCATTGCCATAAATTTCTTCAATATTCTTAAAAGGGCGGTTGGTGTATAAAAAGAAAATTTTATCTTTCTACCTATCTTCTTTAAGGCAGCGTGGCTATAAGTATCCGAGTAAAGTTCACCTCTGTCAGTAACATGGTAACCTGGTGTCTCTTCCGCTATTTTTCTAAGGGGCGAAAATTTCTCTATTCTTAACTTCTGGAAAGTAATGGAGTCAAGGCTTATCTCCTTTGCGAATTTCGATATACATAACATCTCTTCCTCGGTCTCACCTATGTTGCCATAAATAAAGTAACCATGGTAATAAATTGGGTATTTTTTAAGTACCTCAAAACATTTTCTTATGGTATCTGTATCAAAACCCTTATTAAGCTCAGTCAGGATACGATCATGCGGAGATTCTATGCCCATCAAGAGTATCTTGAATCCCGCCTGGACCATTTTGCTTAAAAGATTAGGGTATCTCGCTATTTCAATACGCGCCTGCGCTATGAAACGTTTTTTTATTTTGCGCGCTATTATTAAATCACAAATCTCCTCTGCCCTTTTTATGTTTGTGAAAAAGTTGTCATCGCTGAAAAGTACGGTATTAGCGGTTATCTGTTCTATCTCTTTGATAACAGATTCAACGCTGCGTGCCGCGTATTGTCTTTTTTGTCCAAGCGGATTCAAACTGAATGTGCAAAACTTGCAGTTAAAAGGGCACCCTCTCGCGCTCAAGACTGTATCAAATGTTGAGTTTGTCACGTTGATACCGTTTAATATCAAGCGGTATTTATATCGCCTTAAATTGCGGTCAGGTGTCGCTATGGCATCTACTTCCTGTAAAGGCCTGTTCTTATTATGAATCACTTTGTTATCTATTTTATAAGAAATACCCAAAATATTTTCAAGCGGCAACCCTTTTAGTACCTCTTTTATCGTCTCTTCTCCCTCGCCTCTTACGATAATATTTATTTTCGAACAAGCCCGAAAGAGCTCCTCAACTTGCTCCGTCGCTTTATACCCACCCACGACCAAAGGTATATTATCCGGCATTAGGTTTAGCAGGCCGCAGATTTCTTTAAATTGACGGTCCCACCCGATGCTAACGCATATAATATCTATTTCCTTACGTATAAAATCGAGCAATTTATCGGGATCGCAAAAATCTCTTTCATATCTTAAGTCGAGAAGAGTTATTTTATCCACAAGGCCCTTGGCGCCGGTAGCAACATACTCAAGGCCTG
Source organism: Candidatus Omnitrophota bacterium (assembly GCA_030593065.1). Taxonomy (GTDB): domain Bacteria; phylum Omnitrophota; class Gorgyraeia; order JABMRG01; family JABMRG01; genus JAUVHV01. The sequence goes on along the minus strand of JAUVHV010000001.1, from coordinate 174,082 downwards.
TAGGTGGAAAAAGGCCCATGATGCTTGTTGCGGTACTTTCAATATACGGATTTAAGAATAAAGCATGTTTATATTTCATTTTTCACCATTTGCGATTCTAAATTCAAAACTTTTTTATTATAACCTTAAAAATTGCTGATTTCAAGCTGTTTTATCAATATATTCCTTACCCTTTGGATATTGATCAAATAAAATATATTATATATTCCCTCTCCTGCGCAAGACTTCTTCTATCTCTGTTTTTAACTGAGAAGTCTCGATTGTTTTTGTAAGATATTTTTCGTCGTATAGCATAGAAGCTCTTAGTTTAGAGGTATCATCTGTTCTGGCTGTAAGCATAACAACGGGAATCGCTATAGTATTTTTATCTTTTTTTAATCTCGCCAAAACTTCAAAACCGTCCATCTCTGGCATTATTATATCCAAAAGAATCAGATCCGGCTTTATCCTTTTAGCCAATTCAATGCCTTCTTTGCCGCTTAAAGCTATCTCTACTTCAAATTTAGATCCCAATTCCAAATTCATTTTAACAAACATGCAAAAGTCTGCCTCGTCGTCAATAATCAATATTTTTTTTCTGTCCATGTTTCACCTCTCAATAATTTTTAAAACAATAGTCACTTTAGTACCCTTACCCAAATGGCTTTCTATGCCTATCAAGCAATTGTGCTTATCGATTATTTTCTTACTCATAAACAAGCCCAGGCCTGTTCCTTTGCTTGAACTTTTTGTGGTAAAAAAAGGATCAAAAATCTTCTTCTGGTTCTCTTCAGATATACCCATACCCGTATCTTCTATCTCTACTACCACTACTTGCTCCCCTGGTTCAAAAAAACCAACATCTTTTGCAAGCTTGCTGTTTTTTATTTCTTTAAACTCTTTATCATAACTGCGAATAACCAGGCTGCCCGTTTTAGGCATCGCGTCAGCTGAATTCAAAAATAGATTAATAAAAACCTGCTCCAATTTGTTCTTATCTACCAAAACCTTAGGTAAGCCACTTTCCGTTTCCTTAATAATTTTAATATTTTTTATTTTATCTTTTATTAAACTTAAAGAGCTTTCCAAAAGAGAGTTTATCCTTTCTGGATGCAATTCCAGTTTTGTGGCTTTCGGAATATTGAGCAACGCACTTATAATCTTGTCGGCTCTCTTTACGCTATTCTTGGCCATGCCCAAAGCTTTAGAGATGTCTTCTTCCATAGGCATTATTTTATTCTCAATATAATTAATAACCTGCATTATTATTCCTAAAGGATTCCTCACTTCATGGGCTACTCCACTTGCTATTTGTCCAACAACCCGTAATTTCTCTGATTCAATAAGTTGTTGCTGGGCATCTTTAAGTTTCCTGTATGTATTCTGGAGAGCGTCTTCTGCCTTCCTGTGTTTGCCAATCTCCCATTGAAGGCTAGCTACTGTCTCTTTCAAATTATTGGTCATTTTGTCAAACGCCCTTGAAAGCTGGCCAATTTCGTCTTTTGAAGTTATGGCGGTTTTATAATTCAGGTTTCCACTACCGATTATTTCTGTTCCCTTATGCAATTTGCAAATCGGCTCCGAAATAATTCGTGAAACAAATACACCGATTATCCATGCTGCCAGAGGCACAAAAATCAGCACGGAAAGCAAAATAAGCTTTAGTGCCGCAAGGGGCGCAAAGGCTTCTTTCTTGTCAATTTCCGCGAAAACAATCCATTCTGTTCGAAATATATGCTCGTGTATTCCCAAAACTTTTATACCACGATAATCGCTATATATGAAGGGTTTGTGAAATTTTCGTAAATACACTTTTCGGCCGAATTCCTTGATATCTTCAAAAGCTCTCCTTGTATTTTCCGTATCGACTTTTTGCTTTAAAAAAGCATCCCCTACAAACAGGGACGGGGTTATCATGTAGCCGTCTTTATTTATGATGTAAATTTCGCCTGTTTTGCCAAGGCCGGTTCTGTCTGTGGTTATTTTATTCAAACCTTCCACAGTGCTTCTGGCGGCAAGTATGCCAAGGAACTCTCCTGTTGTATCATTTATAAAGGGGATGAAGAAAACTAAAGAACCCTTTTTCTTGTGTCGTGATACATAAGCGGATTTTGTAAAGGGGCTTTTTTTAGCGCTTACAAAATAAGAATCAGCGCCCCTGTCTTTTCCTATATCTTTCTCATCAGTTGAAACAACAACTATCCCGTCTCTATCCATAACAAAAAAATCGTACAGATACCTGCTAACGCTTTTTATACTTTTCAATCTTTGCGTAACATCGTTTAATCTACTTTTATAATCTTTATTTTCTCTTTTTGTTTGCAGGAGGCGCCTGATTATGGCACTTTTTGAAAATTGCTCGACTTTCTCTAAGTTCATCTTGAGAAATGTATCGACTTGGAATACTGTTTTCTGGATAGCGGTTTTTAGGTGCTCAGATATAGCTCTTTCCAGGTTGTCTCTGGCTATAAAATAAAAAACAGATGCCACAATACTTGTAAGCACAAGTGCTGTTATAAAAAACGAAAAGGTTATTTTATTTGCTATCTTCATAGCGCTTCTCTTCTGCCTGGTCTAAATAAAAATATACTCTTATTCAATAATCATGTCAAGAAAAAATCCCTATCATTATATACGGGATATACGGAATTTTTTTCATCGAGCCAGTGGCGGAGAGGCAGGGATTGTCATTGCTTTAAGCTCAAAATAGCCTTCCCACCACCGTTAAAACCACCAAAATTTCAAGTCTGCTACAAGTCATTCATATAATTTATAAGTTTCAGTTTCAAATCAACAAAGTTATACTTATTACCTATCAAGTTAAACGTTATAAGAAAAAGTTCGCATCTACGCGTTTGAATCTTTTCAGGCAATTTAGAGAGAATAGAATCTATCTCTTTAATAGAGCTGTCATCAAACTTGTAATCCCTATCTTTCTTTGCTCCTTCCCACTTACCAACTAACTCTTGTGTTTTGTTATATCTATCAACATCGCTTTCTCTGCCCCTCAGAATCATATTGTTAGCCGTCACTATTACCTTTTTGTATTCTCTAATTTTATCAAATAGTACTTTGCTTGTAATCGTATTGTTAGATAAATTAATGTTTAAAATATCAAGTGGTAAGTCATTATAAAATATTATCCCATCTTCTGTAAGTGGTAAGTGCTTTAAAAAATAATCCCCTTCTTCAATATTAGATTGGATTTCAGAAATCAAAGCTGACAGTAGCTCTTTTCTTCTTCTCTTCTGCTCTTCTGCAAGCCTTTCTATATGACTATTAGTGGCGTCTTTTATAGCTTTTATTTGCTTATCTGTAGCATCTTTTGTTGTAGTAATATAGCTATCTGTATTTTTTTTATCGGATTTAATTTGGTCCTGCATCTTTTCAATCTGCTGTTGGGAAGAAACCATACTTATAAATATAGTTATTAACATTATAACTATTACAAATAAGTTAAATAAAGCCATTAGTGTTATTTCATGAGTTTTTAATGCACCCACAATTTTCTTTAAGGGTAAAATTGGTAATTCATAAAACCAAGTTGCTGTAAGTAATAATAATAAACCTGCGATTAAAAACAGCCCTATCACTAATATTTTCATAAACATATTATTGGTCTCCTTTCCCAACTATATTGTAATTATATCACTTTAAGCTATTTAAAGCTAATATTTTCGCTTTCCCCTCTGCTGTAGTGTGCTGGTAGTATTCCAAAAGAACCTTTATATCACGTATGCCCGTTATTGCCATAACATCATTAATCGGCATATTCATTCTACCTGCTATGGTGCAAAGTCTATGCCTAAAATAATGAGGCGTGATAGTTTTTCCCATAATATTTCCACTTACCTTTTTCAGATATTCTCTATAATGACCAGCATGTATCTTGCCATTTTGCTTATTAGAAAAAAGCCACGTGGTCTTTTTTCTATCAAATGCATAGCGCCTTATCACAAGAGCTAACTCATCATCAAACATGTCAAAACGTCTCTCTACTTTTGTTTTTGTGGTCTCCCCTCTAATTAATATCGAACCTGGCTTAAGCCCTTGCCATTCTATATCTGCTCTGCGTAATAGCGTCGTCTCCTCTATTCGCCAGCCGCATTTATAGAGCAAAACTGTTAGGCCATAATAATCTGGCCTATCTTTATCGATAAATGTCAGCATTTCTCTTATAGCAAAATCAGGAATATCCTCATAGTGCTTTTTGTTGCGTGGTGGCTTCTTTAGCTTATTTAACTCTCCTATCGCATCATCTGTGCAATAATTCCTTATTCTGAGACGTGTAAAAATAGCCTTTAAAATAGTAAGCTCTGCTCTCCAGCCTTTCTTTCTTTGCTTTTCTATAACAATGTAGTCTTGATAATCTTTAAAATGACCTGCTTTCAATTCATTGATACTAACTATATCAGAATATTTCTTCCGCAAGAATTGGTTAAAAGTCTTCCAGCAAGATATAAATCTATTAATTGTCTTCTTGCCTTTATTATCTGAAAGCAGGTCATTTTCTATAACCTTCTGTAATTCAATTATATCGCTATCCTGTCTCGTCCTTTGCAACTCAGAAGGCTTGCCTAAACGACTACTTTCTGCTAATAGCTCTGCTCTTTTTATACGAGCCTCCTGCAAAGATTGAACATTAACTCTCCTAAAGATCCTATCAGCGCCAGGGAAAGGGCGAAAGTTCACCTCATATAAGCCCTTTCCTAACTGTCTGACGCCATCTCTATTCTTCATTTTACCGAATCGCTCCTAAACCATCTCCAAAACTCTGTAGCTATAGCATAGAGCCGTTTACCCTTCTTGAAAAGGGGACAGCCGGACTTCTCCTGCCATCGCCTACTGTGTATCGTATTCTGCGATATCCTTAAAATCTGAGCTATATCCTCTACCATTAAAATGTCTGCTGATGTCATTCCTACACCTCCTTTACCTTATTATACCTATTTAGCCAAAAAAGTTTAATACGATTTGTGGCTTTTTTGACGTAACTTCTTTGTTTTCAATGAGTAAAAATATTTTTGCCCTCTCTATGCATACTCTGATACAAGCCCCATACTCAAAATGAGCATTTGGTGAAGCCTTTGTTGGGCTCCTTGTGTTTCCTACTCCCTAATTATTATACCTATAAACCCCTTTCCAGAGAGCTCACTTACCTATTTTTTTCTGTTTTTACCTTAAAAAATATCCTTTTGCTTACTATTGGCTCATGGATACCCTTGCTTTTAAGTAGGCCAAAGTTAGTTGCTCCATAATATAATTCGTTCTGTAGTATGTATTTAACAGCTTCTGTATGAAATAATTTACCTCTTTTAGTCCTAATGCCATTCTTATTAAGCCTATTGACAATCTCTGAATATCTAAGGCCTTTAACACGCCATCTATAAATCTTATAAACCCACTTTGCTTCATCTGGACAAATTACCAAGTCATCGCCCTCTTTTAGGTATCCAAAGGGTATTGGCCCAGAACCGCGCTGACCATTCTTTGCATTGTTCTCTCTGCCATCACGGAGCCGAGAAGCAATAATATCTCTCTCAAGTTCTGCGAATACGCTTATTATCCTTTTTAGTGCCTTGCCCATAGGGTCATCTGTATCAAATTCTGGCTCAAAAATAGAGATTAGTTCAATATTGTATTTTTTGAACTGAGTCTCAAGCCACATTGACACACCGAGCTCTCTGCTCAATCTATCCTGCTTATAAACAATAACTTTTTTAATTTGTCCAGATTCACAGTCTTTTAATAGGTTTATTAATGCCGGCCTATCTTTCACTGCACCACTAATACCCTTGTCTTCATAGAATCTACTTAACTGTAATTTTCTTTTACTACAATATTCTTTGATTTTTTGTCTTTGTATTTCCAATCCCTCTCCATGTTGCACCTGTGTCTGAGTCGAAACGCGCACATAACCCACCACAATATTGTCAGAATGCATGACACCTCCTTAGTTTCTATAGTAGTTAAAACACCCAAAATTAAAATTTGTCAACTATTTAGTGAAAAGAGTTTCTGAAAGGAAGTGCTGAAATGGCTACTTTGAGGGAAAAAGAAAAAGCCTAACTTTAAACAATATAACAAGTTAGGCTAAAAAATATTAAATTTTTTGACAAGAATTTTAAAAAATTCCTGAAAAACTTGAGCTGATTTACCGCGCAGTTTCGGCGGGGATGCTGGCTGTAGGTATTATTAAATTGTGGCTAAAAAACATTACTTCTGTTCCTACGCTGGGTTTAGATACGCTATATTTTAAACAATATTCCATTTTTCTATAAACCTTGTAAAGCATTTTTATTTCCGATTGATTATCATACGAAACAATCCACCTATGCCTCTTAATCTTTTTTATTACACTGGAAACTTTTTTATGGTCGTCTGGGCCATAATGATTGATATATAAATCTTTTCCTTTAGCATAATACGGGGGGTCAAAATAAAATATAGTCTTCTTAGGTAGTCGCTTTGCCTGCTTCTGCAATAATTTACATGCATCTAAATTATGCAATTCGATTCTATTGCTATATTCGGCTATGCGTTGTATGCGGCCAATTAAGTTGTTTTTGTTGAACCGCGCATCTATTTTCCATTTGCCTTTTTGTTGCACCCCTCCTATAACTCCACCTTTTATAATGCCAGATATATTTGTCCTATTTAAAAAAAATGTAGAAAATCCTAATTCTACTAATGATGCGGTTTTTTTCTGTCTTTGTATTTCCTTATTCTTTTGCCAGTTTTTAAAATTTACATCTGTTTTTGATATTAAGTTACATAGTTTTTCAGTATGGTTTAAAACAGAATGCCAAAAAGCATATATAGAACGGTCGATGTCATTAATGACCACCTTTGAGACATATTCGTTAAAAAGCAATGATAAAGCTACTGATGCTCCACCCGCATATGGTTCGACATAAATGCCGTCAAAAAGATTATTGTCTGCTATAACAGATTGAAAAAAACCCGCCATTTTACCCTTACCACCTGGATATCTTAATGGAGAATTGAATCTCATAGTTTATACATTGCTCCATAGCTTTTCAAAAAATACTTGTATATTATCCCATATAGTTTTTAATTCTTTAGAATCGGGCGAGAAATGACGATTGTGAACATAGTCATTGAATGTATCAACAGAATATATACTGTCTCTCGTTTGTGCCATAATGCGTACCGCTTTTAATTCGGGTTTTGTTGCCATCCCGCTGCTTTGCATATATTTTTCCACATTATTCAATTTTTCGCGTAGTGATAATGGCCGCCCATCTTTTTTCCTTACTTTAGGAATCCCATGCTTGTCAATAAACACATCCACGCTCATTTCTAAAAATACTCGAAACAAAACACCCCCGGCGTTCGTAAACTCATCCACATTCAAATACTTAAGCTCTGTGTATATCTTGTTGATTTTGGGTGGCTTGATAGTCAAAACACAACGTTGTGGGATTATCGCAGTTCTATCTGTGGAAAGCGGTTCAGGTTTTTGTTTACTTTTTTGTTTAGTCGGTTTTTGCGGTTCTCCCTGAGATAAACTCCATACGTTCTCAGCTTTTTTCTTGTTGTCAGGAATATCTACTTTCGGTTTAAAATCCTCAATGTATTCTTTTCTGTCTTCTTTCGTATAGATATCTTTCACTTTTAATTTCTTTTCTGCGATATCGCTAACAACCTTATGTAGACCTTTTTTAACTTCTTCCCTTAAAAGGTCCGTCCTTAACAATCCATCTTCGATTGTAACCCCTAATACCGTCTGTATATTTTTGTCGGTTAAGAGTCTTTCAAGGTTTGTAATAGACACGTGTTTAATTTTAGCTAACAAAGCGCTATCTGCAAAACCTTTAACAAAATCTATTGCTTGTAATCCAACTGATGATTTATCGGCAACTCTTGAGTCAAATCTTGCTACTTGTTGTGCGTCCCAAGTAACAGTTCCTCTTCCTTTGTTTTCTCCTGTATGTTTTAACTTAATCCATCTGTTTGCTGCTGATTCATCTGTAATAATAACACATTGTATCGTTTTAATAGGTGCCTTACGAAATTCGTTTGACAATTTTTTCATTTGCTTCGTAAAAGCCTTGTGCTTGTCTTTGAAAATTTCGGGGTTAGCAAGTAGCTTTAATACAGCTACTCTACGATTTCCCTCCAAAACCTTATGCTTATTATCTATCGCTGCCGCTACAATAATTAGTTCCGCGGGATTAACCCCAGCTTCTATAATATCTTGTGCTAAATATCTTGCTTTGTCCCGTAAGACTTTAGTACTCACTACGGAATCCAAGGCTTCTCTTTGGTGTGTTACGGGGTCAAATCTGGGGTTGTCTTGGTTGAGAAGTAAATTTGTAAGTCTGATTGGTTTAATTCTTATGGGGGTCATACCAACTCCTTTCTTGAAGAGGCTCTATGACATATCTGTATTGCCAGTAAAATCATTATAGCATTCTTCTTATAAAAACACTATTAAAAACTCAGTGTTGGATTTGCTTCGGCTGGTAACACTATTCGTCAAGAAGTTTTGATGAGTCAACCTTGAGGGCTTGAGCAATTCTCTGGATAGTATCAATCTTCACGGCAGGTGGATTCTTGCCTTCTATTCGCTGGATATATTTGTAGTCTATCTTTGTCAGCTCAGCAAGCTTTTCCTGAGTATACCCCAGTTTCTTGCGTAGCTTCTTAATCTTCTCTGCAAATTGCAACCGTATATTCTTTTGCATACACCGTATTATGCTACGGTTTTTTACCTATTGACACCTAACTACACTACGGTGTATAATAAATTGTGTCTAACTCTATATTATCTTCACCTTGCACAATATCGCTTACGCGAAATGACCTACAAAAAACAAGGCTCCTATTTGGTAAATGCCCCGTCAAACACTGTACCACACATATCCATTCTAATAAAGTTCCTTTTCAGCGATACAAGGGTAAGATGAGATACCTTCCCTTCTGCCCCGAACACGCCATAAGAATACATAATAATGGCTTTGTCTATTACAACGGACCAAGCAAAGAAGATTTAGTAATTGCCACGAGACGCAATCTACCCTTCCATAGAGATTACTACGTTGCAAATTTCTTTAAACAGGCCAACAAGATGGAGTTTGGGCGCCTTTGTTATGAAAGCAGCGAAGATGCTGTGTCTTATAACGTATTTACTGAAATGTTATCTGCCGGACATGGCCTGAGGAAGCTATTGAGTCACATAGTAAGGCGCGAGATACACGACAATGTTGACTTATACTTATGGGGAGGAAAGATAGACCTAAAACATAACCAATTTGTGCCTTATGAACCTTTAATTGAAATGAGAAATCACTTAGAAGGCGATATAAAACACTTTGCTACCGAGCCAGACATTATGCTTGTGGTACCGAAGAAAATTGTTGTGTGTATTGAAGCTAAATTTGGTAGCAAGAACCCCATCGCTAAAGAAAAAGAATCTTCCATTGGTGAAAAACCCAAGAGTGCCTCTAAACTGATTGAGAGATACTGTACAAAGAATAAGATTATAGACACTAACCAAATATTTGACTTCTCCAAACCTTCCACGCTGTTTTATGAGCAACTATTTCGAAATATTGTATTTGCGGCATCTATGGCAAAGCTTGAAGGTGCTTCGTGTTGGCATGTAACTAATCTACGCAGTAGGCATTTAATGAATGTTAAAAAGGGGGGGGCCAGAAAGCATGCCTATATTACGAAATATCCGTTCTATACTACGGCCTGCCTATAAGAAGAGATTCTCGCATCTTACTTGGGAAGATATATATGGTATTGCTATAAAAGATGTGCCTGCTCTCTCTAACCTTGCTTGGTATCTTAAAACTAAAAGCCTAAACTGCAACAGAGCATTTAATATATTCTAAGCCTACTTACTTTTTTCTCTTTCTTATTGTCTCAACAACATGAGTATCTTTCTGCTCTCTGGCTTTTTTGATTGTTGTGAACCTACCTGTTTTTGATTGTTGTGAACCTACCTGTTTTTGCACTTCTTCCTGCTTTCCGTGTATTCCCTTTTGCCATAACACACCTCCTTATTTTAGACTTTTATTATAACTCTTAAGATATGTAATGGCAAGCAACTTTAAAAACTTCAGAGAGCCGCTACGTTGGGTTTTTAAAATCTGAAAAGGTAAAATCCTTTACTGCATTAAAAACGTCCAAACAGAGACAAACAGTAGCCTTAGAGACGTATTCTATATCCTTTTAACATTCCGTTTTCATAGTATGGTTTTAGCTTAGCTGCAATTTTTGCTTTTACCTCTTTTGTTGTCTTCATATTCTCTTTAAGCTCCATATCCCAATCTGCCTTATCAGTATCCAGCAACTTTGTAATATAATAATTCGCTCCTAAATCGATGTCATAGGGTAAAACTTGTGCTATACCATGCTTTGACCTCCAAGACTTTTCTATGGACTCTTTGCTTAAATTTCCTGCTTGAGTTAACAGGACATGGATATGAACATTCTGCCTACTGGCGTCTTGCTCTACCACGAGAAAAAAAGCAGATTTCTTGTTTAGCTTTTTCAAAAAACTATGCGCCTTCTGCTTAGCGCCGCTAATCGTTTGCTTGGCTTTAAAAGTTAATGTTATAAAAAAATCCCAATAATACTTCCCCAACCAACTGCCCCATGCTTCTCTATATTCTCTTCTACCCATAACTCCTCCCCTCACTATTTTAGGCATAGGTCGATACAAGCCATGATGGTCAGTTTTTGACCACCACTCAGCCACCAAAATCGCCTAAATTGGCAATTCTGGCCTATTGCAATAACTCGATAAAACTTGAGTAGACTTGCAACGTAACTACTTGTTTTTTGTAGGAGTTATGATGTTTTTGGTAGGTTTCGACGAGGTATTAGAACACCTCTTGAAAAGTATGGCGGAGAGGCAGGGATTCGAACCCTGGAGGCCCAAAGGGCCTACGTGCACTCCAAGCACGCGCACTCAACCGGGCTATGCGACCTCTCCTTTTTACGACGGAATAATATAATATACCATTTATTCAGCCTTTTGTCCATATTCTATTTTAGACAAAGAGGCTGTAACCTCAGTAAATATAGGTGCCTGGACAACAGCTAAAAGAGGTAATCTTTTCGAGTCTACGCTGAAATAGCCGCTAACTCTTCCTTTTTTCACTTTCTTATCCTTGAGCTTGGCATATGGCTGCATATAAAAAGTTGCTCTTCTCCCAAGCTCTGGTATCTTTATAAAATCTTTTGATTCGATAGCTCCGAAAAGTTGATAAATAGATTCGTTACTGCATACCGCATACTCTATTCTCTTACCTATCTCTATGGGTAATAATCTAAAGTAATAACAGGCGCTTAATGTATCCTGCATATTAGGGGGTATATCAAAGTCCTTTTTTGATCCATCCAACAGATTTTTAAAATGCGCTTTATGAGTTATCTGGTTAAAATCTGTAACAGCATCTTTTTTATACCTGCCCTCCCTGCGATATACTTCATGGCGCAGGGTATACAAGCCCTCTACATCCATATACGAGAGAAAACGATCATCTACCTTGTAGATGACTGAGCAGAATGCGTTTGTCTTGGCAATCACCTCAAGCAGATAGGCCTTTCTGTTATTTAATATTTTTATTCCTTTTATGGAAGCTGTAATATATCCGACAGGTATGCCTAACCAGCGTACTGTATACTTAAGAGACTCGTTCTCAGGCAATCGCGGTTGAGGGGGCTCGATTATAATCTCTTCTTTAATTTTCTCAGATATTCTTTTATTAGCAGAAGTAAAGTTCTGGCCGGCATAGAGTTGTTGGGTAAAAAAAACAATACATGTAATGATCAGTATACATTTTTTAAGTATGGCCATCCTCATATAAAAAAGCTCATAATTTAATAAATTCGTTACATATTTACCTTGGGCAAAACCTTACAGTCACTACACCTCTTACAGCATTTGTAAGTATAATCTTATCCGCTGTTCTTATATCATCAGCATTTAATACCTTCTCTTCAATTTTCAGAATTTTCTCTGAGATAAGATATCTCCTGTATACACCATTTAGTAATCCGCACTCAACAGGTGGCGTATAGTATCTACCGTCTTTTTTAATAAAGATGTTAGATATGGCGCCTTCTGTAACCTCATCCTTTTCATTTTGAAAGATTACATCAAAGAACCCTTGTTTTTTATATTTTTTATATTCATTATCATAAATCTTTCTATTCGTGGTTTTGTGAAATAAAAATCTGTCTGCAGAATCTATTATCTTATGCGAAAAAGCAACAAGCTTAATATCGCTGTTTCTCTTTATAATAGTGTGCGCAGTGCTTATCCCTCCGCTCTTATCAAGCAGTAGCCTTACACGATAACTGTTATTACCTAAAATCCTGGACAGCCTATTAAGTAAAGCTGTTATACGTTTCTTATCATACTTATAACTAAAATATTTTGCTGACCCAGAAAGCCTGTCCAGATGAAATTTAAGAAGAGGGTAGCCTTTATTCGGCTCCCATAGAAGGGTCTCAATAAGTAAAAAATCTCTAACTTTTTCCGTTAAAAATTTTGCCTTTAATATACATTCAGCGTGTTCTTTTTTCGGGTCAGAATCATATACAATGCCGCTGCCTATACCCATCTCTCCTTTTTTTCTTTGCGTATCGATTAACAATGTACGTATCGCGACATTAAAAGCACTCTCTCCATTAGGAGACAGAAAACCTATGCTTCCTGTATATATCCGTCGAGGGCTTTTTTCAAGCTCATCTATTATTTTCATAGAGCTTATCTTTGGTGCGCCTGTTACAGAACCTGAAGGAAACGTTGCTTTAAAAAGTTCATACAGAGAAACACCTGTGCGCACCTTGCCCTCTACGGTAGATGTCATCTGAAAAAGTGATTCATACTTTTCTATATCAAAAAATCTCTTCGTCTTTACCGTGCCCTTTTTGGATATTCTGCTCAAGTCATTGCGTAATAGGTCTACAATCATTATATTTTCACTTCTGTTCTTAGGGCAAAGGTAAAGCTGCTTTGCGTTATCTCTATCCTCCCTTAACAAGCGGCCCCTGTCAGCGGTTCCTTTCATAGGTTTTACTTGTATAAGCTCTTTTTTTCTTTTAAAGAACAGTTCCGGTGAAAAAGATAGTATGTATTTCTCGTCGAATTTAATAAGAGCTGAATATGATACACTCTGTTTTTTTCTTAAATGCAGGTAAAGATCCATAATCGGCCCGGAAAAGGAAAAATTAAGCTTAAAAGTGTGGTTTACCTGATATGTATCCCCTTTTTCAATATAAGCCTTTATCTTCTTTATTGAATTTATATACTCTCTCCTGGATATTTCTGCTTCTATATCTTTAATCCTATAGCCGCCTTTAGAAACGTCGTCATCAAATAGAATCTTTGAATGATCGATTCTTTCAGGGTCTCTGAAAATCCCAAACCAGAGAAGCGGAAAATTACAATCTCTCTTGGCCTTAAGCGCCTCTTCCAATCCAAAGCCTGCCTCATAAGAGAGAAAACCCGCTGCAAAATAACCTCTCTTTATAAAATACTCTATCCTGTCTATTGAGGGCTTTATTCGGGAGGGGGTATTGCATGATATAATCTCTACAGGGTTTTTAAACAGGTAGCTACTCTTATTATGCTTATCAAACCGATTTGTCTCAAGAAAGACAAAACTGTTCTGTTTAGACACACCTGATAAGAGGCTATTTAAGGAGATATTTTGCATGTTGAATACAGCAACTTCTAATTAGAGCTCTCTTTAGGGTTTAGAATCATAGAATAGTTTAGGGCTGTATGGCTTTCGATCTTAATAGGCACCCTATTCTTATCTTTGCTTAAATAGAAAGTAAATTTTAATGGTTTGCTTGAAAAAACATCAACACTATACTTACCAAAGGGGGTTTCTATCGTCTCTTCTCCGGACATATTAATATAAAAATCTAATGTTGGCAATACAATCCTCATATTACTTATATCAACATGAGGATTTGCGCGGCAATAGTATGTTAAAAGAATAGCATTATATATAGGTGAGTCTTTCTTTATGGTAATCTTATTTGAGGAGAAAGTGCTTTTTTTGGTTATATCTACGGTAAAATCAGACTGGTCATACTCTTCTTCTATGGTTTCAGAAAAACCTCCGAGCTTCTTAATGTGCCTTTTTATCTTTATCGGTAAAAAGGTCTCTTTCTCCGCGTATATCTCCTCGTAATCTTTAAAAAATGGCGATTCTGTTGAAAAACTTATATAATAAACCTTCTGCCCGTCAAGCACCTCTTCTCCATTAAATACCAGGACAGACTTACCTGCCCTGATTCCCACAGAATAGAGATCATATACCAGTTTTTCTCCTTTTTTAAAGGGCAGGTCAGCTGCCATTGCTTCACTTTGCGAATTTTTATTAAAAGAATATATCTGTTCTGCTAATAACCCTTTTGCCCCATTTACAAAACGCCATACCCTGAAATCCTTTTTCCAATTGATTCCATAGCTGCGATTATTTCTGTCTCTGCTGTATAACAGGATATCGCATTTTTCCGTGTTAAACTGTATATCATAAAAAAACAACAGAATACAGCATGCAATTATTAAAAGGATTATAATAAAGCATATTATTTTTCTCATTCTCTATTCCTGGAATTGTAAAAAAAGACAAGAGCTAACCTGGCTGTTTAGAAACAGATCTTCGGCTCATAGCAAGATATGAGTGTATAACGTGGGGCATTTTTTGTCAAGAGATTAAGTGGTTTTAAGAGCGCTTATAACCACAAAACCACCTTTACCAAAACTTTTTTGTGGCTTTTCAACTGAATCTATCTTATCCGGGAATCCAAATAGAGTCTGGTAATAAGAAAACCTGCTAAATCCCGTCATTTTAAGTAAATCCGTAACCTTTTTGACATTAAAAAAATGTGCCTTTTTATAAAACAGGCTCTTCTTTTTCCTGTAAAATTTGCCTAAAAAACTATTCTTATCAACTATGCCAATGATAATTTTCCCATTCTTTTTTAAAGTCCGCCTTGCCTCTTTAAGAAGCTTAAACGGATATTGAACAAAACATAATGTAATAATAATTGCCACGTAATCAAAAGTGGAATCTTTAAATGGTAAAAATTCACCGCGGGCCCGGCATACATCTATATCTCTTTTTTTAGCAACCTGAATCATGTTCTTTGCTAAATCAATTCCGGTTCTAATGCCTAATGCGTGAGCAAACCTTCCTGTGCCCACGCCGATTTCCAAACCATTGCCTTTTTTAGGTAAAACTCTTTTAACAGCTTCCAGTTCTGATAAATAAGCAAATTTATTCTTATCATACCACGCGTCATACTTTTTATAATACCTGTCAAATATATTGCTCATAAATCCAGATCACCCAACCAACCGTCATAAAATCTTTTTAGATGCTGATAATCTTCTTTCTCCATCGCATTTCTTTTGACATCTTTCTCTTTAAATGAATACTTATAACCGGCACAGTAATTCATTAGAATATCATTTGCGCGGCTTATCTTTTTAAATACCTTCTCACACCCTTTTTTCTTACTATCCAAGCATCTATCCGGGTGATATTTTAAAACAAGCTTCTTATAAGCGCTCTTTAACTCTTTTAAGGTTACATACTTATCCAGGCCTAACGATTTTCTTGCTTCATCGATCTGTTTGAAATCAGCCATTTCATGCCTTTTAGATATATTTTTTAATAGTTATTTCCAATTAAAATAATTCTATTATTTTCGCTGGTTATATATTCAAATATTCAAAATTTGGCCTACCCTTACTGAAATAAAGTTATTCATATACTTCTTAGCAAAAATCTCCTCTGTTGTTTTACCGCTACAATGAGTAGGGCCTGCTTTTTCCACATTCATCTCTTTGAATTTTACCACTATATTATTTATATCATTTTCATTCTTATCATGCAGATGAAACCCTCCAAAAACAGAGTAAAACTCCTGTAAAGAAAAAAAAGATTTAACCTTTTCCAGGATATTAATGATCCCGGGGTGAGAACAACCTGTTATTACACTAAAACCCCGCTCTGTTCTTACAACAAGCGATTGTTCAGGCATACTTTCACCCTTGTAAACTCCCGAAATCTCTCCTGTAACAAAGATACCCCTTGTTATCTCCTCGGGTTTATCCTGTTCTATAAGAATGCCGCGCAAAGCTTTGACCTTATCTTTGAATTTTTGGCTAAAATGAGGGCACGCGTAAATCTTAAGCCCTTTTTTTATCTTCAGTATTTCCCATAGCCCCTCTGTATGATCCCAGTGATCATGAGAAATAACAATAGCCTCTATGCCGGTAATATTGATACCCATAATCTTTATATTATTAAAGAGGCTTTCAGGGTTTCCTCCTGTATCAAATAGAATATGATTGTTAACCAAACAAGAAAATCCGCATCCATCTGAAAATGTACTGTTTATAGCCTGGTCATTAAAAAGGATTTCAACCTTCATATTATTTTTCGATTATTTTTTCCGGGTAATAAGACAGAATAATATCTCCGATTTCGCATCCAACATCTTTGGCAATAACAGGGCACTTTGCCATAAAGAGAAAAAATACAGCTCTCCTGGAGCCTGATAAAGCTTCAAAATTCCCTTGGCCTTTGCTTATAACCATATCCGCTTTATTATACAAATCCAGAAAGCTCTTTGAGCATAAAGAGAGGACTGTCCCGGGAGCGTCAGAACCGGAAGATATTACCTTTGCCATGTTGCTTATACCGCAGATAAGGGCGTCTTTTATTAAAGCGTCGTTTATAACAGGCTTCTCTTTCACAGCATAGATAATATTCTTATTCTCATCAATCCTTTTAATCTCCTCGATCAGAATACGGTCAAAGACTGTTTCTCCGGCATTATCAGCTAAGTAAAGTATCATATTAGATTTGTTCAAGGCATCTTTGAAACTTTTATAATCAAATATCGCCTTACTCTCTTTTTTAATAGACCTGTTCTCTTCATCTAAAATCTTTGATAACTCCATATCAACGTTTAAGGAATTTTTAACACCATAATCAATTATATTACCGGCAATAGCCAGTTCAACCGCCATCAATAACCTGCTGCGTGAATTATCTACCTTATTTTTTAATTTATCATAAATATTTAAAGCAAGTCTATTGCTTTTTGCTTTTAATTCTGCGTAAGGATCACTCTTCTTAGTCATTCTTTTGACTAAATCATAAATGGTCTTACCCATTTCAGGCGGAGAAGAAGCCAAGGGAAACTTCGGAAAAACCTTTGCTAATTCATCTAGTATCCTCTTTTGCCCGAGCTTGCTTGCACCTGCGATTCTTGCGGCTTCAAGCGCCTGCTTAAAAAAACATGGTATGCAATCCAGATAAGTTCTCATTTATGCTATTTAAGTCTCTTTTTCAAAGCTTCCCAAATACTGACAATCTCATGCTTAATTTTTCCATCTTGATATTCAATTACTGTTTTTCCATCCACCATTGCTTCTACTACCGATTTGTCAAATCTGATCTTACCAATAAGTTCTACATTACCTTCTTTGCAATATTTCTCTATTTTTTCAGTCATATCAGTATTCAAATCATACTTATTTATCACAAGCTTTGTCTTGACCTTAAAATGCCTTGTTACATCAATCACCCTGCTGGCATCGTGTAAGCCTGATAATGTAGGCTCAGTAACCACTATCGCGCAATCTATCCCTGAAAGTGAGGCAATAACAGGGCAGCCTATGCCCGGAGCGCCATCAATAATAACCCAATCACAATTTTTCTTCTCCGCGAGCTGTTTTGCCTGATTTTTTACTAATGAAACCAGTTTTCCTGAGTTCTCTTGGGCTACTCCAAGCTTTGCATGGACCATAGGCCCAAAACGGGTATCAGAGATAAACCATTCTCCTGAAATATTCTCCTCCATCTTAATCGCGGCTTCAGGGCAAACAAGACTGCAAAAACCACAGCCTTCACAAGAGATAGGATCTATGGTAAGGTCATCATTTATCGCGTCAAAACGGCAAACACTTAAGCATTTGCTGCATTGCTTACAAAGTTCTTTTTCAATCCTTGCGGTCTTTCCACTTCTAAATTCATGCCTCTCTTTAATAATGGGTTTTAACAAAAGATGCAAATCCGCGGCATCCACATCGCAGTCTGCCATAACTTTATTCTTTGCTAAAGCCGCGAATGCTCCCGTAATAACAGTCTTACCCGTTCCTCCTTTTCCGCTAATTATAACGATCTGTTTCATAAGCTATTCCACTCTATATCCTGCCAGACGCATCTTGTGCCGCCAATATAACCGGGTACATCGTAGGTGCGCTTGTAAGATAAGGGTGCGTTGCTACCTGCAATGTCTCCAATTCCGTTAAGGAGACTCGCTGCTGAATAGCCATACCAATAATATTAATTATCTCACCCGCGGATATTCCGCCTGAAACCTGTCCGCCCATAATTATACCCGACTGCTTAGAAAAAATCAGTTTTACTTTTATCTTATTTGCTCCCGGCATGCTTCCGGGATGTTTGTCTATGCCTTCCGCGTTACCTACAATAATCTCAAAACCTTCTTTTTTAGCGCTACCCTCAGTAAGCCCTGCAGAACCTAAGGCTAGGCCATCTACATAAGTTGAATATATCGCGATTGTTCCTTTATTCTCACGGACAACCTTCAGTTTATACAGATTTGCTCCCGCGATTCTTGCTTCCGCAGTAGCGGTTGAAGCAAGCATAACAGGAGTATTTCTTCTGGTATAAAAATCTCTTTTCCCGACGCAATCACCCACCGCAAAGATATCAGGATCCGTAGTACGCATATATTCATCCACCCATATACCTTTGCCTTTGCCGGAATCTAAACCAGCCTCAATCGCTAAAGCCGTATTAGGGATAGCTCCTATACCTAAAATAACGCTATCTATCTTTAGCTCATCTCCATTATCAAATCGTACACTCTCAACTTTATCTCTTCCCAAAAATTCCACTACCTTGGTACCTGTTAGAACATTTACAGGTTTTGCCCGTAATTTCTCCTCTACCAGGGAATAAAATTCTTCGTCAAATGAGTTCTCGAGTAAATGAGGCAGCAGTTCTGCAAGATACACCTTTACCCCTTTTGCATTGGAAAGTTCATCAGCAAATTCTACCCCGATAAATCCCCCTCCGAGTATTAAAATATTTTTTGCTTTTTTAATTTTCTGTACCACGTTTTTAAGATAATCCATATCTTTATAGGCAGGATAAATCCCTTTTTTCTCTGCGCCTGTTATCGGAGGTATAATTGGATTAGAACCGATTGCAAGAATTAATTTTTCATAGTTATACTCTATATTATTCTTAGAAAAAACTTTCTTTTGCCTGCAATCTATCTTTATTGCTTCGTCTACCGCGACATTAATATTATGCTTATCAAGCGCGGTATTTCCTAACTTATTATCATCCGGATTCTCCAAACTGGTAAACATATACGGAATACCGCAGGGAATACAACCATTAGCTATATTCTTCATAAGCAGGATATCTTTATTCGGATAATACTTTTTCGCGGTTACCGCGCTAATAATTCCCGCGGGGCCGCCGCCTACAACTAAAACATCTGTTCTTTTGTCCATAAAAACCTTCCTGTTTTTTTATACAGTTTCCAGCATCACGCAGAAATTATATATAATACTAATTTGTCCATGTTTTAATTGTGTTGAACAAATCCTCGAAGTCTTTCCTGTATTCCGGGAAAGCTTCAACTATTGGCACCCCTTTGGAATATGCTACCGCTATCTCTTTTTTAAAAGGTATGCGCATCAGTATTGAAATATTTTCATCTTTGCAATACTCATCTGTCTTCTTATCCCCTAAATCTGACCTATTGATAATAACACCAAATGGAATTTTGAGTTTTCTTAAAACCTCAACCGCCAGTATCAGGTCATTTAACCCAAAGGGAGTGGGCTCTGTTACTAAAATACAAAAATTACTCCCTTTTAAAGACTCGATTACAGGGCATGAAGTTCCTGGAGGGGCATCAATTACAACCGTTCGTGTAGGGTTGAGATACCTTTTAACATGCCTGACTAAAGGTGGGGCCATAGCTTCGCCGATATTAAGGCGCCCGTGAACAAACTGCATTAAACCAACATCACCAATCTCTACTATCCCGATCTCTTTGTCTTCTTCCTCTATCGCTCTCTGCGGGCAAAAATAGGCACAGGCGCCACAGCCATGGCAAAGCTGCGGAAAGACTAAGATGTTTCCTTTTTGATCACTGCCTGCGGGGATAACCATTATGGCATTATAAACACAAACCTCTTTACAGCGTCCACAATAGTTGCATTTTTCTTTGTCTATTTTTGGAATCGGAATAAAACTTTTTTCAACCTTTTCTATGCTGGGTTTTAAAAAAATATGCGCGTTAGGCTCTTCGGTATCACAATCAAGGAATTGCACACTTCCACTGATAGAAAGAGCCAAACTTGTAGCTATAGTTGTTTTACCAGTACCACCCTTTCCGCTGGCAACTGAAACAATCATATTATGTCCGAATCATTTTCGTCTGGCATTTAGGACAATTTACAGAATAACAAGGCACTCCCACTTGATGCGGTACCTTTGCTCCACATTGCGGACATACGCAGTTACCTCTAGGCCCCGCGCCTGGACGATTTCCATTCAACCTGCCTCTGCCGCCACCTCTGCCCATACCCCTTCCTGCCTGTCCTGGATCTTGTCCGAACGGTCCTGTCCTGTCTCCACCTGGCATATTAATCACCCCCTACTTTTATTTTGGAAGCGACATCGCTTCATTTGGACACTGATTTATACAAACACCGCATTCTATACAATCATCGCTTATTTCTGCTTTACCATTCTCGATCTTTATCGCATTTACAGGGCATATTTCAATGCAGATGCTGCACCCTGTACATTTTTCTTTACCAATCTCTGCTACCATCTTTTCTTCTCCTTTTAAAATTAATTTTGAGGTGGTGTGCCAAATTTTGAATTTACGCTTGGGCCACTTGTAGGCTTTAAATCACCTTTTTTATACTCTTCTACCGCTTCCTCAACAGTACCTGAGACCCCGGTAATCACATCTATGTTTGCTGCCTGCAAAGCCTGAAAAGCATTAGGCCCGACATTACCTGTAATCAATGCCTTTACTTGTTTTTCCGCGACAAGTTGGCCTGACTGAATCCCCGCCCCGCCCATAGATTCGATATTCGGATTCCGTACCGCCTCAAATGCCAATGTATCGGTATCGACAACAATAAAATACTGACATCTGCCAAAACGAGGATCCACTTTAGAATCCAGCGCCTCTCCTTCTGAAGTAACACAAATCTTCATAAAACCTCCTTTTGATTAATGCCCACAATCCTCTTTATCAGGATTATCACATGCTGTCTTCTCTACGCCGTAACCTTTTCCCGCGCCTGGACTGCATAAGCTTTCACCGCCTTTTAAAGTTCCTTTTTCCAGTTTTTCTATGACATCATCTATCGTACCTGTAACACCAACCATTGCCTCTATGCTGAATTGATTAAAAAAATTCACGGCATTCATACCCATGCCACCGGCAATAATGCGATTAACACCTTTTTCATGTAAAAATCTTGGTATAGCGCCAGGCTGATGCCCGGGGTTATCTATAACCTCTTTCTTTGCAACTTTGTTGTTTTCAATATCTACAATAGTAAAAGATGGGCATCTGCCAAAATGAGCAGATACCATATCACCATCTGTTGATATGGCTATCCTCATAAAAAATCTCCTTTTTTACACATATATACGATAAGTAGGTAAAAGTATCCCCCTTTTACCTACTATAACTTTAGTATAGATGCTTCTTACTCAGTTTTTTTATCCAAAGATTCTAATTCACTTATGCGCTGATTTATGGAACTAATTTCATCCTGCATAAACTTAGCTTCTTTTTTAAGCATCTCTGCTTCTTGCTGTGACGTAAACCCTGAAACATTAGCATCCTGGTAATATCGCCCTGCTTGATACGCATATCCCTGAAATGCCCCGTAATTTAGCCTATTATTTCTCCAGCCGCGGCCCCTGCCAAAACCACGGCCAAAGCCCATGCCTTGGCCTGGAATAAAATTGGCATAACCTGGCATAGGATAACCGGCACAGTAACCTGCTCCGCGGCCTGTCATTGACCCCATTCCCATGGGTCCTGTTCTATCTCCACCTGGCATCTTAATCACCTCCTTTTTTCTTAAAAATCATTATCATCAACTAACAAAATCTTTTACTCTTTGCGGCATTCGCTGCATAATCCATAAAATTGAATAAGATGGTTATTTATTTCAAAATTATGCTTTTTTGCGAGCGCTTTTTCTGTTTTAGTAAGTAGCTCTATCTCCTTATCAATAAAATCCGTATAATCAATAATACGGCCACATTTTGTGCATACTAAATGGTGATGGTGTCTTTTACCTTTCGGCCCTTCTGATAACTCGTATCGTGCTCTTTTATCACCAAAATCGATTTTGCAAACAATCCCCATCTGAACAAGTAATTCCAATGTACGATAAACAGTTGTAAGGCCAACGTTCGGATATATCTTGTGAACAGCTATGTATACATCCTCAGCACTTAAATGCTCTGATGTTTTGCTCAATACATTCAAAATAGCCTGCCTGGGTACAGTTATTCTGTATCCGCAACCATGAAATCTTCCATGCCACCACAGCGGCCCTCTTCCATGCCTACCACCTGCCTGCCCGCCTGTAGGCAAATCATGCATTGTATCCCATCTTGGCATCAGGTAACTCCTTATTGATAATGGTTTCCATTACTAATATACACTACTCAATCCCGCATGTCAAGTCTTTTATGGAAATTTTTTTATGGCTAGTTCTTGGCGGAGAGAGGAGGATTTGAACCCCCGAGGCCCAAAGGGCCTAATCGCTTTCGAGGCGACCGCTTTCAACCACTCAGCCATCTCTCCTTAAACCATTAATCTCATTATTTTAATCTTAGAGGGGTCCAGCGCGCACTGGTGATATTTTTTATGTTTTAATACCTCAGGGACTTCTTTGGCTTCCTTGAAACCAAGGAGTTTTAAAAAGCCGGGCCTATGGGTAACGCCGAAGATAGGCTTACCAGGATAAAGCTTCTTTGCTTCTTCTATCAAAAACTTGAGTAGTCTTTTGCCAATACCTTTTTTGCGCTCATAATAATCCACGCCCATAGATGCAAGCTCAACAGCGTCACCACGTTCAATTATTCTTGTAAAAGCAACTGTCTTACCATCAAGTTTGGCTACAAAAAACTGGTGCCATTTGGCATCAGTAGCATCTAAGACATATTTATCCAATTTTTCCTGTATATACGACCAATCGGATTCCTGAGCCTTTTGTATTGTTATATCTGTCATTACTTTTGCTTTTTGAAATATTAACTGGCGGAGGAGGTAGGATTCGAACCCACGGTGAGTTGCCCCACAACGGTTTTCAAGACCGCCGCGATCAACCAGACTCTGCCACTCCTCCGCTTGGTTTTAGAGGTATAATATACCACTAGAGGTGATTGTTGTCAAATATTAGTGCTGTTTACAAAAAAAGTTGCTGATACGCGCTTACGTATATATCTTTTGACTTAAAATAGGTATCCATTAAAAATTCTTTAAACGTTACACTCCCAAAGAGCAGGCTGAATATAAGCCCTATTATTATAAGATTTACAATATATATAAGGCATATTGAAAAGAGATATCCTGCATGCATAAGATCTGTCTGTCTTATCTTTAAAAAATCCACAGTAAGTATGATATGAAAAGCCAGGGCAAAGCCTATTGCAAACAGGAATGGATTGTAATTTATACCACCCTTTAAAAAAAAATTTGCTGTGAAAAAGACAATAGTAATTACTATAGTATAAAATGGAAAAAAATAAGGCGCAAGCGCTATAAAGAGATTACTTTTTGTAACAGAGACGCTGCCTCCTTTAGGAGAGACCTTAAAACTCGTAACCTTGCCGCCTGATATCCATGTAGCTATAACATGCATAAACTCATGGCTGAATATATACAAATACGAGGGCTTAAATATTACAGCGTGTACTACAAGATAAGCTACTATACCTATTACAAAATACTTTTGATGGTAATAAGAGATCACCTTTATCCGGTTCAACTGCTCATAAAGTCCAAGAGAGACACCTATGCAGACAGGTATTATAAAAATACCTAAAAGTAATTTTAAAACTCGTTTAAGCATAAAAAGAGATTGCGGCTATTTTGAAACTGGTTTTATAATCTTCTTACCGCCCATGTAAGGTTGTAATACTCTGGGAATTTCGACAAAACCCGCTTTTGTCTGGTAATTCTCTATTATAGCGATAATAAGCCTGGCAAAGGCAACTCCTGAACCATTAAGCGTATGAACGTAAGAAAGCTTTCCCGTGTTCTTATTTTTAAATTTTATGTTGCCGCGCCTTGCCTGAAAATCTTCAAAATTTGAACAACTGGAGACCTCAAGCCATACAGCGCTTCCCACGGCCCATAATTCGATATCATAACATTTACTTGCGGCAAAACTTATATCACCGGTCGAAAGAAGCTGCACCCTGTAAGGCAACTTAAGAATCTGCAAAACTTTTTCCGCGTTAGCAAGCAGCGATTCAAGCTCATCATATGAGTCTTCAGGCTTCACAAACTTTACCATCTCCACTTTATCAAACTGATGGACTCTTGAAAGGCCTTTCGTATCCTTACCGTATGAGCCTGCCTCTCTTCTAAAACATGGGGTATATGCGGTGTAATATATAGGCAAATCCTCTTCATCAAGGATATCATGGCTATGTATATTAGTCAGAGGAACCTCTGCTGTAGGTATAAGGAATAGATCATCATCTTTTAGTTTATACATATCCTCTTCAAATTTAGGGAGCTGGCCAGTAGTAGTCATACTCCTGCGATTTACTAATACCGGGGGCCACACCTCCCTATAACCATGTTTTTTAGTATGTAAATCAATCATAAAATTGAGAAGCGCGCGTACCATCATAGCTCCATCACCTGTGAATAAACAGAAACCTGAGCCAGATAATTTTGCAGATGCTGGAAAGCTCATAATGTTTAGTTTTTCACCTAACTCTATGTGGTTTAAAGGATTAAACTTAAAATTAGGTAACTTACCCCACTCTTTTATCACTTTGTTCGATTTTGCGTCAGAACCAATAGGTGTGCTTGAATGTGGTATATTTGGGATAAGCATTGCTATATTTTGTATTTTATTACATATTGCCTCCACTTTTGAGTCAATTTCCTTAATTTTTTGGGATACTAGCTTCATTTGACTTAGCTTTACACTGGCATCTTTGCCCTGTTTCTTAAGAGCTGCTATCTCATCAGACTCTATATTGCGCGTATTCTTGAGCTTATCTACTTCAACCAGTAGGTTCCTGCGCTCTTTATCCATATCAAGAAATTCGTCAATATTAAGCTTTAAATTTCTATTCTTTATGGCCTCTTTTACTCTATCAGGATTTTCCCTTATAAATCTCATATCAAGCATGCTATTCACCCTCTCCCTTTGTTTCCTATCCTTTTAACACTCCTAACGGCCTAAACCTACAAACCCTCCTTGATATACCAGCGCCATCTACCGCGTCAACTACATCATCTATATCTTTGTAAGCTCCGGGGGCCTCTTCTGTAATTGTATTTTTTCCAGCTGCCATTATGGCAATGCCTTTCTTCTCAAGCTCTTTTTTTACCTGCGCTACTGTATAGTTATGTGATGCTGCTTTTCGGGATAAGCATCTTCCTGCCCCATGACAGGTTGTGCCAAATGTCTCATCCATGGCAGCTTGCGTGCCAAGAAGAAGGTATGATCCTGTCCCCATATCACCAGGTATAATAACAGGCTGGCCGATATCCTTATATTTTTGCGGAAGTTCGGGATGGTTCGGCCCAAACGCCCGTGTTGCTCCTTTTCGGTGCACGCATAAAACCTTCTCTCTGCCATCTACAACATGCTTTTCAAGTTTTGCTATATTATGCGCAAGGTCATATATAAGCGATATCCCAAGCGCTTGTGAACTTTTTGCAAATATCTTTTCAAAAGTCTGCCTTACCAGATGCATAAGGCACTGCCTGTTATTCCATGCGTAGTTTGCCGCGCACTTCATAGCGCCAAAATAGAGCTTACCTTCTTCAGAATCTAAAGGAACGCAGGCAAGCTGCCTGTCAGGAATCTTAATATTATATTTTGAAAGAGTATGGACCATTTTTTTCGCGTAGTCATCGCATATCTGGTAACCAAATCCGCGCGAACCGGAATGAACCATAACCGTAATCTGATCTTTTGAAAGGCCGAATATGCCCGCTGCTTTCTCATCATATATCTTATCTACTACCTGGATCTCTATAAAATGGTTCCCCGAGCCTAATGTTCCGGATTGCTTTCTGCCACGCTCATAAGCCCTCTCGGACACAGCATCAGGATTTGCCCCTTCCATGACACCCCTATCTTCGGTATGCTCGATATCTGACTCTGTCGCATACCCCTTAGAAAGGGCCCATGCAGCTCCCTTGGTAAGAATCTTCTCTTCTTCTTTGACGCTGATTTTTATATCGCCTTTTGAACCGATCCCCGCGGGAACATTATAATATAATCCATAGACCAATTCTTTGAGCTTAAGTTTTATATCTTTTTCAAATAAATCGGTTTTTAAAAGCCTGACGCCGCAATTTATATCATACCCAACACCTCCGGGTGAGATTACCCCGCCCTTTTCAATATCTGTTGCAGCCAGGCCTCCTATTGAAAAACCATATCCCCAATGAATATCAGGCATGGCAAAAGAATGTTTTACTATGCCTGGAAGCGTGGCAACATTCGCTACCTGCTGTAAAGCGCTATCTTTTCTTATTGAATCTATAAGCTTATCATTCGCGTATATCAGGCCGTCTACACGCATACTAACCATAAAAGATTTTGGTATACGCCAGCGATAATTATCTATTTTTTCTAAGGGGCCGTTATATGCGTTAATCATGATATCTCTCTAATATGTTCTATATGTCAAATATTATATCTGTAGAAAGCCTATTATCTGTTTTGTGTATATTCAAAGCGTGAAATGTAACAGCTTTTATTTCATGTTGTAAGCTGTGCCGATCTTTGTCTATCTTTTCACCCATAACAATAGAAACAACATTTTTTTCGTCTAGTCTTACTATATCAAACCTACAAAAAATAGTATCCTTTACATGAAAATAGTATAGCAATTCTGAAAGCCAGTTCTTGAGCAGTTCATCTCTATCTTGAGCTTTGGCGTTAATCTTAATATGCTTAACAGGCCTTACAGTCTTGGCATCTACAATAAGATCATACATAGCGCTTGCGGAATTAATAAAAAGCGCCTTAAGGTCTCTGCCCCAGACCCTTATACCTAAATCTGCTGTATGTTCAAGTAATTGATAAAAACTCATGGGGTCCGGCACCTTGATTATATCTTTACCCTCTTTTCCTCTCAGCCAAGAGAACGATATTCCTTAATTCATCTTTGCTTCCTGCCCTAAGCCATGTCTTGTCAAATCCGGGATCCTGGACAATTTGAGCAATAGCAGCTAAAATCTTTAGGTGTAGGACCCGTTCGCCGGCTGAACCCGCGAGAACAAACATTATATGCACTACCTCATCCTGAGGAAAAACAACTCCTGCTTTTGCCCTTACTAAAAGGATTTTAGAGATATTCTTGCCCTCGACGATGATGTGTGGAATAGCCAATCCCTTCTTTATTACGGTGCTAGCCTCTTTTTCTCTTTGCATAAATTTTTCAAACAAGTCTTGCGGGTCTAAGCTTAACTCCTTCCCTAATATATCTGAGATATATTTAAAAAAGTCCTCTGTCTCCAAAACTTCTTCAAAATCCAAAACCATGGCTTGTTCAATAAGCTTATGAAACCTATCTTTTATAAGCTCGTCTCTCTGAATAACAATATCCTTTAGTTCCGTAAGAAGATTATCTGAAACTAATTCTCTATCCTTGGCAACTAATTTTTCTAAAACATATATAAGAGCTGAATCCTGAGCCGCTCTTTTCTGGGCATAGACCTTATACCAGATAAATCCTAATAAAAGAAACGCCATAGTCAGAAAACCAATAAATGTTCCCATCTCAATTAAAAGAAACCCTCCGCTTAATATTCCGAATATTTGCATATATGGATAGAGTGGGGAATAGAATTTTGGCCGGTAACTGGAAATTTTACTTTCTCTGAATAAAATTACGGTTAAATTAGCAAAAATAAAGAGTATGATCAAAACACTGGACGCAATTTTAACCAATAATTCCAGCCTCAAAAATAGAATAGCCAGAATCATAAAGAGACCTGTAAAGAGAATGGAAACGTAAGGGGTCTTAAACTTAGAACTTATTTTTTGAAAAACGGTTGGTAAGAGCTTATCTCTACTCATACCAAAAGGATATCTTGAGGCAGCCATAATCCCAGCATTAGCAGTGGAGATAAAGGCTAAAAATGCCGCTATACTTACAACAATTTTAAAAATATTTCCTCCGAAAATACCCGCTCCATCAGATATTGGCATAAGATTATGTTTCAGTGCTTCAGGATTTAAGACTCCTATGGTCACAAAAATAACTAATGCATACAAAATAGCGGTTACAGCAACCGCGAGAATCATGCCCAAGGGCAGGTTTCTGCCTGGATTTCTTGTCTCCTCAGCCAATGCCGCAATTTTAGTCAGTCCGCCATAAGAGATAAAAACAAAACTCGCCGTAGCAAACACGGAACTTACTCCCTTAGAAAAGAATGGAGAAAAATGTAAGTGGTTAACTGTTTTCATCCCCCAAAAAACATAAACAAGAAGTATGCCTAAAAGCCCTAAAACTAAAAACACCTGAAATCTTCCAGCTTTTTTTACGCCTATCAAATTTAAGAAGACAAAGAATAAACAGCAGATTAGAGCAATGATATGTAACGGAATATTGGTTATTACGCTTAGATAAGCTCCCATACCTATAAGAGCAAAAGCCCCTTTTAAGCTCAAAGAGAACCATGAGCTAAAACCGGCTATTGTTCCAAAAAGAGGGCCGAATCCCCTCATAATATAGAAATAATCCCCCCCAGCCTTGGGCATTGCTGTAGTCAGTTCTGCCTTACTTAAGAGTGTAGGAATACATAATACCCCCGCTAATACATAAGAGATGATTACTGCCGGCCCAGCCTTTGCAAAAGCTAATCCAGGAAGAATAAAAAGACCTGAACTGATCATTGCGCCGGTCGCAATGCAGAAAACATCTAAAAGAGTAAGTCCTTTTTTTAATTCTTTGTCCATTTAAAGTAAGAATCCTCCTGTCATAAAGATTGATGCTGTCATAAAGTTCGTCAAAGTAAGGTAATCATATGCTATAAGTTATAATTTATAGCATAAAAAAGATTTTGTCAAGTACTCAAGCGTTTTCATCAAGTACTTTTATTCAAATTCCTATATTATAAGAAAAATGCTCTCTTTTAGAGAGCATTTTTTCATGTCAAAACGTAGACATGGTACCCCGCGTTGGACTTGAACCAACGACTCACGCCTTAAAAGAGCGTTACTCTACCAACTGAGTTAGCGGGGCAAGGTTGTTTATGTTGAGATCACTCACGAAGTTTACCCTGAGCGCAATCGAAGGGTTCGGGATGTAATTCGCGCTTATAACTTGCATCTAAGCAATATTAAGCAAATGCAAGTTATGCGCTCATTACACTTCCATCAGCTCCTTATCTTTTTGCTCAAGGATTGAATCTATTGTCTTAATATGTTTATTAGTAATTTTCTGTATATCATCCTGGGCCTTGAAGGCCTCGTCTTCCGTAGCGAGCTTATCTTTCTCAAGCTTCTTTGCGTGCTCATTAGCGTCACGGCGCACTGTCCTTATTGAAACACGTCCGTCTTCGGCCATTTTCTTGGTTATCTTTATCAGTTCCTGGCGCCGCTCTTCAGATAAAGGCGGTATACTTATGCGGATTACCTTGCCATCATTAGTAGGCATTGCGCCTATGCTACTCTGCTGTATAGCCTTTTCTATCTCTCCGAGGCTTGAAGGGTCCCATGGTTGTATTACTATAAGTTTTACATCCGGCGCTGATATATTAGCAAGTTGTTTAAGCGGGGTCTGTGTTCCATAATAATCTACATGCATTCCCTCTACCAAAGATGTGGATGCCCTTCCGGTTCGTACAGACGCAAACTCTCTCTTGGTCGCGTCTATAACTTTCCTCATTCTTTCTTCCGTGTTGCGCATTACTTCTTTTATTGAATTCATCCGGCTTCACTCCCCTCTTACTATAGTGCCTATGGCCTTTCCCTCTACAGCTCTTTTGAGGTTACCCTTGCGAAACAGATCAAATACCACGATTGGAATATTATTATCCATGCATAGGCTCACAGCGGTTGCGTCCATCACCTTAAGTTGCCTATTAAGCAAATCTATGTATTTTAAGCTTTTATATCGTTTAGCGTTTTTATCTTTAAAAGGATCCGCGGAATATATGCCATCTACCTTAGTAGCCTTTAAGATAACATCCGCGCTCACTTCAACCGCTCTCAAGGCTGCTGTAGTATCAGTTGTAAAATAAGGATTACCTGTACCACAAACAAATATTACAACCCTTTTTTTCTCAAGATGGCGGATCGCTCTTCTCCTTATATACGGCTCAGCAAGCTGCCGCATCTCTATAGCAGTCTGGAGGCGCGTGAAGACCCCTTCTTTTTCAAGCGCGTCCTGAAGCGCCATACCGTTTATTACAGTAGCAAGCATACCCATATAATCTGCCGTAGATTTATCTGTACCATTTTTTGCTGCTTCCCCGCCACGTAGTATGTTGCCTCCGCCTATTACAATGGCTATCTCAACGCGCATCTCATGTATCTGTTTAATCTGTGAAGCTATTGAACGAGCAACCATAACATCAATGCCGTAACCGCTTTTGCCCTGAAGCGACTCACCACTCAACTTTAAGACGATTCTTTTATATGCCGGTTTTCTGGGGAGTCTTGTTGCGGTTTTTTTCATGCAGTTTCGCCCAATTGATAACGTGTAAACCTTTTTATTACAATATTTTCACCTATCTTTGATATTACTTCTGTCAATAGATCCCTAATAGATATCTTGGGATCTTTTATATACGGTTGTTCGAGAAGGCATATATCCTGGTAATAACTCATTAGCTTGCCTTCCACTATCTTTTCCAAAACATGCTCAGGCTTATTCTTGTTCTGCTCTTTTATTATGTCTCTCTCCCTTGCCAGATCCCGCTCCGTAACCTCATCCTTTGTAATATAGGTAGGGCTTGCGGCCGCAATCTGCATAGTGAGTTCTTTTGCGAATTTTTTAAACTCCTCATTGCGTGCTACAAAGTCGGTTTCGCAATTCAGCTCAAGCAGAACGCCTATCTTATCGTTCATATGAATATATGAAACTATTACACCTTCCCTGGCAACACGGGACGACTTCTTGCTTGCAAGGCTTATACCTTTTTTTCGAAGTATAACTATCGCTTTCTCTATATCGTCATCCGCCTCTTTCAGCGCTATCTTGCAATTCATTACACCCGCATTTGTTTTTTCTCTCAACTCTTTAACCTTATCCAGCATGTTTTATATATTCCTCTCTTTACTTTAATTATATTGCCTCACGGGCTTTGATTACTCTTGTTCCTTGTTCTTTACTTCTGCAAATTTTTTGCGGCCCTCTAAAACACTGTCAGCTAATATAGACAGAACAAGCTTTATTGCCCTTATAGCATCGTCATTTCCTGGTATAGGATAATCGATTGCATCAGGATCAGAATTTGTATCTATCAAAGCTACTATGGGTATATTTAATTTTTTAGCTTCTTTGGTTGCTGTATCCTCTTTTCTTGGATCAACTATAACAACAGCGCCTGGCAGCTTTCCCATCTCTGCCACGCCAGCAAGGTTCTTATGCAACTTTGCCCACTCCTTATCAAGCGCCGCTTTCTCTTTTTTAGTAAGCACATCCAGGCTTCCATCTTCTTTCATGCCCTCCAACTCTTTCATACGCTTAACACTACTTCGTATTGTGCTAAAATTGGTCATAAGGCCCCCAAGCCACCTTTCTGTTACTGAAAACATATTACACCGCTGGGATTCCTCAATAACCGCGTCTTTAGCCTGTTTTTTAGTACCTACAAACAAGGTGGAACCTCCTTTTGAGGCCATATCTCTTAAAAAATCACAGGCAACTTCAATCCTGGCAGCTGTCTTTTCCAGATTGATTATATATATACCATTACGTTGCCCGAATATAAATTGTGCCATCTTTGGATTCCATCTCTTCGTCTGATGCCCGAAATGGACCCCTGCTTCTAAAAGTTGCTTCATTAGATCACTAACCAATTTATCTCCTCCTTTTGAGTTCAAAATAACGCAAAAAATAGATACTTAAAGTAAACTTAAATTATATCATAAAAATTGTAAGTTGCAAGCAAATTTTATGGTTACAGCTAAAAGCTTTCAAATTGCATTGTATAGAGCTTCTTATAAAGCCCGGCTCTTTCTATAAGTTCATCATGCTTACCCATATCTATTATCTTCCCATTTTCCATAACTACAATAGTATCAGCATGTTTAATAGTAGAAAGCCTATGAGCAATAACAAATACTGTCCTGTCTTGCATGAGCCTGTCTATGGCCTCTTGTACCAACTTTTCAGACTCAGAATCAAGCTGGGACGTAGCTTCATCAAAAATAAGAATAGGTGGGTTCTTAAATACAGCGCGCGCTATAGCAAGCCTCTGTTTTTCGCCGCCTGAAAGCTTGAAACCCCTTTCCCCTATAATAGTGTTATATTGGTTTGGCATCTTCATTATAAAATTATGGGCATTGGCTGTTTTTGCTGACTCAATAACCTTATTTACATCAATATTTTTATTGCCATAAGCTATATTCGCGGATACTGTGTCATTAAAAAGCACTGTCTCTTGCGTAACAATGCCTATCTGGTTACGCAGGGATTGTAATGCAACATCCCTGATATCACTGCCATCTATTCTGACGTTCCCTTTGTCAGGATCATAAAAACGTGCAATCAGGCTGATAAGAGTGGTCTTGCCTGCACCGCTGGGCCCTACAAAAGCTATAACACTCCCTGCCTTTGCCTTAAAAGAGATATCACTCAAAACTTCTATGTTTGTATATTTAAAGCTTACGCCAGAAAATATAACCTCATCCTCTATGGGAGCAAGTTTTTTCGCGCCTTTCTTTTCCTTTATAGCAACCTCTTCATCCAGCATATCAAATATGCGCGACGCGGCAGCAAGGGCCTGCTGGTTGACATTATGCACCCTGCTCAACCTGTTGATAGGCCTTGATAAAGAAAGAACGGAGAGAGAGAAAACAGTAAGGGTGCCTATGGTCATAGCACCTAAAATAACCTGTTGCCCGCCCAGCCATAGGATTACCATGGCTGATATCATTGTAACCAGCTCGGTTAACGGGCTTACTGCGAGTATCCTCTTATTCGATTTCATAATCATATTTTTAAAATGATTATTCTGATCTCTGAATTTCTGCTTCTCATACTCTTCCATGCAGAAAGCCTTGATGATTCTTATTCCGGCAATAGATTCATACAGGATATTATTTATACCTGCCATAGATTCCTGAGACTTTTTACTGATCTGCCTTAAACGTTTACCTATCTGTACCAAAGGCACAACAATAAGCGGTGTTACAACAAGAGCAATGAATATAAACATTATATTTACGCGGAAAAAAACAGCTATGCAGATAACCATCCCAAGAGAAAATATAAACTGGGAAGACTGCCAGATCAGGTCTGTCAATCCTTCGGAAACAGCGTCTTGTATTATGGTAGTATCGTAGGTAATTCTTGATACCAGAGTGCCTGTGCGTGAATGGGCGTAAAAGTTCATTGAAAGATTTAAGAGTTTCTCATACAGCAGGTTTCTTATATCACGCACTACCCTTTGGCTAACCTCTCTCATAAGAAATTGCTGGCAATATATAAAAACAGCCCTCAGGGCGAATAGGATTATATAAAACATAATAAATACTCCCAAGAGCCTGACCCTTGGCACGCTATTAATCTTTGAGATAATATCCAATAAAAACCCGGGTGCATTCTGATTTGGTATTACAATATCTTTTCCTATCATTACCTTATCAATAAAAGGTATAAAGCCGCCCAGGGATATCGGCTGCAGCACTGCTGAGAATATCATAAATACTGCTGCAATAGCCAATATCCATAAATGAGCCTTTACATACCCTATAAGCCTTAAATAATTTTTCATTTTTTACCTTAAACTTAAATTTTTGTGGTTTTATTGTATCATAAGCATTCTATATTGTCGAGCCAAAAACCTTTCCTTACATAGTGCCCGCTCTAAGAGGGAGTTTCGTTGCAACTGGAGCAGGACATTGTTGATGCGAGCGGGCATGGTTCGCCCTGATTGAGTCCTATGCGAGAGCGAGCATCAACCCTGAGTGAAATTTTCACGCTGGGAAAAATTTCACGCTCCTGTGGAAGTTGTAATGAAACTCTCAACTTAGATAGGGGTAGCGGTTTCTATCATTGACCGCGCAATCAGTGCGTGATATAATGACTAAAACAAAAGAGGTAAAAATGCCAAAATTAAAAGTTGCTGTAATTGGAACAGGTGCGCTTGGATCCATACACGCAAAAATTTACTCCTCTCTCAAGAATGTTGAGTTGACTGCTATATGTGATACCGACGCTAAAAGGCTTTCGCATGTTAGTAAGGAACTCCATGTAGAGAGCTTTCGGGATTATTCCAAACTTATCGGGAGAATAGACGCTGCGAGTATCGTGGTTCCGACAAAAGCACACTACTCCATATCCAGAGACCTCTTAAATGCCGGTATCCATCTTTTGATAGAAAAACCCATAACACAGACTGTCCAAGAAGCGGATGAATTACTAAGCTTAGCTAAGTCGAAAAACCTGACCCTTGCCGTCGGCCATGTAGAACGTTTCAATGCCGCGATAGAGGCTATTCTGGGCATAAAAGGCGATATAAAGTTTGTCGAATGCCACCGATTAGGGCCTTTCTCTCCGCGGGTAAAAGATGTCGGGGTCGTGCTTGACCTGATGATACATGATATAGATATACTACTATGGCTTATAAGGTCTCCTATAAAGAGAATCGAAGCTGTTGGGGTAAATGTGCTGACCAAGCATGAGGATATCGCGAATGCCCGCATTGTGTTTGAAAATGGCGCTGTCTGCAATATCACAGCAAGCCGCATTACCGCGAATGCTGTTAGAAAAATAAGGATATTTCAGCCAAACGCCTATATATCTCTGGATTATATAAAACAAGACGCTATTATATACAAAAAAAAGTTCGGTAAAATCCTGGCCCGGCAGATAGATATTAAAAAGGAAAAACCCCTGCAAAAAGAGATAATCTCTTTTCTTGAATGTATAAATTCAGGTAAAAAACCTTTAGCTGCGGGTAGAGAAGGCCGTCAAGCTCTTAGTGTAGCACTTGAAATATTAAAAAAGATAAAGAACTCCTAGTGCACTCTAACATTAAATTTTGCCGGTACGTTAACTGCAGATAAAACCTATACTACAAGATATGAAAAGAATACTCATAATAGCTGGTGAAGCATCAAGTGATATGCACGCTGCTAACCTGATAAGAGAGATGAGGTTACTGCATAAGGACATCTCTTTTTTTGGCCTTGGTGGGAATAGTATGAAAGAAGCAGGGGTAGATCTGCATAATAATATAGTACGCCTTGCCTTTATCGGGCCTGGGGGGCTATTTAAACATTATCTGCAGCTTAAAAAAATATATAATTCCTTATGCAGGTACCTTAAACAGAACCCGCCTGATTTAGCTATCCTCATAGACTATGCTGAATTCAATCTGCGGATAGCTAAAAAGCTAAAAGCTCTCGGCGTACCGGTTATATATTATGTGAGCCCGCAGATATGGGCATGGGGGCTCTGGCGCATCAAGACTATACGCCGTCTTGTAAATAAAATGCTTGTATTTTTCAGGTTTGAGGAGGCTCTGTATAAAAAACATGGTGTAGATGTCAGTTTTGTCGGGCACCCGCTTTTAGACACGGTCAAAACCACCAGCGAAAAAGAAGATATTATTAAGAAACTCGGTATTGAAAAGAATGTAAAAATTGTAGGCCTTTTACCCGGTTCCAGAGAAAGCGAGATAAAAAATATCCTGCCGGTTATGCTTGAATCCTCTAAACTATTATTGAAACGATCCAGCTTAAAAATAAAATTTATTCTTCCCCTGGCTGCTACTATAGATAGGCACTCTATTGAGCAGTCAATAAAGAAAAGTGGGATAGATATAATGGTAATCGAGAATGAAACATACAACGCTATAGCTATATGCAATTGCGCAATGGTTGCAT
Organism: Candidatus Omnitrophota bacterium; assembly: GCA_030593065.1. GTDB lineage: Bacteria > Omnitrophota > Gorgyraeia > JABMRG01 > JABMRG01 > JAUVHV01. The sequence goes on along the minus strand of JAUVHV010000001.1, from coordinate 137,721 downwards.
CCGGCACTGCCACACTTGAAACAGCGCTGCTTAATGTTCCTATGGCAATAATATATAAGACAAATTTTCTTACTTACATACTAACAAAAAAACTGATAAAACTGCCCTACATAGGATTAGTAAATGTTGTATCTGGAAAACACCTGGTACAGGAATACCTGCAATATGAGGCAACACCCGATAAGATTGTGGGATATATAGAGAAATTACTTATTGACGCAAAACTGGTAAATTACCTAAAACAGGAATTTCTTGAATTAAAAAATAGCCTTGGCAAACCTGGCGCAGCCAAACGAGCCGCAAAAGAGATCGTAGATTTTTTAAATCATTCCTGCAGGGCATAGATACCCGGCAACCCTTACCGCGATTATCACAATTTCGCGATTACAGGAAGCTGTGACTTAAATCTGTTCTTTTTTACTCTTTTTCTTATATCCTGTATAAATCCGGGGCTGAAACCTTTCTGTACCAACTCACTGTTAGTCAATCTCTTATCAAGCATAAAAAACAACAGTTTATCAATGGCTTCATACGCGTAACCGAGCTCATCTTCATCGGTCTGCCCATGCCAGAAATCAGCACTTGGCGGTTTATCCAATATATATGGGGGGACTTTGAGATATCTGGCAAGATCTTTAAGCTGTGTCTTGTAAAGGCTGCCTATGGGATTAATGGCACAAGCACAATCCCCATAAACAGTACTATAACCTAAAAGAATTTCAGTTCTGTTTGAGGTTCCGATAACAAGTGAATTATATTTTTCCGATAGGTCATATAGTATAGACATCCTTTCCCTTGCCATCTTATTTCCGCGCCTTATATTATCGAATGTCTTTATTTTTTTAAAATATGCGTCTATCATCTGAGTTATATCAACGCGCCCTGTTCTAATCTTTAAGATCTTTGTAATCTTTCCAGCATGCTGTAAGGCCACGCTTGAAAGCCTGCCATATGGCATGAGAATACCTCTGACATTCTCCTTACCAAGCGCGGCTTTTGAAAGATACGCTACCACTGTCGAATCAAGCCCTCCTGAAAGCCCAAGGACAACTTTCCCAAAGCCCTTGGATGCTGTTACATCTGATATAAAATCTATAAGCTTCTTAGCAACTATTTTTGGTCTTATATTATAATATCTCATAACTATATAACGACAATAGAGATGCCCGCCTCTCCGGCTCCTTTAATAAGGCTCTCTTTATCCAGGACCAAGACTTTACCAGCTTCTATAGCCAGAACAGATGATCCCGCCTTTTTTAACGCTTTTAATGTTTCAAGGCCAACAACAGGCACATCAAAACGCATATCCTGTTTAGGCTTAGAGACCTTTACCACAACAGTACCTTTTCCAACAAGCCTGCCAGCTCTCATTATAGCCTCGTCCGTACCCTCTATAGCCTCTACCGCTATAACGGCCTTCTGTTTCACTACCACTGACTGGCCTATATCAAGCAACCCTATATTTTTCGCTATGGAGAAACCAAACTTTATATCTTCCAACTCCTGCCTGTTTGGTCTTCTCTTAGTAAGAACACTTTTTTTAGGCATAAGGTTTTTCAGAAAAAAAGTCGAATCCATAAGCGTCACGCCGAAATCCTTAAGGCGGGCTGCTATGGCTGAGAGTATGGTATCGTCTCTCTTGTCACCTATCTTTTTTAGCAGCATTCGCGCTTCTTTATCAAGCATTAAGGCTTGCTTTATTATTACAACCTTGTTGACCTTTCCCGCCATTACCGCATATCTTATCTGTTCCTTTAATAATATATCTATCAGCTTTTTTGCCTGTCCGATATTTACCCAGTAAACCTTATCAGCGATTCTTTCTATCTCTCTATCCGCGGCGGAGGTTATAGCTATTGCTATTACTTCAATACCATTGGTTTTCGCTGCCCGGGCAAGAAGTAACGGGAACTTTCCGCTGCCTGTAATAAGCGCTATCCGATACATCTTCTCCATATAACTCTTACCTGGCAATACCTTTCTCTGCTGATTTGATAAAATCTATTAGGATGGCTATCTCTTTCGTAGGGGTAAGCTCTTCTTCTATTTTTGATAACGCGTTCTTTATATTTAGCTTCATTGAAAATATTATCTTAAAGGCGCGTTTTAAAACATCTTTCTGCTTGTCTGTAAAACCCGCTCTATCCAGTCCCACTACATTTACTGTATATATTTTTGCCGGGTGTCCGTCTGACATAGAATATGGCACTATATCCTGAACAACTTTAGAACACCCTCCAACTATCGATAATCTGCCTATCCTTACAAACTGGTGCACTCCAGCCAGCCCACCCATGATAACATCGTCTTCCAGATCTACATAACCGGCTAAAGTACCACAATTAGCAAGAACTACGTTATTGCCTATTTTACAATCATGTGCAACATGGCTATATGCCATAAAAAGGCAATCATTGCCCACTACTGTTTTGCTATTTTTTTCCGTACCTCTATTTATCGTGACATACTCCCGTATAATATTATTGTCACCTATTTCGAGAAAGCTTCTCTTCTCTTCAAACTTTTTATCCTGGCTTATACTGCCGATAATAGCGCCTGAAAATATCTTGCAATTTTTTCCTATAGTCGTAAACTCATCTATCACGCAGTGCGCCCCTATCTGTGTACCCGTGCCGATAACCGCATTACCATTTATAATCGTATAAGGGCCCACAGATACATTCTCTCCAAGCTTTGCGTCTTTACTTATTATAGCTGTCTTATGTATACTCATATTATCAATCCTACTCTTTTTCAAAAACAAAATTAAGATCCGCCTCTGCCGCGAGGTTGCCATTTACAAGCGCCTTCCCATGAACCCGGCCTGTCCTTGTCTTATATCTTACTACATCGACCTCAAATCGCAATTCATCACCGGGCCTTACAATGCGCCTGAATTTCGCGTTGTTAATAGACATAAAATATGCTATCTTACCGGTATTTTCAGGGCGGCTAAGCAGAATAACGCCTCCTACCTGTGCCATAGCCTCCAGCATTAACACTCCGGGCATAACCGGATTACCGGGAAAATGGCCCGCAAAAAAATAATCACTCTTAGTAAGTTTTTTCATGCCTACAGCTGATCTCTCATTAAGCTCTAAAATTCTATCTATCATAAGGAATGGGTAACGGTGCGGAAGAATTTTTTTTATATCTTCAATATCAAGAACGCCCTTTGGAACAGGTGAACTTTTTATAGTGTCTTTCTCTCCTGCGCTCTCCGCATGCTTCATTATTTTGTGAAGCAGCTCAATATTAAGCGCATGTCCGCTCTTGATAGCGATAACATGCCCCCTAACCCGATAACCTAATAAATAAAGATCACCGATAATATCCAAAACCTTATGCCTCAAGAACTCATCTTCAAAACGCAGCCTGCCGCTTATAATCCCCTCCTTACCTACTACAACCGTATTATCGAGTGAGGCGCCTTTACCAAGCCCGAGATTGCGTAAACGCTCTACCTCTTCTTCGAGGCAAAAAGTGCGGCTGGGAGCTATATCATTCTCATAGGTCTGGCTATTTATAATAAAGTGCCCATATTGGGTCTTAAAATTTGTAGTGGGGTAATCAAGCGTATAAGATATCTTAAAATTAACATCAGGCAATATCACTAATAAGGAATTTTCATCCCCTGCCCAAATGGGCTCTCTTACGCAAAATTCTTTGCGCACGCTATCCTGCTCCCTGATACCCGCTTCTTTAATAGCTCTTACAAAACCATTCGCGCTTCCATCAAGCCCTGGCAGCTCCGGGCCATCTATCTCAATCATGATATTATCTATAGCCAAGCCTGAAAGCGTCGCAAGCAGGTGCTCGATTGTATGTATCTCTGCGCCATCACTTCCTATTGATGTGCGCCGCAGGCTTTTTGACGCATCGGTAAGATTGGAAGCTAAAGCAGAAATAACAGGCTTATCAGCAAGGTCTATTCTTTTAAATTTTACTCCGCTGTCTGCCTCTGCAGGTAAAAGTCGGAGGCTAATATTCTTGCCTGTATGTAAGCCTATGCCTTCTAACTTACTCTCTTTTTCTATTGTACGTTGTAATGCCAACCTTGACTCCTTATTTTAATATTTTATCCTTAAGCGCCTTGACAACTTTAAGCAGCCCCGGTAATTTATGCAAGGCTGCAAAGATCCTCTTCTGTTCAGATATAGAGCTTGCCGGTGAACCCAGCACTATAGTATTTTCCGAAACCGACTTTGTAACCCCGGATTGCGCCGCCACTATTACATTGTCACCTAGTTCAACATGGCCAACAATCCCTGCTTGGCCCGCGATTGTTACATTCTTTCCAAGCCTTGAACTACCTGAAATTCCTGCCTGAGAAACTATAATAGTATTGGAACCAATCCTTACATTGTGAGCTATCTGAACAAGGTTATCTATCTTAGTTCCTTTGCCTATAAGAGTCTTGCCAAATCGCGCCTTGTCTATCGACACATTGGAACCTATCTCCACATCATCTTCAATAACAACTATTCCTGTCTGGGGTATCTTCTGATACGACTCTCCAGCCTGTACATAGCCGAATCCATCAGAACCTATAACACTGTTAGCATGGATAGTAACGCTTGAACCGATAATAGTATTTTCACGTATTGTAACGCTGGGATATATCTTTGTATTAGAGCCTATCTTTGTATTGCTGCCTATATAAACATGCGGGTATATTACAGAGTTCTCACCTATCATAGACCCGTCTTCTATTACAACAAAGGCGGCTATGGCAGCGTTCTTGCCGATCTTTACGCCTTTACCTATAACAGCGGCCTTATCAATCCCCGGTAATATCGCGCTTTCTTCCTTGATACTAAAGATAGCTATAACCTTTGTAAGGGCCAGAGACGGGTTATCTGTGCGAATAATCGGCTTGCGGGCAGAATGAATCTCTTTTGATGTTATTATCGCGGAGGCTTTTGTAGTATTCATAAGTGGCTTATACAGAGGGTTCGCGAGAAAAGTAATATCACCTTCTTGCGCCTCCCTTATGCCATTTACACTGTTTATCTGTGTATCTCCATCACCCACTACTTCGCCGCCTATAAGTACTGCTATCTCATTAAGGCTTTTCTTCATTTACTCGTTTTTCTATACTTTGAATTCAACAGATTAAGGACTTCACGGGTTATATCATACTGCTCTTGTTTATATACAAGCACCCTGTCACTAATGATCAGGCTATAACCATTCTTAATAGAATACTGTCCTATCACAGCCTCAATCTCTTTGAAAAGCTCTTTTTCCATATTATCTTTTTCACGGTCTAAATCAACTTTAGCCTCACGTTCAAAATCCTGCAGCTTTCTTATCTCTCCATCAATCTCTGCCTGTTTCCTATCTCTCTGCTTATCAGTTAGAAGCTCAAGTTCGTTCTTCATGTTCCGCACATTTTCAATTAGGGCTTCACCCTCTTTCTGTTTTTTCTGGCTTTTTTCTCTAATCACCGCATATGCCTCTTTTGTCTTATCATAACCCTGAAATACCGCGGCATAGTCTGCATAACCTATTTTCATGGGGCTTGCTGCTTCCGCGTCTTGGAAAAAAACTAAACCTACTAAAACAAAAACCGCTAATACAGATAAAATTTTTACCTTACTCATAATCTCCTCCTTTTATATTTTTAACTGCTATTCTCACAACCCTTAAATAACCTAAAAACCTCTTGTCATGCTAAAATGAAATCTTATCTTCTGCTTGTCACCGGGGTGTGCTTTATCAAGTGGATAGCCCATATCAACCTTCACGGGCCCTATTGGTGTTTTTACTCTTATTCCAACACCTGTGCCGGATTTAAAGTCATCACTCTTTATGCTCGCGTCTTCTGAATTTTCCCAAACATTACCAATATCATAAAAAGCCGCTATCTTAAAATTTTTGAATATAGGGTACGTAGCCTCCACGTTTCCTATAAGCATAGCCTCTCCACCTATAGGATCCCCTGTTTTTGAATCGCGCGGGCCGATAGTCCTCTCTTTATACCCTCTTACTGTATTTGCGCCACCAGCAAAAAACCTTTCATAAATAGGCACATGCTTGGAATCATCATATTCCGTTTCCCAGCCACCTCTTGCCTTAAGCTCAAGGACCAGTCGCTTCTGGTAATTAAAGAAGAAGTCCGCAATACCTGTCAATTTATAAAAATCTTTGCTTCCTCCGAATATGCCCCCCGCATCTTCTCCTGTAGCAGATAGTATATGGCCCAACATAGGGTTAAATTTGCTATCAGTTGTATCTCTTGTAAGAGTAAGGGCGAGGCTGCTTATAGTATTCTTACCTTCTTCATCCAATAACGCGCTTGAAGCATCCGTAGATACGTTTCCTATTTTTACTTTTTCCAGCCTGTATTTTAAATCAGCACGGTCGTAATCAGTAAACTCTTTTCCAAGCCGGAGGCCGCCACCTGTCCTCTTTTCACTATAACCATAACCAAGAGACCCCTTCTTTTTCCTATCAAAATTAAAAAGATCAAAACCGAAAAGATAAGGATGGCCAAATATCCATGGCTCAGTAAAACTTATCGTATAATTCTGGTTTACGGAACCAATCTCCGCTTTTATCCTTAATACCTGGCCCGCGCCTGTAAATGTCTTGAAGTTTGCTATGTCAAAATTTCTCTGCGCTACTTCTACGAATCCTACCAGTTGATCCACAGAGCTATAGCCTCCGCCAAAACTGAATTCACCTGTTTTGGCTTCTTTGACCCGTACAGCAAGCTCTTTCTCATTCGCGACTTTGGTCGGCTCTGTATCAAATGTGACTTCGTCAAAATAGCCAAGATCATACAACCTCTGTTTCGATTTCTTGAGTTTTACGCCGTCAAACTGCTCGCCGGGATATAGGCGCAACTCCCGCCTTATTACTTTGTCTTTTGTCTTATAATTACCTGTGATCTTTACAGCGCTTACATAACTCAAATCTCCTTCTGTAAGAATATATTTTATGTCAATAGCCCTGGCTGTCTTATCCAGTGATGTAATGGGCTTTACACGACATGACATATAGCCTTTATCAAAATAGAGTGTCTGTATAGCAATAGTATCAAAGCGCAGGTTATTTGGGCTATATGGCTTTTCAGGCTGCATCTTGAGTTCTTTATTTATCTTCTTCGTACTGATAATCTTGTTGCCTTCTATTACGACTTCACCGACAAAGTACTGGTCGCCTTCGTTGATATTTATCAGAATATCTATGCCCTTATCCGTGTAATCAATCAGGTTACTCGCTTTTACGTCTATAAACCCCTTATCTTTATAAAACGCTTCGAGCCTTTCCATATCCTGCCTCAACACGTCTTCATCCAATATGCCTGACGTGAATAGAGTATCCGGGCGCGTTGATATTACCTTGAGCAACCTGTTGCTCGGAAACGCCTTGTTCTCTTTAAAGGTAATCTTTTTTATTCTATGCTGCTTTTTTTCATTTATTATTATGCGAACAGTAGAGCTGTTCAGGTCCTCATTAAGGTCAATATCATATTTGACAGTTACAAGAGAAAATCCTTTTTTCTTATAAAATACCTTTACCCTCTTTACATCTTCGGAAAGAAGCCTTCTGTTTAAGACATCGCCTTCCTTGGTCTCAATCTGTTTCTTTAAGGTGCCTTCTTTATATATCTTGTTGCCTTCAAATACAATACTGCCCACCACTGATTTTTCTGATACGGAAAATATAAGCCTTACGCCACCTTTATAGTCTTCTACTTCTGCCGTAACATCTGTAAAAAAACCTGTTGCGTAAAGCCTCTTTATATCCGCATTTACCAATTTCTGTAAAAACCTGCCATCAACCCTTGTTTTAATCTTAGAAAGGATGGTATTTGTGCTTACCGCCTTATTTCCTTCAATCTTGATATCTGTAATTTTTGTCTGCGTGCTTTTTTGCGGTTCTTGAGCATAGATATGGGGAGTAAGAGAAAAACTGATCATAGTAACTATTATAAAGCAGCACAGAAGAAAAATTTTTTGCTTCGTAGCGGTCATATTGCACTCCAATTGTTAATTTATCATATAAGATTTAAGATGTAAACAAAAAAAATAGGCCCGGTAATAATTCCGGAACTTATTAGGCCTCTACCTCTTCTTCCGCAAGCTCTTCATGATGCCTTGTTAAGTTCTCAAACCTGGTATATTCTTTTATAAATGCGAGATTTAAACTGCCAACCGGCCCATTACGCTGTTTTGCAACTATAAGTTCTGCAATACCTCTATTCTCCGGTGTCGGGTTATAATACTCTTCCCTGAGAAGCAGTATTACAACATCCGCATCCTGTTCTATGGCTCCTGATTCTCGCAGATCGGAAAGTTGTGGCCTTCTGTCCGCGCGAGCCTCAACCGCTCTTGAAAGCTGGCTCATAGCCATTACCGGGGCATTTATCTCGCGCGCCAGGGCTTTAAGTGAACGCGATATTTCCGAAATCTCCTGCTGGCGATTATCCATATTTCTTGTAGTTCTCATTAGCTGAAGATAATCAACGATCACAAGGCCTATATTATGCTGGCTCTTTAAGCGCCTTGCCTTTGCCCGTAATTCAAGCGCTGATATAGAAGGGGTGTCGTCAATAAATATAGGTGATTCCGCAAGTTTGCCGGCCGCGTCTGTAAGTTTAGGCCAGTCACTTTGAGAAAGAAAACCAGTCCTGACTTTATGAAAATCAACCCTTGCGTAAGAGCAAAGCATTCTTTGAACCAGCTGCTCTTTTGCCATTTCGAGGCTGAAGATCACTGTAGGTACTTTTTGAACCATACCGGCATGTTCTGCGATACATGTAGCAAGCGCGCTCTTACCCATAGATGGCCTACCAGCCACAATAATCAGGTCTGATGACTGCAGGCCCGCAGTCATTATATCAAACTCATGAAAACTTGTTGCAATTCCGGTTATATGTTCTTTCCTCTGGTAGAGTCCGTCTATCGCCTCTATGCTCTCTTTTATTATCTCTTTAATCGGCACAGATGAAGATTCTGATTTTCGGCTGGTTATATCAAATATCAGTTTTTCTGACCTGTCTAAAAGCTCTTCGGTATTTGCATCAGCTTCATATGCCTCTGTAACTATTTGAGTACCTGTAGTAATAAGAGACCGCATAATATATTTCTCACGCACTATCCTTGCATAATGGCTGATATTGGCAGCTGTTGGCATAGCTTGCGTTAAAGAAGCAAGGTATGAGGCGCCTCCTACATCGTCAAAAAATTTTCTGGTTTTAAGCCGCTCAGTCGTTGTTATAAGATCAACCGGCTTATTTTCACTATATATATCCACAATAGTGCTGAAAATTTTCTTGTGCGCATCCTTATAAAAGGCTTTTTCATCCAAAAGTTCCACTGCATGAGAAATAGCGTTATCCTCCAATAGCATAGAACCAAGGACCGCCATTTCTGCCTCCTCATTTTGAGGAGGAATTCTGTCTATATGCCTATCTGTTGCCATATTTTCGATTCTCGGTTTAGGCCTTTTGTATTATTTTTTTACAACCCACAATTTTACGCGTTGGGTAACCTCGGGGTGTAATTTTACCTTAAAATAGTATATACCCAGCTTTGGTATCTCCTCTTCAAAAACAATATCTTTCTTATCAACCACTACACCTTCTCCGTTAAGCGTCTCTGCTACATCCGCGCTGGTAACTGCGCCGAAGAGCTTATCGTCTTCACCGGCATTCATCGCTATTGTACAGGATATAGCCGCAAGTTTTTTCGCGGCAACAAAGGCATCTGCCTTGGCCTCCTGTTCTCTGCGGATCTTTTTTTCCCGCTGAACCTGAATCACTTTTTCGTTTGCCGGGGTAACTCCAAGAGCCAGCCCTTTTGGAATAAGGTAGTTTCTCGCGTAACCATCCTTAACATCAACCTTATCTCCGGCTTTTCCAATTTTTAAAACATCTTCTCTTAAAATAACTTCCATGCTTAACCTCGCGTTTTAATTAATCGGCTACAAATGGTAGAAGCGCCATAATGCGCGCTTGCCTTATTGCGCGCGCAACCTGCCTCTGGTGTGAAGCGCAATTACCGGATATACGGCCCGGGATAATCTTGCCCTGTTCTGTAATAAACTTCTGCAATAATGCTACGTCCTTATAATCTATCTTTGGAACTTTCTCTTTGCACAGCCTGCATCCTCTTGGAAATCTGTGAAAAGCCGAGAACTTGTTGTTACGCCGAACAGGTTTTCTTGTTCTCGATAATTTTGACGGTTTTTTTCTTGGCATATTTTTTCTCCTTTAATGAATCCATCCTCAGTGCTTTCCTGCCCCTTTTAAAAAGGTGCTTCATCTGTTTGAGAAGCTGAGTTTGAGCTATTATTTTCTGGGGGTAAATCAACATCCGGCACCACGTTGAGTGGCTCCTGCGCATTAGACATGCCTGCGGATGCAGCTTGTCCATCTTTTCTTGGCCTTCCCAGAAACTGGACATTATCCGCTACAATTTCAACTGTGCTTCGTTTTTGCCCATCCTGGCCTTCCCATGTCCTGGACTGAAGCCTTCCCTCAACAAAAGCAGAGGAGCCTTTAGCTAAATATTCCCCGCAGGTCTCCGCTCTTCTGCCCCAGACCACCACTCGCATAAAGGTAGCCTCTTCTTTCTTCTCGCCGGATTGAAGAGTATATACTCTATTTGAAGCGATAGTAAAGGTTGTTACCGCGGTACCATTAGGCAGATAACGCAGTTCTGGATCCCGGGTCAGATTACCCATAATAAACGCTTTATTAAAATTAGCCATCTGCTTCACCTTGCTTTCTGTTTTTGTGTAAATACTGCCCTTATAATAGACTCATTTAACTTCAGGTCATTATCAAGGCGTTTTATATCCGCTGGATCGATCTTAATGTGAAAAAGAGTGTATATGCCCTCTCTATGCTTTTGAATTTGGTACGCAAGTGTCTTCTTGCCCCATTCCTCCCTATTCTCAATTTCGCCCTTATATTTTATAATTGCATCTTCTATACTCTTATGCAAGCTGTTAAGCGGCTCCTGTTCCAGTCCGGGTTTTATCAATACTAACAATTCATAAGTCTTCAATTCTACTCCTTTTTTTAACAAGCACGTGTGTTTTATACTAAAATTTATCTGTTATAAATATTCATTGCCTTGTGAATACCACTCCTTAACCAGCATTCACACGCTGTTACTGATTGTGCAATAGCCTCCTCTACACCTGTAAGCTCGCCTTCCTCAAAATCTGAAAGCACATATTCAGAGAAATCTCTTATTCTGTTTTCTGAACCGATACCTACGCGCAGGCGCGGAAAATCAGTGGTTCCTAAACGTTCTATTACGGAAGATAGCCCATTATGCCCGCCTGCTGACCCATTTGGCCTGATCCTTATCTGCCCGAGAGAAAGATTGATATCGTCACATATTACAAGCAGATTGCTCCTATCCAGTTTCAATCTTTTCAGGTATGTAGATACAACTGCCCCTGAAAGATTCATGAAAGTAAGCGGCTGAATAAGCAATAATTTTCTGCCGGAAGATGTAAGCCTGCATTCTTTCGCGTTGGCAAAGAGCCTTCTCCTGATAAAAGAATTATATCCTTCCGCGAATTTCTCAACTACGCGAAACCCTATATTATGACGAGTATTTATATATTTTGAACCCGGGTTGCCGAGGCCTACTACAAGATTCATCTGCTCACCTTGTCACAATAAGCGCTGTTAATATAACTCCTGTTATTGTTTCTTCTCTTCTTTCTCAGGCGTATCCGATGGCTTCCCCGGTGTTTCTTCCGCGCCCTCTTCAGGTTTCTTCTCTCTTATAACTTCTGGTTCAGCTGCCGCTTCTGCCGCTACCTCTTCTTCCGTAACCTCCTCTTCTACCTTAGGAGGAACAACTGAACAGACAGTCTGTTCTGGATCATTCAATACTGTTATGCCAGCCGGAACGCTTAGATCCTTAACTCTGATAGTATCCCCTATCTTAAGTGTTTCAACGTGAACATCTATTCTTTCCGGTATCTCTGTAGGAAGGCACTCTACATTAAGTTCTTTGGTCGGGTGATCAAGGATGCCGCCATCTGCCTTTACCCCTTCAGGTTCACCCTTAGTTTCGATAGCTATATTTACATTGATCTTATCAGTAAGAGAGATCTCATGAAAATCCAGGTGAAGGACATCTCCCTTTATTGGCTCATACTGTATCTCTTTTATAATAACCGTCTTATCCTTCTTATTTGCCTGGCCTTTATCTTTATGGCTAATACTTAAGGCTATAATTACATTTGCACCGGCGGATGTATGGAGAACATGAAAAAGCTCTCTTGCGTCTACTTTAAGCGAAAGTGCTTTGCTCGCCTTTTTATAGACAACTGCCGGCACTATGCCTGCTCTTCTCATCCTGCTGCCTGCCTCTTTCCCAAACTCTTCACGTATCTCAGCTTTCAATATAACTTTTTCCATTCAATGTTACTCCTTTATCCTAGCTTAAAATATTCGTCATTATCTGAAACGCTTGCCTTATGCTTTTTTTTATTTGTGGGGCTTTTAAACAATATACTTATCGACTGCTCATTGTGAATCCTGTATATGGCATCTGCCAATAAAGGTGCTACTGATAAAACTTTTATACCGGGGAAAAGCTTCTCTTTTGGCAGGGGTATCGTATCCGTAACTACCAGCTCTTTCAATCCTATTCTTTTTAACCGTTCTTTTGCCGGGCCGCAAAGCAACGGGTGTGTTATTGCCGCGTATATCTGCTTTGCGCCTTTTTTCTTAAGCGCGATAACCGCTTCCTGGAGAGAACCTGCTGTCGCGGCTATATCATCTACTATAACTACTGTTTTATCCTTTACATCACCGAGTATATGCATAACTTCAGCATCTATATCGTTACGCCTCCTCTTATCAACAATCGCAAGGCCCGCGTGCATTCTCTTTGCATATGCGCGCGCCATTTTTATGCCTCCAACATCCGGTGAAACAGCCACTAAATTTTTGAGGGCCTTTTGTTTAAAATATTCAACAAAGACATTAACGGCAAAGAGATGATCCAGGTTTATATCAAAAAAGCCCTGAATCTGTCCGGCATGAAGATCTATGGTCAATACCCTGTTAGCGCCTGCTGTAGTAATAAGATTAGCCATCAATTTCGCGGTAATAGGCACTCTTGGCTGATCTTTCCTGTCCTGCCTTGCGTAACCATAATAGGGTATTACCGCTGTAATCCTGCGCGCCGACGCGCGTTTCAGGGCATCTATCATAATCAACAGTTCCATCGCGCTCTTGTTTACTGGAGGAGCTGTTGGCTGCACTACAAAGATATCCTTCCCTCTTACATTTTCGCGAATCTGTACCTTGATTTCACCTTCGCTAAATTCTGAGACCAACGCATTACCAAGTTTTATCTTTAGGCACTTGCAGATATCCACGGCAAGTTTTTCGTGTGTAGTACCTGAAAATACAATAATGCCGTCTGTTTTTGTCATCTCTTTACTCCTTATAAATTACCGGCTCTATTTTTTTCTCTTTGTTTTCAGCTTACTCTTCACAGATAAGGGCCTTGCGGGAACTCCTACCACTACACTGCCGGGAAGAACGTCCTTACCCTTTACTACAACGCTGCCGGCACCGGTTATCGCCCCTTTTCCTATCTTTACAGGCGCTACAATAGTTGTTCCGCTTCCAATAAAAGCCTGGTCTCTGATAACAGTCCTGTTCTTATTCTTTCCATCGTAATTTGCTGTAATTGTTCCTGCTCCGATATTTACATCCTTACCAATATCTGTATCACCTATATAACTGTGGTGCTTAGCCCTTGAGCCTTCCCCTATCGTAGACCTGACGATCTCTACATAATTTCCAACTGAGGAACCTTTCTTTAAAACAGTACCACACCTTAAATGTGCGAACGGCCCTATTTTACAACGTGAACCTATAACAGCGCCGGATTCTATAACAACAAAAGGATAGATAATCGTATCCTTGCCTATCTTTACGCCTTCTTCGATATACGCGCTCGCGGGATCCTTTATAATTATACCCTGATCAAGGAGCCTCCGCATGGTTCGTTTACGTAATACTGCTTCCGCAGCCTGGAGATGCTGCCTCCTGTTTACACCGAGCGCTTCGTCCGTGTCTTTGGTAATATGAGAGTTAATCCTGTAGCCTTTTTTATAAAAGTAAGCTATGATATCCGTAAGATAGTATTCACCTTTTCTCTTGTTTTTCTTTATACACTTTATTCCTTTAAAAAGTTTTTTCACGTCAAAACAGTACGCGCCGACGTTGACCTCGGTTCTAAGTGCCTTGTTTTTGGTTTTTATATCAGCAATATCAGCATGCTCTATGATTTGGCAGATATTTCCCTTTCCATCACGCCTTATCCTGCCATACTCTTTTGGATCCGGTACTTCTGTGGAAAGTAATGTAACATCCGAGTTTGATTTTGCATGTTTTTTAAGCATGGCCTTTATGGTAGTAGGCGTAATGAGCGGAGTATCAGCATACAGAACTAAGAGCACACCATTAAAATTCTTAAAATGCGCTGCTGCCTGTTTTACCGCGTCAGCTGAACCCAACAACCTCTTCTGTTTTATTATCTTAAGTGCGTGATCAACCAGGCCCCGCTTTAAAAGGCCGATTCCATAACCACCAACAACCAGTATATCATTGATATTGCTTTTGCGCGCGGAATTTATCAGAAATTCTATCATAGGCTTTCCTGATAACCTGCACAATGCTTTCGGCAACCGGGATTTCATGCGGACACCTTTACCTGCCGCGAGTATTATAGCCGCGCATTTTTTCATGCTACTTTTTTATCTTGCACAACCTTTTTTATTATCTGCGGCCTCTTCCCGTTTGAAATAACCTCTTCTGTGATTACACATTCTTTCACACCAGCCTCTGAAGGAAGCTCATACATAATCTCAAGCATTGCCTCTTCCAGTATAAAGCGTAGCGCTCTTGCGCCTGTCTTTTTCCTGATAGCTTTGTTCGCGACCTTTCTTAACGCGGCTTCCGCGAATGTAAGCTTAACGCCTTCCATATCAAAACATTTCATATACTGTTTTACAAGAGCATTTCTCGGCTTTGTAAGCACATCCATAAGATCTGCTTCGCTTAAAAGGTTGAGCGTAGCGACAATAGAGAGCCTGCCGATAAATTCAGGTATCATGCCGAATTTTAGCAGATCCTCTGTCTCGACCTGTTCAAGAATATTCCCGGGAATATTTTCTGTTTTCTTTGCAGAGCTGCCTGCCTTAAAGCCTATCTCCGCTTTACCTATTCTTTTTTCTATAATCTTATCAAGGGTGCTGAACGTGCCGCCACATATAAACAAAATATTCTTTGTATTAAGCTTGATATACTCCTGCTGCGGGTGCTTTCTGCCGCCTTGAGGGGGAACATTTGCTTCTGTGCCTTCTATTATCTTAAGAAGCGCTTGCTGAACGCCTTCACCTGAAACATCCCTCGTAATAGATACGTTGTCATGGGTTTTCCCTATCTTATCTATCTCATCAATATATATAATACCGCATTGCGCGCGATTTGCGTCATAATCACAATTCTGTAATAGCCTGAGCAGCACATTTTCCACGTCTTCACCTACATAACCGGCTTCTGTTAAAGGCGTAGCGTCGCATATAGCAAAAGGTACATTCAGTATCTTAGCCAGAGTCTGCGCGAGAAGAGTCTTACCGCTTCCTGTAGGGCCAATAAGTAAAACATTCGACTTTTCAAGCTCTACTTCAGAATCAGTTCCTGAGGCAATAGACGGGCTTATAAGCCTTTTATAGTGGTTATAGACAGCTACGGAAAGCTGTTTCTTTGCTCTCTCCTGGCCTATAATATATTTATCTAAATCTTTCTTTATGGCAATGGGCTTGGGTAATTCTTTCATTACGGAAAAAGGCAGACCCGGCTTTGCGTCTTTACGCTCTTTTCTTAAAAGAATCTGATTACATAGGTGTACACAATTATCACATATAAAAACACCCGGGCCGCTAAAAAGTTTTTTTACCCCAGACTTATTTCTACCGCAAAATGAACATTTACTCATAATATATTCCCTTAAATGCTGTGCGCCGTACCCGGGCAACCGAGGACGAAATGTCCGGGCGACCAAAGGAAGTCCCTTTAGGGAGACGTGCCGCGAGCACTGCGAGTGGCCAAAGTAAGTGGTACGGTGGCTGGCGGAGGTGGGCTCGAACCACCACAAACGGCTCCAAAAGCCGTTGTGCTACCATTACACTATCCGCCATTTACATCAGTTTATGGCTATTGCAACAAACCTAAAACCAATCTTTATAATATGGGCGGATCAACCCAGGTCTACATCGCCCCCGCCAAGAGGTTCTGCTCCTGGAATAAGTTGTTCTGAAAGTGAAGTTGATGGCACACCCGGCTTTTCCATCTTGTATGCATCCAGGACCTTCTTCTGTATCTTCTCTCTGCACTCTGCTGTAATCGGATGAGCAATATCTCTATGCTCTGACTGCCGCTGGTTTTTATTATCGTTCTCTACGTGCGGGGCTGGCGGAGGCATAGTAGCTGCGCACTGGTTGCAATATTTACTGCGTGCCGGGTTTTTAAAACCACACTTAGGGCACGCCTCTTTGATCTTACGTGAGGGCATGGCTACAAAAAGCCCCTTGGTGCCTTCGATTATCTTTATATTTCTGACCACAAAACAGTCATCGAGTGTAATAGTAGCAAATGCCTTTAATTTTTTATCATCCGATTCTTTCGCGAATATTCTGACTTCTGTAATCTCCATCTCTTACCCACTCCTTTTTTATGGTCAGAAAAGTATAAAATGCTTTCCTATCCACTGAAAATCACTTAGCAGTTATCGCGAAGTGATTTTCCTGTTCCTAACTTTTTATGCTGTTTCAGTTAAAAAGAGCTGCCATCTTTTGTCGCATCTTATATCCTTACTTGCCTTTACCGCCTCCTTTCTTTTTCTAAAAAGGCCAAAAATCGCGGGGCCGCTACCTGAAAGAAGCACCCCTTCCGCATATAAAGACAAGATTTTCTTGCCTTCACTGACAATCGGGTAAATAGGCAATACTACATCTTCTAATCTATTATAAAGAGAGTTGGCTGCTCTGGTTAACCCATCTTTGTACGATAAAATGTGGGCTAACAGGTTAACATCCATAGTAGGTTTTGTCAAGCGTAAAGTCAACTTTCTATATACTGTTTTAGTATAAATACGCATGCGCGGAACAAGGACTAAAATATGGCAGGGTGAAGTGGTATTTAACTCTTTAAGCCGGTTGCCTATACCTCTTCCAATCGCGCAATTATATTCTGATATGAAAAACGGCACATCCGCGCCTATTGTTTTTGCAAGCTTTATAAGTTGCGAAAGGTTTAAATGAAGGCTAAAAAGCTTAACAATTGCCGTAATAACTGAAGCAGCGTCTGAGCTGCCTCCCCCAAGGCCAGCGGCAATAGGGATTTTTTTCTTAATAGAGATATTCACGCCATCTTTTATTCGAAATTCATTCTTCATAAGGCTGGCTGCCTTGTACGCAAGGTTTGATCTACCTTTAGGCAAAGCAAGGCAATCAGAATGAAGGGATATGCCCTTCTTTGCAATGCTTACCTCTATTCTGTCACAAAGTTTCAATTTCTGAAATATGGTTACAATATTATGATAGGAGTCCCCGCGCCTGTTAATAACATCAAGATAAAGATTGATCTTTGCTGGCGCGTCTAAAGTAATCGATTTCATATTTTATGCGGTCAGGTTGTTCTTTTTCTTTTTAATACACGTTTAGCCGCGATTACAATATCTTCCGGCATAAGGTTCAGTTTCTCTATAAGATCCCAGGGAGAGCCTGATTCGCCAAAACGATCTTTTACCCCTACCATTTCGACGGGGACCGGTACCTCCTGTATAAGAACTTCTGAAACAGCGCTTCCCATGCCGCAAGCTATGAGATGTTCCTCCGCAGTAACAATGGCGCCACTTTTAATTGCCGCCTTTAAAATAGCTGCCTTATCAATGGGCTTTACTGTATGGAGATTTATTACACCCGCGCCAATACCTTCTGCTTTAAGAGAATCCGATGCCTTTATCGCGTGGTAGACCATTATACCGCATGCTATGATAGTCAGGTCATTACCTTCTCTTATTATGTGGGCCTTTCCTATCTCAAACCCTTCATATCCATCTGTTATTAACGGGAGCTTCTCCCTGCCAAGCCGTAAGTAGACAGGCCCTTTGATACCGGCTGATGCTATTGTTGCCCTCTCTGCCTCTATTAAATCGCACGGAACTACAACACTCATGTGTGGAAGAAGCCTCATCAGGGCAATCTCTTCAAGCGCCTGATGCGTAGCTCCGTCCGGGCCAACTGTTATGCCGCCATGGCTGCCTCCAATATTTATATTAATATTCATATATGCCGCGGAGATCCTTACCTGTTCCCATGCCCGGCCTGAAGCAAAAACTCCAAAACTACAGCAGAAAGGTATTTTCCCGGAAAGCGCGAAACCAGCAGCTGTACTCATCATGTCCTGTTCTGCAACGCCGAAAGAAAAAAACCTTTCCGGAAATTCATCCCTAAACCAGCTAGCGCGGGTCGATTCTGTAAGATCCGCGCTAAGGACTACTATTCTTTCATTTTCCCTGCCTAAGCTTACAAGTCCTTTTCCATAGCCATCTCTGGTTGCCTTCCATGTTGATCTATCTTCATTAATCAATTCTTATTCTCCTGTTTCGCCACTTGTTAGTCTCATTCTTTAATATTATTAATGCCTTGTTATCAAATTTGTTAAAAACCTCTACTTCATTAAAATCCTTAAAATTATAAATATTAGTAACATAACATATTTTTTGCATGCAAAATTCCAACACTTCCTTATGCCAGGCCTTACCGTGAATAAGCTCACTTAAAGGGAGGGCTTCCCTGCTTATATCAACAATAAATTTTAATACGCCATTCTCAAGCTTTCCCTCACAAGAAAGAACCTTAAACTTTCCCGCTAAATCTTCGCTCTCTCTGAACTCGTCTGTAATTCTACGCGATATCTGCTCACACATAAACTCCGGTAATTTTTGCTCTTTTAACGTAAAATCACCAAGCCAGGTATCTATTATGGCCTGCGGATTAAAACGTACATCAAAAACCATGCGTCTCGCGAATTCACCCCTGGATATATCTCCCAAAAAAAACCTGCGCAGGTCATAGATATAGCGGGTCATAACAACTTCCGCGCCAGGCACTTTTGTATCATATGTAATAACTGTATAAAAATCTATCGACTTATCACTGCTTAAAGCAACTCGCGACGCGCTAAGCATGACCCCTGTTATCTTGTCAAAGGCTTCGGGCCTTATCTGAAGAGTCTCTGTATCAAAAAGCCCTTCCAGCGGGATGCGCACCCCCATTGTAGAACCCTTTATCACTACTTCGACATTAGCATTGTACTCTTTTTCACAGAGCTTTTGTACACTTTCTACTATATTCCCTTTTGGATATGTAGGCGCACAAGAGGTTAACGCGATACAAAAAACTGACAACAAGATTACTTTATTTATTATCATCACTGCTTACAGTTGGTTCATTCTTGCGGAATTGCTCAAAAATAGCTTCTATCTCATCAAATTCAAGCTCTTCTTTATCAAGTAGTTCTTTTACAAGTTTTTCAACAATATCCCATTCTTTCTTAAGCAGCTCCTCCACTTCTTTGAGGCAGGCCTGCATGATACTCTGTGTTTCAGCATTAAGCTTCTCTTTTGTTATCTCTGATAACTGAGACGCGGAAGGCGCATCACTGTTCGGATTATTACCATAAATACTATAATCACCAACAAGGCCGCTCTGCCCCATGCCTAAGCGCCAGACCATTGTATGGGCTATAAACATGACATTCCTGAAATCGCTGCTTACACCATTAGTAGTTGTCCCATATTTTATCTTCTCCGCGACATAGCCTGCCAATGAGGTCTTGATATCCGCAAGAAAAGCTTCCTTGTTTCTGTTATGAAGCTCTTCCTTCGGATGCTTCATTACCACCCCTAAATACCCTTTGCGGGATATAATGGATATCTTGAACACATCATCCGCGGGGTGTAACATATATAGTATTACACCATGGCCCGCTTCATGGTAAGCTGTCATCTCTTTCTCTTTTTGAGTCATGAACCCTCGATGCTTTATACCCCAGTCTACTCTATCCATGGCCTCACTTATCTCTTTTAACGCAACTCTGTCTTTTTTGTTTCTAGTTGCTATTAATGCTGATTCCTTTACTATATTCATTATATCGGCAGGGGTCTTATACACAGCCCTGCGTGCCAGCCTCCCTATATCCAGAGATTGATCATGTTTAACCTTGCTCAGGTAAAATTTAAAAAGCTTCTCCCTGCCTTCAAGGTTAGGCTTGTCTATATAAACCTTCCTGTCAAATCGTCCCGGGCGCAGCATAGCTTCATCAAGCGTCTCTTCCGGCGCGTTAGTCGCGCCAATAACAATTACATTCTCTTCTTTCTGCTTTAAACCATCCATCTCAACAAGAAGTTGATTCTGTGTAGCATTCGTCTCCTGCCCCTGCCCTAAGTAGCTATATCCCCTTTTCTTGCCAATCGCGTCAAGCTCGTCGATAAAGACTATACACCCGCCATGCGCTTCTGCTAAACGCCGTGCTTTTTTGAAGAGTTTTCTCATTCTGCTCGCGCCAACTCCGACAAATATTTCTGTAAATTCACTTGCAGACATAGATATAAAAGGTATACCTGATTCTGTTGCTATGGCCTTTGCCAGGTATGTCTTGCCGCAGCCTGGAGGGCCCATCATCAATATGCCTTTTATTACTTTCCCACCTATCTGCTGTAATTTTCTTCTATCTTTTATAAGCTCAACAACCTCCCATGATTCCTGCTTGGCCTCATCTATACCTATAACATCATTAAAGCTTACAGCAATCATTTCCCCTTTTACCAATCCTTTATCGAGTTTCGCGAAACCACCCCTAAAAACAGTCATATACATGTAAACAAATATCATGGCATTGACTGCTACAATAAGGATCTGCAGAGGAAGTGTAGCCAGAGTCATATGCCTGTAAAATGACTCTAAGGTACTTAAGCCGTATATAGCCGCGCCTATCAACAATACCACAGCGCTCCCTATAGCCATCTTTATCCAGTGGTCAAGAAGAAATAATTTTATCCGTTTGTGTAATAATAACATATTAATAACTCCTTGCGCTTCGCGCAGCTAATTTAATCGAGTTCTCTCAGGGCACATTTCAGCTCATCAGGCTTAGGGGCTATACCGTGCCATTCTGCCTTATTTTCAATAAAGGATACCCCTTTCCCTTTTATTGTATGCGCGATTATAATGGTAGGTTTATCCTTCACTTTCTCTGCCCTATCAAGGCTATCCATAATCTGTGTGAAATCATGGCCATCTATCTCTATCACGTTCCAGCCGAACGCCTCCCACTTCTTCGTAAGCTCAAACATATCTTTGACATCGCACAAAAAACCATCTATCTGTAATTTATTATAATCAATTATAGCGCAAAGGTTATCCAGGCTGTAGTGCGCAGCTGTCATAGCTGCCTCCCATACCTGGCCCTCGTTAATTTCGCCATCTCCTAAAAGGCAATAGACTCTTGTATCCTTTTTATCAAGCCTGGCTGAAAGCGCCATGCCATTAGCCACGGATAAGCCCTGGCCGAGAGAACCTGTGGAGGCCTCTATCCCGGGAAGGCCAAGTTGAGGATGCCCCTGCAGTAGTGTACCTATCTGCCTTAAAGTTTTAAGTTTATCTTTCAAAAAAAATCCGAAATGAGCAAGTACCGCATAGAGCGTGGGGCAACCATGGCCTTTTGAAAGAATGAACCTGTCCCTCTCCTCCCAATACGGGTCTTTAGCATTATATCTTAACTTATAACTATACAGAGAAAAAATAAGCTCTACACACGAAAGAGAGCTTCCTGTGTGGCCGCTTCCTGCCTCTGAAAGCATAGTCAATATATCTCTTCGAAGCTGTTTCGCTTGCTCTTTTAATTTACCTATATCCGGTTTTTTCATTATATGCCTTTTAGCTTCTCTTTTACGTTTTTATTTTTTGGGTCAAGTTTTAAAGATTTCTGCCACGCTTTTTTAGCTTTAACCTTTTTTCCCATTGAATTATATATATCTCCAAGGTGATCATACATTACAGCGTCATCGCCGTAAAGCTTCAAAGCGCTCTCTATAAGTTCCCGGGCTCTATCCGTGTCCCCTTTCTTATAGTATGCCCATCCTAAACTATCCACAAAAGCGCCGTTTTTCGGATACTTCTTTAAAGCGCGCTTTATTAATACTATAGCTTCGTCAAGGTGCTGGTTATCCTCCGCATACATATAACCAAGGTAGTTTAGCGCGTCAGCGTCATTTGGATCGAGTTCAATAGCTTTCTTAAGAAACTCCTTGGCCCTGGAACGCTTGCCCATCCTCTCGTTAGCGGCACCTAAATAAAAATAAGCTGTCTGATTATTTTTGTCGCTGTCTAAAACCTTGTCAAAATAACCTATGGCCTTTACATAGCTCTGCTGGCCAAAATGTATGATACCGGTAAGCAATAATGCGTTGGGATTATTCTTGTCAATCTTGAGCAGGCTGTTTAAGGCTGAAAGCGCCTCTTCTCTTTTTTTATTCTTAAGATAGATCTTCGCGAGGCCGAGAAAAGCATCTGGTATATCATGGCCATCTGTAATAGCCTTTTTATATTCTGACTCTGCCTTATTAAAAGACCCATCTAAAAAATAAGCCCTTGCGAGCCTTAAGGTAAGCGTCTTATTCGCAGGCGCTATATTAATTGCCTTTTTATAATAGTTTACTGCTTTCTTATAATCCTGCTTGAGTTCCTCGATAACGCCCAGGGCTATCACGGGTTCAGGGTAATCAGGCCGCAGTATAATCGCCTGCTTAAAGTCTGCCTCCGCATCCTTTACCCTGTTAAGTTTAAGATGTAAAAGGCCTAAATTAAAATAGAGATATGGTGAAAACTCATTCTTCTCCAGCAGCTTGTTGTACACTTCCAGGGCCTGGTGAAGTTTCTTTTCAAAAACATAAACATCTGCCAAAAAAGAGAGGGCAAGTATATTATGCGGATCAGCCCTTATTATACTCTCGTATTCTTTTGTTGCTGCCCCGAAGTCTTTTTTATCAAGATACAATATAGCCAAAAGGAAATGTGCTTTCAGGCTATCCTTATCCAACTCAAGGACATTGTCAATAGCCTCTTTTGCCTTATCGTATTCCTCCAGATTGATATATGTGGAAGCTATCCTGAAATGAAGATTTTCTGAATCCGCAGCATATTTTTGCGCGCGGATAAACTCTTTAACCGCATTGTTATATTGAGCATGATTATCAAGAATAACACCCATCAGATAATGGGCATATGCCTGGCTTATCTTATGTCGGTTTTCTAAATTTTCATGACTTGAAATAAAATTTTGATTTTTCCAGATATTTTGAAAAAAAGAAAGTATAGAACTGAAGCCTTCTTTTTGTTTAGGCCCTGTTAGCGGATTCGCGTATACTGCACCTGCAAAAAGGCTGCATACTAAAAATAAAAGTAAGGCGCATGATAAGAATTTAGTGCTCAATCTGGTAAAATACCTTATATAAAACAGTCCCACAATATAGTTACTGTTATGTTTTCTTTTTCTTGTGGCGCATCTTTCTGAGGCGTTTATTCCTCTTGTGTTTCGCCATCTTTTTACGCTTCTTTTTTTTGCCGCACGGCATACTTATAACTCCTTATTCATTATCGCGTTATGTATATTGTTTAAATTCAGTAAATTGCCTTGTTTAGCGGGTATTCAATAATACCCTGTGCTCCTGCGCGTTTAAGCGCTGGTATAAGGCGCTTAACATCTTCTTCATCAATAATGGTGTCAACATCAAACCAGTCCTTGTCTGTCAACTCAGATATTGTCGGCCTCTTCATCGCGGGCAGAAGTGAAAGAATCTTATTTAGATTCGGTTTCTTAACATTCATCTTAAGCCCCACTTTTGTCTCAGCAAGAATAGCACCTTTAAGGAGTAGGCCTAAAGATTCCATTTTGCGCCTTTTCCACGCGTTTTTCCAGGCCTCTTTATTAGCTATCATCTGTGTTGTAGAATAACATATCGTATCGATAATGCGCAGCTTATTTGCCTTAAGGCTTGAGCCGGTCTCTGTAATCTCTACTATAGCGTCAACAAGGCCTGCCGCTACTTTGACCTCTGTTGCTCCCCAACTAAACTCCACCTCAGCATTTACCTTATTTTTTCTTAAAAACGCTTTGGTAACACTAACCAGCTCAGTAGCAATACGTTTTTTGTTCAAATCCTTTACAGAACGTATCTTTGAGCTCTCAGGTACGGCTACAACCCATCTTACACTGCTTAAGCTCTGCTTCGCGTATTCTAATGTCTCGACACGCTTAACATCGGAATTGTTCTCTCTTATCCAGTCCTCACCAGTAATGCCGCAATCCAACACGCCATCTTCAACATACCTGGACATCTCCTGCGCACGCAAAAGTATTGGATCAAGCTCTAAATCATCTATTGAAGGAAAATAAGAACGGCTCGCTACGTTAACTTTAAAACCCGCCTTCTTCAATATCCTAAATGTTGCCTCCTGTAAACTTCCTTTTGGGAGCCCTATCTTAAGTATCTTCTTCATCATCCAACCTCTTTAGTGTATCTCTTAATTTTTGCTTACCGGGCAACCGCCCCTGCTTTTTTGAACTCTGCATTACGCGTGTCCCGGGGTTTATGTTCCAGGTCTTTCTGATTTTCGGTTTTTTTGAAGGTTTTCTTTTCATAAGAACTTAAAAACTGCTTATATAATATACATTTTTTTGTCCTTTGTGTCAATATAATACTTATTTTGATCCGTTGTTAAAAATACTTATTGAAGAGGTTCCTTGGCGGCATTTAATGTTTTTGCTTGTAATAAAAAGTATAGTTATATATAATATTACAAAAATGTAAAGGGGTAATATTATGTTAAAAGCATTACGCAACAAGAGACTGATGAAAATTATAATGTGGGCTTTGGTTGTTATATTCGCTGCCTGGGGCATGGGCAGTGTTGCTACAAGCCGTAAATATTCTGCAGGTACAATATTCAGTAAAAAAATCTCTATACAGAAATATAATAACAGTTATCATTCCGTCTTAAACCGGGCAAAGATGATGTACGGGGACAAGCTTCCAAAGATGGAAAAATTTCTCGATCTGAAAAATCAGGCGTGGAATAGGCTTATACTGCTTTACGCGGGAGGAAAGAAGCATATCAAAGCCACGGATAAAGAGGTAGTAGAAAAAATTGCCGGCTTTCCGTTTTTTCAGCAAAATAACCAGTTCGATACCAGGCTCTATAACTACATTGTAGCAAATGTATTCCAAAGTTCTGCGCGCGATTTTGAAGAATCGGTAAGGGGCGATATCATAATTGAAAAACTCATGAGTTCCGTTACAGAAGGCCTGGCCATTACTGACAGCGAGATAGAAGATGCGTATCGCGCGGAGAACGAATTCGCGGACATCTCTTTTATCCTTATCGCGCCAAATAGTTATAAGCAGCAAGTAAGTGTAAAGGAGGACGAAATACGCTCTCTCTATAACAGCCGCAAGAATAAATTTCTAAAACCGGCAGCTGTAAATGTAAACTACCTTAAGATACCATTTGGCGATGATAAGGAAGAAGCAAGGTTCACAGCTGACGAGATCTCTTATGAGATCAAAAAGAAAAAATCTCTAAAAAATGTAGCGGTCGAATACGAATTAGAGGTGAAAGAGACAGGCGATTTTTCCATGAATTCCGCGATACCGGGGATAGGGTTATCTTACCCCTTTGCCCTGGCAGCCTTGCAGCTTAAAGATAATCAGGTAAGTGACTCTGTAGAGGCTGGAGATTCCTTTTATATAATGCAATTAAAATCGAAAACACCGCCCGCGCCTTTGTCTTATGATGAAGCAAGAAAAGGGGCGAAAGGTATGCTTGTAAGTGAAAAAACGGCGTCTATGGCTAAGTTTCGCGCGGAAGAGATTCTTTCAGAAATTGATACACGGCCCTGTTCCTTAGAAGATATCATAGAGGAATCGGACTATAAGCTTCGAACAGCAAAACAGATTACAAGAGAAAGCTATATCAAAGAGATCGGCCCGTCAAAAGAGTTTTCCAGGGTAGCATTCTCTCTCAATGTCGGTAACACCGGTGGGCCCGCTAAAACAGAAAAAGGTTACGCTATTATCAGGCTCGATTTATTAGTGCCTATTGACAAGGCAAAATTTCTGGAAGACAAAAAGGCCCTCAGCAAAAAATTAATCGACGAGAAAAAGAGAAAAAGTTTTCAAAATTGGTTCAACCAGTATAAGAAAAAGGCGGGCTTACAGGATAGATTAGGCGCTTTGCGGAACTAATTATTTTTCAGAACTACGTTGGAAAGATACTCGGAAGCGATGGACACCATTTGATGAAGCTTATCAGCAGGGTATGGTTTAATATTGCGAAAAAATATATCGATAGGGTCTTTTGGCACAAACTGTTGCAGGCAATATTTTTTAGCGCCTATAATAGTTTTCGCGATCTCCGCGATATCGGGGCAATCTATTATTCCCGGAACCGCCGTAGTACGAAACTCATAATCCATTTCAGAATTTAACAGTATGTTTTTCGACGCGACAATATCGCTTATCTCTATCTCTATTCCCGCGGCTTTAACATATTCTTTAAAACTAAGCGGGGCTTTGATATCCATTGCGATATAATCTACGAGTTTAGATTCGATAATCTCCCTTAACACTTCCGGCTTTGTACCATTAGTATCTACCTTGATCAAAAGCCCCATCTTCTTAATAGTTTTCGCGAGGTCAAATAGGCCGGCCTTATCAAGCATAGGCTCGCCTCCGGTAATAACAACACCATCTATCCACCCTTTTTTTGTTTCTAAAAATTTCCTTATATGTTCAAATGGTATTGTCTCTAAACTATCGTTTGCAATAGCCAGGCTGCTAGAATGGCAAAAACCGCATCTTAAGTTACAGCCGCCCAGGAAGATAACAGACGCTATCTTTTTATCCCAATCTATAAGGGTTACTTCCTGAAAACCTTTTATATCCATCTATTCAAAATGAGGCTTAAACTCATCGCTCTTTGGTACTTCCCCTTCCCAACGCGCAAGAACCTCATCTTCTTTTTCAATAAGAGTAGTGGGGATTTTTAGTACATCATGGTATGCGCCTTCCGCGCAACCATCTATCGTGTCCATATCATAAAATTCCAGCGTTGCGCTATTCCGGCAGTTATTCTTTTTAATAAAATGATTAAGTTTATTTTTTGTGGTTTCACATTTTGCGCAATTTTTTTTGCCGAATACCTTGATCTTCATATATTCTCCCTCTCCCCTCTTTTTTTTAAGCGCTTATGAGTATCCGTCAGGCTACCGCGTAGCTTGACGGATTTGCCCGTCTATCCGCGAGCTCACCCAGTTTAGATTTATTCCAGTTATTTATGCGGCTGTAATAACCGACAATCCTCGTCATCCCATATACATCATCCGAATTACACACACTGCATGCATCACGCAGGCCATTATCCTTTTTATGACACGCATTACATATGGTAAATTCCGGAGAAATAGTAAGTTGTGCCGCCTGGGTCTTGTAAAATGTCTTTTCCACGAGATTCATTATCGACTCTTTTGAGGGAAGTTTCTCGCCGACAAACGCGTGGATAATAGCGCCGGATTCGATCATAGTGTGAAATTTTGCCTGCTTCTCTATTCTTGTTATAAGGTCGATAGGCGCGTTGGCCGCAAAATGGATTGAATTAGTGTAATAGTACATATCATTTTCTATATCACCTTTTATAACATTTTGTGTCTCTTCAGAATATTGTCTGAGGTCAACCTTCGCAAGCCTCCTTGCCGCGGATTCTGCGGGAGACTCTTCAAGAGAGAACTTCAGTCCAAACTCCTTCTCTGATTCTTTTGCCTTAATAAACATGAATGATATAATCTTAAGCCCGAGCTTGTATGCCTGCTCATCTTCATGAAGCTGTTTTCCCGTTAAATGCTGAACACACTCGTTGAGTCCAACTATGCCTATAATATAAGTTGCTTTATCAAGATCAACATATGGCTTGCCATCAAGCGCAATCTTACCTATCGCCCACAGCGGAAGATGGGGTTTTGCCATAAGCTGCTGTACAAATTCTTTCTTTTGCATATGCGCCTTAACAGCTAAATTCATACAGCGCCCTATCTCTTTGTAAAGACTGTCTATATTACCCCTTCCTGCGCGGTAAGCGGCCTGAGGGAGATTTATAGTCACATTCTGGAACCCGCAAAAACGCATCGACTCTGGGTGTTCTATCATATAGTTGTCCCTTATCCGCGTTCTCAACCTGCAACAGGCGGAAAGCGTAACTTCATCCCTGTCAAACACAAAATAAGGCGAGCCATTTTCACTGGCAACCTGGCACGCATATTCAAATAACTCCCTTTGTTTTGGGTCTGTTAAGGTCTCCTCGCTTATGTGAAAATCTGCTTTGGGAAACGCAAAAGGTTTGCCATACTCATCGCCTTTTTGCCACACACTCAACATAGCCCTCGCGAACCTCTGCGCAGGCTCTTCATAATCACCATAAGTCTTTCCTGTATATTTTCCCTTTGGGCCGATAGCAGGTATCTTTTTAAGATAGCTTGGGATACCTGTATGAATATTATGGTCGATAAAAAGGCTTTGCCCGCCCCTTGAAAAAGCATTCTGTGAAGCAGAGAATATGAGATGCTGCGCTTCCTGGCGCATCTGCTTATCTGTCATACCTTCTAAATATGGGGCATACATTATGTTGACATACGCGACACCAAGGGCACCCGCGTAATAAGCCTGCATACTCGCCAAAAATGTGTTGAGATGCCCGGTAAGGGTACGTGCGTGCTTTGCAGGAGCGCTCTGTGTATCAAGATTACTCAGATGAAGGCCGTACTTTTTAATATATTCCAAAGAATGCGATGAACAGTACACTCTTGTTGGATAACCAAGATCGTGAAGATGAATTTCGCCTTTCATGTGCGACTCTGATATATCTTCGGAAAATATCCTCTGAAGCGCGTATTGTTTAAGCGTTGTCTCTGCGATAGCAAGGTTAATAGCTTCTGGATTATTAGCATTTATATTTGCGTTCTCCTTACTCTTAGAAAATACCAGGGTCTCAAGGTCATATGTAGGCATACCTATAGTGGCCTGTTGCGCAAGTTTTTTGTTCAAACCCCGAATAAATAACTCATTATCAACAATCTCCCTTATAAGGCTGGTTGGTATATGAGAAAGGTTTGAATCTACGATCTTTCTCTCTACAGCAGAGGCTATCTCGTTTGCTAATGCCGCATCTAAGCCAGCTTCCTTCTGAAGAGCAGATGCTACCTTAGACTTGTCCCAGGAGAGTATCTCATCCTTTGTCAGGGGAGTAACCATAAGCGCTATATCAGTAGAACTGGCGCTATGCCTTGTCTTCTTTCTTACTCGTAGATCTTTTCTGACCTGTGCCCTGTGCTCTCTATAAAGTATATATCGCTTAGCAGTCTTTGCGTGGCCCGTATCAATCAAGACTTTTTCCACTGCATCCTGTATCTCTTCTATGGAGGGGTTTTTTGCGCCAAACTTCTTCCGTAAAAAGAGAGTTACCACTGATGCAAGCTCTTCTGCCATCAGCCTATCTTCTCCACCGGCTGCTGTTGCCGCGTTAAATATCGCACCGGTTATTTTAGTTTTGTCGAACACTACTACCCTGTTATCTCTCTTGATTACCGAATCAAAGTACCCCCGCTGCTTATCCGCGCTCCTCTTCTGCCCTGTCTCCATTCTTCCCCCTGTTTATTCTATTGAATATTTTATATTGTTTAAAAGTTAAAAAGGTTTAAAAAGTTTAAACATTTTAATTTTTAAAACCTTTTAACTTTTTGAACTTTTTAACCTAATATCTAACGAGATCTGTTTAAGACGCATTTTAACTCTTTCATAAATTCTGTTACATCTTTAAATTCTCTATAAACTGAAGCAAAACGTACGTAAGCTACCTCATCAAGCCCCTGCAATTTCTTCATTACCATCTCGCCTATCTGCGACGACTTTACCTCCTTCTCATGTTTTCTCTGTAATGTCCTTTCTACGTCATCAACGAGATGCTCTATTTTACTTGCGCTTACAGGCCTCTTTTCACACGATTTTAGTATTCCTGAAGTAAGCTTGTTACGATCAAACCCCTGGCGCTGCCCGTCTTTTTTTACTACCATAAGCGCCATATCCTCAATATGCTCATATGTAGTAAAGCGCCTTTGGCACTTTAGGCACTCTCTTCTTCTCCGGATAGAATCATTCTCTGAACTTGCGCGGGAATCTATGACCTTGTCTTCTTTATAACCGCAATAAGGGCATCTCACTCGATAGGTCTTTCTTTATTTAGGTAGGAATCAATATATCTAAAAATATACATCATATAGTAGTAATAAATGAGTTTATCACTATATGTTGTATTGTCAAGCAGTTATAGGTGGCAATTTAACAGAATCCTAAGTAAAAACCTCTTAAAACCTCTTAAAATCTAATTGTTTCTTCTTTTCTTAACATATTTAACCCTTACCCCTGCTTCTTTAAAAAATTCACTTGCTATCCTGTCCGGATACCCTCCTGAAATAACTATCTCTTTTATACCGGCGTTTATAATCATCTTTGCGCATATTGAACATGGTAATGTCGTGCAATACAACGTTGCTTTTTCAAGGCCAACCCCATAAAGAGCTGCTTGGATAATCGCGTTCTGCTCAGCATGCAAGCCCCTGCAAAGTTCATGGTTCTCTCCTGATGGAATGTTAAGTTTTTCACGAAGGCAACCTGTAACATCACAATGGGAAATACCTTTAGGCGCGCCATTGTACCCTGTTGATAACAGATGCCTGTTCTTTACAATGACTGCCCCTACCTTGCGCCGCAGGCATGTTGCGCGTTGCGAGGCAAGATGAGCAAGCTCTAAAAAATAAGTATCCCAATCCGGCCGTTTCAATGCCTGGTTTATGGCCCGCGGTTTTTTGTTTTTAATCTTTTTCTCGTTTTTCACAATAATACCCGGGATTTATAAATAGGGAATTTTTTTGTAAGATTAGATACAGCCTCTCTTACCTCTCTTATTTTCTTCTTATTAGATATGTTAGATAATACAACGTCTATCAACCCCGCGATATATTTCATCTGCTCTTCTTTCATGCCCCGGGTAGTAAGTGCCGGGCTCCCAAGCCTTATGCCGCTTGCTACAAGCGGCGGCTGCGTATCATATGGTATAAGATTCTTATTAACTGTAATGCGCGCTTTATCAAGTACTGCTGATGCCTCTTTACCTGTTATGCCTTTTGATTTGAATACATCTACAAGAAGCATATGATTATCTGTTCCATTGGATACTATCCTGTAACCTAATCTCTTTAGCTGTTCAGATAAGGCATAAGCGTTTTTTACAGTCTGTATCTGCTTCTTTTTAAATCTCTCTGTCTGCGCCTCTTTAAACGCGACGGCTTTTGCGGCAATTATATGCATAAGCGGCCCGCCTTGCAAACCCGGGAAGACCATGTAATCTATGGGTTTGGCAAACTTTTTCTTACAAAGTATAAAACCGCTGCGAGGCCCACAGAGTGTCTTATGTGTTGTGCTGGTTACAAACTCGGAATATGGTACTGGATTTGGGTGGCATCCCGCGGCTACAAGCCCCGCGATGTGTGCCATATCAGTCATCAGCATCGCGCCTATCTTATCGCATACCTCTCTTAGCCTCTTTGCGTGTATAGTCCGGGAATATGCGCTCGCGCCGGCTATAACAAGTTTTGGCTTATGCTTTTTTCCTAAAGAAAGAATAGCGTCGTAATCAAGTCTTTCTGTCTTCCGGTCCACTCCGTATGGAATAATCCTGAAATATTTCCCTGAAAAATTTAAAGGGTGCCCATGCGTAAGGTGGCCTCCGCAGGCAAGATCCATAGCAAGAATCTTTTCACCGAATTTAAGCTGGCTAAATACTACGGCCATATTCGCGCTTGAACCTGAATGTGGCTGTACATTCGCGTGCTCTGCCTTATAAAGCTTTTTTACTCTGCAAATAGCAAGGCTTTCGGCAATATCAACATGCTCGCAACCTCCATACCAGCGCCTGCCGGGATAACCTTCCGCGTATTTGTTAGTCAGGACAGAACCCTGTGCCTCCAGCACAGCGTCTGTCGCGTAGTTCTCGCTTGCAATAAGTTCAAGATTTTCCTGTTGCCTTTTCTGCTCTCCGACAATAGCCTTATAAAGTTTTTTGTCATATTTTTTTATCGCGTCCATTTTGTCTCCTATAATACTCTACGCATTTCTAACTTTTCTATCTGCTTCACTCTGCGCGCGTGTCTTCCTCCAAGCGCCTTTGTCCTAAGCCATACTGATACGATTTTCTTAGCAACGGCAGGCTTGGTATAAGCCGCGCCCAATACCAATACGTTGGCATCGTTATGTTCACGGCTTGACCGGGCCTGTGGTATGCTATAGCACAGCGCGGCCCTGATGCCTTTTACTTTATTTGCTACTATAGAATTTCCTATCCCGCTTTTGCATATCGTTATTCCTCTGTCTGCTCTTTTTTTACTTACCAGGGCCGCTACCTCATGGCTGTATTGCGGGTAATCACAGCTCTTATCGTTAAAACATCCTGCATCGATAACATTATGGCTATTTTTCTTCAAATAATCTATGAGAGACTGTTTGAGCCTGAAACCGCCGTGATCAGAGCCAATTGCTATTTTCATGCGTTTAACCCCTTATATTAATGTGAAGATTTTATTCTTTTTATTATCTCTTGTGTCAAATTCTGAATTTCATCGCGCACACTTCTATAGACTATTACAGGCTGGCCTATGGGATCAATTATATTCTTGTCCTCACCGTCTGCGCC
Organism: Candidatus Omnitrophota bacterium; assembly: GCA_030593065.1. Taxonomy (GTDB): domain Bacteria; phylum Omnitrophota; class Gorgyraeia; order JABMRG01; family JABMRG01; genus JAUVHV01. Next base: position 104,799 of record JAUVHV010000001.1, on the reverse strand, counting down.
AGCGAACTCCTTATAAAGAAAAACCTTTTTGTCGATACCGGGGACTGCCTTTATTACAAAATTCTTATGTTCCTCCGACATAACCAGGACAAGATCCGCTGCTTTTGCGAGAAGGCTGGAAAACGCTGTTGATGAATAAGCGGATATATCAATACCCTGTTCATTCATTACATGGACAGCGTCTGGAGTAGGCGCTAAACCATCTGTTGCAAATATTCCTGCTGACGCTATCTCAAAACCGTCTTCTACTTTAAGATCTTTTTTCAAAAAACCCTCGGCCATCGGAGAACGGCAGGCATTACCTGTACATACTACAAGTATCTTTTTGATATTACTCATATTTTAATATACTGCTTCAGTTTATCTGCTATCGCGCCTTTTCGCAATATTTTAAATGGTATTACCGTACAATCCAAAATTGTAGATTCAATGCCGAAGATGCGATTGCCGTCATCTATAATCGCGTCTATCAGGCCGCTAAAACATCTTGTGACATCTTTTACAGAGATTAAAGCACTCTCGCCTGAAACATTCGCGCTTGTAACAGCAAGCGGGCGGCCTATTTCCGAAAGTAGCGCAAGAGCAACTCTATTGTCAGGTATTCTGAAACCTTTTTTACCTTCTTTGCTATCTATTATTACTGTAAGAGGCCCTGGCCAAAACCTATTTAAGACCTTGTCAAGCCCGGGGTTTAGTCTGTCAGCAAAGCTTAAAACCTTATCAATACTTGCTACCTGAATTGCAAAGGGTTTATCTTTCGGCCTCTTTTTTATAGCATATAATCTTTTAATCGCCTCTATATTTGCTAAATCGCAGGCAAGCCCGAATACCGTTTCTGTTGGTATTGCCACTATACCCCCGCGCCTTAAAATATTTGCGGCGTCTCTTATTTTTTTTTCCTGCGGCGTGTTGGCATCAATGCTGATAATGCTTGTTTTCATTTTTTAAGCACTTTTGTGGCAAGAGATTTCTTGTGCCTTTCAAGTCTCTTTTGCAAAGCTTTATTCTCCAGCGCCAGAATTTCTATTGCGTATATTGAAGCGTTGACCGCTCCTGCCTTGCCTATTGCCATACAGCCTACAGGAATGCCTGAAGGCATCTGTACAGTAGAAAATAATGAATCAATCCCGCCTAAAGCCTTTGTCTCAATAGGAACGCCTATAACCGGAAGGATGGTATGCGCCGCGACTACTCCTGCTAAATGCGCTGCCCCTCCCGCTGCCGCTATTATTACTTTATAACCTTTAGTAACGGCTGTACTTGCGAATTCAATAGTCTGCTTAGGTGTCCTGTGCGCTGATAAAACCTTAACATCACAGCTTACACCGAATGCCTTAAACAGGTCAACTCCATGCTGCATAATAGGCATATCAGATTTGCTGCCCATAATAATTACAACTTGCTTATTTGCCATCTTCTCTTCTCCTCAACAGTTTTAGCTCTTAATCCTTTCAAGCGCTTTAAAGCCTATGTCTTTTCTATACTGCATACCGTTAAAACTTATCATCGAAATAGCCTCGTAAACCCTATCTACCGCATCTTTAATACTCGCGGCGATAGATGTAACACCAAGTACGCGTCCGCCATCTGTTTCGTATTGCGTATTGTTTGCCCCTCCTGCCTGGCCAGCAGGCAGATACTGCGTTAATTTTGTGCCTGCATGAAAAACCATCACACCGTTCATCTTAAGCGCCATGTTTAAGCCATCAATAGGTAAATTTTTCTTATAGTGGCCAGGGTAGCCGCCTGAAGCGCAGACCACGCATAGGCAGGCGCGTTTATCAATCTCTAGTCTTATCTCCTTAATATTTCCATCTAAAGAGGCTTCTATTATGCCGACAAGATCTGATTTAAGCCTCGGCAGGATAACCTGAGTCTCAGGGTCTCCAAAGCGGACATTAAATTCAAGGACATACGGTTCATTATTCACAATCATAAGGCCGACATATAAAATACCTTTATAAGGAGCCTGCTCTTTATAAAGCCCTTCTATAAGCGGTCGGATAATCTTATCTCTTATTTTTGTTTCTAATATTTCGTTAATAACAGGTGCTGGTGAATATGCGCCCATGCCCCCGGTATTAAGGCCCTGGTCATTGTCCAGCGCTCTCTTATGATCCTGGCTTGATGGTAAAAGAATAAAATCCTTGCCATCGCTTACCAGGATAATAGAGACTTCTTCACCTACGAGGCAATCCTCTATAATAATCTTCTCACCGGCTGAGCCAAACTCTTTATCAACCATAAAAGAGTCTACGGCAGATAGCGCTTCTTCTTCTGTGCAAGCCACTATTACTCCTTTTCCGGCACAAAGGCCATCTGCCTTAATAACAAGAGGGGCGCTTTTTTTCTTTATAAACAACTTTGCGCAATCTGCGCTATCAAAGGCCTTAAAATCCGCTGTCGGAAGGCCGAATCTAACCATTGTTTTTTTTGCGAATATTTTACTGCCTTCGAGCATTGCTGTTTTTCTATCAGGCCCAAAGACTTTAAGCCCTTCTTTTTCAAAACTATCGACTATACCATTTACCAGCGCGGTTTCAGGGCCTACTACTGTAATGTCTATGCTGTTCTTTTTCGCAAAATTTAAGAGTGAGGGGATATCACCCGCTCCAATATCTATACACTCAGCTATCTCTGATATACCTCCATTTCCCGGGGCACAATAGAGTTTAGTAATTTTTTTGCTTTGCGCTATCTTCCAGCAAAGGGCGTGCTCCCTACCACCTGACCCGACCACCAATATTTTCATAATAACTTTACCTTCTCATCGCCTTTTTCTACTTCGCCGATAACCCGGGATATTATCTTATATCCGGTAAGTATAGACTGGGCCTTCTTTAAATCTTTTACCTGCAAAACCACAACCATTCCTATACCCATATTAAAGACCCTGTACATCTCCCTGGTTCTTATATTGCCTCTTGCCTGAATCTGTTTAAAAATATCAGGCACTCTCCAGGATCTTGTATCTATTACCGCTGATAAACCTTTTGGGATAATGCGCGGAATTTTTTCAAAATACGCGCCGCCTGTAATATGGGCAATGCCTTTCACCTTAACTTTCTTCTGCAACTCCAGGAGAGGCTTCGTGTAAAGCCGTGTGGGCTTAAGAATACGGTCTTTAAATCTTATAAGTTCGCTTTTGGAAAATACTTTCCTTATAAGAGAATAGCCGTTCGAATGGGGCCCACTCGAGGCAAGGCCTATTATAATGTCCCCTTTTTTTATGCCGCTGCCGTCAATGATATCCTTTTTATCTATTATGCCTACGCAAAAACCCGCAAGATCATATTCACCGGATTTATACATATCAGGCATCTCTGCCGTCTCTCCGCCTATCAACGCGTAACCGGCCTCTTTACACGCAGAGGCAATACCTTTTATGACATTCTTCAATACAGAAAGCCTGATCTTGCCTGTTGAGATATAATCAAGAAAGAATAACGGCGCAGCGCCCGTTGTCGCGACATCATTTACACACATACCAACAAGGTCACAACCTACCCACTGGTGCATACCTAAGCTCTGAGCGATAATAAGCTTTGTGCCAACCCCATCGGTAGAAGAGACAAGCACAGGCTCTTTGTATCTATTCTTATCAATCGCGAAGAGGCCCCCGAAAGAGCCTATATCGCAAAGTACCTGCTTGCTCTTTGTCGGCTTAACCATAGAAGCTATCTGCCGCACAAAAAGATTTCCCTTCGCGATATCAACACCTGAATCTTTATAGCTTAAGTGTTTTTTGGATTTCATATTAATCTACTATCATCTTTAGCACTTCCTGGTATGTCTCTTCTATGTTCCCCAGGTCTCTGCGGAATCTATCCTTATCCATCTTTCTCTTGGATTTCTTTTCCCAAAGCCGGCACGTATCAGGCGATATCTCATCTGCCAGTATGACCTTATCCTTACACCTGCCGAACTCAAGCTTGAAATCTATCAAGTCCAGATTTCTGCTGTCGAAAAACTCTTTCAATATATCGTTTATCTTAAATGACATATCTTTTATAGTATCAAGTTCCGCGCTCGTCGCAAGTTTCAGTGCTTTTATATGAAAATCATTTATAAGCGGGTCATGCAGCGCGTCATCTTTATAATGATATTCAAAAACAGGCTCATCCAATACAATACCCTCGTCAAGGCCTAAAAGTTTTGCCATACCGCCCGCTACAACATTGCGCATAGTGACCTCAAGAGGAATGATCTCAACCTTTTTAACAGCCATATCCCTGTCGTTTAAGCGCTCGATAAAATGGGTTGGTATGCCCTTTGCCTCCAGAAGCTGGAATAATTTTGTCGAGATTTTGTTATTTACCACACCCTTGTCCACGATTGTACCTCTTTTGGTAGCGTCAAAAGCCGTTGCGTCATCTTTAAATTCCTGTATATAAACATCCGCATCCTCTGTAGTAAAAAGTTTCTTCGCCTTGCCTTCATAAACCTGTTCTATTTTTTTCATTTTTCCAGCCTCCTTTTTATTGAAAATTTTCTCGTGATCAACATAGATCTATTTTAAGATCAACCCCGTTCGCTTCAGTACCGTTTTTATGTTCCTCAAATAATAACTGAGTTCAAAGCATCTGCTTATATCCCGTGGCTTTAGCACCTTTCTGACTTTCTTATCATTGAGAAGTGCCTCTTTGAAATCCTTGCCTTCTTTCCACGCATTCATCGCGTGCTTTTGTACAAGCCTATATGCCTGCTCGCGCGTTAAACCTTTCTTTATAAGTTCTATCATAACCCGTTGTGAAAATATAAGGCCCCCTGTCATTTCCAGATTTTTTCGCATATTTTCCGGATATACCACAAGGTGTTCTATGAGCTCTGTCATGGTCCTGAGCATGTAGTCTATCAATATTGTAGAATCGGGTATAATAATCCTCTCAACAGAAGAATGGCTTATATCTCTCTCATGCCAAAGCGCTATATTCTCTATAGAGGCATGCGCGTTTCCTCTCAATACTCGTGCCAATCCGCATATCTTCTCACAGGTAATGGGGTTTTTCTTATGCGGCATGGCGGATGAACCTTTCTGGTTTTTTGAAAAATACTCCTCTGCCTCCAGGATCTCTGTGCGCTGCAGCCCTCTTATCTCCGTAGCTAATTTTTCAAGCGTCGCGCCTGTTATAGCTATGGCGGTAAGATATTGCGCGTGCCGGTCCCTTTGGAGAACCTGGTTTGAGATAGGAGCGGGTTTTAGCTCAAGTTTTTTACATACATAACTCTCTATCTGCGGCTCCAGGTTGGAAAATGTGCCAACAGCACCGGATATTTTTCCGATGCTTATATTTTCCTTCGCTTGTTCGATACGTTTTATATTGCGTTTCGTCTCTTCAAAAAAGAGAGCCATCTTAAAACCAAATGTAATAGGCTCAGCATGTATGCCATGTGTCCTTCCTATCATAACAGTATCTCTATATCGCTTGGCTTTCTTGGCAAGCGCATCTTTAAAAGAGGTCAGGTCTTTCAAAATAATATCTGCCGCTTCCTTCATCTGCAACGCGAGAGCTGTGTCTGTAACATCATTCGATGTTAACCCCATATGGATATACTCGCCGCCCGCTCCGATATTGTCTTGCAAATTTTCAACAAAAGCCGCTACATCATGGTTGGTCTTCTTATCAAGAGCTTCAATGCGTGCTAGATTAAATCTTGCTTTTTTCTTTATATTTACCAGGGCTCCTTTAGGGATTTTACCGCTCTTCGCGTGTGCTTCGCAAGCCGCGATTTCTACTTCCATCATCTTTTGAAATTTATTCTGCTGTTGCCATATTCGGCTCATTTCAGGCAGGCTATAACGTGGAATCATGGGGCTCTCCTTTACTTAGTATATTAAGAAAGATTATTTTAACAAAAAGATATAATATCGTCAACTGAAATATAGGGGGTTGATTACCTGCGAAAAAGAGTGGTAGCGGGGAGAGGATTTGAACCTCTGGCCTTCAGGTTATGAGCCTGACGAGCTACCGGACTGCTCCACCCCGCGATAAATCTACTTTCGAAGATTGGGCATCGCCTTTATTCTCTTCTAAAAAAAGTTTCAACTTATCTTCAAAGACAGAAGACCTGAAACCCCTATTTTTAACACGGGAAGAGGCCTCTTCTTTTGGCTTTTTTAATGTCAGATCTATCTTGTTATCAATAATATTGAGCACGCGCGCCTTTACCCTATCTCCAAGCTTAAGGTGGCTGTTGATATCCTTAACAAAATTGTCCGCTATCTGTGATATGTGTATAAGCCCTCTCTGGCCATCTTCTAATTTTACAAATGCGCCAAAATTGGTAACCTTAAAAACCTCCCCATCTACCATATCACCTATTGCTATCTTTGTCTTTAGCATCTTTCTCTTCACTTTCGTATATAATCCTGTATCGTACCTCGCCTCTTTTTCCAATACCCATCTTGTCTCTCGCTTTTTTCTCAATATAAAATGGGTCTGTCTCCAATCTCTCAACCTGATGCGCGAGTTCCTGATTCTCTTCGCTAAGTTTCTCTATCTCACTATTCAGCAACCTGTTCTTCTCTTTAAGCTTCTGGAGCTTAGAAAAACCAGGAAGAAATATTACTAAGACTACAAAAATGCCAAGAAGCAAAAGGTTCTTCTTTGACATGGAAGCGTAATCACCTCTTTTTAGGAAAACCTGCGTATACTGCCCTATTGCCTAAGGCTTCTTCTATTCGTAAAAGTTCGTTATATTTTGCGATACGGTCGGTCCTGCAGAGTGAACCCGTCTTTATCTGCCCCACGCCTGTTGCTACCGCAAGATGGGCTATTGTCGTATCTTCTGTTTCGCCTGAACGATGGGAAATAACTGCTGTATACCCAGCCTCTTTTGCCATATTTATCGCGTCTAAAGTTTCGGAGAGGGTGCCGATCTGGTTTACTTTTATAAGGATTGAGTTTGCTACATGAGAGTCTATCCCCTGCTTTAAGCGCTTTGTATTGGTCACAAAGAGATCGTCGCCTACAAGCTGTGTTTTGTCTCCGATTGCCTGGGTAAGTTTTGCCCAACCATTCCAGTCATCTTCCGCGAGCCCGTCTTCTATCGATATAATAGGATATTTTTCGACCCACTCTTTATAGAATGTAATCATATCATCAGAGGAGCGCTCCTTATGTTGTTCCGCCATAAGCATATATTTTCCGCCTTTAAAAAACTCACTCGACGCTGGATCCAATGCTATGCATACATCCTTGCCTGCTGTATAACCTGCCTTTTCAATGGCCTTCAATATAACATCTATCGCTTCGTGATTTGACTGAAGGTTAGGAGCAAAACCGCCTTCATCGCCAACCGCGGTCTCAAGCCCCATCTCCTTAAGAATATCCTTAAGGTTATGGAATATTTCCGCGCCTGCGCGCAATGCTTCTGAAAATGAAACAGCGCCCACAGGCATTATCATAAATTCCTGAAGATCAACATTATTATCAGCGTGAGAGCCGCCATTTATAATATTCATCATTGGCGTAGGAAGTATGTTCGCGTCAGGCCCGCCTAAATATTCATACAATGCTAAACCCTTAGCAGCTGCCGCTGCTTTTGACACTGCCAATGAAACACCCAAAATCGCGTTTGCGCCTAACTCAGATTTATTTTCAGTGCCATCTAAGGCAATAAGCTTATCGTCTATCTCCCGCTGGTTAAAAGGCTTCGCGCCCTCAAGCTCCGGGGCAATAATATCATTTACGTTGGAGACCGCCCTGGTCACGCCCTTGCCAAGGTATTTCGTCTTGTCGCCGTCTCTTAACTCTATAGCCTCATGCTCTCCCGTCGATGCCCCGCTTGGCACAGCTGCCCTTCCCAGGATACCATCTTCAAGTATGCAATCAACCTCTACAGTAGGGTTTCCCCGCGAATCGAGTATCTGTCTTGCCTTAATTGATTTAATGTTTGTAGTCATAACATACCTTTTTAGAACTATGCCGTCTTAAACATAATTTGTGTAATTAATAATAAGATGAAGTGAATTATACGTTATAGGCGGAAATATGTCAAGAAATAAAATTGGCGTTTCGTATAACTAGTTTATATAATCTCTCATGCCATTTCCCTTCGCAGCGCGGGTTTTTTTGACGATTATTTAGATTCATGGCAAAAATACCAATGCGCTGCTAAAGGCAAAGGCATAAGAGATATTTATATCTACTACTTCTATCTTATGCTGGATATTAGATTTGAGCAGGATTGCTCAATGCTCTTAAGCATCTTGCTTGATCTTGATTCAAAATAGGCCCTCACTATCGGCTCTGTGCCGGAAGGCCTGAAAAGAACCCAGCTTCCATCTTCTAAGAAAAACCTGCATCCATCCTGTGTATCCTGTTTTACCACCTTGAGTGTACCTATTTTTTTTACTGCTCCTGATACAAGGCGCTTCATCAAGAGAAGTTTCTTCTCATTCGGCAGGTCAATATCTATTCTGTGGGAATAGAGCCTGCCATACTGCTTATATATAGAATTTAAGATTTTCGCTATTGTCATCTTCTCTTTCGCGACCATCTCCGCTACAAGAAGGCATGCGAGAATACCGTCTTTCTCAGGTACGTGGCCTGAAAGAGAAAGGCCTCCTGATTCTTCTCCCGCGATAATACAATTACCGCTCAGTATACTCTCTACAAAATATTTAAAACCTACGGGTGTTTCCACTACTTTTATGCCATGAGCTTTCGCGATGATATCAATCATATGTGTTGTTGCCACAGTCCTTGCGGCAAAACCGGTACTCCTGTATTTCCTGTTTTTAAGTAAATGATAAAAGAGTAATGTTATAACCTGGTTTGGCGTAATATAGGTTCCATCTGAATCGATTATACCGAACCGGTCCGCGTCACCATCTGTCGCGAGGCCAAGATCAAACTTCTTTTTTTTCACAATAGATATGAGCTCTTTAATATTCTCCGCTGCCGGTTCCGGGCGCCTTCCGCCAAAATAAGGATTTAAATAATCGTGCAAAACTATCTGCTTGCAACTCTGCTCCTTGAGTATATAATCAAGATAATTCCTTGAAGTCCCATACAAGCAATCGCACGCTATCTTAAGCTTTGCTCCTTTAATAGCTTTTAGGTCGACTATACTTTCCACCTGCTTAAGATACGCGGGACGAGGGTCAAATAACGTTATAAGTTTCTCATTAAGCATATAAGCCTGGGGCTTTTTTCTTTTTTGAAGTTTTTCTATGTTGCCTTCTATGCTTTTTGTTATGCCGGGTGTCGCTGGCCCACCGATTTGTGAAGAAAATTTTATACCATTATAGTGAGGAGGGTTATGGCTTGCTGTAAAGTTTATGCCGCCTGCGCATCTTTTCCTGATTATCTGGTAGGCTATGGCAGGAGTCGGTGTATCACGGTCACATAGAAAAACTCTTATCTTGTTTGAGGAAAGAACTATCGCTGCTTCCCGTGCAAACTCTTTTGATAAGAAACGGGTATCATACCCGATTACAATACTTCTGTTTTTTATTTTCTGTTTTTTATTTTCTGTTTTAATATAGTCCGCTATAGCCTGGACAACCAATCTTACATTGGTAAATGTAAAATCCTCACTTATGATCGCGCGCCAACCTGACGTCCCAAATTTTATCTTTACCACTTGCCTGCCCCTTTTTTAAGAGATATTTACTCTTCTGCCAATAACTTTAAGCCTGCCTTCAATGAATAACTTAATCGCCTCCGGGTAAAGCCGGTGCTCAAGCTTATGTATCTTTTCCTCAAGCATTTCCTTCGTATCATTCTCTTCTATTTTTATCGTCTCCTGCAATATTATAGGCCCCGCGTCCATATCTTCATTTACAAAATGGGCCGTAACGCCCGTTGTCTTCGCCCCATAATCAAACGCGTCCCTAATGGCGCGCGTTCCCTTAAAAGATGGCAAGAGCGCGGGATGAATATTAATAATCTTTTCCCTGTATTTATTAATAAAACCCGATAAAAGAAGCCGCATATACCCGGCAAGGCATATAAGTCCTATATCTTCCTTTATGAGCTCGTCCATAATCCGTGCCTCAAATGTTTCTTGCGAGGGAAAATTCTTTATATCGATTAAGAGCGCCTTAACGCCCTCTTTCTTTGCCCTCGAAAGAGCATAAGCATCAGGGTTATCGCATACCATAAGCGTTATCCTGGCATTGAATAGGCCGCTTCTTGCGGCGTTTATAATAGCCTGAAAATTGGAACCGTTCCCTGAACAGAATACAGCGATATTCATTCTAACCCACCTTTCCTATGCTATGAAAACAAAGTTTACCACTACAGAATTATAATGTCAATTAATAATGCCGATGCTGCATATTGAGGTTTAATAGGCACTATTCAAAAGCAAGCGAAGAAACAAACTCTTCACCAAAACCTTGCCCCAGAAGAGGGAGGTGCTCTATCTTGCTAAGAACCGCGGGAATATGTTTACGGAGTGATGGGTTGGTTGCATAAAGACGCAATCCTTTTAACGCGCCGTCTTTTAAATACCTTACCTTTCTTGGCCCTACCTTTGGTATGAGCCCTATACCAACTATGCTCTTTGTATTCAAGCAGCTGCCAAAAGAACCTGTGAGTAAAACCTGATCTACATTTGCACTCTCCGCGCCATATCTTCGCAATAATACCTTTATCGCGGCAAAAATAGCTGCCTTCGCGAGCTGAAGCTTCCTTATATCGTTCTGCGTAATAGATATCTTCTTTTTGCCTCTCTTGTAAATAAGAAATTCTTTCTCTCCCATCTTACCTGATTTATCCATTAAACCTGTTCTGAATATTTCATAGCAAGCATCTATAAGCCCGCTTCCCGTAATTCCTTTTGGCGGGCCATGGCCTATTACGCTATACTCTATCCGTCTCTTCCTGATCCTCACGCTCATTATCGCTCTTTCAATCGCGGGCATGCCATTTTTTATATATCTCGCCTCAAACGCAGGGCCTGCTGCGGTAGAGGCAACAAGTATCCTGTCTTTATTGCCAAGGATAACTTCTCCGTTTGTGCCGATATCAATAGCAAGCTTCAATTTTACATCCTTATAAATATCACTTGCCAGGATAACACAGAGCGCGTCTGAACCTACAAATCCTCCTATATTTGGCAAAAAAGTCACGGATACATTATTGCTAAGTTTAAGGCCAAGCATCTTCGCATAAACCGTAATCTCCGCTTTCTGGCTTGGCCTGTATGGAGGGGTTATAAGAGAGGATGTATCAATACCAAGAAAGAGGTGGTGCATAGCGCTGTTTGCTGTACATAAGACCGATCCGATATCTCTCCTCTTTTGTAAACTATCCGCAAGTAATTTCTCGATAAGGCTATTCACGGAAGAAGATATCTTTTTCTGCAAAAGTGGCGGGTTTCGCCGGTTTGTTAAAGCAAAGCCTATTCTTGAAACAAGATCATCACCAAATTGTAACTGCCTATTCAGAACAAGCCCACTGGATAATATCTTATTTTTTGATACATCGAGTATGCTGCCTGATATTGTAGTTGTACCGATATCAAGTAAAAGGGCTGACTTAGACAAAATACTTTTCTATCCTTTTTGTAAGTTCCGCTTCACCTAACGCGCCTACTATTCTTTCCTGTTCAGTGCCATCTTTAAACAGGATCATGGTAGGTATACTCATTATGCCTAGTTCTGCCGCGAGCCTGTGATTATCGTCTATATTAACTTTACAGACCTTGATTTTACCTTGTTGCGCATCCGCTATATTTTCTAAAACAGGCCCTATCATCTGGCATGGGCCGCACCATGAAGCCCAGAAATCTACTAAACATAATCCATTTGCGTCTTTTACTTCAAGTTTAAAATTCGCTTCATTTATTTCAAATATATTTTCTGACATTGTCTTATCCTTTCTTAAAATAGGTACTTTGCATAGAATTTTTATAGTTGCTTATGTCTCTACCTTTAGCAGCGCATTGGATTTTTTTGCCATGAATTTAAATAGATAGCAAAAATACCAGCGCTGCGGAGGTAGAAGGCATAAGCAATATTCTTATCCACTACTATACATTAGTTTCTCTTTTTCCAATCGCCTTTGTTGGGCATACTTCTATGCACTGGCCGCAGTTTGTACATTTTGTATAATCCATAACCGCTACGTTATCGTTCAGCTCGATAGCGCCGACAGGGCAAATCTTAACACATTTGCCGCACGCTATACATCCAACCTTACACGCCTTCATAACGTCAGCACCTTTGTCATGAGAATTGCACATTATACTATACATCTTCTTAAGCGGCGCCAATATAAGTATTTCTTTAGGGCATGCTTTTACGCACTTGCCGCAGCCGGTACATTTTTTACTATCTATTTCAGGTAAACCATCTTTTCCCATTCTGATAGCGTTAAAAGGGCATGGCTTGACACAGCTTCCAAAACCTATGCATCCAGACAAACATGACTTAGGCCCATTCATGACCAGAGTAGCGATATTGCAGTCTTCTATACCGTAGTACTGAAAATTGTCCTTACACCTTGTTCCTCCGCCGCAGATTAGAGTAGCTACTCTCTTCTCTACCTCTGACATGTTTATTCCCAGAATTTTTGCTATATCTTCCCGTTCTTTTTCATGGACAATTGGGCAGGTTATACTCTCTACTTCGCCTTTAGCAAGGGCCCCTGCTAAGCCATAACATCCTGCTAAACCGCACGCGCCGCAATTCGAGCCGGGAAGCAGTGAAAAGATATGCTCAATGCGCGGGTCTTTTTTTATAAAAAAGAGCTTTTGCACGAAACCTAACCATAATCCAAAAATAATGCCCAACGCGCCTAATACTATAACCGGTAATAATATATTCATAAAACCTCTTGGGGCCGTTCTTAGAATTTAAATCCTGAAAAACCTAAAAAAGCCATCGACATAAGTGACGCAACAATAAATGCTATCGGAATACCTGCTAATGACTGCGGCACATCTGTTAAATCCAGCCTCTCTCTTATCCCGGACATTAAAAGCATTGCTAACATGAATCCAATACCCGCGCAAAAAGCCTGTAATAAAGACGCGATAAAAGAAAACCCTATGGACATATCCTTTTTAAAGAACATGTTGACATTTAATACCGTAACACCTAAGACAGCGCAATTTGTTGTGATCAGTGGTATGTAGATACCCATCGCGCGGTATAAAGCGGGGCTCAGTTTTGCCATCGCCATCTCTACGGCCTGCACAAATACAGCTATAACCAATATAAAAGCTATGGTCCTCAAGTATTCAAGGCCAAACGGAACAAGCAGATATTTATATACAATCCATGTGATAAAACCGGAAAGCGTCATTACGAATATAACAGCGGCGCCCATGCCAAGCGCGGGTTTTGTCTGTTTTGAAACACCTATAAAAGGGCATAATCCTAAAAAACGCGTAAGTATAAAATTATTAATAAAAATCGCGCTTATTGCTATTGTCATGAATTTACCGTAATCCATAGCTGCCTTTCAAGAATAGTTCTTAAACATTACCTTCTCTTTAGCCAGTTATTAAAACCTATCAGAAGCCCTAATGTCATGAGCGCGCCCGGGGCAAGCACCATTATAATAGCGGGCTGAAACCCCTGTATTATCTGAAAACCCAGAAGTGTGCCTGATCCTAAAAATTCCCTTATTGACGATATGATTAAAAGCGCAAGCATAAAACCAATGCCCATGCCAAGCGCGTCAAGAGCAGAATATGTCACCGTGTTCTTTGACGCGAATGCCTCTGCCCTGCCCAAAATAATACAATTTACTACGATTAGCGGAACAAATATACCCAGGGATCTATCAAGCACCGGAAAATATGCCTTAAGAAGCAGCTCAACTATAGTTACAAAGGTGGCGATAACAACAATGTAGCATGGTATCCGTATCTTTGTTGGTATCAGCTTACGTATTGACGATATGATAATATTTGAACCTAAAAGTACAAATGTTGCCGCGATGCCCATCCCCAGCCCGTTCCTTATATTATTCGATACTGCTAAAGTGGGGCACAATCCTAAAAGTAACGCAAATGTAGGATTTTCTATGTGTATGCCTTTTTTAAATTCCGCGAATAAGCTCTTCATATTTTTACGCTAATTTATCTCTTTTAAAAAATCCACGGCATACTTTCTTATGCCGTCTACAATCGCTTCTGATGTTATTGTAGCGCCTGTTATTGTCTCTATACCTTTAAGCTGCAGGCTATCCGCGCTCTTTCCTATAAACTGCTCTAAAAACCAGGGCTTGTTTTCACGGTGTTTTATCTCTATGCATCTTGCGCCGAGGCCCGGGGTCTCTGCTTGTGAAAGCACCTCAATACCTGTAATTTTGCCCTTGTTATCGATACCAACAAGCATCCTGATATCACCGGAATACCCCTCGCCTATAGCGGGAATGGTATACCCTATGGCTTTTTTCCCTTTATAGCACTGGTAATAATCACCGCCGCTAAATGTTTTTCTATCATACCTGTCTGCTTCAGGCATAATATCTTTAAGCGCCTGATTAAGCTCCTTTTCTTTCTGTGCCGCGATGAGGGGCTTTGTTATGCTGTTTACGCCGCCCAAGACCAGGGCCGCCACTACACAGACTGCTGTAAGAACCATAATAAAACGTAACATTCTTTTACCCCTTCCCAAACCTTCCGGGCTTTGTAAACCTTTCAATCATTGGCGTTGCCGCGTTCATTATCAATATTGAATAGCATACGCCCTCAGGATAACCGCTCCATTTTCGTATAACGAATGTAAGGACTCCGCACATAATACCAAATACAATTTTGCCTCTCTTTGTAATCGGTGATGTTACATAATCTGTTGCCATAAAGAAAGCCCCGAGCATAAGGCCTCCGCTCATAATATAAAATAAGCTATCCCCCTGGAACATGTCTTTTCCCAGGAATGCCCAGCTTAAAAATGCCACTGTCAGGATAAAGCTAACTGGTATACGCAGGCTTATATAACGCTTATAAAGCAGGAAGAGAGCGCCCGCGATTAACGCTACTGTGCAGGCCTCTCCTATGCAGCCGCCTCTATTACCAATAAAAAGATCCAGGTATGTGGGATTTGCAAAACCAAAATCATGCTTTATATTTGTAAGCGGAGTTGCGGATGTTAAGGCATCGGTATTCCATCTTGGGTTTTGAAAAGTAACCATATACGTTGGCCATGATGCCATAAGAAAAGCTCTTGCCGCAAGCGCAGGATTGAATATATTCCTTCCAAGGCCCCCAAAGGCCTGCTTTACAATCGCTATAGCAAAGACCGCGCCTATACAGATCGTCCAGACCGGGAGATCAGGCGGAACATTATATGCCAATAAAAGGCCTGTTAATACCGCGCTGCCATCGCTGATAGCAACCGGTTTCTTTCTAAGCTTCAGTATAAGAGCCTCTGTAATAATACACGTAAGGATAGACGCGATAATAAGATATAGCGCTCTTAAACCATAAGCATATATACCCCATAGTCCTGCCGGAATCAACGCGGCGAAAACAGACCACATAATTTTCTTAACAGATTTACCTGAATGAATGTGCGGAGATGAGGTAACGTATATCATATCTGGCATGCTATACTCCTTTTTGCATGTTTAATCAATTGCACAAGCGGTATATGTGATGGGCAGACATAGCTGCAACAGCCACATTCTATGCAATCGGTAGCATTCAAAGTAGTTGCTATATCGAAATGGCTGCATTCCGCGGCCTTGGCGATGTCTGTTGGGATAAGGTTTACAGGGCAGCTCTCTTTGCATTTTCCGCAACGAATACAATATTCCTGCGTATCGATACGCGCGGACTCTTTGCTTAATGCCAAAATACCTGAAACTGCTTTTACTACCGGCACATCAGTCGCATATTGCGCTATCCCCATCATTGGGCCGCCTATTATTAATTTGCCGAGTTTGCCTTTTATGCCGCCGCAATTTTTTACAATGTGCGAAACAGGCGTTCCAATTTTAACTAATAAGTTAGCAGGCTCCTCTATCGCATCGCCCGTTACAGTAATAGCTCTTTCGTAAAGCGGTTTATTACAATAAACAGCCTCGTATATTGCATAAGCAGTCTGTACATTCTCAACTATACATCCAACATCAAACGGAAGCTTTAAAGGAGGTACTTCTCTGCCTAAAATAGCTTTTATAAGCTGCTTCTCTCCACCCTGGGGATATTTTGTACGCAACGTAACAATTCGTATTGCCTGTCCCGAAGGGTGTATCATGTCAAGAGCAGACTGCATAGCGGATATAGCTCGGGGCTTGTTATCTTCAATGGCAATTATCCCGCTTGTTATCTTCACTGCTTTCATAATCAAAAGAGCGCCTTTAATTATACCTTCCGGCCTCTCCTGCATCATTCTGTCGTCGCATGTGAGAAAAGGCTCACACTCCGCGCCATTTAGTATAAATGTATCAATATGCTTATCTTTTGGCGGTGAAAGCTTTATATGTGTAGGAAATGCCGCGCCTCCTAAGCCGACAATACCGCAACGGTGCACGATAGCTATAATCTCGCTTGAATTCAAACCATCTGTATCCTGGCAAATCGGCTTTAAGAATTTTTCAGCTTCATTTTTACCATCCGGTATTATCACAACAGAATTACACGCGCCAATTATTGGATGGCATGTCTTTTTTATTGCCTTTATCTTACCGGATACAGGGGAATGAATGGGAGCAGAGATTAATTTTTCACTCTCCGCTATGAGCATCCCTGTTTCCACAAGGTCACCTGGCTTAACTATTGGAACACATGCGGCACCTGCATGCTGGAGCAGGGGTATTATTATCTCTTGAGGCAGGCTAACGCGCCTTATAGGCTTATTCTCCGTAAGCTCTTTATAGTATTTCAGGTGCACACCACCTTTGAATGTCTTACTCAACACAGTCCGCCTCTCTGCTTTCAATTGTCTATTGTATATTGAGCTGGCCTGACATTTGGGCGATCTTCTCTTTTACTATTGTTCTTCTCATGCCCAAAACTCCCGCCAATACAAATACCAGGCCTACGGTAAGCAATATATAAAAGCTGTTTACAAATTCCGCTAACGCGGCTGACAAAAGCATAAAAACCAGATAAGCAAGGTGTATAACCGCTTCAAGCGATGAGAAGACCCTGCCATGCGCTTCTTCCGGAATCAGTTCATGTACAATAGTGTTAGATGAGATAATAATAGGTGATACAACAGCTCCAAAAAAGAAGGTTATCATCGCTGCCATGAAAAAATTCTCTAATGCCCCCACCATGATTACAAACTGCACAAGGAATATACCACCCAAAATAAGGCTTAAAAATATAGCCTTTACTTTTGAAAGCCTTTCTCCTATCTTACCGTATACAAGAGCGCCGCAAAAAAGGCCTATCCCAAAAAACATGATCAAAAGGCCGAGATCCCGTGTAATACTTGCCAGCGTGTTCTGGATAAATACAATTACCACAACCTGGCTGGCACCTATACCGCTTGCGAGAATAAAAAGCAGGCTTATTACAAAACGCATTTTTCGATGTGCTATTATATGCTTTATGCCATGTTTTATCTCTACAAAAACAGATTGCCGTATAATCTCTTTTACATTGCGCCCTATTTCGCGGATGCTCTCCCTGGCCTCGCTTATCACCTCTCTCTTCTTTATAAACGATACCAGTAAAGCAGAGATAAAAAACGTAAAGCCATCAATTACAAGCGCGCCTTTTACGCCGATTGAGGGCAGGGAAACAATGATTCCGCCCAAGCCAAACCCAAGCGCGGACGCTATCATGCCCGTTGTATGCATCAAAGAATTCGCCTTAAGAAGGTTATCTCCCGTAACCAGCTTGGGCACTATCGACATCTTTGCGGGAATAAAAAAGCGCGTTACTGAAAACATAATAAAAACAATTATATATACAGGAAAGACAGGTTTGAGCGCGGGCACACATACCCAATAAAGAACTATGCTGAAAATAAGGAGCCCTCTGATAAGGTCTGATATTATCATGGTCCATTTTTTGGACCAGCGATCACAATAGACGCCTGCGACGGGGCCTATTACAAACACAGGTATTATAACAAAAATAAATAATTTTGCCAATTCATATGCTGAACCCGGTGTCCGCTGTGATACTAAGCCGACTAGGGCCATCATGGCAAATTTATCGCCAAACTGGGATATTATCTGGCCTAACCACAAAAATAAAAAATTCGGCTCTTTTAAAACTTCTCTTAATTTAGCCATATTATCTGGAGCTGGCGAGTGGAATCGAACCACCAATCAGCGCATTACGAATGCGCTGCTCTACCATTGAGCCACGCCAGCCTGTTGGTGTTTATATATATATTTACTTATTAGTATATAGTATATATTATATATAAATAAAAATCAAATAAAAAAAAGGGGCGTAAAAAAACGCCCCTAAATGGACTCATAAAATGCGCTCTTTGGCAGTAAAATTCTTATTTACGCTGCAGATTTAATGGCCTTCTCTATCATTATTTTGTGTTGCAGCTTATTCTGCGCATCTTTTATATTTGATATAACAGATACACTCAAAGACAATCCAATAAGATCGTAGGCTTTCTTGCCAAAACGCGCTGAATACGATGTTGTCATAACCTTTGGAATCGCGTTATTAGTTTTTCTGGTTAGAAAACCTTCTTTCTGAAGGATTCTTTTTACTTCTTTTGCAACAGCTTTTGCAGGGTTGATAATCGTTATATCATTTCCAATGATATCTTTAATAGATTTCGTCAAAAACGTATAATGAGAACAGCCTAATATCAAAGTATCTATCCCTATTTTTTTTAAAGATATTAATTCCGCTTCCATTAGTTTGCGTAGTTTTTGTATATTGTCAACCTGCCCATTCTCTACCAATTCTACTACTTCTGTAGTCAGCGCTTTGGTATAGACCTTAAAATTTGGGTTTAATTGTGTGATCTCTTCGGCATAAGAACCGCTTAAAAAAGTAAGTTTCGTTGCTATAACGCCTATCTTGCCGTTGCTTGTCGCATTGATCGCTTCCTGGGCAGCTACTTTCACATAACTTAATACAGGGGGGTCAATAGTCTCTATTATATTCTCGTTTAGCATTGATGCGGCAGAGCCACAGGCAACAATTATAATCTTGGCATCTTTAAATTTGAAAAAATTTACAATATTTATAACCCTTCGCGTAATAGCCAACTTGGATTTTGAACCATATGGCAAGTAAGCGGTGTCTGCTACATATATCTTATCTTCATTTGGCAGCAACGCCTCTATTTCCTTCAGCACGCTTAACCCTCCTTTTCCGGAATCAAAAATAGCAATGGGCCTTTCTGCTGGCCGGAGATTATTTAATACTAAACTGCGTTGGATTTCGTAGCTTATCTTATCTTCTGCGTCATTACCAGTTGTTATCGGCCTCAATGCCCATACCGCGTTAACGGCAAACACATTAAACAGATAACACACTATAATAATATGTGCAATTATTATTTTACTTATTATATTATATTTTATATTAATATCTTTCAGCATGCCTTTGCCAATGTAATAGCGAAAACACAAAATATTTATATTCTTAATAAAAAAGGGGCGTAAAAACGCCCCTTAAGATGGTGCCGAGAATCAGAATTGAACTGATGACGCAGGGCTTTTCAGGCCCTCGCTCTACCGACTGAGCTACCTCGGCATATGCATAACTGTAGACAACCAGGCGAAACTGTGTGCAAAAATACTCATGGCGGGGACGACGGGAGTCAATCCCCAAAATTCTGCTCTATTCTACCTATCGTCGATAACTTTGTCAATCTTTTTCTTTCTCTCAAAGAACGTGACAGGAACGTGGCAAATCATCACTCAGTAAGAACAATCTCTTAAGCCCGCCCTATCTAACTTCTGCAATTTACTAATATTCTTATTCATCTGAGGCCTGAATATATGGGCATAGCCCTCTGTGGTTCGTAGCTCTGAATGCCTCATCTGCTCCATTATCTCTCTTGTATTTAGTCCGGCATTAAATAAATAGCTGCAATGTGTATGCCTTAATTCATGCAGGGTGCTTATGCTGCTTATACCTGCCTTACCTAACGCTGCCTTTAGCCTCCTTATAATCTTCCTTGTCCTAAAACCAAAAGGCTCTCCATTCTCTTTGGTAAAGACATATTCATTCTTCGCGTTCTTTTTAAGTAATTGCAATACCTTTATCAAGCCATCGTGTATGCTTATGTAATCAGGTTTTTTCTTACACTTCGGTTTCATGATCCATAACACCTTATTATCAAAGTCTATATCCTGCCATTTCAGCTTAATAAGTTCAGTAAATCTAAGGCCAGTATGGATAAATGTATAATATATCGGATAATAAGAAGGGTATTCCTGCTTTGCTATCTTCATAAATAGTTGATACTCCTGCGGAGTAAGGGCATTCTTCTGTTTTGCATCGTTTACTTCTACCTTCCTGCAGCCCTTGGCGGGGTTTTCTTTCATCAGCTTATGGGTAATGGCAAAATTAAACTGTGTAAGCAGGTTCTTTAAGTGGTTATTGCAGGTGTTGGCTCTGTCCTGCTTTACCTCTCTTAGGTAGGTGATATATCTGTCTATTGCGGTGGTTGTGATATCTGATAATAGGGCTGTGCCTGAAAAGCTTAAGAAATTTTTAAACTCATTAACAACACTCCTGTGTGATTTGAAGGTCTCATAAGGATATCTTGCCTTGTAGTGCTTTAGGAACTCATCACTAAAGTAAGAATATGGCATATCACTTACTACCTTCTCCCCATCTTCGAGTTTCCTGTATTCAGTAATGCGGGTCAAGAGCTTCTTCCTCGCAAGCTCTCTATCATCTGTCTTTGCGCTCTCACGCCTGCGCTTACCACTGGCATCATAATACCATAGCCACCAGCAGTTGCTGTCCGGACGCTTATATATATCACCAAACCTTTTGGATGCCATTGCCTCTTATATTCTCCCTTATTGCCTTATCAACCTCTACTAATACAAACCTCGGCTTACCGTTAAATCTATAATAGGGTATCTTCTCTTTATTGATGTAATAATAGATAGTGCCCATTGGCAGGCCTATAAACTCCGCTACCTCTTTTACTCCTACGTATTTCTGCATTAATATCTCCTTTCTACTCTTTTGAGTATTTACTCATTGATAGATAAAAAAATATCCTTACTTTTTCTCTCCTCTAATGAAACTCCTGATCCACTCTGTAATCTTCTCTGCTATCGTCTTGCCTTCGAGGGATACTTGAGCTTTAAACTCGCGATGCTCCTTTTCCTCTATGTCAAAGTTAATTCGCTTTTTCATTCTGAAATGAGTATATCATCATTTGAGTAAGCTGTCAAGTTTTTTCTTGACATTTTTTTATTTTTTTGTTATTGTACTGTTCGACCTTGAAACTTCACTCTTTGTAATGTAATATTATAGTGAGATAACTCCCCTATTATTCGTTTCGACGAATAATAGGTTAAAAAAAGCCGCGTTATTTGCGGCTTTTTTGTTTTTTGAATACCGTTGGGATATAGTAGTGCAGATTGATGAAAGACTTGCAATGATTCTTTAAATCGAAGCACGAATGCGAATCGTCCTGGAACGCGGCTACTTGCATTTTAATGCCATGTAATTTTAAACACGTTAAAATTGGTACGAAATCGCTATCCGTGCTAACAAGTATAGCAGTATCGTATTCTTTCTTTATCCCTAGATTAATCATATCTACTGCGATTTGAACATCAACACCCTTTTCTACATAACCTGTCAAATCTTCCGGGGTAATTATATCTTTTATTTTTTTGAAAACTTCTTTCTTTAATATAGTTCGTGTCTTAATATATTTTCCTTGGCTTATATGGAGATTGGGAGTTGTTTTGCGCATACCCTCTACATATATCTGTTGTAAAGAAGCTGTTTTCTCGTTAACCTGCTTTACAAATGGCGAATAATAATATCTTACCTGCTTTAACTCTCTATTAGAACAGCATAATGTGTTTGCCAATTCCTGAATATCTATCATGTGAGTCTTATAAAATTCCCACATTCTGTGAAAAAGATTGTTACCATCAATAAATACGATTACTTTCTTCATATTATTTTCTCCTTGTTACAGCTGCAGCATAAAGGTAATTCTGCCCCATGCTGGAACTACCTACTATCTTTAAGGTTCAAAATTAGAATAGTCTGTTTCTACATTCAGCTTATCTTCTAGTTCATCAACTCTTGACTCTAAATCAGATACCTTATTTTTCAAATCACCTGTCAAAACTCCCCATAAGCAATAAATGCTCAGGCCCCCAAGAGCAAACCATACCCATAAAGGTATTTTGTCGAGAAATGCATCCATGCTTGTGCCTCACTTTTTTAATGTCTTTACAACACCGCTTTCATCATGATATATAAAACTACTACGTTCTGATGGCTGCCTATAAAATATGATCATTCCAACTTTTTACTCTTTCCTCTTGTGAAATAGGTCAGACCCCTTTCCCTTTATGGCTAACTTCATCAAGAACGTTTTTGCCACATTTTTCTATACAAAGTATGTTGAATGCGATGTCAACTTGTTGAAAACTAATTTAAAAGATTATAACCAGAACTTCTCAAAAAAACTTTTATTCCTGCGATCTAGATTTTCTTTAACCGTTCTTAAATTTCTTTCTCTATTTTCCCAAAGGTTCTTATCTCGATGAAAAGTCTCAATATGATCCGCAAGTTTTTCAATAGTGTTACATTCATCTAATATATAATCTATTAATTTATCTACCTGAAAATCAAACGGTGGTTTTGATAACAAAACCATTTTCAAGTAATCTCTTTCTGTTTTATTCGGTTTTTTATCTTTTGCTTCATTGTAAATCTGGATACAATTTTCTTTAGTTGAGCGGAATAAGGCCTTAAGTGCTTTGAGCATTTTTTGTTTCCTCATTTTTTATTTTTTCCGAATTATTATAAAAACTCCATAAAAACAATCCATTTCTGTCCTCTAATTCTTTTTTACACATCTTTATAAAATGCTAAAAGGGGTCAGACCCCTTTCCCTTTATGATACTATTTTTCACCCATTCTAAATTCAATTTTTAACGGCAAATCAGTCATAGCATAGTGCACAAATTGTCTACCTAGCTTGGTAAGTTCGTATTTTTCCTCATCGTCAAATGCAGACTTTTTTGGCTGGGGGCCACTTCCTTTAGGAGCCCTCTTCATAACAGGTTTGGTTAAGAAGTTACCGCGGTAATCTTTCTCGCAATGCTGCCGAATAATACCACCTGTACTTAAATCTCGAAATAACAATTTATAAAGATCAGCATCTGCAGAATCTTCTTGCACCTGGCCTTTTCCAACCTTAGCCCAAATTTGGCCTCTTGTTATTCCATTTGTATTATAAATCGCACCAATCACATTGAAATGTAACACCGAATACTGTTTAATCCAATCGATAAATAATCTAACGACATCATCGCTGCATATACTAGTCACAGCAGTATTAACTAAAATATTACGAATCCAAACCCTCTTTTCTTCGCATTCTGCTCCTGCCCATTCACGAAATGTCTTCTTCACTAAGGATTGATATTCTTTACTTTCTATACGGTCAATAATTTTTTGTTCGTGAATATCTAGGCGTGCCATTATCTCAATAACCGTAACTTCTTTCTCTTTAAGCTCTTCTGCAAGCATTTGAATCCACTGCTTGAAAAAATTATTAACTTTCTCTTGCTCATGCTCAGACCATGCACCAGCAGCTGCAGAAAATAGCCCACCTGCAAAAGGTATTATACCGCCAATAACCTGCATTGCTCCTCGAGTTATGCTTGATGCAGAAGAATCTCGAAGACTTGCTTCTTTGTTATCGCCAATGTCTTTATTCATTTACGCCATACCTCGGTCAATTTAGGCTACATCTGATCTTAAATCTACTTTTTTATTATTAATAAAAGGGGTCTCTGACCCCTTTTCCCTTAAACTGCTGCTTCCCACTTCTCCCATCCATCTATTGCTAGCTCCATGGCTTGCAATATTTTTTCTTTCTGCTCTCTTGTTTGCTTTGGAAAACCAACGGCTTCAAGTTCTCTATCCACAAGCGTGGTAAACTGCAAAGAACGAAAGTTTGCCAAACCCTTAAACACCCCTATATCCAACGCCATCATATAACAAAGCCCATTTACTGTTTCACAACAAATTGTTGCTCTGCTTCTAAATTCTTCTGGAAGTTGGTTAAATTTCTCTTCACCAAAGATAATACATTTAATAACATCGGATTCTAATGCATTTGGTAATCTTTCTTTAGATTCCGGATATTTTTCATTCACTAGCTTTGCTAAACGCTTTGCTTCTTTTTTCATGCTTCTAAGCATTAACCATGTTGTTATTTTAAGAAACCACATCACCCCTCCTTATCTGTTCTCGGATACATCTTAGGTATATTCTTATTAGTTAATTACATTCGTCAACATGCCCCGCAGGTACTTTTCGTATCAGCTTTCACAAACCCACCATTCCCTCAATCCTATATTATTTATTTTCTTTAATTATGAAAGGGGTCTGACCCCTTTCTCCTTTGTGAGCTTGTTTCTGATGTCTGCGATGAGTTCGGTGTTCATATTATTGTAGCTTTAATTCTATCATATAATTTCTTATTTAAATCTTCCGATGTATCCCACGCTACATAGCTGTACTGCCTAATATCAAAGTGCAATTTGTTAATAGAAAAAGGGGTCAGACCCCTTTTTCCTTGCTGACCCATTTTTCCTTTCTCCTACATTTCATTGCTTAATTACGTTCTAATCCTTATCTTCTCTGCTATACGCTGTCTCATTTGATTGTAAATGTTTATTTCTGCTTGATGCTTAACCGTTACCACTACCGCATAATTTTGCTTATAGTCCTTATTCTTTACCCAGCGATCTTGGCTAATAACAGCAAGCACTAATGGTTTGTTCGTATCAATATCAGGTTTTACCTTATATGCCTTAATTCCTTTTTGATGGATTCCTTTTTTACGCAAGTTTACTCCCGGCTTTAATTTTATCTCGTTAATTTTAAGCTGTGTAGGAACAACATCTTCCTCATCCGAGTCCATACCCGCCTTGAGTATAGAGCTATACCCATCTATAACTTCGGTAATATCGGAATTTCTAAAAAGATGAAATTCCATATTTACTCCCATATAGTCTATTCGATTTCTTCGTATAGGAGAATTATAAGCCAACGCTACGGAGAGTTGCCTATTTCCACGAACATTTAAAAAGTCATCGGATAAATAGAAATAATACAGATGTATTCCATTAAGAGCTATACTGTTCTCCGATTTTAAAACAACGTGGTTTGATAATGAAAATGATGCCGTCTGAAAATTTGGTTTACCGTGACCATATACCTTTAACAAATCCAGGAGTTCTTTGTCACTGCTGTTAAAGTTGATATTACTCAACGGGGCAGGTCTATCGTTCGGAACTTCAGCAGATGCCAACATAAGTGCCTTGATCAAGTTGGCGGAAGCATCGGGATACTGATTACATAATTTTGCAGTTAAATGTGCTACTTTGGGCGCAGCAAAACTTGTTCCACAAGCTTCAGAAAAAAGCCTGCCCTCTTTAAGCCAATCGGGATTCAATACAATTAAATCACCACCCCGTATGGCGCTAGAAGGGACTGATGAGATCAAAATATTCCCGCCTTCTTCAACAAGATCTGGTTTAATCATACCTTTATATCCAGGGCCGACTCGAGTAAAAGGTGAGGGATATCCTTTTTTATTGGCGGGGGAGTACGCTATATCTCTTTTAGATACTTCACCCGTTTCAAATGTTCCGTACTCTTGTACTATTGAACCAATGGTAAGTGCGTATACAGAAGAGGAAGGATCTATCAGCTTTACTTCCTTGCTCTCATCAATTAAATATTGTGGGTAGTTATCAAGCAAGCTTAATGTATTTTGTAAATTACCCACTGATATTATAAATATCATATCCAAATCATAGGCAAGCTCATCTATCAACGTGGCTAAAGCATACTGCCTTTGATTTCCAAACATTGCTTTGTAAGGATCACCAAATGAAATGTTAACGATCTTACAGTTCTTATGTCTTTTTTTAAAATAATGAACAGCTCTTTCCAGTTGATGCTCTAATAGCTCGGCATCATCATATGTGGCCTCGCTTTCACCGCTAAAGTTTTCTGTTTTATACATTACTTTCGCTGAAAGAATCCAAGCTTCTGGTAAAAACACTTTATCTGTAATGCATTGACGTAAATCACCATAAACAGCGATACCTGCTACCTTTGTTCCGTGACCAACATCGTCTTGAAACTTATTATCCTTGATATTACCGCTTGATAACGTAGAAACAGCTATTTCATCTCCAGTAGAATTTTCAAGAAGTGGATGGTTTGATAAGATACCGCTATCAAGAATCGCTATAGCGGTAGCATTTTTGCTTGGAGATTTTCCAATTTTTAATTCTCCCGTGGGAATGGAAAGCATTTCGCTTGTAAAATATGGTTTCGGAGGCCTATCAATACGATTGATCTCTTTAAGTTCCTTTATTCCATCAAAAAGATTTTTGCTAATTTTAACCCTCAACAAACACAGATTCTCCGTTGTAAGCTTATCTGTAACTTGGCCGCCCTTTTCCTTAATTAGAGATTCAAACCCTTTAAGAAATTCTTTTATCCGCTTTTCTTCCATTCTCCATATTTCAATATCGAGATATGCCTCTTCTTTAGTTTTCAATGGATACACTTTAAGCTGTTCACCTATTTTATCTTCTATGGGAATAGGCTCAAAAGATTCTATACAATGGAATTTTTGATTTAGCTCTTTTTCTGCGTGTTCTTTTAGCCTCCGCATAACCTTATCCAAATCTTCGTCTTCAGCAAGTGAAATCCAATAACCTGTTTTAGTGGGGGAGGCGGAAATGACTTTAATACCACAATTTCGAAGAAATGCTGTAAAGCTGTCCTCATCTACCGATTGATTTAGTTTGATTTTAAAAATTAGGTTGGGATCAAAATATTTGGAAAATTTTTTCTTTTCTTGGGCGAAATCTTGCTTTATCTTTTCAATTACAGATACCTGTTGAGTATAAAATCCCCCCGTATCTTCTCTAAATGTAATTCTTCCACCTTGTCGTTTTTTTCTTTCAAACGCTTTGTCATAAAAAGGTAATTTAAGGTGTTCTTCGGGCATTTATTTTTACACCTATAGCTTTAAGTTTATCTTTCTGCTTTGCAATGCTTTGTTTCAATTCAATCATAGAAATACTTTTTTTATCGGCAAGTATCGAGCGTCGTAGTGCGTTTAAGCAGGCTTGCTCTATATCGGATCCGGAAAACCCACCGGTTTCGCCTACGAGAGCATCGAACTCAACATCATTTTCCTTTGTCATTACTTTCAGGTATTTTTCGAATAGTTTTTTCCGTGCAATTTTATTTGGAAGCCCAAAATATACTACCTCATCAAATCTTCTCCAGACTCCTATGTCTAACAAATGCGGATGATTCGATGCTGCCACGATTATGCTCTCACCTTCATAATGTTCAAGCATTAACATAAAATTGTTAACCACTCTCTTGATTTCTCCGTGTTCTGTAGGATCGTCTCTTTGTTTACCTATTATGTCAAACTCATCAAACAAAACAAGCCAGCGCCCCTTTTCTATAAAATCAAACACTTTTCGTAAATTAGAAGATGTTTCGCCAAGATATGAGGAAATTATGGATTCAAAATTTACTATAACAGTAGGGTAGCCTATTACAGAACTTAAGACTTTTGCAGATAAGGTTTTTCCTGTTCCGGGAGGGCCATAAAAAAGTATTTTTTGCTTTGGTTTCAGCCCGTATGTTCCTAAAACATCTTCTCTCTGAAGTTCTTTGAATATCTGCTTTAAGGAATCTTCTGCGTCACTCTCTAAAATAGCGTCTTCCCAATTAAGGAAATACCTTTTTGTGCTTAATAATCGAAAGCCTTTTTCATTATCTCGTGGAATAGGAGGTAATTGTAGAGATGGGATATTATTGCCGTTACCGTTACCATTGCTATTTTTTTTATTTAAAATTTTCTCAAGCTCGTCGGCTAATAGGTGATGTTTTAACCGTTTTTCATTTTCAATAATATCTAATGCTGTTTTATGAAAGGAGTCGGAATCGTGCCGTATAAACGATTCGAATATCTTTGCTATGTCTTCTGATTTCATTGCATTATGTCCTTAATGGGTGATGTAATTTTATCATTTAAGCAGCTAATTTACCAACCAAATTTACTCCATAACCACCATACCAAGATATTATGTTACGCCGTTCTTTCTCCATCGCCTGACTGCCGGATCAAGGTGATGTTGGGAACGTGTCGCTTTGGGATGCGTCCCATTCTTTCTTTACTATGTGGCATTATTATACACTAAAAAACAGCCCCTGTAAACTCCGTTTATTAAGTCAGTGCTTTGTGCTTTTGCGTAGAGCACAAAGCACTGACTATGCAAATTTCTTGGCCCAGTGGTAGAGGGAGATGTAGATGGAAGCTGCTTCTGGATTCCCGCTTTCACGGGAATGACAACATGCTCTTATCCATGCTTTGGGAAGCCAGACTTGCTTGCCGTCAAATTCAATAAGAATGGCTTTTTTGGTCTCGTGGATAAGCTCGACTTCTACCCAGATATAGTCGTAGTAGCCATAGGGAAGGCTAAATAGGGATTTTAGGTTGAGCATTTTCTCCTTAGGCGTTCGGCACCGAGCTGCATCCAGGCTGGCATGTCGTATTTTTGCTGGGATTGCTGATGCTTTAGATTCTTCGCCCTTTTAGGGCTCAGAATGACAGAGCGGCGTTTAATTGATAGCTCGTTTACTGGCAGATCCTGTAATTCGACCCATATTTTGGGTTTTTTGTTTTTATGGCCACGTACCATTTCTTTATTAGTGATTATAAGCCGCATATCCTCTAATTCCTGCCGGGATTTGTAGATGGTAGGCGCTGATAAACCTGTTGCTTCCTTTAAGGCCTCTATGCCATAGCAGCTTTTACCTTCAGTGCCGCCTGATAATACATATAAGATATATAGCTTTGCAGCTGAAGCTGACATTTGGCTTAAAAAACCAAGGTTTTTAAGGTCTCTGTCTATCCAGCCGAATGGGTAGAATTTTCTCATATTCGTCCTGTTTTAGTGTTTAGATCTTTCGTCGCTTCGCTCCTCAAGATGACAGAAGCTTTGCTTAGGATGACAAAAACACTTTATTTATCTTTTTTTTATTTAAACATACTAGAGAGTTAAGATTTTTAACAATGCTGTGTTTAAAGCTATGTTAAGAATTTTAACAATGCTTTTTGGGATTGCTGACTATAGGTAGGTTTGAATTCCCGTTTTCACGGGAATGACAGCGGGCAAAACGTGACAGGAACGTGACAAAAACGATAGAAATACCAAGGTTTTAAAGGAAATAAAAAACCCTACCTATTGTCTTATCGACGATAAGTAGGGTTTGTGAAGAAAATCACTCTCCTCTGAATAACATGGCGGGGACGACGGGATTCGAACCCGCGATCCTCAGATCGACAATCTGATGCGTTGAGCCGGCTACGCTACGTCCCCGTAAATACAGTTTAAGTAATGGTGGGCGGTGTAGGAGTCGAACCTACGACCTCCTGTGTGTAAAACAGGCGTTCTAACCAACTGAACTAACCGCCCACGATATTTTGTCTAATATCTCAAAAGAATATATATTATCCACAAAGAGCACGGTCTTGTCAACTATTTTTAACTTTTTAGCCCTTCGGAAGCGCTGTCATGGTGAAGACCATTACGAAAAGCGCGACTGTCTCGATAACACCGAGAACCATGATATAATTCCCAAAACCTTTGCCTGTCTCTGTCAAGGCATCTGCCGCGCTTGCGCCTGCTTTTCCCTGCATCCAGGCTGAAAAACCCAGCGCCATACCTGCCGCTGCCCCTAATATTATCTGGAACGGGTATGAATCCGGTGGCAGGTTAGCTGCTATTATCTGGTTTTTCAGAATAAAACCATATATTGTCTGTGATAGCGGCGCACCTACAAACGCGATCAGTATGAAAGGCGCCATCTTGTTCTGCGCAAAAGCCTTTTTCCACGCACCTATTGCCGCCATGCCCGCGGCACCGGTTCCCAGTGCCGAACCAGCAGCTGCCAATGTTAATGATAAACCCATGTCTCCTAAACCCTGTATCATATAATTGCTCCTCCTATATACTTAAAGTTAATATTTACTCCTTAAAAGGCGCGTACTCTTTTCCTGACCACTCCATGTTCATCTGGCCTGAAAACTCAAGCATATTGAGCCTGACCCCATGAACAATAACAGCCATAAAACCTAATATAATATTCAGGCCATGGCCAAGAAAAAGTATCAAAGCTGCCCCAAGGCCGGTAATTATCGAATTAAAACCAATTGAAGCTGCCATATTATTAAAAGTACTTGCCAAAACTACGGATGCATAGCCTACCGCGAATAGCCTTATATACGATATAACATCTCCGAAAGAACTGATTATCTTTAATGGAACACTTGTTAATGAAATCCCGATACCCTTTAAAATATTCTTCTGCGGATGGCTAAAGAGGAGCACAAGGCCTATGCCGCCTATAAGAAGATACATCGCAAAACCTGGAAACGGCCTTGCTATCACAAGCACTCCAGCCACAAAATAGAGCCCCCATAAAAGAGATATCCAGCCTAATTCCGCTAATGCTTTTAAAGAATTGAAATATCTGAATCCCAGAATAAAGTGAGCTATGCTTAATTGTATAACCCCGATTGTAAAACATATAAATATCATGAGATTCTGGTTATTACCCGCAAAACTGCTTATATCCTGAATAATAAAAGAGTTGAGCAGCGGCAGCTGTGCAAACAGTTCTGAACCAAACCATGTCCCGGTAATAGCTCCCCAAAGAATGGTTGTAAAGCTTAGCGCATACATAAGAAAAAACGGTTGTGGCGGGGCTTTTTTAAATTTTCTGCGGATAATAAATGTTGTTACAAAAAAGAGCACGCCATAACCCGCGTCACCAATAAGCATAGCAAAGAACAGGCTAAAAAAGAGCAAAAACCAAAGGCTGATATCGTATTCTTTGTACCCGGGTACTGTATTCATAAAACTGAATACAGGCTTAATAATCTCTATCCACTTAGGGTTTTTAATAAAAGTCGGCACATCATCCATCTCGTCAGGCTCTTCAATAATATATCCCGCATTATGCATATCCGCAAGTCTCGCTACTTCCGCCTCTCTGTTCTCAGGCAGGAATCCCTGGAGATATGAAAAACCCTTCTCTGTGCCCATACCATGTTTTACATTCAAAAACTTTTTGTGTTTTTCCAAATCCTTTACATACTCCTTAAGATGGATAAGCGCGCCTGTATTCGCGCTCAATATGCCATCTATCTCAGCTATTTTCTGTTGCAGCGCCTGATACCTTGAATGGGCCTGCTTAAAATCTTCTTCAGGAAGCGGCGTTTTTTTAAATGGTAATTGATCATAAGGATTTTTAGAAAACTGTACCACATAACTGTAGCGCTTTTGCTGGCTTATAATATTTATATCTGCCCTGTCGGCTATCTGCTTAAACTCGTTCTTGTTGAGCGTATAAAGGTTGGTATATACACCTTTTTTTGAAAGCTCGGTAATATCTTTCGGATTGAAGGCGCCCCATGGCTTAAAATGCTCAATCTGGGTTCTTGTCCGATCGATATCCTGATTAGCTGCTGAGAGCTCTTTTGATAAAGCTGCTACCTTTTTTACCTTCTCCTGTGTCTCCGCCCAAGTCCATGATATTGCCTGGACAGGTTTTTCTACCTTGTATTGGGCAAGCACAGAGATGGCCTGGTTGGTATGCGCAAGCTCGTCTAGTACATCATTAAGATTACCTGATAATGGTTTTATGATATTTTTAATATGGGCAACGCCAAGCGCGCGCAGGCTCTTTAACATATCCTGCCTGCCTGTTTGCGTAACAATAAGTGTCAATTTTTTCATCTGTACAATCACAGTCTATCCCTTATACCTTAATAGTTAAAAAGTTATAAACCTTTGTAACCTTTATACCTATACACCTATGCATTTCTGCTCTATTTTTCTCTTCGCGATCTTTCCGGTTACAACCGCCGCTGTCTGCATATCACCGAGTACTATGTTTATTTTTCTGATATTTTCATGGGAGCGCGGGATCATTATCTTTTCAAAGAGGTTTACTCTCTGAGCTGTTACCCTGAGCTCTTCTGCCAATAAGGCCCTCTTCTTCCTGACCAAAGCAGTCTGTATATTAAGGTTGCTTACCTTTTTTATTGCTTCTATGCCGAAATCTACCCAGAGAGGGATCCTGGCAAAATCATATTTCTCCTGCTTAAAATCCACTCTTTCAAACACCGGGATATCTATGCCTGCTATGTTCTCTTCTGTTGTGTGAATTTTTTCTATCCTGATCAGATTTTTAATATCTACATCTTCAGCAAAGACCTCTGCCCAGCGATTAGTAGAGATTGTAAGCTTTTCAATCTCTTCACCTATCTCTTTAATAACATGGGCGGCTTTTGTAATCTCAAGCTGCAACTGTTGCTTTTTTAAGGTAAGAGTTGGTAAATATCTCGTGAATCTCTTTAAATCGTCTTTTTGCCGCTTTAATTCATTCTTTGTATATTTTAGCTTTGACATAGAAGGCACAAGTTAAGTTATAACTATAAGACTTGGCCCCCTTAACGGGGCCAGAATTTATCGACCAGTTCTGTGCGAAAATTCGTCTCGTGTGGATCAAAGCAGCCTGCTAAAATCTTCCACCCGTTATCGAGAGCCTTTTCAAGCGGAATATTTACCTTTAGATCCATCATATTATCCTCAAAGAGTTTGCCGTATTTAAGTAATTTATTATCCCAATCACTCATTCTAAAACCCATGGCCCTTTTTTCCTCTGTATCTTTATACTGAGCATAAAGCTGGATCATGCCATCCATAATCGCCCTGTGGTCTTCCCGCGTATTCTTATTAACAAGTTGTTTAAGCCTGCTTAAAGATCCAAATGGTTCAATGCGTCCATTACGCAGATAGAACTGCCCTTCTGTAATATAACCTGTATTATCAGGCACTGGATGTGTTATATCGTCACCAGGCATTGTTGTTACAGCCAAAACAGTAATAGAACCCGCGCCTTCGAAATCCACTGCTTTCTCATATCTTGAGGCAAGCTGGCTGTACAGGTCACCGGGATAACCCCTGTTCGATGGAACCTGTTCCATTGTAATAGCCATCTCTTTTAAAGCATCCGCGAAATTTGTCATGTCTGATAAGAGAACCAGTGTCTTTTTGCCGTCTAAGGCGAATTTCTCTGCCACAGCAAGGCACATATCCGGTACCATGAGCCCTTCTACTATCGGGTCTGACGCTGTATGAATAAAAAAAATAGACCTGCTAAGCGCGCCGCCTTCTTCTAATGTAGATTTAAAATACATATACTGGTCGTATTTAAGGCCGATACCGCCTAATATTATCAGGTCAACCTCTGCCTGAAGCGCTATTCTCGCAAGCAGTTCATTATACGGTTCACCGGAAACAGAGAATATAGGAAGTTTTTGCGATTCCACAAGCGAGTTGAAGAGATCTATCATAGGAATATTTGTCCGTATCATATTACTCGGAATAATCCGTTTTGCCGGATTTACAACAGGGCCCGCTACTTCTATCATATTATCTGATAATGACGGCCCTCCATCACGCGGCTCACCGCTTCCATTGAATATCCTTCCCAGAAGATTAGAAGAAAACCCAACCCGCATAGGATGGCCTAAAAACTTTATCTCATTACCTGTAGAGATTCCTCTCGAGCCTTGAAATGCCTGCAGATAGACCATATCTTTATCCAGCCTTATCACCTGGGCAAACGAACTACCATGTTGCGTAGAGACCTGCGCGAGCTCTTCGTATGCTACCCCTTCCGCGCGTACCGCGAGAACATTTCCAACTATACTTAATATTTTAGTGCATACTCTTTGCATAAGATTCTTCCTTTAGCAGGCTCTCTATCTTCTCTTGCTGTT
The DNA here is from genome assembly GCA_030593065.1 of Candidatus Omnitrophota bacterium. Lineage (GTDB taxonomy): Bacteria > Omnitrophota > Gorgyraeia > JABMRG01 > JABMRG01 > JAUVHV01. Next base: position 70,829 of record JAUVHV010000001.1, on the reverse strand, counting down.
GTTTAAACTGCTGTGTATTCCATGTAGCATAATTCCAATCTATGAATATCTGCCTCAAATTATAGAAAAGCTGGCGGGCTTGCTGCTTGTCTTTTATTAAAAACTCTCTCTCCAGTATAGCCTTAACCAGAAATGTGAATATATATTCCTGGCGCTCGGTTGAAGTTGCTGAATCAACCGGGTCAAAACCATTCTGTTGTATATATACAGCATCCAGAAATTCTGACTTAAGGTAACTTTCAAAATCCTCCGCAGATGTGCCCTCTTCGCCAACAACCTTCATCATCTGGCCCACCTGATCCCCTTTGAACAATATCTGTTTTGCGCTATCGACCAATTCCTGCGGTATGGCGCTTCTGTATTTAGACCAACTCTCAAGAGGATCTACTGACGGAAATTTGCGCGCGTCTGCCCTGTCCCGGGATAAGCCGTGAAAAGCGCCTGTTACTTTAAGTGTCGCCTGCGTTACAGGCTCCTCAAAACTTCCGCCAGCGGGGCTTACTGTGCCTCCTATTGTAAGGCTCCCCACACTGCCATCGTGAAGTTTCACAATACCTGAACGCTCATAAAACTGCGCTATACGTGATTCTAAATATGCGGGATATGCCTCCTCTCCGGGTATCTCTTCCAAGCGGCCTGATATCTCCCTCATTGCCTGCGCCCAGCGTGATGTAGAGTCCGCGAGCAGAAGAACATTTAACCCCATCTGCCTATAATATTCCGCGATAGTAGCTGCTGTATAGACTGATGATTCTCGTGCCGCTACCGGCATAGAAGATGTATTACATATTATAATCGTCCTATCCATCAGAACCTTGCCTGTGCGCGGGTCTTTCAGCTTTGGAAATTCTCTTAAAGTCTCGACAACTTCTCCCGCGCGTTCACCGCACGCGGCAATAATAACAATATCAATCTCCGCATAACGGCTCGTAAGCTGCTGTAACACTGTCTTTCCCGCGCCAAACGGCCCTGGTATGCAGTACGTGCCCCCTTTTGCTACGGGAAAGAATGTGTCTATGACGCGTATCCTGGTAGAGAGCGGTTCCGCAGGCGCCAACTTTTCTTTATAAGCTGTTATGGGTATCTTTACAGGCCAGTCGAATGCCATGGCCACATTAAATGTTTTTCCTTCGCGATCTTTAATCTTCGTAATAGTATGCTCTACTGTATAATCATCTTCAAGCGCTATATCATCTATGATATATTCGTCCATCATATAAAAAGGCACCATTATCTTATGTTTGAATATCCCTTCGTGCACGTGCCCTAAGACGCTTCCCGCTATTACGCTCTCGCCCTTTTTCGCGTAAGGTTTAAACTTCCATTTTTTTGTCAAGGATATAGCGTTAAGCTCCACGCCAATAGGCAAAAAGAACCCGAATTTAGCGGCCAGCTCCGGGAGAGGGTTCTGCAGGCCGTCATATATCTGCGACAAGAGCCCCGGGCCAAGCTGTACAGAGAGCATCTTATCTGAAAACTCGATCTTATCCCCGACTTTCATACCCTTGGTTATCTCAAAAACCTGTAAAAACGCGATATCTCCTTCTATTTTGATAACCTCTGATTTAAGCCTCTGGTTCTCTTTTATAACGTAACCTACCTCATTCTGTATAATATCGCCCTTGAACCGGACCTGTATCATGTTGCCATTTATAGCGATTATCTCGCCTTTATGTTTAGTCATATGGTTACCTCGCAAGCACTTTCAAATACTCTCACGCCTTCGTCCTTGTTAAAAGCCGCGAATCTTTCTAAGATCTGCAGCTTTAAAAAATAGATAATCAATATATTCATATCAAAATAGCTCCCCGACTCAAGCTCATCAAGCATAACCCACTGTTTTCTCGCAAGCTCCTTCTCCATCAGAAACGGTGTCTCTTTATTAAAAACAGACAACATGGAGGCGGGCAGCCTTTCATCGATCGCGCCCTGAGTTATCTGTCGCGCCTTGCTAAGATCATCTCGCAAGGAAGAGTCAAACATTTTCCACTGCCTGAGAATCTGCTTATTATTAGAAGGTATCTTAGAGCTGTCAATGTCCACTGTCTTTAATATGTTAAATTCCGGCGGGCTAAGCCATTTACCGCATTCTGATAAAAACTCTTTTTTAAGGATACCCGATTTTTCATCAAACTGTAATAGTGGCAATGAAGAGACAAGATAATAATATTTATTTTGCATTCTTTCCTTCTTGTTTAAGGCCTAAATCGATATCCAAAGTATCTACAAGTTTTGGATTCAGGTATCGCTTGAAACCTTCTACTATCGCCTGATCTGTAAAATCGAGATACGAGTTCTTATCACGCGCGCCAATACGAAAACCTTTCTCTATCCCATTGCTTGACTTTAACAAAAATTTCTCTTTTGCTTCTTTTCTCAAAGCCGCGAAGAGCTTTTCTTCCAAAGCCTTTTTATCCGCAGCGCTGACTACTACCTCTATATCCATTATGCCTTCTTTAATACTGTGCTCAACAGCCTGCAGAATAATATCTTTAAGCACTGTGGAGCTAAGCTCATCCTGAACATTTGTTTTTACAACTCTCGCGAAAAACTCTGTAACCCTGCCGCGCAGAGCAAGCAACGCGTCTCTCGCGGCTTGTTTAAGCGCCCGTTCTGATGAAACCTTAAACCTGCCTGCCCTTTCTTCTGCTTCTGCTATTATCTCCTGGGCTTTTTTGTGTGCCTCGTCGATAACACCCTTTGCCTGAGCCTCCGCTCCAGCAATGATCGCTGCTGCTTCACTCTCCGCTTGTTCAACCCCGTCTTTTTTTATCTTATCTATAAGATTTTTTAATTCCATTGTCATGATATACTCCGTTACCCATTTAAGCCCGTGAACCGGGTTTTGTAAGGGGCTTCTTAGCTTTGCACATTGGGCACCTCTGCTCTGTATAAGTCTTTATCCTTATCCTCTTGAGGCTCTCCATATGAATTTTATTAAAAAGATTGCTTTTAGTGCTTCGATCTATCAGGGTAGCAATACCTATTATCCTTGGTTTATACGGCCTGATTGCTTTTATAACCTCTTTAACAGACCTGCCGGTCGTGACTACATCCTCTGCTATCAGGATGCGCTCTCCTTTTTCAATATTAAATCCCCTGCGGAGCTGCATCTTCAGGTCTTTTCTTTCTGTAAATATGGCTCGTACTCCAAGCGCGCGCGCTAATTCATGAGCCACAATTATGCCTCCATATGCGGGGCCTACTACAAGATCTATCTTCTCGTATTGGAATTTTTCCGCGAGCTGCTTGCAGAGCTCCTCCGCGTAAGCAGGGTAGCGTAATAATAACGCGCACTGCAGATACTGTTGGCTATGAAGCCCGCTTGATAATAAAAAATGGCCTGTTAAAAGAGCGCTTGCTTTCTCCAGCATCTCTAAGATATCTATATTCTTCATGGGCCTCCTTTGCCTAGTTTGTGGTATAGAATAAACCTTCGTTATAGTTTTGTCAAGAATATATCTAATATATACCGCGCAATATCTTTTGGGCTGCGTAAAGAGGGTTCTTTGCCTGTATAATAGGCCTTCCTACTACAATATAGTCCGCGCCACATGATATAGCTAATTTAGGTGCCATAATTCTTTTTTGATCCTGTGTGCCTGATCCGGGCGGCCTTATTCCGGGAGTAACAATAATAAACTTCGCGCCGCAGGCTTTACGGATAGCTCTGATCTCATTACCGGAACAGACGACACCGTCTAAACCGCTTGATTTCGCGAGCATGGCAAGCCTCTCTGCCTGAGATAACGGGGTTCTGTTAATGCCGATCGCGGAGAGCGCCTCTTTATCAATGCTTGTCAATACTGTCACCGCAAGTATAACCAAAGGTTTTTTCTTCGCCTCTGCCGCACGCTGCATCATAACCCTGCCGCCTGAAGCATGCACATTAGCCATAAAAACACCCATTGCGCAAACTTGTTCAATTGCCAGGGAGACCGTATTTGGAATATCATGAAATTTTAGGTCCAAAAAGACTCTGGCGCGCTTTTTATGCACCATCTTTACCGCATCCGGCCCCACTTTTGTAAAAAGCTGGCTGCCGATCTTGAATATCTTAACCGCGGGATAAAGCACATCGACGAGCTTTGTTGCTTTTTTAAGGCTGCTGACATCCAGTGCTACTATAAGCCTCTCTTTCATATCTTCAGCCTTCCGGTAAGCTCTTGTATGCTCTTTAGTCTGTTTTTCTTTAGGTAATTACTGATACCATCAATGATGCTTGTTATGGTTTGGGGGTTAACAAAGTTAGCTGTACCTACCTGAATAGCCCTCGCGCCGCACAAAAAAAACGCCAGCGCGTCTTCTGTACTCATAATACCGCCTATACCAATAATCGGTATCTTCACAGCCTGGTACACCTCCCATGTCATGCGCAATGCCACGGGTTTTATTGCCGGCCCGCTTAAACCGCCTGTTATATTGGCAAGGCGCGGCCTCTGTGTTGTTATGTCAACATCCATACCTATAAGCGTGTTGATAAGTGATATAGCGTCTGTTCCCGCGCCTTCTGCTGCCTTTGCAATCTCTGTAATATCAGTTACATTTGGCGAAAGTTTTGTAATAACTGTTTTTTTTGTCGCTTTTCTTACCGCGCGCACTATTCCTGCTGTCTCTTTTGCGTCCTGCGCAAATAAGCGGGCACTGCCATGGTGTTCAACATTAGGACAGGAGATATTAATCTCTATCGCGTCTACAGGCGCGCTCTCCAGCCTTTTTGCCAATTCTTTATACTCTTGCCTGCATTTGCCTGCGATACTTGCAATTATCCTGGTGTTTAAATCTTTAAGAAAAGGGAGTCTGTTTGCAAGAAAATCCTCTATTCCGTCGTTCTGCAGGCCTATGGCATTAAGCATGCCTGCTGTGGATTCCCAAATACGCGGAGGAGCATTACCTTTTAAAGGTTTAAGTGTTATTGATTTAGTAACAATAGCGCCTAAACCGTCTATCCTAACCAACTCTTTATACTCCTGGCCATAGCCGAATGTTCCGGATGCGGCCATAACCGGATTAATAAATTTTAAACGGCCTATCCTGACTGCCAATCCGTTCAATCTCTTTCCCATGCTATCTCCTCCAGATCAAAGACAGGCCCGTCTTTACATACCCGTTTATAACCGGCCTTTGTCTGTATCACGCACCCAAGACAAGCTCCGACTCCGCACCCCATCCTCTCTTCAAAAGATGCTTGTGCCTGCATGGTATAGTATTTCGCGATTACCGCGATGGCCTTAAGCATTCCTAATGGCCCGCACGCGTATAACCCGACTTCCGGCCCATATTCCGCTATCGTAATCCCTTTCGCATGTTTTTTTTTCAAAGCAGTAGCGCTCTTCCTCAAATCAAACTGCTCAATAATGCTCTCTAGCACGTCTGTGGCAAGGCCTTTTTCTCCTTCTGAGCCATCCTCTGTAACAACAATAACCTTTGCGCCGATATCGCGTAACTCTTTTTTACATATTATAAAGTCCTTTGTCCTGGCGCCCAATATAACCGTTATAATTCGCTTTCTAAACCTCGCGAGATTATCCGCGAGCGCCATTAATGGGGCTATGCCCATGCCACCCGCTACCAGGATAAAATTAGACTGCCCTTTCGGTACTTTGAATCCATTGCCAAGAGGGCCTATTATATCAAGGTAAGTCCCCTTAGAGCGCCTTGACATAAGCTGCGTACCCTTTCCTTCTATTTTATATAAAAGCTCTACAATATTCGGGTTTGAACCAATGCGATGTATACTGATAGGGCGCCTTAATAATGGGTCATAGGCGCTGCCTGCCTTAATATGCAGAAACTGGCCCGGCTTGATAAAGAGATTAAGCTTACCCAGATCAAGAACCATTTTAAAATGCGAATCTGCTATCTCTTTATTAAGAAGTATCTCTGCTTTTACCTGTTTCATGTTTTATATGCCAATCTTGACCGTGCCGAATTTACCGTCATAACCCGGACTGATTATAAGGTCTCCATTACGTACCTTGACAATCGCCTGGAACATCCTCTCCGATAAGAACGAAGCCAGGTCTTTTTCGCTCGCGTGAAGTAATACCTCAAACTCGTTTCCAAAATACTCTACCACCCTTTTATACTCTTGCGCTACACCTTTAGTCAACACGCCTCTTTGCCGCTCTTGGGCTATTATCTCCTGCAAAGGAACCATTCTCTTAAATGGCGCTGAGTTTTCCGGCGTAAATCCGTCCGGCCTGTCTGCTAAATCATTCACCCTGCTCATTACACCTACTGTAAGGGGCTTGTTGCATTTAGGGCAGATGCCTTTATGTCGCTTAGTCTGCTCAGGTGAAAATTGTATACCGCAGTCTCTGTGGCCGTCAAAATGGTACTTACCCTCTTCAGGAAAAAATTCAACAGTAAAGAGCATTTTTTTCTTAGCCTTGTTTTTTATTGCTTCCATTATACCACTATAACTCATCTCCGTATCAAAAACATTTACCTCGCGCCCGAGCTTTGCTGGAGAATGAGCATCCGAATTGGATATCAGAGTATATTTATCCAGCGCGCTTATGCGCCAATTCATCGCGGGGTCAGAACTCAAGCCTGTCTCTAACGCGTAGATATTTTTTGTCTCTTCTTCAAAGCATTCGTAAATTGTATCAAAGCCTGACCTTGAACCAAACAGGCTAAACCACGGCGTAAATATGTGCGCAGGCACAATTAAACAGTCTGGCGATATGTCGAGGCAAAGCTTGACAACATCCTTAACATCAAACCCAAAGATAGGCCTGCCGTCGGACAGAATATTACCTCTTCTGCCGAGTGCTTTGCTTATCCTGCTTGCCGAGTCGATGTCCGGAGCAATAAGAATTGTGTGTATCCGACGGCCGTGCCCATTCTTAGTATACATATTGCTGATCTCGGCAGTCAGAATAAAATGCGTGTCGTTGTATTCATACAGCCCATTGGTACGCTGTTTAAGTTTATCCCTTAGTTCCTTAAGCCACGCAGGATGAGTAAAATCGCCTGTGCCTATCAGATCTATTCCTTTTAGCTTAGACCACTCCGCGATATGCTCTAAATCCATCGCCTTGCTTGTAGCGCGGCTGTATTTTGAATGAATATGCAAATCTGCTACAAATTTCATGCGCGCTCCCTGCCGGAATATGCCAGTTTACCGGCAAATATTGTGTATATAGGCCTGCCTTTTAACTTTCTGTTTATAAAGGGGGAGTTTTTCGATTTTGAAAGTATCCCCTGTTTTGTAAAGATCCACTCCTCTTCAGGGTCTATAATCACAATATCCGCGTCGTCCCCTTGAGCAAGAGCTCCTTTTTTTACACCGAGTATTTTTGCCGGGTTTATTGACAATACCTCAATAATCCTTTTCCAGTCTATTATCCCGGGATGAAGCAACTCTGTAACAGCAACGGCTAATTCCGTTTCAAGCCCAATCACCCCAAACGCGGCGCGTTCAAACTCTATATCTTTCTCATTATCCGTATGCGGAGCATGATCCGAGGCGATTACATCAATTGTCCCGTCCGCGAGGGCCTTCTTAATGGCAGCAACATCTTCTTTGCCGCGCAATGGCGGATTCATCTTCATGTTAGTATCAAAATCTATTACATCTGTTTCTGAGAGCGCGAAATAGTGAGGGCAGGTTTCCGCTGTTACGCGTATCTTTCTTTTTTTTGCTTTTCGTATTATCTCCGCGCTCTCCTTACAGCTTACATGGGCAATATGTACACGCGCGCCTGCTTTTTCCGCTATAGCGATATCGCGCTCAACACGTTTGAATTCAGACTCTTTTGAAATGCCTCGCAGGCCCATGCGCGTAGATGTTAACCCGCGATTAACGGATCCTCTTTTTGAAAGAAGCTTATCTTCGCAGTGGCACATTACAATCATGCCCTGTTTTTTTGCCTGTTGCATAACCTTTAATAATACCTTATCATCATCTACCGACGCTCCATCATCTGTTACGATCATTACGCCTTTAGCTTTTAAACCTGCTATATTGACCGGTTCATGGCCTTTTCTGCCTCTTGTTATAGCGCCTGCTATAAGCACATTCGCCTTAGCTGTCTTGTCTATAATTTTCTGCAGCAGGCTCACGGCCTGAGGAGAGTCTATGCATGGTGTTGTATTAGGCATCGCGAGCAATGAGGTTACCCCCCCTTTTAGCGCGGCGCATGTCGCGCTGGCTATAGTCTCTTTGTCTTCACGCCCCGGTTCGCGTAGATGCACATGCATATCAACAAGCCCTGGCAATACAATACATCCATGAGCGTCAATAACCTCTTTTGCTTTTGTATTAATTGTTTTTGAAATGCTCTTGACCCTGTTCTTCTCTACAAGTATATCGCATACCTTGTCTATCTTGCCTTGTGGGTCTATAAGCCTTCCGTTTTTTATTAATATACTCATTGCGCTCGCCTTGCCTGTGATATCAAAAAAAGTACCGCCATGCGAATGGCTATGCCGTTTGTCACCTGGTCCAGTATCACTGAATTTTTTCCATCCGCGACCGCGCTTGATATCTCTGTGCCGCGATTAATGGGCCCGGGATGCATCACTATTATATCCTTTTTTGCTTTTTTTAATCTCTCCTCTGTAATGGCAAAATTCCTGAAATACTCTAATTGTTTCGGAAAGGCCGTGTCTGTGTCTCGTTCAAATTGCATGCGCAATACATTGACCGCGTCCGCTCCTGCCAATGCTCTTTCTATGCTGCTTGTAACACTTACACCCATCTTCTCTATCTCCGGAGGGATAAGAAGCTCCGGAGCGCAGACAGTCACTTCTGCTCCGAGCTTGGTTAGCCCCCATATATTGGAACGGGCTACACGGGAATGCGCGATATCCCCTACTATGCTGACTTTTAGGCCCTTTATATGCCCGAGTTTCTGTTTTAATGTAAATATATCCAATAGCGCCTGTGTTGGATGTTCGTGCCACCCGTCTCCAGCGTTTACCACACTTATATCTACATGCCTGGCAAGCATAGCTGCCGCGCCGGAAGCGTTGTGCCTGACTACTATTACATCAGCCTTCAATGCTTGTATGCTTAACCCTGTATCAATGAGTGTCTCGCCTTTTTTGACGCTTGATGTCTCTGTATTAATGTTTATTACATCCGCGGATAAGCGCTTTGCTGCTATCTCAAAAGAGACTCTTGTGCGGGTAGATGGCTCATAAAAAAGATTGACTACGGTTTTGCCGCGTAAGGTAGGTACTTTTTTAATGCCGCGGGTAGAGATTTCCCTGAAAGACTCTGCTGTCGAAAGGATAAGCTCTATCTGCTCACTGCTTAAATTCTCGAGGCCTAACAAGTCTTTCTGGTTCCATTTTGCCATAATAATAAACCTTATCTCTGTTCCTGCACAAGCACCTGCTCTTGCTTGTCTATCTCGTCAAGTTTTACAATTACTGTCTCTTTCTGTGAAGTTGGAATATTCTTGCCAACATAATCCGCGCGTATTGGAAGCTCTCTATGGCCCCTGTCTACAAGCACCGCCAATTGTATCGATTTGGGCCTGCCAAAATCTATGAACGCGTCGAGCGCCGCGCGTATAGTCCTGCCGGTATACAATACATCGTCAACTAGGATAATATTTTTTTTGGAGATATCGAAATCGATCTTCGTCTCGTGAACTACTGGTTGTGAATGCGCGTGCATCAGGTCATCCCTGTAAAGCGTAATATCCAGAAGGCCGAGAGGCAATTTAACGCCTTTCATATTCTCAATAATAGCAACCAGCCTGTTTGCCAGATACTCACCCCGCGTACGTATGCCCACAATAGCTATCTCACTGGTATCTGTATTATGCTCTATTATCTCGTGTGAGATACGCGTAAGAGCATTCTCTATGGATTGCCCATTCATAATCTCTCTTATGTTCTTAAATGGCATGGCTTTCCTTTATCCCAATACTGCGCATAAAAAAGCCCGCACGTATTGTACGGGTTCTATATTTATAAACTTTTTCCATATTACCTCCTTTGCTGGCCTCTCTGAACCAATTTAAAAGGTTATTTGTAAATGTAATCATATCATTTAGAAGAAGTTATGTCAAGGGAAAATAGATCAAGCAACTCTCTATTATTTGCCATTAGATTCTGTGGTGTATCAATAATCACGCTTCCCTTTTGATTAAAAAAATAGACCAGATCGGCTTTCAATATCGTGGACAATCTGTGAGAAACAACGATTAAAGTAGTATTTTTCTGTGCCTGGCCTATGTTTTTTATGATTATCTCTTCCGAAGCCGAGTCCATAGATGAAAAAGCCTCGTCAAGAATTAGAATCTTAGGCTTCTTTATCAAGGCTCTGGCAATAGCAATCTTCTGTTTCTGGCCCTCAGACATTTTGCAGGCATTCTCACCGATAATCGTCTGATATTTATCAGGCAACCTGGCAACAAAATCATCGACCCCGCAAATCCTGGCTGTCTCAATTATCTCCTGCTCGCTTATACCATCTACTCCATAAGCAATATTCATCTCTACAGTATCATTCAGCAAAAATGGCTCCTGCAAAGCCATTCCAATCTGCCCTTTTAAAGAATTAAAACTTAATTCTTTTATTTTATACCTATCAATAGTTATATCTCCTGACCAGGGATCGTAAAGCCTAAGGAGTAGGTTCAATAGAGTGCTTTTCCCGCAACCTGAAGATCCCGCAATGGCAATATGGCTGCCGCCCTCAATATCAAAAGTAACCTTGTTCAAGACAGGTTCACCTGTTCTATAACCGAAACTTACATCCCGGAAAACAACCCGGCCGCTTTGGAACCTTACCTTCTTGGGCTGCTTAATTTCCTTTATCGTGGGCTTTTCATCCAGAACTTCAGTTAATCTCCGGCAAGATACAAGCCCCAACGCGCTTGTCTGAAAAAAATTGGCAAATTGCCCCTGCAAGCCTATTAATTGACTCAAGTAGACCATTATCGCGGTTAGGCTTCCCAGAGACATCTGCCCCTTTATCACCTGGTATCCTCCATAAAAAGCAATCAACCCTATTATGCTTCTATTCACAGCGCTGGAAGCAAATCCGCTGAATATCTCCAATTTTATATTCTTCATACTTATTCTAATATTGCTTATTAAAAGCTTCAAGTAGCGCCTTATATTCTGGGTCTCTTTGCCAAATACCTTAACCAGCTGCATATGAGAAAGGGCCTCCTGTAAGCTCTTGAAGATGTTTTCCGAGTTCTCAATCAAGGCCTCCCAGACTCTTCTCATTCTCCTGGTATAATAATAATTTGGCAGGTATAAGAATGGGGCCAGAACGAGGGAGAACAGAGCCATCTTCCAATTAAGATAAAAGACAATCCCTAAGACGAATAATAACTTAGGAAAAATAGTTACAGCCTGCGGGAGCGTTGTGGTGATAAAACCCGTAACCCTTTCAATATCATAGTTGATTCTATAGATGTGCCCACCTGTAGATCTATTCCGAAAGTAATCAAGGTCAAGCTTTTCTAAGTGCCTGAAGACCCTTTTATTCAAGCCAAAATTTACTTTGACTGTTATTTGCCTGTTTAAATAACTATCAAATCCGGACAGTAATCCATTCAAGACAAAGATGCCCCCTCCGATCAACGCCAGAATAATAAAGACCCTTAAATCTCTATCGCCGAATGCCCTATCTATGACTAATTTAGTAAGATAGGGATTGACCAAACCCAGCAGAACACCAATTCCACTCAAGCCGATTATCACTGCCTCTTTTTTCCAGTAAGGCAATAGATATCGCGCGAATCTCAGGAATAATTTAAACTCAATTAAAAATTTTTTCATATCTTAGGTATTGTGTCCTCTGATTCTCCCCGATTCTTTCCCTGATTTTGGTTAAGATAGGTTCGCTGCTGGTAGGGCGTCGAAAGAACCTGGCCCAGCTTTCATTGCTCCAACGTTTGTCAACTTTCCATTGTTGCCGCAAACATTCATTGGAGGGGTGTTGAAAGTCCAGCCAGAGTATGGGCCACCACTACCTACAAAGGTCTGAACTCTACCTTCCAAACACGTACATGCCAGCACCGCCTGCTCAGGGTTGAGTTTTACCCTGGTTATCATTGGCCTGAATTTTGGTTTTCTTGCCATAGCTTAATCCCCCCATTTTAAACTCTAATTCTTGTTGGTTTAATAATATTTTAACCTTAGCGTCCATTCATGCCTACCTTCCTCACAAATTTAATAACTCTCTTATCATTCACAAACCCCAAATTATAACAAGCCGCAGTTGCAATCAAATCATGGCAAAAAGAGACAATATTTTCCAGGCAGCGCTTATCCCAAAATGTGGGAAAAAGCGCCGGATAAAGTAGTTTGAATGCCTTTTTTTGTGAAATATCTCTTACAGTATTCCTGGGAGCGTGATGAATAAAGAATAATTTTCCCAGAGGCGCTGATTCTATGCGTGATATGAGGTAGTCGTTAAAATCTCCATGCCATGGGCAGCCATAGATAAGAAATTTCCTTTTTATTTTTCGCACAATGATCCGGTCGTCATTTAAAACCATCGCTTTAGAATGCCTGTGCCAGATACGGGCGGTAGTGCTTTTACCTGCTTCGGATTTACCGCAAAAAAGCAGGCCTTTGCCATCTAAATCTTTTATCCCTACCGCATGAGTGAAAATCCCCTCATTTCTCACAGCAAAATAGTTTATCAATAAAACCTGCAAAAAATCATAGATAATATCAGAGGTATTCCAGGTAAACCCTTTATTCTTTTTAACAAATCCGTTGTTATCTTTTCCTAACACAACTTTTTTATCTTTGGGCAAGAGGTAAGCCTTTACCCTGCTAAAATTTTTGCTTACCAGCATAAGTTGCTTTTTTCCCTTAAGCGGGCTCTTGTATATAAAAGTTTTACCTCTCTTTTGTAACCGCCAGTTTTCACTCCCATCCTGAAAATGGTAGGTAATAAAAACAGGATCCGCTTTAGGGGCCTCGGGCAAGTTATCCACTATCTCTATGTCGATTCTGATATGCGGTTTTTGCCTGCCCTTATAATGAAAATTCTTAAACCGCTCAGCAGCTTGTTGCCCCTGCTCTTCTTTACTCAATTTCTCAAGAGGAAAGCGGCTTTTCATTTGAATAACTATGTCAGCAATTTTAAGAGAGATTTTGTGCATATTCTACTCCTTTTGCTGCCAACTCGCAAAACCACTCAACAGGTTTTTCCATGCTGCCTGTCTCAAGATAGGCTTTGCCCGGGCAAAGGCCGCATAAATCGATGATGTCACAATAGCGGCACTTTGAAGATGTCTCAAATGTACGATCTGCTATGGTTGGAAATGTATCAAATAATGCCTTTTCTATATCCGGCTGTCGCGCTTGCAAAAGGCTTATTGCCGGCTCTCTTAGGCAAGAACACATAAACATCTTGCCATAAGGGTCAACATTGATACCATCGCTTCCGCCTGCCGCGCACCTGAAGAGCCTGTTTTCTTCTCTCAAACCCTTTTTACCGCTATTATGCGTCGGTGGGCATTCCGAATCTTCCCCCATGCTTTTAAGCGAAAACATTTTATCCAGAGCAATCACTTCTTCCGGCTTAAGCCGCAGCTTACAAGGGGTAATATCACCATTCAGTCCTGCATGCAGCAATGTACTCGGCGCGAATTTCAGGCCTCTACTCTCTAAAAATTGCTTTATCCCTGATAGTTCTTCTATGTTCTGCCTGGTTGCCATGGTCTTTATTTTTAAAGGCAGGTTTCTTTTCCGCAACATCTCTAAACCAGCCATTACTTTTGAATATGAACCTTTAACCCGTGCCATCTTCTCATAGGTCTTTTGAGTTATACCATTTAACGTGAGCTCAATTACGAAAGGCGGCCTTTTGACAAGGTAATCGGCTATCTCCGGGGTCATCGAGTAGCCGTTGGTGAATATCGTGGTGATAAATCCTTTATCCTTTGCGTAGGAATAAAGCTCTAAGAAGTCATCTCGCGTTAAAGGGTCTCCTCCGGTAAAACAGAGCCAGACCACTCCCATCCTATGCATCTTATTAATAATTGACTTCACCTGCCTGGTGCTTAACTCCTTTTTTATATAAGAAGGTTTATTATAACAGTCCGTGTAGCAGTGCGCGCAATGCAAACCGCATTTAAAGGTCAGCTCGAACTGACAGACATTGGGCTTTTTCCCGCGCCAGTTCTTTTTATGCGTTCTCCAGCTAAATTTTTTGTATTGGATCTCTTTCATTATTCTTTCTTATCACGCATTCACGCCTAAACAACCGCCTTTATCTCTTTTAAATCCTTTAAAAATTTTGCCATCTCTTTACTTACTTCTTCAGGTATTGTATCAAAATCTTTCAAAATCTGTTTTTTTATTTCACCGAGCGTTCTTTTACCATTTATCAATTTCCACACGCGAGAAGCTACTCTATTCAGGGTATAAATAGAATTTATTTCATCTGAAGTCTTGTAAATCGGCAAAAGTATTGTCTCATCGTCTATCACCCTTGTTACCATATTTTTATTCTTGCGTAAAACCATTGTTTCCCGCATTCGCCTATCCCTCCTTCTTTGCGTGTTAAGCCTCAAGTATCAGATATTATTTGACAGTTGCCTTACCTGTTCCGCTTTCCCACGGCCTTCCGGTTCACAAAAGGTAAAAGTCTTATTATAAAGCCAGGCCTTGGCCGGACACCATTTGCAATATGGTTCTAATTCGCATTTATTGCACTGGTATTTTTCATCTGGTTTTATATCACTCGTTAATTCCTTCAGCCTCTGCCAGCAATTCCTCAGACAACCCTCTAATATATTATACTTTGGATAATCTATCATCAAACACATCTTAAGTTCACCAAAAGGAGTAATTGCCGCCTGGCTAACACCTACTCCGCACTTAAAGAGGTTATCGGTTATCAGCTCCGGGCTTTCGTCTCTCTCTGATAATCGGCAATCTAAAACCGATGGCCTGTCCTGTTCTCTGCTTTTAATCATCTCTCCTCTATATTTATATGGCTCCTCTGACCCGTCCAATCTTGGTGAAAGCAAATCATCCAAGCGGTGTGGGGCGCCTAAGGAAGCTGCAAAATCCTGTATCTCTTTTATCTCTGTCTCATTCTCTTTTAACACACAACTTTTAAACCCCAGATTAACTTTTCTTTTATGTAAAAACTCGATACTATTAAAAACCTTATCCCGAGAACCTGACACCCCGCTGATCTTCTCAAAGGCATCTTTACTCATTGCCGGAATAGTAATATCCACCTTGTTTGGCCGAAGCAAAGCCAATTCATCAGCCATCTTTTCATCTATCAGTGAGCCGTTGGTATAGATAATAATTTCAAAGCCGCATCTTTTGGCATACCGTAAGATATCCATTATGTCTTTTCTAACAAATGGTTCTCCACCGGTAAAGCCTAAATAAAAACAGCCAATCTGCTTAAGCTGATCCAGGATAGAAAATACTTCTTCTGTCTTAAGCTCTCCCTTTTTTTTTCTATAGCTTTGCGGAACATAGCAATGTTTGCATTTAAAGTTGCAGTTGTAGGTCAACTCAAGCATTACCCTCAAAAGAGTGCCTTTCTTACGCGCCGTATCATGTATCTGCTGCCAAAAATTATTGTAGGGTTGGGTTTTCACTCTTTTGCTTCCATCTGCTTTGCTGTTACTTTAGCCAGTTCGCAGAAATAAGAGACCGGCGCCTCTTCATCCCCGGTCTCTAAATACGCGCGGGCAGGACAATGATGGCAAACTGTTCTTAAAGAACAGTCCCTGCATCTGGAATCGGTTTTGAATCTCTCTTGTAAGAGCTGGGGGAATATCTTATAAAAACCTTCCCTAAAAGTCTGGTCTCTTAAATCCACGCTGAATTTATCAGAAAACGTACAGAACTTAAGCCTGCCATAAGGATCAATAAAAAACTGATTCATCCAGGCATTACAATGGTAAAGAAAATCTTTATCTCTCTCCAAAACAGGGATCTTGCCGCAAAGCCCCCTTTCATATTCCTTCAATAGGTCGGGTTCTGACCTTTTGACTCTCAATAGCTCTTCCGGGGAAAGCCTGTAATTACAAGGGGTTATATCTCTGTTTAGCCTTGCGTATATCATCGGGTCATATTTGAATCTCCACTTCTTGCCGGCCTTGCTTCGCGAAACAGACTTACCCAAAAGCTCATCTGTAAACGCCTTTATCTTGCCAATTTCATTTTTATTCTGTTTCAAACAATTCGATTTTAAAACCAAAGGCAGATTTTTATCAGCAAGTTCCTCTATTGCCCGCATAACCTGCCCAAAGGAACCTTTTACCCGGGTAATGCCTTCATAAACTGCCTCGGTAATACCATTTAGCGTGATCTCTATGGATTCCGGCGGAGATTTTTCAAGATAATCTATGATTTTTCCTCTAAGCAGTAAGCCGTTAGTAAATATTGTTATAATAAAACCTTTATCTTTAGCATAGGCATAGAGCTCCAGGAAGTCATCCCTGATTAAAGGGTCCCCTCCTGTAAAGCAGAGCCACAAACAGCCTTCTCCATGAATCTCATCGAGAATCTTTTTCCATTCCCTGGTTGTCAATTCCCGATCTCCAGTATGCGGCTTAAGGCACGCCTGCTCCGCAAGCCCCTCTTTTGAGGCGGCGCCCTTCTCTTCACTTCCCTTACAGTAACAATGGACACAATTGAGATTACAGCGGTAGGTAAGCTCAATCTGGCCATTTATCGGCTGGCGCCTCTTAATGGCATTTTTTAATTTTCCGGTAAATTTATCGTAACTCTGCTCTTTCATATCATATAGGGGTCAACTCCCTTTTTGAACTTTTTTCTTGGGCTTCCCCCTGCTCGTACGCTTTAATGAACGGTTCAATTTTTTCTCTAGTTTTTCAATAAACGCTTCTGCCCCTACCACTAACCCCTTTTTTGTTTTTAATCTTATCTCCCCAGCCATTTCAACATCATCTTCTTTTAAATATTGTTTCCACTCACCAGGATCCATTTCCAATATTTCTTTTAGTTCAACAACAGGGTCTGGTTCCATTCCCAAATGCGCTCTTGTGCTTGACCACTTATAATCCTCCGCATTTTTTACCATTTTTGCTCTCACCGGATTTTTCTCTACATACCGAATCGCACGATATAAATGTGATTCGTCTAATACGCACGAAAAATACCTTCCCTGCCATACATGGCCATACAATCCCCTTTTTCTGTTTATATACTGAGAATATCTCATGGTAAGCGTATTTAACGCCTTTCCAAAGGACTTTTCATCCTTTGGTGTTCCAATAAGATGGACGTGATTGCGCATCAAACAATAAGCAATAATATCTATCTTATTTTTCCTCGAATATTCTTTAAGCCAGATAAGATACTGCTCATAATCCTTATCTTCTTCAAATACTTCCTGTTGATAATTCCCTCGTTGGGTTATATGGTGAGCTTCGTGTGGAATGATTATTCGAATTTGTCTCGGCATGAATATTATTATAGCAGAATGCAACTATTTATCAAGAAGTAAAAGGGAGTTGACCCCTTTTGTACATCAAGAAGTAAAAGGGAGTTGACCCCTTTTGTCAAGAGGAGCTGAAATTGACGAATGCTGTAACCAACTCAGCCCTAATCGACTTGGAAGCTACGAAGCAGGAAGGCGCAATCGTAATATTGCCAAAAACCCCACCCCAGTAACCTGTGTTGTAGCAAAAACAAGTCAGCACTGCCTGTTCCGGGTTGAGCTTTACCCGGGTAATCTCTGGTTTAAACTTTGGTTTTCTTCCCATGGCTTAGCACCTCTTTCTCTTCTAATAATCTCTGCTCTATCCCCAGCTTTCGGTAATTTATTTTAACATATAAGCCTGAAACCGAAAAGTCTTTTTTACTAATCTTAGCCCAACCCGCTTCCTTGCTGTCTATTCCGGCCTTGATAAAATAAAAATCATCAACCTCAACCGCCTTCTCAATTTCTATGTTACTGCTGCGGAAAATATATTTAACTATTTTAGAATAAAACCCGAAATCCTGCACCCACAAAATAAATTTCTTGGCCATCCTTCTGGCAAGAATAGTTACGCGGGATAAAAAATAAAAATAACCATACAGATACTTTCCCTTAACATTCCATATTTTATCTTCTCTTTTAACCCCCACAACTACACCCACAACCTTTTTGTTCTCTATCGGCGGGTCCGGGTTAGAGCTATTATCTCCTTTTGTAACCAGGTTATGCTTATTCAGCTTAATAACCCTATGAACAACATTTTTACCGCATTCATCCTTAAAACAGACAATATCTCCTATGCGCAATCTCTTCTTTTTCAAAATAAGATAATCACCGTCTCTGATATTGGGATACATACTCCAACCCCAGGCACGGATTGCCGCCAAGTTCTTTGCCTTGTTCTTCTCTTCGTTTAGTTCCGGCTCTATTCCTTTGTATTGATTACCTCTCTTAAAACAATCTATAATTTGGCGAAGCGGGATATAAAGGAGCTTAAAGCGGTATAAGAGTCCTGTTTTTCTATCGTAAGGGCTAAGCCCGTAATATTTGGCAAATTGCTCTTTTGGGATATTAAAAATATAAGCTGCCGGTTCCTGAAAAGTGTCATATAAGAGAAAATGGTTCGTCAGATACAGGCCTTTGCCTCTTCTATCTATGTTAGGAGAGAAAGTATTCTTCTCAATAAACCACCGAATAACCGCTCTTTTAAATTTTGAAACACGTAATTCTTTCCATGCACGCTCCGGAATATTTTTATCAGATAAAAGCCGTACCTGGCAAAGCATGAAAAACAGAACTGAGTTAAGTTCGTACTTTTTGCTCATTTCTAAGCAATAATCCCAATCAAAGCTGCCGGCATACTTATTCAGCAATAACACGGCATCATACACATTCTTGAGGCAGAGCGTTTTCCCAAACCTGCGGCCATGCAGAGCTAAGCTAAAAAGCGTATCTTCCGGTGAAAGCAGCCTTATCAATCTTCCGTCTGCCTCGATGGTTCTTACCCTCTCCCAAAGCTCGGGCAAAGCAAAACAGCCTTTCCGTTTAAAATCAAGCGCCCAGTGCAATTCCACTGGGAAATTTGCCTTACCTTCTTTCTTATGAAAAGCAAAATGGATCTGTTTTTCTCTCCAATACTTCTCTTCACCCTCGCGGAAGTTTTTTCGGTAACTTAAATCATTTAGAATTTTTTCTGCTGTTGGTATCTCTTTTTCTTCGACTAAAAGATCGATGTCTATCATCGGCCTGATGGGATACCGGGAATATAAATCTTCAAGAAGCGCTATGCCCTTAATCGGTAAGATCTTAATTTGTGCGCGTTTGAAAGCAGCTGATATGCAGAGAAACTCTTGCCAAAAATGCTCGCAACGCGCTAAATCACAATAATAACTGTTTCGTAACAACGCGTATATATCCCGTGGAAGCAAAGAGTCGAACTCTTTTAATGCCAGATAAGCAAAAGGGGCTAATTCGTGGTAGGCGATAAGTTCTTTAAACTTTAGCCAGCCTATCTTTCCGGAATTTAACAGCTCACATATCTTCTTTTTATTATTAATAATCCGGTGGACAATAAGCGCAATCAAGGCTGCTTCTGGGGGAATTTGCATGGTTCGCATGTTATTAATATTACGAAATGTCGCGGTTCGAGTGCCTGGCACAGATGCCTCGTTTAGATGTGCGGATAAAATCGATGAGATGAAGCGCTTCCTGGCTTGTCACTATTTTTTCCAATGTGCTCAAGGCCTGACTCTGATTAAGCGCTTCGTGATATAACAATCTGTAAGCCTCTTTTATCTCTTTGCGGGCGTGAACTGTTATCCCTGCCCTTCTAAGGCCTATAGTATTGTATGCTGTTACTATATTGTCGTTTCCTGTTGACATAAAAGGAGGAAAATCTTTGTTAATGCGCACACCCCCGCCGAGCAGAGCAAGAGTCCCTATGCGCACAAACTGATGTATCAGGCACCCTCCGGAAACAAAAGCCTTATCTTCTACTTCCACGTAGCCTCCGAGCAGAGCATTGTTGCAGATTATAACATTGTTGCCAATAATACAATTATGCGCAATGTGTGATAAGCACATAAAATAGTTATTATCACCTATTGCCGTAGATGAATCTTTTTTAGTACCGCGGTGGACAGTAACGTGTTCTCTAAAAATATTATTATTGCCTATTTTCAGATAACTCTTCTCTCCTTTATAGGCTAAATCCTGCGGCTCGTTTCCAAGGCATGCACCCATATGGATTCTGCAGCCCGTACCAATGCTGGTTCCTGCGCAGATATAAACATTTGCTGAGATCTTTGTGCCTGCTCCGATCTTAACGTCATCCTCTATTACAGTGTAAGGCCCTATTGTAACATCTTCCGCTATCTGTGCTTTATCCGACACTGTTGCCGTAGTGTGTGTCATCATTTTCTTATTACCGCCTTTTTTGGGTTAATGATAATAACAAATTCGCCGCGCACTTTATGCTGCTTGAAATAGCTTAACAGCTCTTCCGCGCTGCCGCGCTTTATCTCTTCGAACTTCTTTGTAATTTCCCGCGCGATTGCAAGTTCTGCGCTGCCCAGTACATCTTTAATATCCTGGAGAGACGCCAGGATGCGGTGCGGAGACTCATAACATATAATTGTCTTTTTTATATCCGCTAGTTCCAAAAGCTTTTTTTTGCGCGCTGTAGTCTTGTTTGGCAAAAAACCTTCAAACATAAATCTATCTGTAGGCATGCCCGAAACTGCAAGCGCCGCGATTGCCGCGTTTGCTCCTGGTATCGAGATCACCTCAATCTCATTGTCAATAACATCCCTGATGACCCTGTAACCCGGGTCACTTATCCCCGGAGTGCCCGCGTCGCTGACCAAGGCAATGTTCTTGCCTTTTTTTAGAAGCTCAAGAATATATTCTGCTTTTTTCTGTTTGTTGTGTTCAAAATAGCTTGTAAGCGTCTTTTTTATTCCATAGTGAGACAGCAGTATCTTGGTATGCCGCGTATCTTCACACGCTATTAAGTCCACCCGCTTAAGCACTTCTATCGCGCGTAACGTAATGTCGCCAAGATTGCCGATCGGTGTAGCTACAACGTAAAGTGTCCCTTTCATGGTATCATCTCTTTAACGCGGTTCTTATTCCACTGTTACGGATTTTGCCAAATTGCGGGGCTGGTCAACATCGCGCTTATTCCTAAGCGCTATATGATATGCCAAAAGCTGCAATGGCAACACAGTAAGAACAGGTGAAAAAAGCTCACGAACTTTTGGTATATAGACCGTATAATCTGAATGGTTGCTGATATGTTTATCACCTTCCGTCGCAATGCTTATTACAATTCCACCTCTTGCTTTTATCTCCTGTATATTGGAGACCATTTTGTCGTGGGTAGCGCTATCCGGCACAATACAGACTACAGGCATGGTCTTGTCTATCAACGCGATAGGGCCGTGCTTCATTTCGCCAGCTGCGTAACCCTCCGCATGCACATAAGATAATTCCTTCAGCTTGAGGGCCCCTTCAAGGGCATTCGGGAAATTTAAGTTTCTTCCCAGGTATAAAAAGCAGTTTTTGTCGTGGTGGCGTTTGCTTATCTTTTGTATAATCTTATGGTTTGCAAGAATTTGTGTTGCCTGTTGCGGCAGTCCTTCCATCTCCGTAAGCAACTTTTTGATTCTTTGTATGTTCAGGTAATTTTTTAAGGCCCCCAGATATATGCCAAACAGATAGAGAATACTAAGCTGCGCGGTATAAGCTTTTGTTGAAGCAACGCCAATTTCCGGGCCTGCGTGCGTATATATAACACCATCGGACTCTCTTGTCATAGTAGAACCTAACGCGTTCACGATAGAAAGTACTGTAGCGCCGCGCCTTTTTGCTTCCCGCATGCCGGCTAGAGTATCCGCTGTTTCGCCTGATTGACTTATTACGATAACAAGGGTATCTTTACCAAGAATCGGTTTTCTGTAACGAAACTCACTTGAGACATCTACCTCAACAGGAATACCTGTTAATGTTTCGAGAATATATTTCCCTGTTAGCCCCGCATGATAAGCTGTACCGCAAGCAACAATTGCTATCTTTTCGACGCACTTCAGCTTTTTTCCCGGAATTTTCATCTCCTGGAAATATACACCGCTCTTTTCCTCAGACACCCTATGGTGCACAATACTTTCTATCACCGAAGGCTGCTCGTACATCTCTTTGAGCATAAAATGCGCATATCCGCCTTTTTCCGCCTGTGCCGCGTCCCATGTAATTACTGTGGGTTTCTTTTCTATTGCCTTTCCATCAAAACTGCTGACTGCAACGCTTTTCTTTGTGAGCACAGCCATCTCATTGTCCTCAAGAAATAAGATATTTTTTGTGTGCGCAAGTAGCGCTGACGTGTCGCTTGCGATAAAATTCTCTTCTTCGCCTAAACCGATAACCAGCGAAGATCCAAGCCTTGCCGCTATGAGCTGCTCCGGATGATTACCCAGAATAACACCTAAAGCAAAAGAACCCTTAAGGAGCTTAAGGGTTGTCCTCACTGCGGCTTCTATGTCATCTTTATAAAATTTTTCTATTAAGTGGGCTATGACTTCTGTATCAGTCTCAGACTTAAAAATATGCCCTTCCTGAATAAGCCCTTCTTTCAGGTCTTCGTAATTTTCTATTATGCCGTTATGAACTACCGCTATCTTTTCAGAGCAGTCTGTATGCGGGTGAGCATTGCACTGGCTGGGGATGCCATGTGTAGCCCAGCGGCTATGTGAAATACCTATTGTGCCTCTCAGCGGTTTTTTCTTAAGCAGGTTCGAAAGCGCTGCTATCTTACCTTGTTGCTTTCTTACAGATACCTTGCCCTTTGTAACTGTAGCCATGCCGGCAGAGTCATAACCGCGGTATTCCAGCTTTATCAACCCATTCAAAAGAATTGGTTGCGCTTCCCTGGTACCTATATAACCAACTATTCCACACATAGTTTAAGTAATATAACAAATAAACTCTTATTGTGCAAGTATTGTTTTTGCATTTAAAGGGGTCAACTCCCTTTATAAAAGGGAGTTGACCCCTTTTATACCCCTTTTATCCCTACTCCTCTTTTCCTGATTTATAACGTAAGATATACCTGTATTGTTCCGGGTCTGTCTGTTGCGTTGTATGCGGCGCAACTACTATATATGAAATGCCGCACTCTTTCAGCTTCTGTTTCAAACTTGGAGTATGGAATCCGCCCGCGATAAGCACTGCCAATTCCGTGCCTTCTTTATTCATAAGCCTTATGGTGTTTTGTACAAAGATGTCATCACGTTCATTGGCGATATCATAAAACCTGACCAGTGTCGAAAGATTTTTGTCAAGCGTATAAGCAGGTCGCAGCGACGCGGCTTTGATGTTATAGCGTTTTGCCTGTTGCCGCAAAAAGCTTATCCAACCCGCGGTGTTAAAGCCGTTGCGGTGTTTTTTATAATATTTAAAATCATTCGGCACTAGTTTAAGGTTTAAAAAATTAGCCAGTATCTGTGAACTTCTCGAGATTTCATAGAGCCTGCGCTGGCGGTCGTTCTTAATCAGCGCATTCTCTATTGCCGCTGAAAGCGTTTCCGCCTCTTCAAATAATCTGGCCGTGTCGATCTCTTCGTGCGCGCGTACATATGCTACATATTTTTCAAGGTTAGGATAATTGCTGATCTCTTCTCCCGCTTCTTTCGCCTCATTAACCAGGTATTCATGGTACTCTGATGGTGTAAACTTATTAAGCCGAAACTCAAGTGATCTCGTAACCAGGGTGGCCAATTGTTGTTTAGAAAGTTTTTTTGACAGCTTCTCGATAAGCGCGCTTCGCTCTTTTTCCACAACGGGAAATTTTATCGTCTTTTCCTGAGCAGCAACCTCAACAAAACGCCTGAAATCCGGATAAAAAGCGACGTTCTGTTTTGTTTTTTTAGCAAGCACATTGATATATTTGTAGTAGGCAGCAAGGTTGATCTTTTCGTCTTCATACTCCTGCTTTGCCTTTTCCAAATCAAGTAACTGCGGAGAGTAGGCCTTCTTTTTTAACGCGTCGATAATTCTACTGATGCTGTTTAATTCTTTACTCGCTTGCTGGCGGAATTGCTCTATAGCAAAAAAAGTATCCAGGTTAGCCTTGTACAACTCCTCTTTTTCAAGCCCCTCAAGAGCAATATCGTAATCTGACGCTATATCCAGGTATTCTTCGCCCGATATCTTACCAGACTTAAGATAGTCTTCCGCCACATCCAGTCTGCGCTCTGTGTCCGCGTAAGAGCGTAGATATGAAAGGCTTACATCGCCCCAGCCCCCTTCTACCATAATCAGCCTTAGCTTATTATTCTTAATAAGCGCTTCTATAATACGGCTTAAATTTTTCTGAGCCTCATAATTGGTGTGGATATCCTGAATATGGATTACTATCTTCGCGTCTGCTTCTTTTGCTTTATAGCTCTCAACTACATGGCCGGCGCCCTCCGGAATATCGATCAATATCGGCAGGATCGCTTTAGGGCTGGCGCTTTCCGGTTCTGCCGGAGTTATAGCGGGCAATACGGGTTGAGTGGGCAATTGGCGCGTTTGCCATTTTATCACCTCTGTTATCTTGGGCACTGCTACCACAAGAATTATTAACGCAAATATTGCTGCAATTATCGCAATGAATAGCTTCTGCCTGTTTGCCACGCTTACCTCCTTTTTGTTCTGTTGTAATATAACTTATGCAATGCTTTTACCAATTTAATACTAAGCGTATCATGATAACATCTATCCGTCAAGCCTTACGATCTTTTACCTCTGTTTTTACATCTGACAATGGCTTTATTTTGGGTATTGCAGAAAAGAGATTTTGAGAAGGGGTGAAACTACCTTTTTTATCACAGGCCATCAGCGGCAAGTAATTTTATATTTCCATTTATTTTTTTCTTTTTACTTTAGCCTTCAATTTAGCAACCTCTTCAGAAAGCTTTTGCATATCAATCGCCTTTTTGATAGAGCTTCGAATCCTTGCAACATCAAAAGGTTTAGAAATAAAATCATAAGCACCTAGCTTCATTACCTCAGAAGCTGTCTCCATAGTACCATATGCCGTAAGAACAATTATAATAACACGTTTATTAAATTTCTTTATCCTCTTTAGGGTCTCTATTCCACCCATTTCAGCCATCTTCAAATCAAGAATAATAAGATCCGGTTTTTTTTCTTTTGTTATCTCTATGCCTTTTTTTCCATTTGAAGCAGTAAAAACTTTATATTCTTCCTTTGATAAAAGTTTTGTAAAGAGTTTTCTTACAGTTGCTTCGTCATCAATTACTAATATTTTATTCATTTCACTAAACCTCCTTTTTTATCCTCGATTTCAACTACTACTAAAGTCAAATCGTCGGCTTGAGATTCTTTACCCTTAAATTTTTCTACTTCTTTAAATATTTTTTCACCCAACTCCTTTGGGCCTAAAGTGCTATTGCTCGCAATCAATCTTTGAAGCCTACTCAGCCCAAACATCTTCCCTGACCTGTTTGTTGTCTCAGGTATTCCATCTGTGAAAAAGACAATTTTTATCCCCGGCCATATCTTGATTTGATTATCCTCAAAAGAACACCTTTCGAATGCTCCCAGGGGAGGGCCTTTTGCCTCCAGCGGTATGCGTTTTGTCTTATCAAACAATAAAGGCGGCATCTGTCCCGCCTTGGAATAAATAAAGATATTATTTTTAAGGTCGATTATACTATAAAAAACAGTGATAAATATATCGGAATCTTTAGGCAGGTGCTGTAAGACGTCTTTATTTACCTTTGCTATAACTTTCTGAGGAAAAACGTCTTTCCCATGGCTGAATTTCTCTATAGAACTGTTAACCATGGCCATTACAAGAGCGGCCGGAATACCTTTGCCGGCGACATCGCCGATAATGACACCTAATTTCCTGTCCTATTTTCATTTTGCCCCTCCTTAAAAAGATAAAACCCAAATTTCTACCTTAAGTTAAGGCAAAAATTTGGGTCTAACTCCTGACTCATTTCTCTTTGGAGCGTTCCAGCCCTTTTCGAAAATCATCTATACCTCATATATTAATCTTAACATAAATAATACACAAATAAAAGCCGGTTGTCAAATAAGAAATAATGTTTACGTAACATTTCCGTGGGCCATTGGCCATTTAGATGGGGAGCTTACTGCGCCGATAGATTATTTTCATTCACTTTTTGCTTTCTTACTAAACCAGTCGTTGGCTGAACTCGTCAAAAAATCCTCTATGCTAATACCTGGTGATCCTACTATAAGCGTTTTCGTAGGATTGTGCTCTTTTGAAAACTCTCCCAATCCCTGCCTGGCTGTATATTTTCTGCCGCTTTTCACTTCTATGGCAACTAAGCTTTTACCCTTACAAACAATAAAATCAACCTCATAATGCCCTTTTCTCCAATAATAAACATCGACCCCATGCTCAGCGCCTTCGTTCACAAGGTGCGCGCCAACAGCAACCTCTACTAAGCGGCCCCACGCGTCTGGAGCAGAGCGCCATTCCTGAAAGCTTCTGTTAGCTATTGCGGTTACAAGAGCTGTATTTAAGGGCAGCCATTTGGGGCTTGAGCTTCTTCTCCGCAATGCGGTTCCTGACCATTTTGGCAATCCTCTTATCAAAAAAGCTGATTCAAGCAGTTTTTGATAATGCGCAAGGGTCGTGGTGTTGCCTGCATCCGCTAATTGGCCAACCAGTTTTTGATACGATAATATCTGTCCGCTATATTCACAAGCCAGCACAAAGAGCTGGCGTAAAAGAGCGGGCTTTTCGACTCGGTTTAAAAGTAATATGTCTTTTGAGATAGCTGTTTCTATTAGAGAATCCCTGATATACTGAGACCACCTTTCTTCCTCTTTAATCAAAGGCGCTGCTCCAGGATATCCGCCAAAATAAATATATTGGTCCGCTGTCCAGCCAAAACATTCACGGCATTCTTTCCATGGCCAATGGAAAAATCTTATTACCTCAAAACGCCCTGCTAAGCTCTCATTTAATCCTTTTTGAATTAAGAGAGCGGATGAACCTAAAAGAACTACTTTAAGATTATTGCCCTTCTGGGTATCTTCATCCCATAAACGTTTTATTTCATTCGACCAGTTCGAAATTTTTTGCACTTCGTCTAAAACTAATGTTGCTGTGTTTTGGCCACGAAGTCTTTGTCTCCCCGCGTCCCATTGCTGGGCAATCCATTCTCTTGGCGGAGGAGCAGGAAGATCGGCAGCTGCATAATGATATGGACAGTTCAGGCTATTTAAAACTTGCTGTATTGCGGTAGTCTTGCCAACCTGCCTTGGGCCTATAATAACCTGTATAAAATGTCTTTTTTCACGCAAACGCTTCTCGATAGTGCCTGTTGCATCTCTTTTAAATTCAGGTAATTGCATAATATTCTCCAATTATCTCAATGTCTTGAGTAATTATACACAAAGCTTTGAGTATTGTCAAGAAAAAAACAGGCGCTGCTTTTTGAAAAAAAACAATGCCCGTAATAATGGTGACCCCAGCGGGACTCGAACCCGCGTAAACGGCTCGAAAAGCCGTTGTCCTAGACCGCTAGACGATGGGGCCGCTCAATAAACTATTCTTCTGCAACAACTAAGGCAACTGCTGAGACATGATCCTTTGGGGTTTTGAGCGCGATAATCTTCACCCCTTGTGTAGAGCGGCCGCTGGCGCGTATGCCTTTTACCGCTGTTCGCACTATTATGCCGCTTTCTGTGATAATCATGATCTCATCTCTGTCTGTCACCATCTTTAAACCAACCGCACACCCTGTTCTTGGTGAGGCCTTGATGTTGATTATACCTTTTCCGCCACGCGATTGCAATCTGTACTCTCCTACCGGCGTGCGCTTTCCAAACCCCTTTGCCGAAACAGTCAATAGTGTCGCGTCGTCACGCGCTACCGCCATGCCGATCACGTTATCCTTCTTGCCAAGGGTTATACCTTTGACGCCACGGGCCGCGCGGCCCGTGTTTCGAATCTCTTGAGCCTTAAAACGTATGGCTTTGCCTTCACGTGTCGCGAGTATGATCTCTCCCCGGTCATCCACAAGGACAACCCCTATAAGGCTATCATCCTCGTCAATGGTAATACCTATGATGCCTCCCTTGCGCGGATTTGCGTATGCCGCAAGCTCTGTCTTTTTGATGATTCCTTTTGCTGTAGCCATAACCAATGCTCCGCCTTTATCAAACTCTTTAATTCGCATAAAGGCGCTTACTCGTTCACCCGACGCGAGCTGAAGCAGATTCACCAACGCCTTGCCTTTGGATGCGCGCCCTGCCTGCGGGATCTCGTGCACCCTCAACCAAAAGACTTTGCCCTTGTTGCTAAAAAATAGTATGTGCTCATGCGTTGTAGCGACAAATAGATGCTCTATAAAGTCTTCTTCTTTAAGGTCCGCGCCCATTACCCCCTGGCCGCCCCGCTTTTGCTTGCGATAAGCGCTAACAGGCAGCCTCTTAATGTACCCTCCGTGGCTTATCGTAATAACAACGTCCTCTTCCGCTATCATGTCTTCGATCTGCAGGTCTTCTACTTCGCCTACAATGTCTGTTCTGCGCGGGTCACCGTATCTTTTCTGGAGCTCCACCAGTTCCTCTTTTATGATGTTGAGTACCTTCTTATCGCTTGCGAGGATCGATTCGTACGTCTCTATCTTTTTCAGCAGCTCAAGATACTCTGCCTCCAGCTTAGTGCGCTCCAGAGCGGTAAGGCGTTGTAGCTGCATCTCCAGTATGGATTGGGCCTGTATTTCACTTAAATCAAAGTTTTTTGTAAGCGCTCCCTTAGCGGACTGCGCGTCTTTTGACTCTTTTATGGTTCTTATAATCTTATCAATATATTTAAGCGCTATCTTCAGCCCCTCTAATATGTGGGCCCTTTCCTGCGCTTTTCTTAACAAAAATCGTACGCGCCTTGTGACGATCTCTTTTCTGTGGTCTACATACAGATCCAACAGCTGCCGCAGTGTCAGGACGCGCGGCTGGTTATTCACCAGGGCAAGCATTATAATGCCAAAGGTCGACGAAAGCTGCGTATGTTTATAAAGCTGATTAAGAACCACTTGAGCGGGCCTATCGCGCTTCAACTCAACCATAATACGGATACCGTCTTTATCCGATTCATCTCTGATGTCCGCGATACCCTCTATTCTTTTGTCAGTTACAAGCCTGGCTATAGACTCTATAAGATTAGTCTTATTAGCCTGATACGGCAACTCTGTAATAATTATTGATGATTTTCCGTTTTTCAGTTCTTCTATCCGCGCGCGAGCATGAAGCTTTATCCTGCCGCGCCCTGTTGTATAAGCGCTCTTTATGCCGCTCTTTCCGCAAATGGTTGCCCCCGTCGGAAAATCCGGCCCCTTTACTATCTTTAAGAGCTCTTTTAGCTCCGTGCCCGGTTCATCTATAATTCTTATAATCGCGTCTGCTATCTCATTCAGGTTGTGCGGAGGCATGTTGGTCGCCATCCCTACCGCGATACCGCTGCATCCATTCACAAGCAAGGTTGGCAGGGTGGAGGGCAGAAGAACCGGCTCCTTTAGGGAGCCGTCAAAATTCGGAGAAAAATCGACTGTATCTTTGTCAATGTCAGTTAGCAGCTCACCAGCGATCGTTGCCATACGCGCTTCTGTATACCTCATCGCCGCTGCCGGGTCTCCATCGACTGACCCCCAGTTACCCTGGCCATCTATCAAGGGGTAGCGCAAAGAAAAATCCTGCACCATGCGCACTAACGCGTCGTAGATAGACGAGTCGCCATGCGGGTGGTAGCGGCCAAGGCAATCACCGACTATGCGCGCGCTTTTTTTGTATGGCTTATTGTGCTGAAGCGCGAGCCCGTGCATTGTATAGAGAATTCTGCGCTGTACCGGCTTTAGCCCGTCACGCGCATCTGGAAGCGCTCGTCCTACAATCACGCTCATCGCATAATTGATATAAGACTCTTTTATCTCTGCTTCAACATACCGTTTTGTTATTTTTTCGCCGTGCGTATACATATAAACCCCTGTTCTCTACGAGTTATGTATCCAGGTTTGTTACCTCTCGCGCGTGCTTTTCTATAAACTCTCTGCGCGGCTCAACTGCGTCACCCATCAGCACTGTAAACATCTCGTCTGCCTTGACCGCGTCCTCTATAACAACTTTTAGCAATGTGCGTCTTGCCGGATCCATTGTAGTCGCCCAGAGCTGTTCCGGATTCATTTCGCCAAGCCCTTTATAGCGCTGTAAAACCATGCCTTTCTTGGCCCGTGAGTGTATCGCGCGCAGTAATGCCTTTAAGCTAAAGACCTCTAGCGCTTCCCCGTCCGCCTGGAGCTCAAACAGTGGGCGTCGCTTTTCAGCCCGCATCGGGCTTGTCTGTCGGCTGCCGGGTAGGCCCTCCCTCTTAGCTTTCGCGCTAGGCAGGCCTGCCCGCTCCCTATTAGGCAAGTCCGTTTCGTGTGGATCGTAAACCTCTGCAAGCGAGAGCCCGATCTTATCCAAAAGAACGAGCACCTTTTCTATCTCCTCTGCTTCAAAAAACTCTATCACGTCTATCTCTTTTGGTGCCTGCCCGCCAGCTGCTTGGTGGGCTTGCGCACCCTGGTCTGTTTCATTATGGATCTGCAGATCCTTACCTAACTGCTTTTCTCGTGTCTTTACAAGCTTGGCAAGTTCATTATCAGAATACACAAATTGGGTATTGCCCTCCACTTTTACCATAAAAATGGGTAGTTTTTTGGTCTTTGCATGCCTTAAACATATATAATTGTAAAACTTTACTCCCCTTCGCTCTATAGCCTTGCTCAACTTTTCCAGTCTCATAAGGCCCCCTATGATATCCCTAAGCTGTTTATTGGAGAATTCTTTCCTGGGCTTTATCCTAAGAAGCGTGGCATCCTCAACGCCCATATCAAGCAGCAGCGCGTTCATCTCATCTTCGGTCTGGATATACTCTTCTCTCTTTCCACGTTTGATTTTGTATAATGGGGGTTGAGCAATATATATCATCCCCTCCTCTACCAATCTTCGCATCTGCCTGTAAAATAGGGTGAGTAACAGAGTCCTTATGTGCGAGCCATCCACATCCGCGTCTGCCATTAAGATGACCTTATGATAGCGTAGTTTTTCACTATTAAACGTTTCGCCGATGCCGCAACCCAACGCGGTAATAATCGTTCTGATCTCTTCGCTGGATAAGACCTTGTCCAGCCTGGCCTTTTCAACATTTAAGATCTTACCTTTAAGCGGCAGTATTGCCTGAAAGCGCCTATCCCTGCCTTGTCTGGCTGATCCGCCCGCGCTATCGCCCTCTACAAGATATATTTCACATAATGCCGCGTCTCGCTCTGAACAATCTGAAAGCTTGCCAGGCAGGCTGGACATTTCAAGCGCGCCTTTTCTTCTTGTAAGGTCTCGCGCCTTGCGGGCTGCTTCGCGCGCTCTGGCCGCGACAATTGCCTTCTCTGAAATCTTTTTTGCTATTGCGGGGTTTTCTTCAAAAAAACTACTTAGTGATTCGTTGACCATCGACGCTACAACACCCTCTACCTCAGCATTGCCAAGTTTGGTTTTGGTCTGGCCCTCAAACTGCGGGTTTTGTATCTTCACACTCACGACCGCGGCTATGCCTTCTCTTATATCATCTCCTGAGATAGCGGCGTCGCCATCTTTTAATAGTTTTTTGTTTTTGCAATATTGATTCGCTACCCTTGTTAGCGCTGACTTAAACCCGCTTAAATGAGTACCGCCCTCGATAGTGTTTATGTTGTTCGCGAACGTGTATATTGCCTCCGCGTAGCTATCATTATACTGCATGGCTACTTCTACAAAAACACTCTCTCTTTCACGTTGGAAATAGACCACTTTTTTATGCACCGGGTTCTTGTTCTTATTCATGTGCTGGACAAAAGAGACTATCCCGCCGTCAAACCTGAACTCCGCTTCTTTGTCTTTGTTTTCGTCTGTAAGTGTAATCTTAACGCCTTTATTTAAAAAGGCAAGTTCTCTCATGCGGGTAGCAAGCGTCTCAAAAATAAATTCCGTGCTAAGGGTAAATATCCCCGCATCGGGCTTAAAGGTTATCTTTGTTCCGGTCTTTTGGGTCTTGCCTACTACAGTGAGTTTTGTAGCTGTGTGGCCTTTTTTGTAGCGCTGGTGGTATACCTTGCCATCCCTGCGTATCTCTACTTCGAGCCATTCTGATAAAGCGTTTACAACGCTGACGCCTACTCCATGCAGCCCCCCTGAGACCTTATACATTCTATGATCGAATTTACCGCCGGCATGCAATGTGGTCAAGACAACCTCCACCGCGGGTTTTTTTTGCGTCTTATGCATATCGACAGGTATCCCCCTGCCGTCATCTACCACAGTAACACTATTGTCCGCATGGATAATAACGTTTATATTTCCGCAATGGCCTGCCATCGCTTCATCGATACTATTATCCGTAACCTCGTAGACTAAGTGGTGTAGGCCGCGAGTACCTGTATCCCCAATATACATAGCCGGCCTGCGCCGTACCGCTTCCACGCCTTCCAATACCTGGATCTTGGTTGCGTCATATTTTGGTTCTGTTACCGCTGGCTTCTTTTGCGTGTCCTGTTTTTGTCTGTTTCCCACTGCCTATCCTCCGCCGGCCCTGAACCTAATCTTGATTGGGGGCTTTCTTTTTAATTGCCTGTTAAGCCTTTTTTCTATTTTTTCCCGGTCTATATTAAGCTGGTAAATCCATGTCGGGCTATCTACGTCTATTATTAGTGTTGTTTTGGTGAATCTTTTTATTTTTGTGTGTTTTACCGCGCTTGCGCCTGCCGCGGTTCTCCACGCATCCTGCGCTTCCTCTTCACTTAAGAGGCCTTTTTTTTGTTCCTCTGCTTTTTTTATTGTTGTTTTAAGAATTTCGCTTATTTGTATTGGGCCTTCTTTTTTCATGCTTAAGAAATTTGCATTGGGAGAACAATATATATGTAGTTCTCTTTAGTGCGTATTACTCCTGGTTTTTCCGGGCCTGTCAACTCGAGCTCAATCGTATCCTGGTTGATGTTTCTTAACGCTTCCAGCAAATATACGGGGTTAAAACCTATTAATAATTCACTTCCAATATATTTTACTTCTACATCTTCTTTTGTTTCGCCTATCTCGGGTGTTGTTTTTGAGATTATTAGCCTGTTTTTTGTAAGGTGTAATTTAATTGCCTGTGATTCAGGGGTTGTTAATAGGCCGGCTCTTTTTATTGCGGGGATAAGCCGGTTGCGTTCTATTGTTAATTTATTTTCCGCCTCTTTTGGAATAGCTTGTTCGTAATCCGGAAACTCACCCTCTATAAGGCGTGAGACAATGTGGAGATTGTTCAGGTAAAATGTAACCTGGTTTTTTGAAAATAGAATTTTTACCTGTTGTGTGTCGTTTAAATTTCGTAAAAGTTCTTGTGTTGTTTTTGCTGGTATTATGTATTTTTTTTCTTCTTGTGTGTTTATGTTTTGTTTTTCTTCTATTATAGCCAGGCGCCTTCCGTCTGTCGCTGCTAATTTTATGCCTTTTTTCGTTACTATAAAACAGATACCGTTTAAGACATACCGTGTTTCGTCTTTACTTATCGCGAAGATTGTCATTGAAAGCATTTGTTTTAATTTTTTTTGAGTTACGGTAATCTCTTGTGTTGTGGTTGGTTTTGGAAGTTGCGGGAATTCATCTTTTGGGGTTGTTAGAATTTTAAAAGCTACGGTGTTGGTCTTAATTGTTATGATATTGTTTTTTTTTGTTATTAGCTCTACTTCACTGCCTGGTAGCTCTTTTATTATATCAGAGAAACGCTTCGCTAAAACTGTTACCGCGCCACTCTCCTCAACCACTGCTTGCGTGGTCGCGGTAATACCTATATCCAGGTCTGTTGCTGTTATTTTTATATCATTACTGTCTTTATCTGCCTCAAATAAAATGTTTGATAAGATGGGTAGTGTGTTTTTTTGAGTTACTGCCCCAATAACCGCTTGTATACAACATAATAAATCTTCTCTTTTTATACTTATCCGCATATCAACACCCTCTATTATTATTAATATACATTAATTTTAAATAGTAGTAGTAGTAACTATTGTGGGAATGTTAATAACTCCCTAACCATCAGACTTTATTTTTGTTATAATATTTTCAACCACGCTTTTAATATGTGGATTCTTCTTAATATCTTCCTCTATTTTACTACACGCGTGAATTACGGTTGAATGGTCCCTCCCGCCAAACAACCCCCCTATCTCAATAAGCGAAAGCTTGGTCATCTCTCTGGAGAGAAACATCGCAATCTGTCTTGGGTAAGCCACCTTCTTAGTGCGCTTTTTTACTCTCATATCATTACTTCCGATACTAAAATATTCTGCGACAACACGCTGAATACACTCAACATTAACATTATTTTTTTTATCAACAACAACTTCTTTTAATACTTCCTGGGCAACAAAAAGATCGATCTTATGGTTAAGAAGCGACGAATAAGCGATAACCCGGATCAACGCCCCTTCCAACTCGCGGATGTTGGTAGTAACATTATCCGCTATATAAGATACCACATCCATAGGCACAGCAACAGCCTCTTTTTCTAATTTTTTCTTTAGTATAGCGATGCGCGTTTCAGTATCAGGTGGTTGCACATCAGTAACAAGGCCCCACTCAAAACGCGAAACAAGGCGTTTTTCCATCGCGGGCATCTCTTTTGGCGATCTATCGCTGGAGACAATAATCTGCTTATGCGCGTCGTAAAGCGCGTTGAATGTATGAAAAAATTCTTCTTGCGTAGCCTCTTTTCCTGATATAAAATGAATATCATCTATAAGAAGGACATCCTGATGCCGGTACTTGTCTTTAAATTTTTGTACGGTCCTGTTTTGTATAGAACTAATAAGTTGATTGGTAAATTTTTCACTTGATATATACGTAATCCTTAATCGTGGTTGCTTAGTGATAAGATGCAGCCCGATAGCCTGCATCAGATGGGTCTTTCCAAGCCCCACCCCACCGTAGATAAAAAGAGGATTGTATGCTTTGGCAGGACTTTCCGCTACAGCAAGAGCGGCTGCGTGAGAAAAACGATTACACCCGCCAACCACAAAACTATCAAACGTATAACGCTGATTAAAGATAGTCTCTTGCGGGTGCGAAAACCGTTCAAATGAACGCGAAAATAACTTGAAACCCCCCTTTTTTTCATTTCCCTTATCAGCATCCGGTTTATCGCCGGCAGCGCGCTCGCACACAACAAATTTTATATCCAGATTATCTTTACCTATCTCTTTTGCGGCGGCGCCCATAGGTTCTTTATAGTGGTCAAGAAGCCAATCTTTAAAAAATTTATTGGGGGCCTCAACAGTTATATAGCCGTCCCCTGCCCCGACCTGTTTTGTAGGCGTAAACCATGTTTCGTAACTTTGCGGGCTTATCTGTTTACGTAAACACTGGAGCAGCGAGGCCCAGGTTCCGTCTAGCGAATGTGCCATGAGTATGCGGCCTTATATTTTTCAACAGACATTAAATGCCTGCCTGTTGGCAGGCAGAACGGAATGATTATAACAGAAAAAGATATATATGCAAGAAAAAAGTTTTTAACTTGACTTCATCTGTTTTTATGTTATAATTTCTTACTATGAAAAAACACATTACGCTAAAATCAAATCTTAAGCGGAAACGCAAGCATGGATTCAGAAAACGGATGAGCAGCAGCAGCGGCCAGGCAGTGCTCAAACGCAGAAGGCGAAAGGGCCGGAAAGTTTTGTCTGCATGACGCTCACCCCGCCTGCTTCACAGCGGGCACTACCACACCAGAAACTCAAGCGGCTTACTCGGCCCAGCGACTATAGGCGCATGTATCGTCAGGGAGAGCGTGTTACAGCGCGTTTTTTACGCCTTTATTTTGCGCCGAACCTGATAAAACATTTTCGGTTAGGGGTAGTAGTAAGCAAGCGCATCAGCAAAAAGGCTACAGAGCGCAATTGGCACAAGCGCGTTGTAAAAGAGTGGTTTAGGCAGTATGCGTTCGTTCCTTCGAAAAAACAGAGCGACATAGTAATAGTAGTTACTAAAGCAGTCTGCACAACACCACACGGTTCTGCGGAATTAAGGAAAGAACTTGCGGCGCTTGTACAGCAGGCTTTTAAATAAAAACCGCCCACTAACCGGCGGGCAGGTCCACTAATGAATACTTTTATAAAAAAACTTATACTATTATACCAACAAATCTTTTTTAGTCATAGGCAGTTTGCGCAATGCAAATACCACCCAAGCTGTTCTGAGTATATGCTGCTTGCAATAGAGCGATATGGGCTTTGGCAGGGTATTGCGCGTGGTTTTTGGCGCATAGTGCGTTGCAATCCCTTTGCCAAAGGCGGGCTCGATCTGCCATAACCGTATCACGTATAACCGTATCATAACATAACACATTAAAAACAAAGGGCTTACAATGAATAATGAAAAAAGGCTATTTTTAGCAATTGGGCTATCAGTGCTCGTGATTTTAGGTTTTCAGATGTACATGAAAAAGTACAGCAAACCATATCATCCAGAAAAAACACATGATACGGTTATGCAGTTAGAACAAAACAACATACCTGAAGCCAAACCAATAGACACGGCACAGGAGCCGATTGGTGTCCAGGCTGCACCAGAAAATACAGTAACCATTGGTAACAATGTCTTTATGGCAGTTTTGACAGACCATGGCGCAGCCATAAAAGAGCTTTACCTGTTAGAATATAGTGATAATGATGGCAACCCTACAATGCTTTCCAGCGTGATCGAGGGCGCCCCTTACCTGCTGGCCACAACAGAAGAAAATGTCAAGCATAGGCGCGACGACTGGAGAGTGACCAGTCAGAACAACATGCGCGTTCAGTATACGAGTACAGCAGGCGGTATAGAGGTAATAAAAACGTTTAATTTTCATAACAGCAAGCATGTAATAGAGTTAGAAGTTGCAATGCGCAACACAACAGATGCTATTAAGGAGATCAGCTATATAACAGATAGCGGAACGGCCGCGGCAAACGATGGCTATCTGGATAGCAGGTATATTGGAGCAGATGTTTTGATAGGCGACAAAGTGTTGAGAAAGCGCCCATCAGGCAAAACCATAACAGGCGGTATACGTGTGCCCGGCGCTCCAGCATGGGTCTCAACGCATGATAGGTATTTTTCGTTTGTTTTGAAGCCGGAGCAGAAAGAAGAAGGGGTGATTATCAGGAGCAGCACAAAGAAAAATATATGGGTAGGCATAACCTCAGGGTCAATTTTATTAAAACCAGATCAGACTATTACACGTAATTATCTATTGTATGCAGGGCCCAGTGATGCAGAGGCTATCTCTGAGTTGGGTGCAACTGTTAACAGTGTAATAAGTTATGGCTTTTTTCACGTCGTAGCAAAAGTGCTTTTCAAGGGGCTGCGTATGTTCTATCGTATTACTGGGAATTATGGTATATCCATAATATTGCTGTCTCTTGCTATTAGTTTGATCATGATGCCGCTTACCAGGAAAAGCCTCCATTCCATGAAAGAGATGCAGAAGCTGCAGCCAGAGACAGAACAGATAAGAAAGGTGTATAAAGACAATCCCCAGAAGATGAACAAAGAGATTATGGGGCTTTATAAAAAACACAAGATAAACCCTGTGGGGGGCTGCTTGCCTATGTTGCTGCAACTGCCGATCTTCATGTCTCTATATCAGGTATTATTGCGTAGCGTAGCGTTGCGCGGCGCGCATTTTTTATGGATTAAGAATTTAGCCGGGCCTGACGCGGCATTTACAATACCACAAAAACTCCCTATTATTGGTAACAACATAAACATATTACCCATTTTAATGGCAATTGCCATGTGGGCTCAGCAGAAGTTGTCACATGGCGGAGGGAAAGAGGTGTCTGACCAACAAAAGATGATGTCGACCATAATGCCGATAATGTTCGGGTTTATTTTTTACAATATGCCCTCAGGGCTTGTTCTATATTGGTTTACCAACACACTGTTTATGCTGTTAATACAGGAAGTAGTGCTAAAGCTCCGCGAACCAAGAGCCGCGCAAAGCACCTAATTTATTATTTGCTTGACAGCGATTTATTTATAAGGTATTATAATAAAAAGAAGCAATATAAAGCACCGAATTTAGATGTTCCACGTGAAACATAAAGAGGCTGAGTTGGGTAAAGCGATATCTATATGTAATCAAAAAGGCGGAGTAGGCAAGACCACCACAGCGATTAACCTATCAGCTTATTTAGCTGCCGCAGGAAAGCGTGTGCTTATTATTGATATCGATCCCCAGGCCAACGCGACAAGCGGGGTTGGGATTAGCAAGCAATCCATACAGAAAAGTATTTATAATGTTCTGATTGGCAATACTAGATTAGAAGATGTTGTGCTGGAAACAACAGTAAAAAATATGTTTTTAGTACCTGCGGACCTCCATTTAACAGGTGCGCAGATAGAATTAGTAAGTGCGCTTAATAGAGAACAGCAACTAAAGCGCAGCATCGAGCCGATAAAACACAATTATGATTTTATTATTATCGATTGCCCGCCCAGCCTAGGACTCCTCACCATAAACGCGTTAACAGCATCAGAGAGCACACTGATTCCGCTGCAGTGTGAATATTATGCCATGGAAGGGTTAAGCCAGTTATTGCACACTATTAAACTTGTACAGGACAATCTTAATCCTGTGCTGGATATTGAGGGGGTGGCATTGACCATGGCAGACTACCGCACCAACCTAACGAACGAGGTGATACAAGAAGCAAGGGATTTTTTTAAGGAAAAAGTATATGATACAGTAATACCGCGTTCTGTGAGATTGAGCGAAGCGCCAGGACATGGAAAGCCCGTGATGCTTTACGATAAAAATTCAAATGGAGCAGAAGCCTACAGATTGCTCGCGGAAGAAGTAATTAAGCGTAACGCATTAGTATCATTAGAGTTACAACAAAAAGGCAGCTACAACACAGAGACACATGTAGATGAGCGCGTCGGCCCTGATCTGCAAAAGGGCAGGTCAGCCGAAGCGATAGATCCAGTTAAAGAAACTGCTACGCCAATAAAAACAATAGAAGAAGACGGAGGAGATAATGGAGAAGCATAAAGCTTTGGGTAGGGGGTTGCAAGCGCTAATACCAGAGGCAAATAATAGCGAAACAGGAGAATTGGCAATAAAGGCGCAGGCGGGGCTGACAACTCTTAATTTATCAGAAATCAAGCCAAGTCGTCTCCAGCCTCGTACCACATTTAAAGCGGAAAAATTAAACGAGCTTATTGCCTCGATCAGGGAAAAGGGTGTTGTACAGCCGGTGCTTGTAAGAAAAGCGGAACAAGGATATGAGCTTATAGCTGGGGAGCGAAGGTTTCGCGCGGCGCAGGCTTTGAATTTGGGCAAGATACCCGTTGTTATCAGAAATGTCGATGACGCTAACGCGATGGAACTCGCGCTCGTAGAGAATATACAACGAGAAGACTTAAACCCGATAGAAGAAGCAAAAGCGTATAGGCGCCTTAACAGTGAATTCAATTTTACACAGGAAAAGATTGCGCAGGCAGTAGGCCGGGACAGGGCATCAGTAACCAATATTCTGCGGCTGCTGAGCCTTCCGGATGTTATACAGCAGCTTCTCCTTGATGATGCTATCACAATGGGCCATGCCAGGGCGTTGCTCGCAATACCCGACCGGCGCAAGCAGATAAAAATATGCGACAAGATAGTCCGCAAAGGCCTTTCAGTCCGGGAAGTAGAGCAGATGGCCAAGCCGCACGCGGCAAAAAGGGGGCTCCCAGCCCACAGCAGCCCGGATCGTCATATACAAGCTGTAGAAGATGAGCTGCAGAAAATTTTAGGCACAAAAATAAAAATCCAGCACGGCAAAAAACGAGGCAAAATAGTAATTGATTATTATTCTTTGACTGATTTAAACAGAATAATAAAGATTCTAAAACATTAATTCCGGTATATGAGTTGACTTTTTTAATTATAGCCATATAATAACTATATAGGGGTGAAGTATTTTATGAAAGAAGCGACATTAGTACTTATAAAACCGGATGGCTTAAAAAAATCTTTAACAGGTAATATCCTGACGCGTCTCTCCGAAACCAAACTCGATATTATAGCTGCCCGCATAGTCCACGTAAGTGCCGAGCTTGCGAAAAAGCACTATGAAGCTCTCACGGACAAACCTTTTTTTGAGGATCTTATACAATATATAAGGGGTGAGTTTCACGAGAAACGAAAAGTTATGGCCATGGTCTACTATGGGGAAGGCGCTATAAATAAGGTGCGTGCATTAGCAGGTTCGACCAACCCGGAAGAAGCGGATGCGGTAAGCATTCGCGGGCAGTATGGGCGCATTACCACAAAAGGTGTGTATGAAAATGTTATACACGCCTCAGCGCACAAGAAAGACGCGGAACGGGAGATCAAGCTCTGGTTTCAGCCAGAGGAGATTATTGTGGATCTGTACTCTACCAAGGCAGGTGAGAAAAGAACCTGTAACGAAGTGTGGGCTTTATAAAGTATATCCCCACCAGGGTATGGGTGTAAATAGGCATAAGGTTCAAGCCGCAAGGAACAATATATGTTACATAGCATGACAGGTTTCGGCAAAGGTGCCGCGGAGAACAGGCTGGGTACGGCAAAGATCGAAGTCAAGAGCCTGAATTGTAAATTTTTTGAAGTAATCAACAAACTGCCGCCTAATCTTACAATATTCGAAGACAGGATAAGAGAGTCGCTCCAAAAAAAAGTTTTACGAGGCAGGCTGACCCTGTTCTTAAGCTACGATTCAAAGGTTACCAAGGGGGACGAAGTCCACATCGATAAGAAAATAGCAAAACAGTATTACGCCAGAATAAACACCCTGAA
This sequence comes from Candidatus Omnitrophota bacterium, assembly GCA_030593065.1. Classification (GTDB taxonomy): domain Bacteria; phylum Omnitrophota; class Gorgyraeia; order JABMRG01; family JABMRG01; genus JAUVHV01. The sequence goes on along the minus strand of JAUVHV010000001.1, from coordinate 30,018 downwards.
AAAGTTTTTAGGTATTAAGGGCAGCGTAGGCATAGAGCAGATTATAGCATTACCGGGTGTTATTGCTTACCACCCGCAGGAAGAAGACGCGAAAAAACTCTGGCCCCTTGTCAGCAAAGCGCTTGTGTCGGCAGTTAATGACTTGATATATTCCAGGGCGCGAGAAGGCAAGATGCTGGATAAAAATATACGCCAAATAGTAAAGATGATCGAGGCTGCTCTGGGCAAGATAAAGAGACGGGCTCCGCTTGTAGCGCACGACTATAAAAAACGGTTATTAAAAAACGTAAAAATGTTAACCGGAACTACAAAGATATACAACCCGGAAAGAATAGAAGAAGAAGCAGCGGTATTCGCGCGCAATTGTGATATTACCGAGGAGATGCACAGGGTCTGCGCGCATATATCCGGATTCAGGAAAATCCTTTCAAACTCTGGCGAGACAGGCAGGAGGCTCGACTTCGTAGCCCAGGAAATGTACCGTGAAGCAAATACGATAGGCGCGAAGGCTAACGATTTTTCCATAGCGAAAGAGGTAATAAAAATAAAAAGCCATATAGAGAAGATAAGAGAACAGGTCCAGAATGTCGAATAAAAAAAAGCAGTCGAGCTTAATCAGTCTGGGGTTTAACAACGTTGTGGTAAAGAATAAGATCGTAGCAATTGTTGCTCCGGAGGCAGCGCCCATAAAGCGGTTAAAAGAAGAAGCGCGGCAGAATAAAAAATTGATAGACGCGACAAGCGGACGCAGGACACGCGCGGTTATTATCACAGAAAGCGATCACGTTATACTTGCCAGCGTACAGCCGGAAACAATCGCGCAAAGGTTTAGCTGATGCAAAAGAAGAGGTTACCTGTTTTTCTGAATAGGTATGCCAGAGGATGCGGCACGCTCTTTGTTGTGTCCGGGCCATCCGGATGCGGCAAGACCACTCTGTGCGACAGGCTGCTTAAGAAAAAATCCGGGCTTGTGCGGTCTGTCTCTGTTACAACGCGCGACAGACGCGGTAAAGAAAAATCCAATAAAGACTACACGTATACCACCGCGCCGGAATTCAAAAAACAACTTGCAAAAGGCGCGTTTCTTGAGCATGCGAAAGTATTCGGGCATTATTACGCTACTCCGAGAAGGTTTGTCGAGGAGAGCCTGAGCAGAAAACACGACGTGCTTATGAACATTGATGTCCAGGGCGCGGCGCAGATAAAAGACAAGTTTAAGCAGGCGGTGCTTATATTCATTTTACCGCCTACGATGGAAGCTCTTAAAACAAGGTTGGAGAAGCGTTCTTCCGACGCACCTGCGCAGATACGAAAAAGGCTCGCAATAGCCCGCCGTGAACTAACGGCTATCTGCATATATGATTATGTGGTTATCAATGATAGGGTGGATAAAGCGGTGCGTCAGCTTGTTTCAATTGTTACCGCCGCGCGGCTAAGAACAAAGAACAAGGGGTCAAGTCTCAACTTTGCTACTTAACGTATAAGGGCTGTGTAAGGGGTTTAAGTAGCAAAGTTGAGACTTGACCCCTTTAGAGAGGAGAAACGTTTTGGGTATCTCGAGCATACCATTGGAGAGGCTATACAGTAAGACGCATAGCATGTACAAATTAGTTGTACTGGCTTCTATGCGGGCGCTGGAACTGAACACAGGAGCTGCTCAGCTTATACAGCAGGAAGAAGAGAACGTTCTGCAGGCAGCTTTGCATGAGATCGTGGAAGAGAAGATTACATATGCGCAGGCAAAATAAAAATAAGGGGTCAACTCCCTTTTTTTCTCACGGCCGAGGCACCAAGAAAAAAAGGGAGTTGACCCCTCGATCAAAAGCGATGAAACAGCCAACCGTTCTTATGGGTATCTGCGCTGGCATTGCCGCGTATAAAACATGCGATATGATAAGCCGCATGCGCCAGGAAAAGATAAACGTTATTGTGTGCATGAGCAAGGACTCCCACCATTTTGTCACTCCACTTACCCTGCAGACACTATCAGGTAACCGTGTTTTTCAGGAGATGTTTCAATTGCAACAGGATTGGGATCCTGTCCATATTTCACTTGCCACACAAGCCGATGCGATACTCGTTGCGCCAGCGACGTCAAATATTATATCCAAAATAGCTTGCGGCATATGTGATGACCTGCTGACTTGCGCGATTGCGTCCACAAATGCGCCTGTAATATTCGCGCCCGCGATGAACAAAGCCATGTATAAGAATAAGATATTGCAATCCAATATCGCAAGGTTAAAGAGTTTGAATTACAGCTTTGTGGGCCCGGTAAAAGGCCGTCTTGCCTGCGGGACACACGGCATAGGCCATGTCGCCGCTACGGAAGATATTATAAAGCAAGTAAAGACCCTCCTTAAATGACCCCGAACAAAATTCCCTTAAATTTAAATATTCTTGTTGTTGCGGGAGCGACACGGGAACCGATCGATCCTGTTCGTTTTATTACAAACTATTCAACAGGTACGATGGGCTATGCCGTTGCTAACACAGCGCGGAACGCGGGACACAAGGTAACCCTTATAACCGGCCCCACGCATTTAAAACAGCCATGCGGAATAAAAACAATCACGGTTATTACTGCGCAAGAGATGTTTAAAGCTGTCAAGGCCCGCTTTAAAACAGCTGATTGTGTTGTTATGGCAGCGGCTGTTTCCGATTTCAGGCCGGAAAAATATTACGCAAACAAAATAAAGCGTTCAAGCGGCATGCGCGTGTTAAAACTCAAAAAAAATCCAGACATACTCTCGTGGCTTGGCAGGCGAAAAGGGAACAGGCTGTTGATAGGTTTTTGTATGGAGACATCAAATCTTATCAGTAACGCGCGAAAGAAGATGAGATTAAAAAAAGCAGACCTCATAGTCGCTAATAGAATAGACGCCAGGCCTGCCTGCCAGTTGTTAGGCAGGCAAAGTTCTTTTGGTCCAGGCGTAACCACTGTATTTATACTCGGCCCGGAACGGCAGAGCATGGAACTTGAGAACGTAAGCAAACAAAAAGTCTCCCGGATTCTTCTTGAAAAAATAGAGCGTCTATGGTATAAAAACCAAGGAAACTAAGCGGCATAAGGATAAAAGATAAATTCTAAACCCTAAACAATACCAAATGACCAAAAATACAAATGTTCAAAACTAAAGTTTTGAACTTAGAAAATTAGGATTTAGAATTTAAGAAGGCAAAGCCGTGGGGCGTGGTAGCCAAGTGGTAAGGCAACGGTTTGCAAAACCGTTATTCATCGGTTCAAATCCGATCCACGCCTCCATATATTTATTGGGCGGTTGGCGCAGTTGGTTAGCGCGTTTGCTTGACATGCAAAAGGCCGGAGGTTCAAATCCTCTACCGCCCACCATTTTGTAGCGGGCAGCGGCAACAGGCGGATAAACGCAATCGATGCGGTGAAAAAAAGACGGAATAGCCAGAATGCCCTTGCATTATTACGCAAAAACGCATAGAATAACATAAAAGGAGGTATTGCATGTTTAAACGAATAGCATTTAGTGTTATTGTAGTGGCAATATTCGCAACACATATTATCTTTTCTTTGACAGGGATGTCTAATGCGACAAACTTGACAAACAGCACTCTTTTGGCTATTCTTGTTGTGACCGTAGGAATTCTTTTTACCATCAAGGATTGATGCTGGCATTGCTTATAAAAAATAAGGGGACAGGCGTCTTTTTTTTCTGTTGAAAAAGGTGTCTGCCCCCTTTTAAACATGATTGACAAAGCACACCTTTTTTGGTATATTACGCACGTAACAATGCGGCATTATTTGATTACAGGTAGGGCAGGGGTTTGTTTGGGCAACACGATTTTAAATGCCGGGGTGATGAAATTGGCAAACATGACGGACTTAAAATCCGTTGGCCGAACAGGCCTTAAGGGTTCAAATCCCTTCCCCGGCACCACATTACAATAAGGATACAGAATGGATCTGGAAACATTACGGCACAGCACAGCGCATGTGATGGCACAGGCAGTAAAGGGCCTTTGGCCTGATGTTAAAATAGCTATCGGCCCCGCTATATCTGATGGTTTTTATTATGACTTCGATAAGAATACGCCATTTTTGCCGGCAGATCTTGCTGTGATAGAGCAAGAGATGAACAAAATTATCAGCAAGAACTACATGTTCAAGAGAGAGTCTATTGGAAAAGACGAGGCGCTTAAGCTTTTTGAGAAAGAACCGTATAAGCTCGAGCTTATAAAGGAGCTTGCGGATGAGAATATAACTATTTATAAAAACGGAGATTTCATAGACTTATGCAAGGGCCCCCACCTGTCTTCAACAGGAGAGATAAAGGCCTTTAAGCTGTTAAGCCTCGCAGGCGCCTATTGGCGGGGTAGTGAAAAAAACCCCATGCTCCAACGGATATATGGCACAGCATTTACTTCACAAAAAGAACTTGATGAGTATACGAAATTGCTGGAAGAGGCAAAGAAGCGGGACCATAGAAAACTTGGGCGGGAGTTGGAACTCTACATAATAGACGAAACAGCAGGCGCGGGCCTTATTATATATCAGCCAAAAGGCGCGCTCCTGAGGATCGCCATAGAGGACTGGGAAAAAGCAGAGCACTTAAGCAGGGGTTACGATATTATAATAAGCCCGCATATAATGAAATCCGATATTTGGGTACGTTCCGGGCATTATGAGTTTTATAAAGAACACATGTATATTTTTAATGTTGAGGATGAAGAGTATGCTGTAAAGCCCATGAATTGCCCGGCTCATATGCTTGTCTATAAATCAAAAACAAGAAGCTACAAAGATCTTCCAATAAGGTTTTTCGAATTGGGCGATGTATACCGGCACGAAAAAAGCGGTGTATTGCACGGGCTTTTACGGGTACGGGGGTTTACACAGGATGACGCGCATATATTCTGCTTGCCGGAACAATTACAACAGGAGATAGAGTCTGTTATAGATTTTGTTATACACGCGATGAACGTGTTTGGGTTTGCGGATTACGCTGTCGAGTTGAGCACAAGGCCGGAAAAGTCAATAGGAGACGATAAAGACTGGGAGCATGCTACTTCAGCGCTTGAAGAATCTTTGAAATCCAAGAAGATAAAATATGATATAAATGAAGGGGACGGCGCTTTTTATGGGCCCAAGATAGATATAAAACTTAAAGACGGGCTTGGGCGCTTTTGGCAATGCGCTACTATTCAATGTGATTTCGCGTTACCCGAAAGGTTTGAATTGGAATATGCCGCGCAAGACGGCAGTAAAAAACGCCCCGTTATGATCCACAGGGTTATATTGGGCAGCATGGAGCGTTTTATAGGCGCGCTGTTAGAGCATTACGCGGGAGCGTTACCCCTATGGCTTTCGCCGGAACAGGTTCGGATAGCGCCAATCACAGATAAGCAGCGCGAATACGCGGATATTGTATCCAGCGCCCTCAAAAAAGCGGGCCTTAGGGTAAAGCTGGACGCGAGAAACGAGACAATTGGATATAAAATACGCGAAGCGCGCGTACAAAAAATACCTTATACGATTATTATCGGCCAACAAGAAGAAGCCGCGGGCAAGATAGCTGTAAGAAGCAGGGAGAAGGGTGACGAGGGAGGAGCCCTGCTAAAAGATTTTATAGAGAGATTGTCGCGCCAACTCCGCGATAAAAAATAGAAACATAAGTGACGAAGTAACTTGCGCGTGAAAGGAGGGGGTTATTATACAGAAGCGTTTAAGAGTCAATGATCAGATAAGGATAAGTGAAATCAGGGTTATCGGCCCCGCGGGAGAGCAGCTTGAAGTTATGAGCCCGCAGGAAGCATTATTAAAAGCTCGTGAAGCGGGCCTGGATCTGGTAGAGGTGGCGCCAACTTCCAGGCCGCCGGTCTGCAGAATTATGGATTACAGCAAGTATAAATATGACCAGGACAAGAAAAAGAAAGAAGCAAGAAAACGACAACATACCGTGAAGCTTAAAGAGATACGGTATAAAGCCAGAATAGAAGACCATGATTACCAGACAAAGCTCTCTCATATAAAAGAGTTTATGGTAAAGGGAAGTAAGGTCAAGATTAGTCTACGTTTTCGCGGTAGAGAGCTTGCGCATCAGGAGTTAGGCAGCGCGCTGCTTGATAGAATCATTAAGGATATCTCCAGCATCGGCGAACCGGAAAAGCCACCATCACGCGAAGGCCGATTTCTTAATATGGTACTTATTCCAAAATAAAGGGTTAATGCTATGCCAAAACGCAAGACAAGAAAAGCTATTAAAAAACGGATAACAATAACAAAGAAAGGGAAGGCTAAAGCAAAAAAAGCGTTTTCAGGCCATCTCTTGACACATAAAAACAGAAAGCGAAAGCGCGGCTTAAAACAAAGGGCCGTGCTTACAAAAACCGAGTCCGCTAAATTAAGGAAGATGCTTACTTAACGGATACGGCCTGCTTAAGGAGTGAATAATGGCAAGAGTAAAACACGGTGTTGCGTCAAAGAAAAAAAGAAAAAAAGTTTTAAAAGCTGCCAAGGGTTATGTGGGCGGGCGCAGCAAGCTTTACAGGACAGCAAAAGAGACTGTTATGCGGGCAGAGGCTTATTCTTACCGCGATAGAAAGCTGAAGAAACGCACTTTTCGTTCTCTCTGGATAGCCAGGATAAATGCCGCTTGTAAAGCAAACGGGCTGACATACGGAAGGTTTATAAACGGGCTTAAGAACGCGAAGATAGAGCTTGACAGAAAAATGTTAGCGGAGATAGCGGTTTCGCACAAGAGCGCTTTTAAGCACCTTATAGCTCTTGTAAAACCGAAAAAATCTGATAAGTAGAATTGTCCATGAAAAAAATAAGACTACAGCCTCCACAGGTAATAGTTCTAAGCTTTCTTTTCGCGATATTGGTAGGAGCTGTTTTGCTGAGCCTGCCGATAGCAACAACGGATAATCAAAGCCCGGGGATTATTAATAGCCTTTTTACAGCAACAAGCGCAACCTGCGTTACAGGGCTTATAGTCAAAGAGACAGGCAGTTTTTTTTCGCCGTTCGGGAGGCTGGTTATACTCTGCCTGATCCAGGCAGGCGGCCTTGGGATAATGACGTTTTCTACAATGTTTGCTATATTATTAGGCAGAAAGCTTTCAATATCCCAAAACCTGACCGTAAAAAACGCGCTTGGCCACACAAGGATAGAGGGCTTAAGGCGGCTTATTTTTTACATAGTAGCGTTTACATTCAGTATTGAAATGATAGGCGTTATATCTCTTTACTGCAGATGGACAGCTACAACCGGTTGGGGCAAGCTTCTTATTCTGGAGAGAGCGATATTTCACTCGGTCTCTGCTTTTTGCAATGCCGGATTTTCATTATTCTCGACCAGTTTATCGGGTTTTGCTTCAGACTGGGTCACAATAGCTATAATTTCAGTTCTTATCATCATAGGCGGCATGGGCTTTGTCGTCTTTTTGGATATCCCAAAATTAAAATTCTGGAGACACGATAGGCGCCTTATATTTTCCCGTATAAGCCTGCAGACAAAGATAGTTGTGCTGGTTACGTTTTTGCTTATTGCCGCGGGGGCTCTGGGCATATATTTTTTAGAAAACAATTCCGCTCTTCACGGAATGGGCCTCAAAGAAAAGGTAACATCCTGTGTCTTCACTTCTATCACGCCGAGAACAGCGGGTTTTAATATTCTCGATACCGCGACCCTAAGGCCCGCCACGCTCTTTATGCTGATTATACTGATGTTTATAGGAGCGTCCCCCGGTTCAACAGGCGGCGGTATAAAGACAGTAACATTCGGCATTGTTATTGCCGCGCTGTATTCAATGTTTCGAAATGAGGATAGGATAAATATTTTTGGGCGCACAATACCAAAAGAGACATACAGGCGGGCAGCAGTTATAGCGTTTCTCGCTCTCTGCGTAGTTATCGGTTCCAGCTTTTTGCTTTCAGCAACAGAGAGCGCGGCCGCTTATAGCAGCCGTTATTTCTTAAGTATTCTTTTTGAATCGACCTCCGCTTTTGGCACAGTAGGTTTATCAACGGGCATTACGCCAAATCTGACGCCTCTCGGAAAAATTATAATCATGCTTACTATGTTTGCGGGCAGGGTAGGGCCGCTTACTCTCGCGCTCGCGATAGCAATGCGCAAAGAAAAAACCACTTTCCGTTATCCGGAAGAGACGCTGATGGTAGGATAGTTTAAAAAGGAGAAGACGATGAGACAGTTTGTCGTAGTGGGGTTAGGAAGATTTGGCTCTAGTGTCGCGGAGACCCTAAGCAGCAAAGGGTGCCAGGTGCTGGCTATTGACATTAATGAGGAAAAAGTGCAGGGCCTTTCAGAGGTAGTGGCACAGGCAGTCTGCATTGATGCTACCGATGAAAAAGCGTTGAAGGCTGTAGGTATCAGGTCTATCGATGTAGCGATAGTAAGTATAGGAGGTAACATCGAGTCCTCGGTATTGATTACCTTAGTGCTTAAAGAGCTGGGCATAAAAGAGATTATCGCGAAGGCAGTTACAAAAGACCACGGAAAAGTGCTGGAGAGGGTAGGAGCGGACAGAGTGGTCTTCCCGGAGCGGGATATGGGTACGAGAATAGCTAACGCGCTTACCTCTCCCAAGGTAAGCGAGCATATCGACCTCTCTTCGGAGTGCAGCATAATAGAGATAAAAGCGCCGCAGGAGTTTATCGGAAGGAGCTTAAAGCAGCTGAATTTAAGGGTTGAATACGGCCTTAACATTGTTGCGATAAAAAGCAAGGACATTAAAGGCGGAGAGGCAGTCAACCCAACGCCGGAGGCGGATTATAAGATCAGGCCCCAGGATAAGCTTATGATAGTTGGGCCCAACAAAAACATAGAAAAACTTAAAAAGAAAGCGTAAGATTTTTATGGAGGAGCGTTTAAGCAATACAGAAAAAGATGCCCTTGGGGAGATAGGCGCTGCCCAGGCCAAGGATGAGTTAGAACAGGTAAGGATAAAATACCTTGGCAGAAAAGGCATTCTTGCGCGGTTTTTCAAGGAACTGGAAACAGTCTCCGGGGAGAAGAGGCCTGTCGTCGGACAGGCTATAAACAGGTTAAAAAAGGTGCTGGCGCAGAGTATTAAGCAGCGCGAGGGCGAACTCTCATCCAAAGCCGGTAAGGCTGATAGCCTGGGTGTAGACATTACCATGCCGGGCGCCGATCCTGGCATAGGCAATCTCCACCCGGTTACAAAGACATTGAATGATATCTGCGGTATCTTTTCTCATATGGGGTTTGCTGTTATTGAGGGGCCTGAAATAGAGACAGAGTTTAATAATTTCGAGGCGCTGAATATACCGCTTGAGCATCCTTCAAGGGATACATTCGATACGTTTTATATAGATACAAAAAATTTTGATACAGACATGGAAAAGAGAAGGCTTTTAAGGAGCCACACCTCGCCTGTGCAGATAAGGTATATGCAGGATAAAGTACCGCCATTTTCTATAGTAGCGCCTGGTAAGGTGTTTCGCCCCGACGCGACAGACGCAAGCCATTCATTTATGTTTTATCAGGTAGAGGGCCTTGTAGTAGGTAAGGATATAAATTTTGCAAATCTCAAATGGACGCTGTTTGAATTCGCGCGGCAATATTTCGGCACATCTTCCAAAATGCGGTTCAGGCCCCATTTCTTCCCTTTTACAGAACCGAGCGCGGAGGTCGATATATCATGCATGATATGTAACGGAGCAGGCTGTAGGGTCTGTTCACAGAGCGGGTGGCTCGAGATACTTGGCGCCGGCATGGTAGACCCGAATGTATTCCAGGCAGTCAATATCGACACTGGCCTGTATAGCGGATTTGCATTCGGCATGGGCGTCGAAAGAATAGCCATGCTCAAACACGGTATCGATGATATACGTTTATTATATGAAAATGATATAAGGTTTCTGAAACAGTTCTAATATGAAGATATCTTACGAATGGCTCAGGGAGTATGTAAACACAAAATTACGCGCGGAGAATATTGCCTCTAAGCTTACTATGGCAGGCCATGAGGTCTCTGCTATTACAAGGCAGGGGAATGATTTTATTTTCGATATGGAGATTACACCCAATAGAGCGGATTGCCTCTCTCATTTAGGCATTGCGCGAGAGGCGGCCGCGATAACAGGCAAAGAACTTAAAGTGCCGTGTGTGAAGATCAGAAAGACAATATCCGTTAAAAAGCCCCTTAACGTTTCTGTTGAGAACAGACAGGCTTGTCCGCGCTATACCTGCCGCGTTATTAATAATGTTAAAATTGCCCCGTCCCCTAAGTGGCTTGTAAAAAGGATAGAGTCTATGGGATTGCGTACAGTCAACAATATAGTCGATATAACTAATTTTGTTCTTTTTGAAACAGGCCAGCCTCTGCACGCGTTTGATTCGGATAAGTTTTCAGGGCAGGAGATAATTGTGCGAAACGCGAAACATAAGGAATGCATCACTACAATAGATGGTATAGAAAGAAAACTCTCTTCCCGGATGCTTGTTATCGCGGACGGAGAGCGCCCTATGGCAATAGCGGGTGTTATGGGCGGGAAACATGCTGAAGTGACGGAGAAGACAGAGAATATCTTTTTAGAGAGCGCGTATTTTGACGCTGTAAGCGTAAGGAGAGCGGCGTTTAACCTGGGGTTGAGCACAGATTCGAGCTACAGATTCGAAAGAGGCGTAGATTTAGGCGGCATACTCTTTGCGTCTGACAGGGCAACCTCATTAATATGCGACATTGCTAAAGGAGAACCCTGCGGTATAAAGGATACAGGGATAAAGAGAGGCGCAGGCACAAAAATTATTTTAAGGCCCGCATACTTGAATAAGATACTTGGTACCAGTTTGAAGGCAACAGAGATAGGCAGCATACTATCCCGCCTTGGGTTTAGCGTAAAGGGCGCATCCAGCCTGATAGTGACAGTCCCTACATATCGTAACGATACAACCAGGGAAACAGACCTGGCAGAAGAGGTCGCGAGAATATATGGATATGAAAACATAACACCAAGCCCGCTGAAGGTGGTTACTACTACTGAGGATTTACAAACCAGGGATTTTATGAAGAAGAGAGATATAACAAAAAACATGCTTGTTGCCTCAGGCTTTAACGAGATCATAACATATAGCCTGGTCAACGGTGATACAATTAAAAATACGGCTTTTTCAGGTGAAGACTTTGTGGCGATAAAGAACCCCTTAAGCAGGGAACAGAATATAATGCGCACCTCTCTTTTACCCGGCATACTTAGAACAATTGCCTACAATCTTAGCAGGCAGGCCTACCAAATAGCAGGCAGGCAGGCCTACGATCTGAAACTTTTTGAGCTTTCCAATATATATTTTCAGAAAAAGGCGGAATACAATGAAGAGCCATCGCTTGTCCTGGCCCAATATGATAGGCCGGGAAAAGGATTGCAAAAAGATTATTCAGAAACAGGGCTGTTCCAACTTAAAGGCGCTCTATCAGGACTCGGAAAAAGGTTAGGCATAACAGGGCTCGTGTTTGAAAAGACTTCACATCCCGTCTTTGATAAAGATGAAGCAGCGGCAATATTGGCAGGCAACATTATGCTTGGCGTTATTGGCAGGGTCAATGAAGAAATATTACATTCATTCGGTATAAGCGGCCAGCTCTTTATCGCTGAGCTTAACTTTAATATGCTGGCAGCGTCTTCAAACTTAAAGCGCTATTATAAGCCGCTTCCACGTTTTCCATATTCTTATAGGGATGTATCCTTTTCTATAGATTCCTCCATACCATATAGCGAGCTAGCCTCCTTTTTCAGGCAGACAGGCCTACCAACCAGCGCGCAGGCAGGCGGAGCGCAACTGGAAAAAGTAAAGCTTTTAAGCGAATATCGCGGAAAACAGATAGAGAAGAAGCGCAGGGCTCTCGCGATCAGGATGATATTCCGCTCCAAGAAAAAAACCCTTACAGAAGAAGAGATCGACGTAGTCGACACCGCTATCCGCGAAGGCCTCAAGGAAAAATTTAACGCGATTTTAAGATAATATCTTGATTTTATCCGCAAAGACAGGTATATTAAAAGTGTCCCTGCTGTGTGCGTGGCGCTTGGTGAAACTTTGAGCCAACACCTTTATACAGGGAGCCCGGTTTCACAAGGTAGGATGGCATGCTCTTTTTAATAAAGAGAGACCCGAAGCCTTGGGATAAGGCACCCACCTAAATATAAGGGTTCAAGGTCCATCAGTTGCCCGGCACGTGCGGGGATTTTAATGAGTGCACAACTTATACAAATCACCCAGCGTCTATTGACTTAATCCAGCACATAGTGTATAATATGGTATATAACACCAAAGACAAGACTAAGTTTACACAGTTTCTATATACTTTTAATAAGATAATAATAACGAGATGAAGATGATGAAAAAATTTATAACACTTATTATAACAATAAGTTATATTGCTACTTGCAACGGGCCCTGTTATGGCTTTGGCGCAAGGACTCTGTTCCAGCGTAGATCTCACGCGCAAAGGAACCTTGAAAGCATCGATAGTTATAAGGACATTATCGACACCCCTTCTTTCCTCAGCATTCCACAAAACCTGGGCAGGATAGTAGAGTATCATAAAGGCGAAGGCAGCACCCTGATCGTGCACATCCAGGATCGCCATATAGACCCAACCGCGCAAAATAATATAGCATCCATTATAGAGGCACTTAACCAGCAATACAATATCCACCTTATGTGTCTTGAGGGCGCGTCAGAAGAACTCGATACATCATTTTACGATAGCTTTAAAGAGACGCCTCTAAAGAGGAAGGTGTCGCGATTTTTTGTTGAGGAGGCCCTGTTTACAGGGGCAGAGTTCTATAAGATAACGAACAGAGCAAATTATCTCAGGGCAGTTGGCGCGGAAGATAAAGGTATATATTTAGAACATCTCGCTAGTTATAAAAACAACCAGATCAGCAAAAGCATGGTGCTTAAGCTGCTGCATAGCCTGCGCGCAACGGCGGATAACCTGCGGGAGCGCGCCTATTCTAAAGATTTGAAAGGCCTTGACGATATATCACGCGCCTATCGTGACGGAAGGGTAAAATTTTCTGAATATGCATCGAGGCTTAATGTATATGCGAAGAGGTCAGGCGTAGAGATAAAGGCCTGCCAAACAGCTGGCAGGCAGGTCTACCCGAATTTTGAGAAGTTTATTAAGCTCGCGGAAAAAGAGAAAGCTATGGATTTTGACAGCGCTTCAAAAGAGCGGGAGGCCCTTATAAGATATTTTGCGGAAAATCTTAAAAAAGAAGAAGCGCGGGAATTGATTCAAATGAGCCTCGATTTTCGCCTTAACAAGCTATCTGAAATCGCTTTTTACGGTTATCTCGAAAGCTTGATTACGGATTCTGGATTGCCGGCAACAGGCTGCAAAGATTTAACCGCGTATACCGGTTACATAAGATTTTCAAAAACCATAAATTACTTAAAAGTTTTTGATGAGGCAGAGGATCTTGAAGCGGGGGTACAGGCCGCGCTTTGCGATAACCCGGTACAGAGACAGCTTGCGGAATATTCCAAAGCCATAAGGATGCTAAAGGATCTTTATAACCTGAAGCTCACTCACCGCCGCCTAGATTATATCGAGGAGAACCCGGATTTTTTTGATATCTTAAAAATGCAGCGCTTTTTAAAGAACGTGTCAGGCAGGTACGGCCTGAAAACAGCCCTACCCACTTTTTTTACAGGATTAGACAGAGAGGCGATAGCAGAGTCAAAAAAGTTTTACACACTTGCTTTAGAAAGAGATATAGCCCTTACAGAAAATACCTTAAAAAAGATGAAGCAATACCATAAAGATAAAGCGATCCTGATAGCCGGGGGTTTTCATACGCAGGGCATAACAAATATATTGAAAGAAAAAGATATATCGTATGTTGTCATATGCCCTGTCATAGGCCCTGATGATTGCGAGAAACTTTATAATGATAGAATGCAAGGGCTCCTCCCGGACATAGACGCGTTGAGCAGATCATTCGCGCATATGCTTCCAGCGCCGCTTTATACGGGCGGCATTGCGGACAAGGTTTTATCAAGCGGTGTTCAAGAGCGCTTTGCAACGCTTCTTGATACTGCTTCCGGAGCGGATCTAAGCATTGAAGAGAAGCGGCTTACAAAGGCTTCGTCAGCGGGCAGGGCGATTACTGTGGGGCGAGACAAAAGCTTGGAATTGCCGGCCCAATCGCCAGATAGCCTATATACAGCTTTAGGCCCATGTTTTGCTGTAGCGGCATTTAACCAAAAGACCGGAGAAGGATATTTATCGCATCTCTTCCCTGTGATATCTGTAAAACAATTATCGCATGCCGATGAGCAGAAGCAGCGTTATTTCGATCGTTTAATAGGGCGCGCCAAAGGTGACGAATGGAATGTTGCTGTTATAGGCTCAGGCACCAGCCTTGAGATCTTCCCAATAACAGACCGCAGAATTATATTAGAAGACATTGTTCACTATCTGCGAAAGAATGGCGTAAAAAATATACAGGTTGACCCGCAATTTACCGAAAAAGTGGTCTCTTTTGACTCAACAGGCAAGGTAACTATAAATTTTCTTAATTATCGTGATATACAATATGCTGTAGACCTTGACGCGCAAAAGAACTCTTTAACAGGAGGCGCCACAGTAGCTAACGTAGTAGAAAAGATTGCTTCAAACGGTATTGAGAAAAGTGACATTGCTTTTGAATGGTTAAATGCCCGAAGAATGGTACAATTACAACATATAGTAGAAAAATTGGGCGGCCCAGATACTCTTCTATCTGAGGATGCCAGGTTAAATTTCATTGACATGTTAGCTGATTTTATTATACGAAAAGCCAGCCAGGGGGCGGATAATATCGGGCCTATCGACGCGCCAACTAAGGCCTCATCAGGCGGGCAGCAAAATCTCTACGATCAAGCATATATAAAGGCGCTGAAGGAGGCTGTCCAAACGATAATAGCAGGTATGAACAGGTTTCAGGATTGCGGCTTAGCTCCGAAGGGCGGCTGTCTTAGGGGCAATGGTTTATTGGGTTGGCTGCTTAAAGATATAATTAGTGAAGATGTAAGATTGATAGTAAAACACAAAAACAGTGGTGAGCATTGGTATCTCTTAATTGATAATAGTATTATAGTCGATATTGCCCCCCCGGAACATGAACGCGGAATAGGTAAGGAGATAGTGGTAAAACCGCTTGAAGAGGCAAAAAATATAAGCAACTGGTATGATATTGATCCGGGAGAAGAGATCAATGAGACTGACCAAAAGTTCGCGGATGCATATATAAAAGATAGCGTGGAGCTATACCCCATTCTAAAAGATTGGATACCGGTGCTGGTAAAGAAAAGGGATAAGCTTTTAGAAGCGGAAAGATACGGCAAAGAGGCCTCTGCAAAAACATCTTCCTCAGGTACCAGGATATTGAGCGAGGGATTACGCGCCGATGCAGACGAAGCTGTTAATTATTATATCGCGCCGCTTCATGATCCCTTAAGTTATCTGGGCCTTGGGCGTGTAACATTTATTACTAACGCGCGCTCCTTCACAGAAGTGGATAAAAAGCATCTGAGGAGACTCGCCATGCAAAACAAAGGCTTATCAGGTGACGACCCTAAAAAGATTACTATTATCACTGTATATGATCAGGCCAAGGCCGCGCTAAAAGGTTGCGGATTTACAGGTAAGGGCAAGAGGCCAAGCGTGTTAGGCATCACAGATTTCAATTATCTGACAGATGGTAGGTGGCAGGAGATAGCGCAGGGCGAGCAGATCGCTATGATAGCGGCAAGCATACGGGGACAGAATAGAGCAGTCATAACAATAACAGATGAGAAGGTTGCCGGAGGTATCGTCTCTGCTATACCTCAATATTTGAATGACCGCAAAAAGGGAAAGATTATTATAGCGTCTATGCAGGGCGCGGCACGGAAGACAATGATCGGCAGCGACATAATAGAAGAGGATGAGATAATGTTCAGCGTGGTGCTGGCGAATGCCGTGAAAGAGGCAAGAATACAGCTTAGAGGAAATACCGGCCAACAATTGTTTATATTAGAAACATTACCGCCAATAGATAGTATGGCATTCGAGAAATTTATTAGAAGACTCATGGATACCAAAGCCGCGATAGAAGCCGCCGCCTCCGCCGCCTAATCCCCCAAGAACCGCCCCCTGGCCACCAGAGTTTTATAGCAATCACCGCTGATAGGAACATTACTTATGCCTTCTGCCTCCGCAGCGCAGGTATTTTTGCCGTCTATTTACATCAAGGGCAAAAAAAGCCAAAGCGCTGCTAAAGGCAGAGACATAAGCAATGTTCTTGAGCTCAAAAGAGTTTCGTAGTAACTGGAGCAGGACCTTGGTGGTTCTAAAAATCAGAGACGTTTTGATTCTTAATAGGGACACTGTCCCCAATCCCAGCACGACAGTGTTACAAAAGGAGATCTCAAGCAAAAACCAATATTGTTTCAGATCTAGATGAATATATATTATAGGGTACACTGTAAAGCTTAGTTTGGGTACAATGGGCCGAACAACTTTCAAAACGTCTGTATAGCTAGTATAGCTACAGACATTACCGCCAATAGATAGTATGGCATTCGAGAAATTTATTAGAAGACTCATGGATACCAAAGCCGCGATAGAAGCCGCCGCCTCCGCCGCCTAATCCCCCAAGAACCTTAAGAACTAAGAAAGCTCGTATTAACAATGTCCCGCTCTGATTACTACGGAGCTTTTTTGTCCAGGTGAGGGGTGAGAATATTGATTGTGCCTTCTGCCTTTAGCAGCGCTTGGGATATTTTTGGCGTGACTTTAAATTGACGGCAAAAATACCTGCGCTGCGGAGGTAGAAGGCATAAGCAATATTCTTGTTAGCGTAAATTGGCACGAAACTTGCCTTGAAAGGTGACTAAAAAGGTTATATATATTTGTAGTATTTAAATATCAAAGTTGACAAAATCAGTAGAATATGATATAGTCAGCAGGTTATGGCGCATATATATGAAGATATAACAGAGACAGTAGGCAATACTCCGCTTGTAAGGATATCGAATATTGATACATTTTCCGCTGTGGTATTGGTAAAGCTCGAGTCATTCAACCCCTTATCAAGTGTAAAAGATAGAATCGGTGTTGCCATGATAGGGGACGCGGAAAAAAGAGGCTTACTGCAAAAAGGCGCTACAATAGTCGAGCCTACAAGCGGAAATACCGGTATCGCGCTGGCATTCGTATCTGCCGCGAGAGGGTATAAGCTGATACTTATAATGCCGGATACTATGAGCATCGAGAGGCGCAAACTACTTAAACTGCTCGGCGCGGAGATAGTGCTTACTGACGGTGAAAAAGGAATGAAAGGCGCGGTGGAAAAAGCAGAGGAGACCTTAAAAAAGATTCCCGGAGCTTTTATGCCTCAGCAATTTAAGAACCCGGTCAACCCGCAGATACATCGCGAAACCACAGCAGAAGAGATATTAAGGGACACGGATAAGCGCGTGGATTTTTTTGTATCCGGTGTCGGCACAGGCGGAACTTTAACGGGCGTTGGTTCTGTCTTAAAGAAGCAGATACCATCTATCCGGATTATAGCGATTGAACCGGAAAAATCAGCTGTTCTTTCAGGTTCAAAGCCCGGGCCCCACAAGATACAGGGTATTGGCGCCGGTTTCATACCTGAGATACTTGATAAAGAGTTGATAGACGAGATAATAACTGTAAGCAACGATGACGCCAGGCAGACGACACAAAACCTCGCCAAAAAAGAGGGCATATTAGCAGGCATATCAAGCGGCGCGGCATTATTCGCGGCTCTTAAGATTGCCAGGAGGCATGATAGTAAAGGTAAGCACATAGTGGTAATTCTGCCTGATACAGGTGAGCGTTATCTTAGCACAGATCTTTATGATTAGGTTGTAATAAATGGGTAAAGGAGATGAAGATGGCAAAGACATATGCCGAAATTAATAAAAAAATAAAACAGGGTAAAGCTGTTGTAGTGACAGCGGAAGAAGTAATAGATATAGCGAAAAAAGAGGGCACTAAGAAGGCATCTGAGAGAATAGACGTTGTTACTACAGGAACATTCGGCCCTATGTGTTCCAGCGGCGCTTACTTTAATACAGGCCATACCAGGCCTAAGATAAAGTTTGGCGGAGGAGGAGTTACACTTAACAATGTCCCGGCTTACGCGGGTTTTGCGGCAGCGGATCTTTATATAGGCGCCGCGGTCTCAACTGAGGATGACCCTAAGAATAAGATCTTTCCCGGAAAATTCGAATATGGCGGAGCCCATGTTATAGAGGACCTGGTAGCGGGCAAGGATATCAGGCTATCCGCGACAGCTTACGGAACAGACTGTTATCCGCGCAAAAAGCTCAACACTTATATAAATATAAAGGACTTGAATGAAGCGGTCCTCTTTAATCCGCGCAACAGTTACCAGAACTATAATGTCGCGGTAAACCTCAATAAAGAGAGGGCCATATATACATACATGGGCATATTAAAACCTCAACTTGGTAACGCGAACTATTGTTCAGCAGGCCAGCTTTCACCGCTTTTAAATGACCCTTATTACAAGACAATAGGTATCGGCACAAGAATATTCTTAGCTGGCGGCGAAGGGTATGTAGTATGGCACGGTACTCAGCACAATCCGTCAGTAAAGCGTAAACCGAACGGCGTTCCTCAGGCGCCGGCAGGCACAATAGCGATAATAGGTGACTTAAAAGGCATGAAAGCAGAGTGGCTGCGCGGAACTTCATTTGAAGGTTACGGCGTTACGCTGGTTGTGGGGCTTGGCATACCCATACCCATACTCAATGAGGAGATACTAAGATACACTACTATAAAGGACGAAGACATATACACCCAGATTATCGATTATTCCAATGACTACCCGAACGGTGTATCGAACTCTCTTGGTGAGGTAAACTATAAAGAGCTGAAAACAGGCAGCATAAAAATAAAGGGTAAAGACGTGCCTACAGCCTCTTTGTCGAGTTATTCAAAAGCCAGGGTTATTGCTGAAAAGCTTAAAGAATTAATAGCAAAAGGCAGCTTCTTTTTAGGCGAACCTGTAAAACTTCTTCCTTCTGCCGGTTCATACGGAAGATTCAAGCCTTTAAAAGAACGACCCATAAAAGAAATTTAGGGGCCAGGCGACCGAGGACGAAATGTCCGAGGAAGTGCCGAGAGCTCCGCGAGCGGCTAACTTAACGGAGGTGGCTATGAGCAAGATTGTGATTATGTTGGTATTAGTTGTTGTCTGCATAGCTGGTCTGGCCGCGTTTGACAGCATGAGTAACCTAAACGCGGAGGAGACAGTAAGCGCAGGTTTAAGCAGTAAGTTGAATAAAGTCATCAGCAATCAGGAGAAGATTCTGCAGAAGCTCGATGATATGGCAAAGCAGATACAGATTGTGAAGATAAGAGCTACCCGCTAATGGGGTGAAAATTGAAGGTTAATAAAAAATTTAGATATGGTTTAAGAGCCATGGTAGAGTTGGCCATATATTATAAAACAGGCCCTTTGTCAGCAAGGGCTATTTCCATGGTAGAGTCTATACCGCTACAGTATCTTGAGCAGATATTTAACCTGCTTAAAAGAGCCGGCCTGGTAAAGACTGTAAGGGGGGCAAAAGGGGGTTATCTTTTATCGCGTGAACCATCAAAGATAAGAGTAAGCCATGTTATGGATGTATTGGATGCGGGGCCCTATTTAGCGGATTGCCTGATTCCAAAGAAAAGGAGGCCCTGCAGTAGAATCGATATCTGCTCTGTTACAAAGTTTTGGCAGAGGCTCAATAAGAGCATAAAAACAGTAGTAGAGTCCACAACACTTAAGGATTTAGCTGTTAAAAGGCCCAAGGGCGCCAATATAGGCCATAGTTATATGTTTCAGATATAGAAGCCGGAGCGGACTCATTTCACTTGACCTTTTAAGGTTGGTATGTTAAAATTAAATACTAAAAAACAAGAAGAAAAAGACAAAATAAGAAAGGATATTCTAGCAATACTGCGTTCGCAGAAGGACTCCGAACGCGCAATTAAGAGTGAGCGGATAAAAAAGAAGTTGTTTCAGGATAAGAGTTTCCAGCAGGCTGAATTTATCATGTTTTATGTGGCAAAATCGTATGAAGTAGATACTATAGGCATGATAGAAGAGACGCTTGAATTAGGTAAAAGAGTGATTATACCAGTGACAAAAACCCATGAAAAGAGCTTGATCCCTTCAGAAATCAAAGACCCGAAAAAAGAGCTTGCAAGAGGCCCTTTCGGGATATATGAACCTAAGAGAGAATACATGAAGGCCGTGGATCCTAAAGATATAGATGTAGTAATTGTTCCGGGTGTTGCTTTTGATAAAAAAGGCAACCGTATCGGCCATGGCCGGGGTTATTTCGATAGATTCTTAAAGAACCTACCCTCAAAAACACCTACTATCGGGCTGGCATTCAAGCTCCAGCTTGTAAGAAAAATCAGTACTTTCCCATGGGATACACCTGTCACCAAATTAATCACAGCGTAAAAAGAAGATAAACATAGACGCATCTCTCGCCCTATTGTGCAATTTTTAGGAGAAGACGGGCGGGAGCTTCAGCAGTTTTATACAGACTGCTTTAAACATAGAAAGGAAGAGGGTATAGCCATGTTAAACAACATTAATCCTATTGTGCTTTCTTTGAGTGTTGTTGTGACAGCAACGTTGTTTTTTGTGATAGGTTATTTTATAAGCAACCTGATTACATCGAAAAAACACGAATTTGCGGGAGAGAAGGCAAAGCAGGTGGTAGAGCAGGCGCAGAAAGAAGCACAGAACCTGCGCAAGGAAGTGGAGCTTGAGGCAAAAGACCAGAAAATAAAATTACGTTCCGAATTCGAACAGGAGACAAAAGATACACGGCGAGAAGTCAAAGAAGCAGAGAGGAGACTTGCGCAGCGCGAAGAGAATCTTGAAAGAAAAGTCGACCTTTTAGATGGAAAAGAGAAGAAGATAACGCAAAAAGAGAATGAGGTTATACAGAAACAGCAAAATCTTACCAGAAAAGAAGAAGAATTAAGCAGGGTGCTGGAAGAGGAGAAGCAGAAACTGCAGCGTGTCGCGGGAATGTCGTCGGATGAGGCAAAGAGGCTGCTTCTTGTAAGGATGGAAGAAGAGGCAAAACAGGAAGCTGCTCTTATGTTAAAAAAGCTTGAGGAGCAGACAAAAGCAACCGCAACTAAAAAGGCGCGGGATGTAATAAGCCTTGCTATACAGCGTTATGCCGCGGACCATACAGTAGAATCAACAGTAAGTGTTGTCAGCCTTCCCAGTGATGATATGAAAGGCAGGATAATAGGGCGGGAAGGCAGAAATATACGCGCGCTTGAAGTAGCGACAGGAGTAGATGTTATTGTCGATGATACGCCGGAGGCGGTTACGCTCTCTGGTTTTGATATAGTAAGGCGCGAAATCGCGAAACGCACTTTAGAAAGGCTTATTGAAGACGGTAGGATACACCCGGCAAGGATTGAAGAGGTTGTAGAGAAAGTAAAGAAGGAGATGGAGATAAACATACGGGAAGAGGGCGAAAAGGCGGCTTTTGACGTTAATATACACGGCCTTCATCCGGAGATTATAAAACTCCTTGGAAGGTTAAAGTACAGGACCAGCTATGGACAAAACGCGCTCCAGCATTCCAAGGAAGTCGCGTATATTATGGGTGTTATGGCAGGTGAGCTTGGTATTGATTTTAATTTTGCCAAGAGGATAGGGCTTTTACACGATATAGGCAAAGCGGTAAGCCACGAGGTAGAGGGCGGCCACGCGAAGATAGGCGCGGATCTGATGCGTAAATATGGCGAAACAGAGGCGGTAATACACGCCTTGGAGGCTCACCACGAAGATATAGAAGCAAATTCTGTTTTTGCTGTGCTTGTCCAGGCAGCAGACGCAATCAGCGCTACAAGGCCGGGCGCGCGCCGTGAGACGCTCGAAACCTATATTAAGAGGCTGGAGAAGCTTGAAGGCATAGCCGATTCATTTAAAGGCGTGGAAAAGTCTTTTGCTATTCAGGCGGGAAGAGAGATACGCGTTATTGTACAGCCTGACAAGATCAATGACCTTCAGTCAATAAGCATGGCAAGAGATATAAGTAAAAAGGTTGAGGAGAATCTCCAGTATCCCGGGCAGATAAAAGTAACTGTGATACGGGAGACTCGCGCGACAGAATACGCAAAATAAAGGACGCTGTATGAAGGTTCTGTTAATTGGCGACATAACAGGCTCTGCCGGCAGAAAAATTCTGCGGGAAGAGCTAAAATTACTGCAAGCAGAAGAGAATATAGATTTTACTATTGCTAACGCGGAGAACGCGGCAGGCGGGAGCGGTATAACCCCTGCTATCGCGGAGGAACTCTTTTCATATGATATCGATCTGCTTACTTCAGGCGATCATATCTGGAAAAAGAGAGAGATAATAGAATTTATAGCTCGTGAAAATAGAGTATTACGCCCTGCGAATTATCCAGATGATACGCCAGGGGAGGGCTTTGGTATCTACGAGTCACGCGACGGTGAAAAGATCGGCGTTGTAAACCTTTTAGGGCGCGTCTTTATGCAGGCAGTCGATTGCCCGTTTCGCAAGGCAGCGGAATGCGTAGAAAAGATTAAACCGGTTACAAAGATAATCTTTGTGGATATGCACGCGGAAGCAACCAGTGAAAAGATAGCCCTTGGCTGGTATCTGGATGGTAAGGTAAGTTGTGTATACGGTACACATACCCATGTGCAGACAGCGGATCAAAGAATACTTCCAAAACAGGCCGCGTATATTACTGACATAGGCATGACAGGCCCATTCGATTCTGTAATCGGAAGAAAGAAAGAACAGGTCTTAGAGCGCTTTCTTACACAGATGCCGACCAGGTTTGAAATGGCGGATACGGATGTGCGCATTAACGGCGCTATAGTCGATGTAGACACAAGCACAGGCCACGCGCTATCTATCAAACGTATAAGCTAACTCGAATATTATGAGTGATAATACAGCCCGAGATAAGAAGATCTATACTGTAAGTGAGATTACCCGGGATATCAGCCAGTTGTTAGAAGGCGCGTTTTCCAGAGTATGGGTTGAAGGAGAGGTCTCAAATTTCATTCTCCATACATCCGGCCATTGTTATCTTAGCCTTAAGGACGCGGAAAGTGTTATCGCGTGTGTTATATTCAAAGGCTCTGCCTCTAAACTAAAATTCACCATAGAAAACGGTATGAGCCTTGTCTGCTCAGGCAGGATAGGTATTTATAATAAAAGAGGCCAGTATCAATTATATATAAATAAGGCAGAACCAAGGGGTATAGGTTCATTGCAGCTTGCCTTTACCCAGCTTAAGGAGAGGCTCTTTAAAGAGGGGTTATTCAGCTCAGCAGATAAAAAACCACTTCCATATTTACCTGAAGCAATAGGTATAGTCACGTCGCCAACAGGTGCCGCTATTCACGACATGCTTGATATCATAGATAGGCGCTTCTCTAACATGCGTGTTACACTCTTTCCGGTTAAGGTGCAGGGAGAGGGAGCGGCATCCGAGATAGTTGAAGGTATAGAGACATTCAACAGGTTAAAGAATGTAGACCTTATTATCATAGGACGCGGCGGCGGAAGCCTTGAAGATCTATGGGCATTTAACGAAGAGCCTGTTGCGCGAGCCATATACGCTTCAGAGATACCTCTGGTATCGGCGGTCGGCCATGAGATAGATTATACTATAGCGGACTTTGTAGCAGACCTGCGCGCGCCAACACCTTCCGCGGCAGCGGAGCTCACGGTTCGCAAAAAGGATGATATCCTTAAGCAGATAGATAATTTACGGCAAAGGCTTAAACAGGCGTTGCAGGGCAGGGCCGATATACTTAAAAAACATTTAGACGGCATCATGAAAAGATACGCTTTCAGGCAGCCGCAGTTTTTAGTGGAGCAGTATCAACAGAGGCTGGATGAGCAGCAAAGGTCTCTTTCGCAAAGCCTGGCTTATCTCATTTCAATAAAAAGAGAGAAGGCGCAAAGTATAAGCGGCCGGTTGAAAGCGCTTAATCCAACAGCAATATTATCAAGAGGCTATAGCATCACAATGGCGTATCCGCGCGGCGATATTATAAAAGACGCCTCACTCGCTAAAAAAGGTTCGCGCATCAGGACAAAGCTGGCAAAGGGTGAGATTATAAGTACGGTCGAAAATTAGATAACAAGGAGCGGCAAAATGGCGAAACAAAAATTTGAGGATCTGCTCAACAAGCTTGAAAGAATCGTGAATAATTTAGAAGATGGAGACCTTAAGCTGGATGACGCTATAAAAAAGTATGAGGAAGGCATGAAACTCTCAAGCCTTTGCAGCAAAAAACTGAATGAGATTAAAAAAAGGATAGAGGTTCTTGTAAAGGACTCCTCAGGTAACCTTATCAAGAAAGAATTTGATGAGGGCCTTGCTAAATGAAAAAAAACATATCAGGGTATCTTAAAGAAAGAAAAACAGTTATAGATAAAGAGCTAAGCAGTCTTCTTGCGACGCCAAAAGGGTATCTGAAAACGATATATACAGCTATGAACCATGCTTTAAAGGGCGGCAAAAGAGTACGCCCTATTCTCTGCCTGGCTTGCGCGGAAGCAGCGGGTGGTAAAGCAAAAGACGCTCTTAAAGCGGCCTGCGCCATAGAAATAATCCATAGCTATTCATTGGTTCACGACGATTTGCCTTGCATGGATAATGACGATTATCGTAGAGGGCGTTTAAGTTGCCATAAAAAATTTGGAATAGCAAACGCTGTATTGACAGGAGACGCGCTTCTGACATGCGCCTTTAATATTTTATGCTATGCAACTAAGAGTTCATCTGTTAATATGCGGTTAATAGAGGTACTCTCGTACGCGGCAGGTACGCACGGCATGATAGGCGGCCAGGCAGCGGATATTGTTGACGACAAAAAAAATCTCGCGATGCAGGAATATATAAATATCCGTAAAACAGGAGCGCTTATCGCGGCCTCTTGTAAAATAGGCGCTATCTCAATAAAAGCAGAGAAGAAAGATATTGAATCATTGTTTAAGTTTGGGGAGCATATAGGGCTTGTTTTTCAGATAGTGGATGATATTATTGATAACGAGGGTTTAGCAAAAATAATGAGTAAGAAGCATGCTTTTGAATACGCAGAGAGCCTGACTCTAAAGGCCAAAGCCCTGATAATAGCGGGTTTTGGCAAAAAAGCAGCCCCTCTCTGCGCGATAGCGGATTTTGTGCTTAACAGAACGCATTGATAAAAAGAGCGAGACATAAGAATGGGCATATTAGATAAAGTAGATTATCCAAGGGATTTAAAGGCGTTAAATTCTGCCCAGCTGCCGCAGTTAGCGGACGAGGTACGCAGCCTTATGATAGATACCGTAGCCAATACAGGCGGGCATCTTGCGCCAAGCCTTGGCGCGGTCGATTTTATAATAGCTCTCTATTATTGCCTTAATACTCCGCAGGATAAGATCATCTGGGATGTCGGGCATCAGTCATACTGCCACAAGATACTGACCGGCAGGAAAAAGAGATTCCATACTTTGCGGCAAAAGGGTGGAATCAGCGGATTTCCAAATATTGAAGAGAGCGAGTATGATACCTTTACCGTCGGACATGGCTCCACTTCTATCTCTACAGCGCTTGGCCTATGTTGCGCGCGGGATTTAAAAAAGACAAACGAGAAGATAGTAGCTGTAATAGGTGATGGTTCTTTGGGCGGGGGTATGGCGTTTGAAGGTTTAAACCACGCGGGTCAACTCCACAAAGATTTACTGATAATATTAAATGATAATGAATTTTCAATATCACCGAGCGTAGGGGCATGGAGCCGTTACCTTAACCGTGTTATTACTAACCCGGTCTACAACAGGGTTAGAGCTGACGTAGACCGGCTGATAAGACGGGTTCCCAAATTAGGTTTTCGCTTAGCAGGCGCGGCGCGGAAGTTGGAAGAAGGCTTAAAAAATCTGCTTGTGCCGGGGATGCTTTTCGAGGAGATGGGTATAAGATATTTTGGGCCTGTAGACGGCCATAACATACCCGCCCTTATTGAAGTTATAAATAATGTCCTTCCATTAGAAGAGCCGCGGTTGATACACGTTATTACGAAGAAAGGAAAAGGCTTTAAATTTGCCGAAGCAGCGCCTTCAAAGTTTCACGGAACAGCGCCATTTGATACAAAAAAAGGAGAGACAGCGCCCCTCTCAGGTACCAGCTTCACAGAAGCCTTTAGCAATAAGATTGTAGAACTTGCCGCGCAGGATAAGAGGATTGTTGCTATAACAGCAGCTATGCCGGAGGGGACAGGCCTTGATGCATTTGAAAGAACATTTCCGGATAGGTTTTTTAATGTCGGCATGGCAGAAGCTCATGCCGTAGGTTTTAGCGCGGGCCTTGCCAGAAAAAAGCTTATCCCGATAGTTGCGATATATTCCAGCTTTTTACAGCGCGCTTATGACCAGATTATCCATGACGTAGCTCTGCAGAATTTACATGTTGTTTTTTGTATTGACAGGGCAGGCCTGGTAGGCGAAGATGGGCCCACGCACCACGGGGTATTTGATATCTCATATCTGCGCCATATACCAAACCTTATCTGTATGGCGCCGAGAGATATAAAAGAATTTGGCGCTATGCTTGAGTTTGCCATAGGATGCACGGGTCCCGTCGCCATAAGGTATCCGCGCGGCAATGTGTTGGGCATTATCGACCTTAATACGCCTACCCAGAAGATAGAGCTTGGCGTTTCAGAGATGTTACGAGCAGGTAAAGAGATAGCTATCTTTGCCATAGGCAATATGGCCCTGCCCGCGCTTGAGGCGTCCCATATTCTTGCGCAGGATAATATTCAGGCTGAGATTATAAACATGAGGTTTATAAAGCCGATAGACAGTGATATAATATTAAGAACTGCGGGAAGAATAAAAAAGTTTCTTGTTATAGAGGATAACGCGCTGCAGGCAGGGTTGGGTTCTTCCTTGATAGAAGTTTTAGCTGATAATGGCCGGGAGGTAGAAGTAAAAAGAATAGGTATTCCTGATAGATTTATAACCTATGCCAAGAGAAGCGAGCTGCTGGAAGATTTAGGGCTATCCGCTCAAACTATTGCCGGAAAGGCAAGAGAATGGCTAAGATAAAGATAGATCAAGAAAGGTGCAAGGCGTGCGGATTATGCATAATCTACTGTCCGCGCAATCTTATAACAACTGTGAAAAAGATCAACAAACGCGGCGTAAAACCGGCCCAATTTAAAAAAGGGGCAGCGGCACAATGTTCAGGCTGTACACTTTGCGCTATTATCTGCCCGGATAACGCGATAGAAGTCTATAAATAAAGGTAAAGATGAAAACGAAAAAAACAACGCATAAAAAACATCTAATGACAGGGAATGAGGCTATTGGAGAAGGCGCGGTACGCGCCGGCTGCGATCTCTACGCGGGCTATCCTATTACTCCGCAGAATGAACTGACAGCTTTTATGGCAAAAAGAATGGCTGAGAAGAAGAGGATATTTATCCAGTCTGAAAGCGAGATATCCGCTATAAGTATGGTCTTCGGCGCCTCACTTACAGGCAAGAGAGCAATGACCTCGTCGTCAAGCCCTGGGATAAGTTTAAAGCAGGAGGGCATATCATATCTTGCGGGTTGCCGCCTTCCCGGCGTTATTGTAAATGTTATGCGCGGCGGCCCGGGGTTAGGCAACATATCGCCAAGCCAGGCAGACTATTTTCAGGCAACAAAGGGCGGAGGGCATGGTGATTACCATATAATAGTGTTGGCTCCGTCATCAGCAGAAGAGGCAATGAGCCTTACTATACTCGCGTTTGACCTTGCTGACACATATAGGTGCCCGGCAATGATACTGACAGATGGCATGCTCGGGCAGATGATGGAGCCTGTAGAGATATCGAAATTTAAATTTAAAGATTCACGTTCTATCAATAAAAAATGGGCACTAACCGGAGCAAAGGGGAGAAAGCCGCAATCCATAAAATCACTCTACTTAAAACCAGGCGGATTGGAGAGCCACAATCTTAGGCTGCAAGCTACTTATGAGGAGATAAAAAAAAGAGAGACAAGATCCGAGTCTCTCTATTGCAATGACGCGGAACTTATTGTGGTTGCGTATGGCACTGTGAGCCGTATCGCGCGCGCGGCAATTAAGCAGTTAAGGAGTAGAGGTAAACGAGTAGGACTTTTAAGGCCCATATCTTTATGGCCCTTTCCGGAGAAGGTATTGAAGAAGTACGCTAAAGGGACAAAGAGATTTTTAGTATCAGAGATGAGCACCGGGCAGATGGTGGAAGATGTCAGGCTTGCTATTGAGGGGCAGGCAAAGGTAGCTTTTCACGGCAGGCCCGGAGGCGGCATCCCTACGCAAAAAGAGATAGAAGATAAGATATTAAGGTGCCTAAGATGAAGAAAATATTCCAAAGGCCGAAGAGTATGCAGGATGTGGCTACTCACTATTGCGCTGGATGCGGCCACGGCATTATTCACAGGCTTGTAGCGGAGATTATAGACGAGCTTAAGGTTCGTGAAAAGGTTATAGCAATAGCTCCTGTAGGATGCGCTGTTATAGCTTATGATTACTGGAATTTCGATGTAACAGAAGCGGCGCATGGCAGATGCCCCGCGGTCGCGACAGCGATAAAGAGGTTGCGGCCCAATAATGTGGTCTTTACATATCAGGGTGACGGCGATTTGGCGTCGATAGGTATCGCGGAGACAATACATGCCGCTAACAGAGGTGAAAATATCACGGTTATCTTTGTGAATAATGGTGTATACGGTATGACAGGCGGGCAGATGGCTCCCACGACTCTTATAGGGCAAAAGACAGCTACTTCCCCGTTAGGCAGGAATGCTGTTTGCGATGGAAACCCCATTAAGATGCTTGAGATGCTCGCTGTCTTAGATGGCGTAAAATATTTAGAAAGGGTTACAGTCTATTCTCCGCAGCATGTCTTAAAAGCAAAACAAGCCATAAGAAAGGCGTTCAGAAATCAGATCGAAAATAAGGGTTTTTCAATGGTAGAGATTATTTCCATGTGCCCGATTTATACGGGCCGTTCTGTCGAAGCTTCTATCGAGTGGATAAAAGAGCGGGTTCTGAAGGACTATCCACTGGGTGTAATCAAGGATAAAGGTTGAAAGCATGAAAGAAGAGAGAATAATCTGCGCTGGTTTTGGCGGGCAGGGTATAATGATATTGGGTAAGTTGATAGCTTACAGCCTGATGGAGCGAAACTGTAATGTTACCTGGATGCCGTCATATGGCGCTGAAGTAAGGGGCGGCACTGCTCATTGCATGGTGATTGTCTCGGACAGAGAGATCGCGTCACCGATAATTTCTCATTGCAATACAGCTATTATAATGAATAAGCCGTCTCTGGATAAATTTTATTCAATAATCAGCCCGGCAAGCCCTACCGCGGGCAGGAGAGGGCTTCTTATTCTTAATAGCTCGCTTGCTGATAAAGATATAACGAGAAAGGGTGTGGATATTGTCAAGCTGCCCATGACAGAGATAGCGCTTAGTATTGGCAGCGCCCGCGCGGCAAACATGGTTGCTCTCGGCGCTTATATGAAACGAAGAGGCCTGTTTTTTAAAAAAAGTGTTATCAAGGGTATCAGGATAGCTTTTTCAGGCAACAAAGAGATTATAGACCTGAATATAAAGGCCCTGAATAAAGGTGAAGCTTTAGCATGAATAATGTAAGAGTACGTTTTGCCCCGTCGCCTACAGGCGCTCTGCATATAGGAAGCGCCAGGACCGCGCTTTTTAACTGGTTATACGCGAGGAACCAGGGCGGAGAGTTTATATTACGCATAGAGGATACGGATAAAGAGCGTTCTGATAGTAAACATACAGACGAGATACTCGAAAGCCTTAAATGGTTGGGGCTGAATTGGGATGGCGAGATTTTCCATCAAAGTAAAAGATTCAACATCTACAAAAAGTACGCGGAAAACCTTGTAGCAGAAGAAAAGGCTTATTACGA
>JAUVHV010000009.1 GCA_030593065.1 Candidatus Omnitrophota bacterium | reverse complement strand
CCCCAGTCTCGGTAACCCGGTAGACCCCAGCATAACCTAAATTCAGCCCGCGCCACCAAGGATAGCCCGTGCTAGACGAAGACCAAAAGTACGTGTATGTGTCTCGACCGTAGAACACGCCACCATAGCTCCGGTAGCCAGTGAGAAGAGCTTCAAAACCTGAGGTACCACAACTAACCCCCCCATAACAGTTAGCAGCGGTCTTCAATTTATCCCCCTCATCCGTGCCCCGCCAGAGGCCCTCAGTGCCAGTATCATATGGGAAATCAGTGACGCAGGTCCCTGATGTACAGACCCCCCGCTCTAATGTAGTCCATTCATTATGGGTTGGAATATGCCAGCCGTTGGGACAGATGCCTTGAGCGCCGGCGATGCCACTGCCGTTCATAGCTGTAGACCATAAGTATATGCCACCATAACCACTTTCACAATTACTTGGGTTACCTCCATAACAATAGCGTGTGATAGCAACGCCAACCGGATCTTTTGTCACATTCAGGTTCTCCTTCATCCAACATTGGTCTCCGATTACTACTGTATTATATGTATTGCCATCTATATCCTGGACCGTTGCCGGGTAGCCACCAGTTAACTCAACCACCCCTGCATCACCGGTGCCTGAAACTGTGGTATCTGTGGCCGTGCCGCCGTTAAAGTCTGTGTCCGCGGTCTGGGTCCAGGTGTAGGTTCCTGCGGTAGTATCATAGGTGTTATCAGGGTAGAAGCTGGCGCTTCCTGTTTCAGTCATTGCTACTGCTGTGGTTGAGTCGGTGGTTACTACGTTATCATAGGTATCATAAGCAGTGACTGTCTCGCTAAATCCTGTGCCGGCAGTCTGGTTCTCCGCGGATGTTGGCGTAACTGTGTAATCAAGGATAGCGGCTGGGTTTACGGTTATCGCGCTCTGTGTGCCGTTGATACTGCCTGTAACAGTGTCTGTGGCTGTGACTGTCTGTTCACCTTTGGTGGTTAAGGTTACTATGTAGCCTGTGGTTGAGCCGTCAAAGGTCTTTGTTCCGTTGTCACCTGATAAGAAGGTGTAGTTATCAGGCAGGACTGTGCTTGCGCCGGAATCGCTTGAGGTGAAGGTGACTGTGCCTGTGTAGCTGAGGGCTGTATTGTCATAGGTATCTTTGGCTGTTACAACAACTCCGCTTGCTGTGCCGGCAGTAACAGGGTCGGTAATGCTCTCTACAGTAAGGCTGACAGCTGTTGCCGCGCTTACTACTACGTTGTCAGAAGTAGCTGAGGTGTAGTCTGATGCTGTTGTGTAGTTTACGCTTATTAAGTCTAATTCAGGTGTAGCTGATGAGTCTGTTGTGGCTAAGTCAGCGGCAAAGTCTAAGGTTGTGGTTGTTGCCGGAACAAAGCCATCTGCTGCCTCCCACTGTGCCTGGGTTATAGCTTCTACTGCTGTCTTGGTCATTCCTTCAGTCTGTAGGTTAGCTAATGATGATGCTGTCCAGGCTGAGCCTGTCCATTGTTTCCAGGTGGTGCGTCCGTCAAATGAGACCAGGTATTTGATGGATGTGTCTGTTGGTGTAGTCTCTGTTATGTTTACTTCTGTCATCCCTGTCCAGGCTGAGGTGTCAACTTGTGATGCGGCGGCTGTGGTGACATAGTAGGACTGGGAGGTTGGGTAAGAAGAATATACTACCGTTGGCGGTGTAAAATTAGCTGTCCAACGGGCAATGCCTTTTGAGATGCGCGCTTCGTCAATATAGCCATTGAAATAATCAAGGTCGTATTCTCCTAATCTTCCTATGGCTAAGATGTTGGTAGAATTATTCGCTGTCACACCTGTAACATCTGCTGTTCCATCAAGTGTTCCATCTATAAACAACTTAAGTGTATTACCATCTCTTACTCCTGCAAGATGGTGCCAGGTGGTTGTATCTGTAATAGTACCTGTGGATGTAGCGGTATGGCTTGATGCATCATTAATTTGAAAACGCACTGTATTACCTGCTAAGACATATATACCAAAAGATAGGCTTGTGGTTCCACCACCACTATCTATTTGTCCTGTTATCATCTGCTGAGTTCCTATTGCACCTCTTTTTATCCATAGGTCTACTGTAAAATCTCCACTACCAACATTCCAATCCTCACTATCAGGAATACCTAAGTAATCACCTGTGCCGTCGAAATACATACTTGTTGCACCAAATTTATACTCAGTTGTTGAATGTTGCGCATTATCATAAGCTGTTATAGTATGAGAGGAAGCCGAACTATTGGTAAATGTGGTTGAGCCATTTGTAGTATCCGAATGGATTACGAGCTTGGTGTAGGAATCATTACCACCTGATTGCAACTTCGCCACACCACTGGCAAAGTCAGTTCCATCAGTGGAGTCTTCCTGAGCATAGCTTCCCTCAGTTGTGAAGTTTATGGTGGTATCATAAGGTACGTGCGTAGCAGCAATATTCATAGTCTCAGCTGTGTTGTAAGATAAGCCGGAGAATGTTGCTAAGCCGCTTGATACAGTAGCTGTAACTGTACCTTGTAAGGTATCTGTTCCGGTTGAACGGGCA
The DNA here is from genome assembly GCA_030593065.1 of Candidatus Omnitrophota bacterium. Classification (GTDB taxonomy): domain Bacteria; phylum Omnitrophota; class Gorgyraeia; order JABMRG01; family JABMRG01; genus JAUVHV01. The sequence goes on along the minus strand of JAUVHV010000009.1, from coordinate 62,555 downwards.
AGAGTAATCTGGGTAGTTGAATCGGTTGTTATAGTGTTTCCGTCAGCATCCTGGATAGCTACTATCGGCTGGGTCGCGAAGGCTAAACCTGCTGTTGCTGTTGCTGATGGCTGTTGTGTATAGCCTAATTTTGAGGCCGCGCCTAAGTTTACAGTAATATCTCCTGTAGCATCATCTGTGGCTGTTGCGTGTGTTGCTGTTACTGTACCTGTACCGGTATTGTCAGGGTCAAATGTTGTTGACGCGCCTGTTGTTGAGGTCAGGTCTGCGTCAGTAAAGTCTCCTGTTACTGACCAGGTTACAGATTGATCAGCTATATAGTTATCATACACGTCATATGCAGCGGCATAGACAGTCAATGTATCATCTGTTGTTATTGTATCGGTTGTTACTGCACTTCCACCGTTTGAGACAGTATCTCTTATGGTTACGTAGTTGGCTGCAGCCTGGTTAATAGTAAGGGTCTCAGTCGTATCAGTAGCCATTGTATTGCCGGCAGCGTCCTTTGCTCCACTGATGCTTAAGTGATAGCTGCCGGATGTCTCTGTGTCGCCGGCAGCGGCTGTGCCTTCCCAGATTGTAGGAGCGGCATCCTGAAAACCATTAGTGTAACCTGTATCCACTTTAGCGGTTACTGTATAGGTTGTATATGGGTCGCTTACACCGAATTTTACTGTCGGAGCAACCGAGGTATCCATGCTTTCCTGGAAAGTTACTGTAAAGTCGATCGCGTCTCCGGCTGTAGAGCTGGTAGGAGTAACACTGGAGACCGTAGGAAGAGTAGCATCCAATGTAACGGTGATATTAAAGGTAGCTACATCTTCAGTATAAGTAGTGTAGATGGAATATTTATTGGTATCGGTAGTAGAGACCAGTGGATCCGGCCAGGTTCCATAAGCCAATGTCTGGGTATGCCCCTGGGCCGCGGCACCTGTATCATAATATATGAGGATGTTATCATTATCTGCCCAGCCGGCCAGGACATAATCTACGGCTGCTATATCCGGTGCTAAAGAGAGATTGGCGCTATACCAGTCTGTGCTCGATACTGGTATTGTTGCCACAGCTGTGCTATCGACTAATGATAGGTCACTTAACAGATAGATAGCGTATTTAGCTGGATGGGTTGAAGTGTCAGCATTTTGCAAATAAGCGCTGATACTGTCTGCTCTTCTGTTTGCTACACCTGTAAAGACAGAGCCCTTGATAACGCCGTTTAGGATTATCGAGCTTGCCCCATTTGAGCCGTATCCAATGGTAGGATCGATTATTACAGGGTAAGCGGCATTGTTTAGCCAGGCGCGGTCAATGGTGATGGTTAAGGTTGTTTCGTCAATATTTAGTTCTGCCCAGACCCAGTCTCCGTTGGCGTCGATGATCTTCGGGCGGTAGATATGAAATGCCTTGCCGGTCTTGTATTCGTCATTCTTTTTGCTCTCATGGTAAACAGCGTAAGAGCCCACAACCTCATCCGGGCGCAGGGCTCCCTGAGCTATCTCTTCCTCGGTTAAGGGGCCCTGATAATAGAAGCTAAGCCCCTCAGACTTAATTGGAAAACTGAAGACATTCGAAACCGGGATTGTTTTTAAGATCAGCTCAAACTCAAGCCCGTCGTCTTCATTGATAGTAAAGACGCGCTCTTTCCCTTCGGCATCTTCTTTGATAACTTCCTTGCGTTCCTTTTTGTAAAAGTGGCTGCCTACTTCAGGTGAATCCCATTCTACTTTGCCTGCGCGTGATGTTACTGATTTTCCGGCCTTAGGTATTTCAGTATCGGGAAACTCAATACTTAAGAAACACTCCTCGCCCCAGCGTTTTACCTTGACGTGCGGGCGAAAGTCCTCAGTCTCAAAGTCGCCAATCTCGGCCTCGTCTTTGCCGAATTTGATCATGTAACGTTTTTTGAGGTTCTTTGTTTTTTCTTTCTTCGGGGTTGCTTCCTCTTCCTCTGCTCCCAATAATGGGGAGTCTGTGGTGTTCACGGTAAGTATATGGCCGTCTCTAGTGGCTATGCCGCAGGTATTGCTGGCAGTAACAAAGATATTCGTGGTTGTATTTACGCCTTCAGGTAATTTGTATATAATAGTATATATATCTTCATTATTGTCATCATTCATTTTAGTCTGTTCACTGCCGCCAAATGGCTCGAAGTTACAACTTACTGAGAGGATATCGGGATTGTTATCACCGGTTGCGGAGTTATCCCATTCGACAATTATCGCGTCACCTGATACATATACACCCCCTTCACCTGTAGCGCCTGAACAATAGAGATTCTCTGAGGTAACCATGGGGGCAATGGAGTAGTCGAGTTTGAGTTCTGAGATTGAAGTTGTATCCGCGATAGAAAGGTTGGCGCGCAGTAACAACTCTCTGCCCACACTAAAGTCGAGAGGCGCGCTGTAACTGCTGCCGCTGGTACAATCCTCTCTCCAGCTTGCGCCACCGTCTGCGGAGATGTCGATTGAGATTGCGTCGCTCTCATCGGTTACTCGCAATGACGGTGTGATCACACTGATATCACAGGCAGTAGAAACCGGTGCGGTGGTATATGTTGGGGTTGAGATGGCCTCGCTCCTGGCAATAACGTTTCCATTCTCAGCTAAGGTGGTACCTGAAAATCGCGCTAAACTGACACTCTCTTCACTACCTGTAGAGCTGATATAAGGTTCTGGGTTAATATATTTGCGTACCCTTACCTGATCAAAATAATTTACGCAGCCTGTGCCCGCTTTAAGGCCGATGCTTCCTGAGGTAAGGCCGCCTGTATCATCGTAGATAACCTCTGCCTGTAACTCTGTATAATCCTGGGTATATCTCTGGAAGACTAGATTTGTTGCTTCAAGCATTACGCGGTAATCGTAGGTTATGCCTGAGACAATTGCCTGGGCCTGGTTTGCTTTGACAATATCGCCCACAACAATACAGTGCTCAGCGCCTTCATAGACCGAAGAGTAGGCAATCTGGTTAGCGACTCCTGGAAGAGCGCCTTCTTCTTCACTCCTTAAGATAAGGCGGATCTCATTACCTTCGTCTGCCCTGGCGCGGTATTCAATAATACCATCTTCAATCCGGTAGGTTTTGGATAAGAGTTCAGCGTCTTCTAATCTTAATTGTCCGTTGGAAACAGTGGCTGTTCCATACTTGATCTCCCATTTCTGGATTCCTGCTTCCGCAGGAATGACAGAAGAAGAAAAATCGTCAAAGAAGTCGAAGGCCTCATCAGGTGATGAGATATCTTCTGCCTCAGGGTTGCCATAGTAGATATAGAGGTTTAGGCCTGTGGCAGGAATTTGGGGGGCTTTAACATAGAAAGTGGCTACGCGATTGGGTGTTGTGCCTTCGATTCTTTCTAAATAATGGGCAAGGACTGTCTCGCCGTCAGTTGCGGTAAAACGGATATCCTGAAAATCTGCGGTTGTCCTTATCCCTTCCTCTTCTATCTCTACCTCTATCTGGTAATTGAATAACCCCTCGCCTGAGGGGTTAGAGATGTTGAGGGATTTTCTATACCCGAATCCGGAAAGCGCAGGAGCGCCAAATGTGCCGCCTGCGCCTTCTGTATCTGTATAAGCGACTCTTATCTCGGAAAGCTCGCTATCAGGGCCAAGAGTAACCCGCCACTTAATCTGGTTACCACTTGTAAAGCCGGCGATTGGCGCGCCATAGACTGTTGTGCTATAGTTCTGGCCATTATCAGCGCTAAGTTCTAAGATCACCTTACCCTTAAACTCCCACGTGGCAACGAGAGTCTCTATCTGGCTGCTTGTTTCGACTGCCTCAACAAGCTCATATGTTCCGTCAGGAGCAAGCTCTGATAAGAGATAATCCCCTTCACCGTCAATGCGCCAGATAAGAGGAGATTTATAGCTGAGTGTCTCGATTGTCTGCGCGTCACCTGTATAAGAACTGAGACTGCTAATAGCAAAAGATAGAGAGAGCCCTGTAATAATAGCAAGGGCTGTTATCAGCGCTATCCGTGCCTTGCCTCTGTCATTCCCGCGGAAGCGGGAATCCAGACTATGGATACCTGCTTTCGCAGGTATGACAAATTTTTCTCTTATCTTTTTATGTCTCATCTTCTTCACCTTACGTTAGTCCTTTATGCAGCGGACTGAAAAGCCGTACGCCTTAGTGATAGCATTCCGGTAGACCGTGGAGTTGGTTAAATACAGGGAGCGCCACCACGCATTAGTACCTGACTGTAACGACGACCAGAAGCCCGCACCCGTGCCGCGATAAAGCAAGGCGCTATTGGGATACCGATAGCCGGCAAGAAGGCCTTCAAAGCCTGATGAGCCAGCTTCATTAAGGGCTGTTCCTGCAGGGTCGCATCCCCATGTTACTCTGGCAGGGTCACAAGTTCCTGAATCATAGAGATCATCCAGAGTGTGTTGCTCCACGTCTGTTGGTATATGCCAGCCATTGGGGCAGATGCCTTGTGCGCCAGCTGTAGTAGAGCCGTTCATAGCCGCAGACCATTGATATGACATTCCTAAGGTCGAGGCTGCGGCGCAGTCAGAGCCGTCATTAGTCACGTTTGGCGGGCAGGAATACATGGCAACATCAGTGGCCCACTCAGTTGTTAATGCTGTTCCATCAGTAATAGCGCTTCCATCCGGGTATTTTGTTGTCCGCATATTCTCACCGAGCCAACGTTGGGTGCCAATTACAACTGTTGTGTAACTATTTGCATCAATGTCAGTCACTGTCTCATCCCAGGCTACTGCAGTCAGCGTTACGGTCAAGCTATGCTCTCCCCCTACTGTAGTTGAGGTTGGTGCAATAAACTGCAGGTCAAAACCCTCTGTCCCTGCTATCTCCATATATGCCAGGGCAATACCATTGCCTGTATTTGTGATAGGGTTTGACCAACTGGCAGAGGTCTTGTGTTTTAAGATAAAGGTATCTTCTCCCGCGGCTGAGCCCGGAGACCAGGTCGTTCCGTCCGCCTTAATATAGACTGTCTCCAAAGTATCAGAAGAGCCTGTTGCTACCCAGGTATCCCCGCTGGTCTCGGTTGTAACTCCCATTCCCGTAGTGCCTATTGCCCAGTCGTCGCCGGTTGTTACTGAGACTGCTAAGCCGGCATGGCATAAAGTACAAGGTATAAGACATAAGATACAAGACAAAAAAATAACCAGCAGACACAGACTGGAATTGTTTTTACGATGACAGCGTTGTTCAGGATAGCATACATAGTTTCTCATTTTCACACCTTTGCTTTTGTTGCTCTACCATAAGTATATATTATATGTATATTCTTATCTACCCGTAAATCTACCTCTTTTATTTGCACATATTACTCTATTTTACGAGGCCTTAACATTGTTACTTAAGGGTTTTTGATATTTTCCTTTGCTATTTTAGCAGCCATTTCCATAAAGGAATAAATCTGATCTTTCTTTTTAGGCCGAACCATTCCTCATCGTTTTCAGCCTCATAATCATTCGTAATAACTAATAGATTCCTGCATTTTAATTCTTTGCTCGCTAAAATTAATGTCCTTATTTCTCTTTTTTTAACAGCTAAATCCGCGATGTCGTAACATACCTGAATCAATTGCTTGACTTTGGCACCTCTCTTGATAACAAAATCCACTTCCTGCTGCTGTTGATTTTTCCAATAGAAAAGCGATATATCTCTCTCAAGTTCTAGTTTTTTTAATTTGATCGCCACTGTGTTTTCATAAACCCTACCGATATCCCTGCTGACCTTGAATGCCTTGGCGCTGATAAAACCATTATCAAAGCAATATATTTTTTTAGGTGAATTTATCTGTTCCTTAACTTTATATGAAAATCTATTTACTTTAAATAAGATAAAACTCTCTTCCAGATAATTAAGGTATTTTTCCACAGTATGGACACTCTTGCACTTGGTCACCCGCATTAAAGTGTTGTATGAATAATCTTTAGCGATATTGGAAATCAAATAAGTAGATAGATCTTCGATTCCCTGCGCTGACCTTATTTTAAACCTTTTCACAATATCTTTATAAATTATGGAATCCAGCAAAGTTGAAAGGTATTCTTTATAGTTTAGTTTTTTAACTAACGGCTCAGGGTAACCGCCCAGTTCAAGATAAGAATTTAAGCGCGCTTTAGTCTCGGTTTCCGTAGCTTTCTGCCCGTTAAATTTTAAAAATTCCTTGGGAGAAAATGTAAAGAGTAAAATAGAAGAATATCTTCCTGTCAGGTGGGTGGCTAATTCAGAACTTAATAATTTTGAATTACTGCCTGTAACTATTAAATTGTATCCCTGCCTCTGCAGTCTGTTAACAAACAGCTCCCATTTTGCTAAATTCTGGATTTCATCCAACAGCAGGTATTCAGGCTTATTGTAGACATGCTCTACCGCGCTGATTATTTCATCATAATTTGTTACATCAATAAGTTTTTCATCATCGAAATTAACATACCCGAAATTGGGCAGTTTGCTTAAACAGCGGATGGAAAATGACGATTTTCCGGCTCTTCGCGGGCCTATAATAACTTTTATTAAATCGCTCTTTATCTCTTTAATCTCTGCTTCTCTTGGAATATAGAACTCTTTTAATTTTCGCGCTAATTCTCTTTTTTGTAATATAATTATGTCTTTTATCATATTAATTGTACTGCACAATAGTTTATAAATTTATGTATTACATATTATAGTATAAACCAGCTATCCGGGTCAAGGCTTAACATCTGCTTTAAGTTCTTTGTTTACCCTTAATATTTAACATGTCAAGTTAAATTTTAAGCGTTGTTACTAAGGTCGCCGTTCGCGGAGCTCACGGCACTGCCTCCCCGCACATTCGTTCCCCGCACATTCGTTCGGGACAGGCGGGACAGGCGGACATTTCGTCCTCGGGAGGTTTACTACATTTGCAAAGACGGGCCAGAGTTGTCTTTGCGAGCGATAGCGAAGCAATCTCAAAGTTCATTATATAAATCCCTAAATTCAGAATTAGTAGACTCAATCAGAGCTAACTTCTTCACTCTGGAACCGGCCTTAATCTGCTTTTCTCTGAAGATAGCCTCTTCTATAGAATCGAACACTTCGTAATAAACCAACTTATTAAGATTATATTTTTTAGTGAAGCCTTCGACTATTTTCTCTTTATGCTCACAAATTCTCTTGATTAAATTACTAGTAACACCAGTATAAATAACCGTATTGATTTTATTCATCATAAAATAAACATAGCCCTGGTTTTCCTTCATTATACTAATCTCCTGGGATTGCTTCGTCGCTAACGCTCCTCGCAAAGACGGTAGTGCTACTCTTTCATGTTTTTCATCTCTTTTATCAGCTGATCTAGATTATCAGGGACAGATACGATAGTGTTATCTTCGCTATCTATTATGAATAGATCAGGTGTGGCTAATACGGCATAAGCCTTTGCAGCGGGGCTCTTTAGGCCTTTTTTGACATAAGTATATTTCCACTCAGAAGGAAGAGCTGCCGCATTCTTCTGCCTCTCTTCTTCTGTCTTTATCTCTTTCAAATCAACAACAACAATATCAAGCTTCTCCTTGTTCTTTGCCTCATTATACCATTTGGTAAGCGTTCTCATCGTCTTCTTGCAGGGCCCGCAACCTGTCAAAGTAAACAGAAGCAGTTTATTTTGCGCCTTACCTCTCCATTTATGAAACGCAAAATCATTGCCTTCTTTATCGATACTGACAAAATCAGGTGATAAGGCTCCCGGGGTCAATCTTTTCATGCCTTCTAAGCGCTCGGTTATCTCTTCTTTTTTTGCGGCTAAACAATTCGGATTCTTGATATGCTCTCCCAGCATAACCATTCCATCCTTTATGTTGTAAGTTTCGTAACCTTTGTAGAAATAGTCGACCATCCAGCCATAGACTTTCGGATCTCCTTTGGATGCTTTTTCACAGGCAATGCGCCCGGCCTCAATGAAGAGTGAATTACGCAATTCTCCGGTTGTGGCCAACATACCATAGAGCCTCATATAATCGTCCATCAGCATAGTCAGTTCGCGCGTGCGGATAATAAGCGGATTGCTAAAATCGATTCCCTCGAAATAGTTTTTTAAGAGCGGCTTGGGCCCCTCTTTCAAGCTGGTTGGCCATTCTATTACGGGTATATACTGAAATTGAAACAGATTGCTGACATAAAGCTCTTTATGTACCTCTGCCTGATTACTCAGCCAGGTATTATATTCCTGCCTGCGCTGCTCAAACTCTTTGACCGCGTGTATGTAGAGTTTTGAGCTTTGCTGGTCGTAGCTTAATAGAAACTGCCTAAGCGATTCTATGGGCATACGTTTTTCAATGTTCTCTTTCATGAACGCGCTATAAACTGTATTCTCTTTTTCATCTTCGTTAAATTTAGTATAATCGCTATTGTTGATGTGAAGCGGGTTTACAGATAAGTCAATATTCTGCTTATTGATAAAGATGCTTTTCTCCGCCGGGCGAGGATGGTCTGCCTCTTTAGCGCGATACTCAATTCTAAGCAGGAATTCTCCTGGCAGGTCTTTAGCAGGTATCTTAAGCGTGATGGTTTCACCATCTTTCACATCTGATATTTCCGCAATCGGTGTCATGGCTTTTAGGCCCTTAAAAGGTATTAGAGATATTTTAGCGCTGAATACCCCTTGCAACTGAACAGTAAGAAGGCGTTCATCCACCTCTTGTTTTGGCGTTGGACTGCCAAAAACCGGAACAGAGATAGACGCCAATATTATTACACTTATTAAAAAATAGAACCGTCCCCTTTTTTGCATTTGTATTTTATGTCCTTTTGCGTTTTTAATATCGTTAAGTAGCAATGTTGAGACTTGACCCCTTAGGTTGAGAAAAAGATCTTCAGCCTAACCGCTACCACAAAGACCTCTTCAGGGCTGTTCTTCTTACTCTTTATCTCTATCTCTGCCTGGAAATTCTTATGCTTGTAATTCTCCTCATCCGGCACCTCTAAGAAAAGCTCTACTTCTTTTACGCTATCTCCCTGTATCAGGACATCCTTCTCTTCCGGCCATATCCAGGAGGTGTCGGGGATGTTTGTATAGCCATTTTTGAGTGCGCCTCTTGTTTCGGAAATCGGGAGAATATCTATTGTATAGGTGTAGGCGATAGCGGACTTATTCTGTATCGTAAGTTTCATCTTCTCTTCGGATAATACTGAGATCGCTATCTTTTCGCCCAGAGGAACATCTTTTAAGTTAATCTCCACAGGGTCCACTTCCATGCCGAGAGCATGGGCGCCTAAAACAAAGAGCGGGCTTACAATAAGGCCCGCCGCAATACCTAACCCCAAAATAAAATTATTGACCCCTCTCATCCCTGCCTCCTCTATCTTACTAAAGCTTAATCTTAGTCAATATCCGCCATTTAAATAGCTGCGCCTTATTGTAGGATAACAGCGCGAAATGATGCTTTTCGCCATCTATCTGTTCAAGCGTTCTGTATGTTATTATTCTTAATCTAGTCAGCATCTTCATCTTAATCACCCTCTTCTCTCGCTTCTTTTGACTCTCTCCACTATAAATATAACATACTTCAAACCCGCGAAATAGGCGGAATAATACTTGTTCTTCCTGCGCAAGCTACTTCAATTGACCCCTTTTCATTCACTATAGGGGTCAGGTCTCAACATTGCTACTTAAGCCTTTTTGAGATCTTTGTCATCTCTTCATAACAGCCCTTCTTCGCTTTTATCTCTTTTTCCGCGTGCCTATATTGATTCGATACGGATGAATATGAGGCACCCCCCATATATTTACCTATCTCTTTCAGGCTGTTTCCGTGTATTCTTAGCAGATATATCAAGGCCTTTTTTTCTCCGGATAGATTCCTACTCCTTCTTTTTTGCAATGCTTCCTTCCCCGCCGACAATATTCTGGCTGTTATAGTTTTATTGTTAGCGCTATCCGGTGTTTTGTATTCACTGTAACCTGTTACCTCTTTCGGATCTATGCTTTTATCTTTTATCAGTTCCTTTATCTTGTCCTTAAACTCTTTCCTTCCCAGCACTGACGGCCACTTTATATCATCAAGCACCTCAAGTAGGTCTTTCGGTGTTGTTTTTTTGACAAAAGCGTTCAATCCGCTTATAGCCTCATTCTTGCGCTGGCTAAACCTGCTTAATACTTCTTCTGTTGTCAACCATCTCTGCTTGTCTTTTTCTGCCATGTAGCCGCTATGGCTGTCCCATTTATATTGGCCTATCGCCTCTTCCAATCCTGCCTTTAAAGCGTTTCTATGTATATACCTTACTAATTCCAATAAATATATGTCGTCTTCCACTAACATGGATTTGTATCGCCCTTTGAACAGCCCCCCATCGATATTGTGTTTTTTGTTATGCTTCTGAGTATACACACCGCTTAAATGCCTCATCCCTTTTGACAGGTTTCCCAGCGGAGTACGTACAAGCAGGTGATAATGGTTTGGCAGTAAGGCGTAAGCGTGTATTTCAAAGGCATATAATCGGCAGGCCTGTTCCAGAACATTCAGGAATGCTTCGTAATCCTTCTCATTCTGAAATATTTTCTCTTTCCTTCTTCCGCGGTTTATTACGTGATACCACGCGCCGGGATATTCTATTCTTAACGGCCTTGCCATAGCTTATTCCTTAAGTAGCAATGTTGAGACCTGACCCCATCAGTATTCCTCATCATCGATCTCTACTATCTTGTGCTTGATAGCGTATTTGATAAGGTCACTTGTCTTATGGAGATTAAGTTTCTTTAAGAGGGTATTTTTGTAATTTTCCACTGTTCTCCTGCTGATGTACAGAGTCGCGGCCACCTCTTTGGCTGTCTTGCCTTCGGCTACCAGGCGCAATATCTCCTGCTCCCGAGAGGTAAGAAGCAGTTCCTCCAACTTTTTTTCTGTCGGTTTTTTGAGTGTCTTTTCCACAAGAAAAGAAGAGACAGAAGCGGTTAAATAGATCTCACCAGCGGATATTTTAGCAAGAGCAGGTAAAAGCTCCTCACCCGCGTTCTCCTTATGCAGGTACCCTTTTGCGCCTGCCTGAAAAGCTTTCATCGCGTAGATGTGCGCCTTATGCACACTAATAACCAGAACCTTTGTTTTGGGAGAGATGCAATGTACCTGTTCAATTATATCAAGCCCGCTTATCTTAGGCATGGTAACGTCCAGGAGAAGGATATCCGGCTTATGCTCTTCTACCTTTGCCAGGGCCTCTTCCCCGTCTCTTGCTTCAGCCACTACTTCATAATTTGGCTGATCATGGATGATATTTTTTATGCCGGCGCGGATAATATCGTGGTCATCAGTAATTATAATCGATAAGCTCATAGGGGAAGCTCTATATTTAGCTTTGTTCCTTTTTCCGGGGCGGTCTCTACATCCATCTTTCCATTCAATAACACTATTCTCTCGCGCAGGCCCGCGAGGCCTAACCTTAATTTATCCTCACTGCGACGGCGAAAAGACTTCAGGTATTGCCCGTAATTGAATCCTACTCCATCATCGACAACAGATAAAGAGACCGCGTCTGCTCTTTTACTTAAAAGAATCTTTACTCTTTTAGCCTGAGAATGCTTAATAATATTGGTCAGGCCTTCCTGGGCTACCCTGAAAAGAATAAGTGAATATTCATCAGATAACTCTAATGTTGTTTTAGGCTTTTGGTAGGTAAATTCAATAACGCTTATCTGTTTGTATTGAAAAATAAGATCGGTAATTGTATCGACTAAGCCTATCTCTTCGAGTGCGGGCGGGCGTAAAAGCTCGGCGATGTTATGGCTCTTTTCCAACAGCCCGGAAAGGATCTCCTTGCTCTGGGAAATCTCTTTTACCGGTGCCTGGGCCTTATCCGGCAGTTTCTTATCTATAATATCCAAATAAATCCTTAAAGCGCTCAGGTCCTGTCCCATCTGATTGTGGACCTGGAGCGAGAGGTTCTGCCGCTCCTCCTCTTCCAGCCTGATCATCCTGTGCACAAGTTTTTCGCGCATCTCTTTTTCATTTTTTCGGTTACGATAAATAAGGTACGCGGTTTCGCCCCCGATAAGCAAGCCGATGATCGAAGACCAGAACAGAAGCGCTACTGCCCGTTTTTTCGCTATTCCCGCCAGGCGCAACTGCGCCTCTACGCTTTCTAAATTAGCTTTCTGAAGGCTCTCCTCTATAAATTCATCGATCCTGTATAACTTGCTTTCGAAAGCCATTAGCAGGCTGTTTATAGACTGCTCTATTTTGCTTCTTTTAGCGTTATTTTTAATATCCTCTAACTGATCTACCAGGCTAATAATCTTTCCGCCTATGCCGCGTAATTCCTGTTGTAACAGATTAATTATGCCGACCCGTTTTTTTTCCGTGCCTGTCCTGGCAAAAGAGGTATAATCCGCTAATTTGCGATCAAAGGCTTCTTGCGCGGTATTGATAACCTTCCGGTTCGCGCCTTCTTTAGCAGCTTCGAGGTATCTCGCGCTGCGCCAGAAGATATAATTACGAATACCCCTCGCGTATAGACTATTATTAATTCGCATCTCCAGGGTAGCCTTTTGGAGAGGAAAATAGTACTTTCCAAAACTATCCACTCTCTCACTCAAAAACTGAATTTGAGAAATTCCTATAGCGCCGATAGCCACCATAAGAAAGAGCAGGGCGATAAACCCGCCTACAAGCCTCCAGTCAACTGAAGATTTTCTCACTTCTTATTCCTTTGCCTTGCGCCTTATTCCTTAAGTAGCAATGTTGAGACTTGACCCCATTACCGGCTGTATTTTAATTCCTCTTTTGCTCTCTCCAGCCAATAAGCCACTTTTTCCGCGTCTTCAGCATCAGGAGAAAGCTCAAGATATGCTTTATAATGTTCGATTGCTTTTTTCATGTCGTGAAAATGTTCGTCATAAATAATCGCGATGTTATAATGCAGATCCGGATCTAGGCGGCTTATCTTCAGCGCCTTTTCATATTCTGTCAGCGCTTCATCATACTGCCGCCCTTCATCATAGGCCAAGCCTAAATTGTAATGAAGCCTCAGCGCCTTTTTCTTAAACTGCTCTTCTGTCTGCCGAAGTTTATCGGCGAGCTTTTCCTTTTCACTGCTTACGTCAATAATTATCTTCTCATTCTTAGTTATAAGCTTTTTATTCCGCGCGATCATCTTATTTAAATTGGATATCTTTTCCCTTAAATTGCTCTCATCCATAGCCCCTATCGGCGGCGCGCCTATTTCACCCTCGTTCTCCCTGATAAGGCGGACAAGCAGGTGCTTATTCTCAGTTGCCTCGCTCAAGAGCGCCTTATTCTTTCTGGTTAGCGCTTCAAGCAATACTTCAGCAGATGTAACCTGTTCATTTAATTTCTCTTCCTGCGCTAAAAACATCGCTTTTTCCACAGCTGATTTTTTTTGGAAATCTTTTCTCAGTTCAGCTATTTTAAGCTCTTGTGTCCTGACTTTCTTTTCTAGTGACTTTCTTGTTTTTTTAAGCGTCTCTTCCAGTTCTCTCTTTTGCGCTGACAGCCCTTCTCCTCTTTCCTCCAGGCTCTTCTTCTCCCGCTGGAACTTTTCAATACGGCCTTCCTGTAGAGAGACTTTCTCGATTAAGCCGTCTTTTTTCACGGTTAGAATGCCGGCATTATTTTTTGCCTTAAGAAGCTCGTTTTTAGTCTTGTTCAATATCCGGTGTGTCTCTTGCAGATTTTTTTTAAGCAGTTCTATCTTATCCGCCTGTCTGGCGTTGATTGCGTAACCGGCAAAAATCAGGCCCAAAGAACTTGCTACTAATACAATCCAAAAGATACCCCTAAGCAAGTTATCCCTGTTCATTTTTTTCTTGGCTTTCTTACCTTTTCAGTGCCTTTTGAATAGAGCAAGTCTTCCTCTCCGGTTATAATATGAGGGGTGAGAAATACAACCAACTCTTTTGTCTCTTTAATATCAGTTATTGATTTAAATAAGACTCCCAAAAGAGGTATGTCTCCCAAAAACGGGTATTTTCTTTCGCTTTCGGTTATGCTCTCTTTTATCAGCCCCGCGATAATTATTGTCCTGCCATCCTTGACCAAAATATCTGTCTCGGCATTAGATGTATCTATTTCAGGTAAACGTATCTGCGCAACGCCTGAATCATCCAAAATCTCAAACCAGTCTGTCAGCGTACTCACCTCCGGTTTTATATGCATCTTTACAAAACCGTCGCTATTGATTGTCGGAGTGACTGTAAGCGTTATACCTACATCGACAAATTCAGCGCTCCAGGAAGTGGTAGCGGTTGTATCGCTCTGGGAAATCGTACTGGTAGCGTAAGGCTGGCGGGTACCAACCATGATCTTTGCCTCTTCATTATTACAGACAGCGATGTGCGGCGAAGATATGATCTTTACCTTGCCTATCTCAGATAAAAAGGTAAGGATTGCCTGCGGCTGTGTCGGGTCCAGGCTTCCCTCTCCCGCGTCCCATTGCCATGTTCCTACAGAGATCTTGCCAAAAGAGTTTGCTACTTCCGCTAATCCTGAAATAGGAAAAGCACCTACAAGGTTTATATCCTTGCCAGCTACCTTGAATAGTTTCTCCCAGTTGATGCCATAGGCAAAATCATCACTTAAAGTTATCTCCACAATCTTGGCCTCAATAAATACCTGCCTGGTCTTCGCGTCAAAAGCGGTTATTACTTTTTCTATCTCTTTTATCTTACTCGGGAAATCGTTGACTACTATCTTGTTTGTTCTTTCGTCAAAACTGATAGAACCGATATCCGTTGTCAACATCTCCGCTATCTTCTCCTGGATATCTTCAGCCATGGCGTAATCCAGTTCAAATGCCCTGCTGATTGTAGGAGAAGCCTTTTCAACAGCAACTCTATCCAAGTTCTTAATAGCGGCTTCCAGTTCTTTAACTTTTTCCGGTGTATCTATCAGGATAATCGTGTTTATATCATCATCCATAATAATCTTGCCGAGATTGCTTTTAATGCTTTCCAGCGCCGCCCCTACTTTTGTGGGCAGGGCATATTTCAATTCTATGGTCCTAATCCCTCTATTGTCTGTATATTTTTTCCCATAAAGCGCTTCGTACTCCGCTTCGGTCATGATAGTAATGATGTTATTCTTTTTAATACAAGCTAAGCCGTTGGTAAGTAAAAGTACATCCAGGGTCTCACCAACAGTCACATTCTTTAAAAATAGAGTTGTCCGTCCGCTTACACTCTTGCTGGTAACGATATTCAGGCTGCCTTTTACCGCTAAGAATTTAATGGTATCGACAATATCCATATTGCGCAGATCCAGAGACGTTGTCATGGTTAAGCCCTCTTCCATGGTGCGCCTTCTACCGGGTATTGTTTTAATTTCCTGAATCTCTATGGTTTCAACAGGCCCAATAATCTCGACAGGCTGAGATTGAGGCCATACTATTCTTTCCATACCGCATATAATAAAGAATGTCAGAATTATTAAAACTTTTCTTTTCATTTTTACCCTATATTATATCAATTCAATCTTTTTGCCTTCAAAGCTTAATATAACTTTATTTTCCTGCACATCTTCTATCTTAAACACACCGATCTTATCGCCCTTTTTAAGAAAAAACGTCTTCTCCTCTTTCGTATCCTCAATCATGGCCATAGGTTCTTCGTCTAATGATATACCGACTAAGCTTAAGTTACCGGCCATTTCCTGTAATTGCTTTTTCTTAACTTCCGGCTTTTCCACCTGCTTCAACATGATCGGGCTAAAGATATTCCTGCGTTGAACCATTTCGAGGTAATGTAAAAACGGGCGTGTTTCAAATACCAGCCTACCCATCACGCCGCCCTCTCTTACAAGCCTGCTTTTTTCATGGGCCTCTTTTATATCAGGGCGGTTAAAAACAAAATCCATTACTGAATAGCCTAAAAGAAGTATTGATATGGCAAAAAGAAACTTATTCAGGACTTTTAGGTTTGGCTCTCTTACGCCGCTTTTTAATCTGCCTGCTCCCAAGCCGGCTATTTTTTTTAAAGAGAACCAAAAATTACTAAATACAAAAAAGACGCTTCTTTTCCGTTTGAATATAACGGCTTCATTGCCATCTTCTTTTTCTATTAACTTTAATAGCTTTTCTTCAGGAGTAGATCTTTGTTCTGCCATCCTAATTTCGCCTCAGAGTCAACAATCTCTTTTATAATCTCGTCATTTATAAAAGGCCTATTTTTCATAACCAGATGCTTCAGCGCTTTATGGCACAGCATAGAGATGCGGCGTGGATATCCCTTAGTATGTTCGTGTATTCCTTTAAAAGCCTCATCATGAAATAATTTTTCTCTACCGTTATAACCGGCCTGCCTTAAGCGAAATTCGATCATCTCCCTGGTCTCTTCTTCATCAAAAGGGCCGAGCGCGTATTTCAAGCTGACTCTATCCATAAGATTTTTGGTCTGGATAAGCAGGGGGAGGAGCTCTACCTGCCCTAATAATATTAATTGCAGCAATTTAAACTCATTTGTCTCATAATTTAAAAGCATGCGCAGCACCTCTAAAGACATGGGGTTAAGTTTCTGCGCCTCATCGATAAGCAGGACAATAGTTCTGTTCTCGTTTACTCCTTTCTGGAAAAGGTGGTGCTTCAGTTCCTGTTTAAGGTCGAGAATAGTAGCGCCCTGGGCATTAATCTCAATTTCAAATGTTTTTATCAGTGATAATAAAAATAGGTATTCTGTGTCATAGGTAGGATCTAATATCATATATAAGTCAAGATTGTCACGGGCGTTTAAGAGCTGGGAAAGTTTCCTGCTGAGAGTAGTCTTTCCTGTACCAATATCGCCAAGAATAATGCTCAAACCCCGTCGGAGTTTAATCTCTATCAATATATTGGTCAAGGCGGCCTTATGCTCCAGTGACTGGTAAAAGAAATTGGGGTCCGGGCTGGTGGAAAAAGGCTCTTTGGTTAAACCTAATACTTTATAATAGCTCATCTTTACATACGCTCTCTAATATAGTCTAAATATAACATATAATTAAAAAGGGGTCAAGCCTTATAGTTGCAACTTAAAAATAATTTAAGGGGTCAAGTCTCAACTTTGCTACTTAACTCTCATATAAGCTTTCTATGTTAAGTAGCAAAGTTGAGACTTGACCCCTTGTTTTTACGGTAAATCAGCGGGAAGGTACGCAGTGTTTGGGTCAGATGTCTTGATGCCGCTTCCTGTTACTAAGTCATATTCATAAAGCAGGCTGCTGTCATAGGAGACCTGCAATGCCGGGTTTCCGGTAGCAGCAGCGGTTATTACATATGTTAAGTCAGTACCGGTACTGGAAGGCTTATCGATTTTTAAAATACCCCAGGCAATCTCATTGGCAGGAAGAGCGCTTAAGCCGCATTTAAGATCATAATACTTCGCGGCGGCTTTTACTCTGGTTACAACGCTTGCCACTTCCTTAAACCCCGCGTGTTTTATAATCTTGTTATACGCAGGGAGTAAAAGAGCGGCAAGAATACCAAGAATCACAACAACTATTATCAATTCAGTTAAAGTAAAACCTTTTTTCATTTTTTTCTACGGTAAATCAGCGGGAAGGTACGCCGCGTCCGGAACGCCGGTATTGATACCGATTCCTGTTTTTAAATTATATTGATAAAGCATATTACCTTTATAGAAGACCTGTAATGCCGGGTCTCCGTCAGCAGAGGTTATTACATATATTAAGTTAGTGCCGGAGTCAGTAGGCTTATCAAGTTTTAAAGCGCCCCAGGCAGTCTCATTGGCAGCAAGAACGCCTACACCATACTTAAGATTGTAATATTTCGCGCCGGCTCTTATCAGGCCTACAATATTTGTTACTTCCTTGAATCCTGTGCGTTTTATAATTTTGTTATATACAGGAAGTGAAACCGCGGCAAGAATACTAAGAATTATGATGGCAATCAGTAACTCAACTAATGTAAAACCTTTTTTCATTTTTTTGCCTCTAACAAGGGGCCGGGCCTTCTAATTACTGCTGCAACGCAGCATCACCCCTATATCCTGATGCATCGATGAATCCGCGCCAGGATCACTCACCCATATTTCCGCCAAGAGATAATTACTCCCCGCGGGTTTTGAAAAAACCGGCAGGTTACCCGCAGCTATCATATCTGTTATTAATTTACCATCGCCGGCATCCCCTACTCTCTGCCTGTATAATTCTGTAGTGCCGCTTTTAATGTAATACCTTATTTGAAAGGGCGCCGGAAAACTAAAATCCAGTGTAATCTCATTAGCTATAGTTGTGTCGGCATTATCCGAACGCATCGCGTCTTTTTTTATCCACTCAAGGGCCACGGTTAAATCATCTGTTGTGATGTTCTTTGATAGTTCTGTTTTAAATAACCGCATGCCGATTACAATAATTATTGTGGAAGCGGCAAGAATGAAAGTTATAAGCACGACAACAGCTATCAATTCTACTAACGTTACCGCTGACCTCTTATTCAACAGCTCTTTCCCCATCAAGTCTTTTCATCCCATAACACAGTTACTGTTATCTTTTTAAAATCTACGCCTGAACCAAGATCTATATTTTCATCTGTTGTATATAACGCGCCCTTTGTATTGTCACCCGGATTTACTATATCAATATTGCTCTCATTCGCTGCTATCCAGCCGGTGTAATCTTCCTGAAAAATAGACGCGGCGTTATTTAAGTCTGTAGCGGCCTGCGCGGTTAAATTATCGTATTCCGTCGCGCCGGTAGACCCTGTCCTGACTTTTTCAAGCCAGCTTGACGCGCTAATCGACATTCTTAATTCATTTGATGAATAGATCCTCAACTTTGCCGTAGAAACAAAGACAGCAAAAAAAGCAGCGGCCGCTATAACTAATAATATAGTTGAAGTCAATATCTCAACTAACGTAAATCCCTTGCTGGACTCTTTAAAATAACTCATAAAATTATCTGTTCCTGGTCAAGCGTTGCCGTGACCTCATTTCTGTCATCTGAAAGATCCGCCGGAGTGCCCATATCATCAACTTCGACAGATATGGTAATTGTAATGCCGTCTATCTCAATAGTAGGATCCGTGGGAATAAAACCTGATACGCCTTCTGTCTCTTCCCAGAGCGCCCATTCATTTACATCCCATTCATCGAATGGGGGAGTACTTGACCTGAACCTGCTAAATGTTTCATACAAAGCTGCTTCCGCGTAATTTACAGCCTGAAACCGCTTGAGTTGAGATACCGAGAGCGGTGCCTTGCTCCAGAAGAGAGTGGTTATCGCGGCTATGGCAAAAGATAAGGCAATAATAAAAATTATTACTATCTCAATAAAACCTTTTTTCGCATGACTTGATTTTTTCATTTCTTAACCTGCTTTTTTATATTATATGCTTCATGCTCGTGAAAGTCAATGGTTTAATACCGCTTACTCTACTTATTATTTATTAAAAGCGCGCATAATATCCACCATATTATCGCGGCCTGGGGCACAAAAAAACTGAAATCCGCCATATTGTGTACCAAAAAAGCGAATAGAGCAGAGAATATGCCTATCTGAAAAACAGCAAAATTAAAAAACGTATCTTTGTCAAATATGCTCTTTACAGCATCGCGCATAAATGCCAGCAAAAACCAGATAAAGGCCAGGACTCCGTAGGGGCCGGCCTCGATCCATAATTGCATAAAAAGATTGTGCGCCATTATAGATTCCGGGGCATTTGCCGGCATATACATCCTGCATATATTCGCGAAATTACCCAGGCCCGCGCAAGACCACGGCCTATCTACTATAATGCCCAGAGTAAACCCCCATAATCTCACCCTCTCTTCCAGCGCGAAGAGAAGATTATACCTGTACAGGCTGGGGAACCATCTTTGGGCTGCCAGAATCATAACCATAACCAATATACCTAAAAAGAAGGCGGCAAGTATCGGCGTATATCGCGTAAGCTTTTTCTTATCCTTATTCAACAGCATCATAATAAAGAGCAGAAACCCTGTTAAGAAACTCATAATTCCCATAAAAGAGCCTGTAAGCAGCAGGCAATAACTATTGGTTATTAATGGAAGCGCAAGAAAGAGCATGTTCCTCCTCTTGTCTTCTGAGAAAATGTACCCTAATGCCAGAAGATTAATCATAACCAGATATGATGCCAGTAGATTTGGTGTAGCAAAAGTCGAAATAACACGTTTTGTTCTTATGATATCCATCAGGTAAAAAAACTCGTCAGCCGCGAAGAAGGGTTTTTGTGAAATCATATAGGGTATTACTTGATCAAAATAAAAGAATCTCTGCAATAGCGCTATTGCGGATACAAAAAAAGAAGCCGCTATGAGAACAAAGCCTATCCGCTTCTTTTTTTGAGAACTTAAGCCCGCGAGAGCAAGAAAAATCATTGCGCACAAAATAATATAAAGTGTATTATTAAAAGCCGCCGCGGGAGACACCGCAAAAAAAGACGTGATAATGATTATCGCCAAAAAAGATATAAGCGGCAGCAGAAAAGAGCGGCCTTTTTTAAGATAATCTCCACTCTTCAAGGCAAGGTACAGGAAGCAGATAAGCAGAACTCCGTACGCGGATAGCGCTCCCATCCCGCTTAATAGGACCGGTGAAAAAAACGGTAAAAGAAAGATACACGCCAGCGCCAGGAACCATATCATTTTAAAGGCTCCCTGGTATGCAACCTATAAAAAAATTCTATCAAACCTATGAATATACAAAAATAGATATAAATATTTAACCAGTAAAAAAGTTCGTAAGCCATCATATTAACGAGCAATCCCGTAAAACCGGCCATGATAAAGATCGCTTCCCTTTTACGCTCCGGCTGACGCCCCAATCTTACCAAGCATTTTTTTGCTTTAATGAATACAGACAGAATAAAAATAAAAAACCCCGCGAACCCCACTAAACCGGTTTCCGCTAAAATAGCTAAATACATATTATCCGGTATCATAAACTCATAAGGAACGTTGAAACTAAGGGGATAATATTCGTAAAATCTGATCCTGAAATGCTGGAACCCCAAACCTACCAACGGGTGATCCGTGATTACCCGTAGCGCCATAACAAACCTTGTGAGCCTATACTCTGAAAACATGCCGCTATTCTGAGTTATCATCTGGCTTAAGCCGAATCTATTAATAGGATAGGGCAGATAAGTACAAAAAATCACAGATAAAATTAACGCGATGAAAAATATAAGCAAAAGGCGATAATGCTTTTGTAAAAACAGATAAAACGTAACTGTTGCTATCAACCCAAGAAAAACTCCCCTGGAAAAAGTCAGGGTTATTACTACTACGCTCAATACAAGCCCTAAGCCGCCTAATAATTTAGAAATCGACCCGCTCTGCTTAAACAGTATCGCGTTGAACGGCAGGGCCGCTAACAGATAACTTCCCAATATCACAGTATGGAATTGCGTAGATACGGGGCGCGTAAATCCTGATATATACCGCTTGTAGAATGGGTTTTCGATAAAATATTCGTAAAGAGGATTAAAAGCAGACAGAGACTCCCCTATTCCGCACAACGCTACTATAATGCTTGATACGCATATGGTTTTCAGCAGAAGGTTGAAACCTTTTTGCGAAAAAAGGCCTTCTGATATCAGGTAATAGATTACAAACACGAATATTGCCAAATCCGAATATGTCTTGAGCGCTACGCTCTTTTGCTGAGCAAATAAGACATTTAAGCCCATCGCGCCTATGAATAGCCAGAGTGGAAAATCACTGAATTTAAATATCGAAACTCCTTTTTGAGCTAAGAGAGCCGCAAGGGCGAAGATAAGGACGCTTTTTGCGAGAAGGCTATACCCCTGCTGAACCGGCTCAGGAAAAAAAGAGATCCAGATAACCAGTAATAATATAATCGCTATGCAAAGATACCTTAACATTTTTTTAATAAATCCTCATACATGCCTTCTATCGCTTTGGCATGGCCTTTTATGTCTTTTGGTAATCTGATATTCCGCTTTAACTCTTGTATCAAGGATGGATTCTCAATACACATAACCATCTTCCCGCGCAGATCCTCTATATCGCCCGCCCTAAACAATAACCCATCTACAGTATCTGTTATCAACTCAGGGATACCGCCGATATCCGACGCGATAACAGGCGTATTAGCGATAAACGCTTCCTGAATGATTAATGGTGAGTTTTCCCGCCAAATCGAGGGAACAACCAGGACATCTATTTCCGAAAAAATATTTTCTATATCCCGATTATCAAACTCTCCTGTAAATCTGGTATTTTTATTAACAACCATTTTTTTTATGCGCGCTGAATAATTGCCGATTATACTTTTGTATGATATGGCCTTGCCGTATATCTTTAATTCCGCGGCATTATCCCTAATTTCATTAAAAGCCTGAATCAGTATATGGGCGCCCTTCGCCGGCATTAAGTTTCCTATAAAACCAAACCTCAACTTTTTGGAAAAAGTTTTCCGCGGCTGCTTTAGATTATCCAGATTGAACCCATGCGGCAAAAAAATAATTTTCTCTTCCGGTATGCCGAATCCGGCGAAAGCTTGCTTAAAGAACTTGGATGGAGCTATAAACATATCTATTCCGGAAAAAATCTTCCGCATATAAGAGGCCCTTCCGCTTATCAGGCTCGCGCCTTTTTTTCTGATTGAAAAAGAAGAAAAAACCAGATAACATCTTTTAGCGCACTGGACAAGGTATTCCGGGATATACCTTCTTAAAAAATAATACAGCTTAAAAGAGTTTTTTCTGATACCAAGCTGATAAGCCACACATTTAACGCATTCAATGGCATCTTCTCCGTGACAGGGCTTTTCATTGCTTTTTAGGAATTGCCCCTGCGGGCAGGCCAACCAATAATCGTGTAATGTAAAAACAACGGGAATACCTCTTTTAACGATCTCTTTGATTATCTCAGCGCTTAAGTAGAGCAGGTGCTGAATATGCACAATATCCGGCTTGCTGTCATCCAGGACCCTGGCAAAAGCCTCCGCTATTATACCATTTTTATAAGTCATCTCAAATGAATCGCACAAGCTAAACGTGTTATTAAGGCAAAAGATCTCTTGCCCGCCCTTTTTTTTACGCGTAAGCTCGTATTCTCTTTTCTTTAAATTGCAGCACCTATGGAAAATAGAGACCCTATGCCCTCTTTGAGCCAATGCCAGGGAAAGGTTATGCGTATAAATCTCTGTCCCTGCCTTAGAATACGGCAAAAAATTATGCACTACCTGTAAAATCTTCATAATACGCGCCAGCAACCTTTTCCCCGGTTTTATTTAAACTATATATCCGGGACACCGCCTCTTTTCCCCATTGCGCCATTTTTTTAGACAAACCTTCGTCTCCCAGCAAAATCCTGATCCTGTTGTTAAGGCTTTTAATATCACCATGCTTAAAAATCGACCCGCCTTTATCTATAATTTCGCGCAACGCACCTCTATCACTGCCTATTACTGGCAGATTGCAGGCCCATGCCTCCAACAGGACTATTCCGAATGCTTCAAATGCGGAAGGCAAAACCAGGACATCCGACAGATGCAAAAGATTCACTTTAACAGAGTGGGAGACACACCCAAAATTAATAATATCTCTCTTCTCCTCCGCCGTCAAATTAGAGTAATATATCTTAAACCATGGAAAATCAGGCCCTACCAGAAAAAGCTTTACAGGCATCTCATTTCTTAAGGTTCTTATTGCCTCAATCAGAACATCGACGCCTTTATATTCTATTTTTCTGCCAACAAAGATTATTATCTTCGCGCTCTCCTGTATCCCGTAAGTTTTGAGGAGATTCTCCTTAAAACTATCCAACTTTTTGGGCGCGTAATCATCTATGCTAACCGCGTTGTGGGCAATAATAATCCTGTCTCTATCTATGCCTTTTTTTGAGAGATAATTTTTTTCATAATCGCTTACAGCAAGAACTTTGTCACACATCTTGAGAAGCCAAAAAACACTCCACGCCTCATATTGATGGTGCCCGATATGAAAATGCGGGGTAATGACTACTCGTTTTTTAAATAACCTCGCGATACATAATCCAATAAAATTATATGTATAAGGCACGGTATGCAGGTGCACAACATCGTTTTCTTTTATCTCTTTCATCATTCGAAAATACATCTCTACTGAGTGCGGGCCATAAAGATATACCTTAAAGAGCCTCTCTAGTATCTTAAAAAATTTTAAGACAAGCGGATGCATTCTCGTGATTTTGCATCTTATTACCCTGACTTTGCCGTCGTAATCTGTCCCTCTAATTTTCAGCCTGCAGGCATCGGCAGAAGGGGCGCGCCAGTACTCTTCTTCGTTATACGCGTCCAAGGTCAGGACCGTTATACAATGTCCTTTATCTGCCAGGTATCCACAAATGCCCCGGCACCAGGCTTCAGAACCGCCAATAGCGGGTGGGTACCTCTGAATAATATGAAGTATTTTCATCAAGAATTAAGACTTGACCCCTTGTTAGATACGATTTTGGAATATACATGGGTTTTTAGTTACGCATCTTTTCGCTATTCCTTTTTCCATGAACTCCTTGCGCACAGATACGGCTTCTTCTCCGTTCCATATCTCCTCGAATGATTCGCTCTGCAGGTAATACGGACTTGAATTGTCATTTCTTAACTTGCCTATCGTCTCGTAAGCGCTATGGTGGAAATAGCAGATCCTTACCCTGCCATCTGTTTCAATAACCGCCCTGCTCCAGGGAGCGGGGCATTTTTTATTATATTTTATAATTTCTGAAATGCTGTTTTTTATCTCTTTCCTTTCCGGGCCGATTTCTGATATAAAAGGATTGCCGTTAAAATTAATCGGGATTTTATGTATTTTACTTAATCTATAGGCCTCGCGTATAAGATTATCATGCAGTTTAACGTTCTCCATGTTCAATACAGACTCTCTCTTATAATCAAAAAGGTAATCCGCTCTTTTTTGCTGCCAGTCGAAACCTTCGTTTAAGTGAGAAAAATCTATGCCGTCAGCTCCTAACCTATGGGCCAATAAGACATAATCAGGAACCTCCATTATGTTTTGTTTAAATATGCAAAAATTCAGAAGGACCAACGGCCTTAGAAGCGGTTTAGCTTTATTTTTTTCATTTCTGTATTTTATCAGCGCCTCTATATTACCGATTACTTTGTTGAAATCGGCGCTCCTTATTCTTTTGTAGGTTTTTTCAGTCGCGGCATCAAGAGAAAAGCTGATCACATCGACAACATCGCGGTCGGCCGTGTATCTTATGGTTTTTTCGGTAAATAATGCCCCGTTTGTATTGAATATTATTTTGGTAGGCGGCTTTACGCTTTCTATAATATCAAATATCTTCCCTGTCATTAAAGGCTCACCGCCGCAATGCAGGTATATTCTGTCCGCGTATTTAAAAATAGGTTTTATTCTTTCAAGGGCAGCCGCGTCTATATCATATTCCAGGTTTTTTGTCCTTAAGTTTCTTTCGCATATAACACACGGGGGCTCCATATTGCATTTTGTGGTAGTACTTATGGTTATCTCCTCAGGATAAGACCTGACTACAGATATTCCATTCTCTATTTCAAAGTTAATTAATCTTTTATTATAATCCGGAAGCGGTTCACCCGGCAATATCTCCGGAGAGCGGTGTTTTTTATATTGGGCTGTCAGTGGGAATTTCATATTGAAGCGCCTCTTTTTAGCAATCTTTCCGGATAAGGCAACTGACTCATAAACAGACAGCAATTTAGAAATATGCGTATTTTCAGAAAAATTTTTCTCGAATAACCAGCGTCCGTTTTTACCCATATCTTCCGCCAGCTTTCTGTTTTTCAGCAGCGTCTCTACTCTATGGACCAATCCCGCAATGTCACCTCTATGCGCGAGGAAACCATTATAATTATCTCTCAGCCAACTGGAGATGCCCCCTACCGCGTAAGCTACAACCGGCTTGGAATGCGCCATGGCCTCTATGCCGACCAGGCAAAACGGTTCAGGCCACAAGGAAGGGATTATAATTACAGACGCTTTTTTAAAATACTCATTGATGCTGTCACGGCCTAAAAATCCTGTAAATTTTACTCTATTGTTAAGCCCCATAGTATTAACCAGACTTTCACATTCGTCTTTTTGCGGGCCATCTCCTATGATAAAAGCCTTATAGTTGATCGATAATGCCTTTAACATATGTATAAAATCGGTAACGCCTTTTTCTTTCGCCAACCTGCCGGCATAAACTATTATATTATCCTCAACCTGTTTAATATCAAGTTTTAAATCCTTCGCGAATAGAAGGAGCTCCTGGATTTTGTCTTCTCTAAATCCATTGTCAATCAACATGTTTTTCATGTAAGGGGTTACCACTAATAATCTTTCAAATTTTTTCATTGCCTCGCGATTTATACATCCGGCTCTAAATCTCCGTAAGTCATCTGTATTTTTCCACGAGATACATCTATTTTTAAAACAGTCCATGCCAAAGGGGCTCTCGCATATGCCCTCAGGCAGTATCTTCAGCAGTGTGGGGCAACAGTGGAAAAAATCATGGACAGTCTGGATAACGGGGGCGTATCTGCTGAGAAAACTGTATCGGCTTGGGTAATGGGTATTATTAAGATGAATAACGCGCGGCTTCTCTTCTATTACTATGGATCTCAAAAGACTTATATCTTTTTCTATGTTCGGCAGATAAAATGCCTTGTAACCATTTTTTTGAATATTCGGTTTTTTACCGCTTTGAGTATATACAGCTATTATCTCATTCCCCTTCTCTATCAAGGCGTCTACTATAAGTTGAAAATAAGTTTCCACGCCCCCCAGCAGGCTGTCATATTGATTTTGAAGCAGTATTTTCATAATATTAAAATCTCGCTATTGCGCCCAGCATGTGCCTGATGTTTTTCCGCATTATTAAAATCAGTATCTGGATCCATAAGCCCCCGCATACACAGCATTTTTTTATAGAAATTATAAGGCGGGGAAAAATAGCTAAAACTATATGGTATATACTCGATAGCATCTCACTTATATCTTTCAAAATATATTGGCCCCCCGGCAAGGAAAGCCCTACCTCCCTATATCCTGCCGGGATATCTTTATCTCCAATACCGCGATAGGTAACATTCATACCAGCCTTTGAGGCTACAAGAGCCAAATATTTCAATGATTCAGGGCAAAATAAAATATCCGCCTCATCAATAATCTTCTCCAGTACAGTCTCATTGCTGCCTCTTATAATTACTTCCTGTAAGTCAAACTCGGCTTTTACGCTTAAATAATCCGCGCTATAGGCGGAAGACGCGCTATAAGCCCGGGTAGAGATAAAAGCCAGGCCAGCTTCTATTTTAGCGCATGGATTTTTTGCCGATTGAGGATTAGGATTAAATGGTAAAGCAATATTATCTTTATAAATAACGCCGTTTTTTGGGGAGAGGGTATCCGGCGAATTGCGCTTAAGCCTGCAGGCAAAATATGTTTTCGGAGAACTATCCCATTCAGAGGGGTTTGGCAATACTTCACCCCTGACCTCTTCCGTATTTAACCCCTTATTTTTTTTCACAAAAAACTTTTTCTTAAGAATATCAGCAATGAGTTCATGTTCGGGCCGCATCATTTCAAACAGCTCATCGAAATAACTGAATTCACGAGTTCCTTTAAGCGCGCATTTCGCGTAGGCCTCGTCAGAGACTGTCTCCGGCTTTATTTTAAACAGATGGGCTTTATCAAACTCCAACTCTATATATTTACCTACATCTAAAGGCTCGTTTGCTATAACAATAATACGATCGGCATCTTTCTGAAATCTCTCTTCGAACGCGCCCTTTATTTTTTTTAAATCCCGCTCTCCCGGAATCCAGCCCTGATTATCGGCTAAATAACAACATTTCTCTATTGTTTCCTGATTCACCCGTTCTGTTTCAAAAGATATTTTTATATTATCTCCAAAATGATAAATATCCTTAACATCTGTTAACATTCTTCCCTTTCGCTGAACAAATTTCCACATACCTGTACCGGGATACGGGACAAGCATGTTGTATTTAAAATCCGAAAGCCCTAAACTTCTTTGCAGCTTAACCGTCTTTTTGACACTGTCTACAGATACCCCTGGTAAGCCTATTACAAAATAACCAACGCATTTGATGCCGGCCTTTTTAACCATTCTAACCGCTTTAATAATATCCGATAGTTTCTCTCCTTTGTTGATATTACTAAAAACCTCTTCGTCCCCGCTTTCTATTCCCAGGGCTACGCTTTTACAGCCTGCTCTTTTCATCAAAACAAGAAGTTCCCGATCCAATCTATCAGCCCTTAATCCATTATGGCACCACCAATCCATGCCGATGCGCTCCTTTATCATAAGAGCGCATACCTTCTTAGCCCTAACAATATCAAATGTAAAATTATCATCCATAATTTCAAACGATGATATCCGATAATCTTCCTTAGCTTGCAATAATTCACCTATAATCTCTTCCGGCTCTCTGGCCCTCCAAGTTTTGCCAAAGATCAAGCCAACACAGCAAAATATACAATTATACGGGCACCCTCTGCTTGTCAACAAAGGATACCTAAAACCAGTAAAGTCGATGTCTTTTATACATTCAAAACGTGGAAACGATAATTTAGTAATATCCAGATGTTTACACCTATTATTAAAGATCAAACCCCCGTCTTTATAGTGGTATAAACCGTTTATTTTGGAAACTTTTCCAGTCTCGTCTCTTATATTCTTTACCAGAGCGAGAAAAGACTCCTCGCCTTCTCCGGCAATACCAAAATTTACCTCCTTATTTTCTTCCATGAATTCTTTGCCGCAAAGTGTTATATGCGGGCCGCCGGCTGTATAAATAATATCCGGGAAAATGTTTTTTAGTTTAGCGATTATGCCCGCGGAAGCGTTAGCTGTAGCTGTTTTTATTGACACCCCTATAACCCGTGGATTATACTCCGATATAATTATCCTGAGTTCTTCATCAGAATAGGTATTATTATTCAAATCCAATATTTGCGTGGGAAAACCTGCCGCGTGGAGAGCGCTCGCGAGATATGCCAGGCCTAAATTCCAACTATGCTTTTGCCACCCATGGGGGTCTATAAGGAGCACTTTCATAAAAAAACCGGGGCCTTAATCTACGTAATAATTACAACGATTTTTTGAACAGCTCAAGAGGGAGATGGCTTTGGCTTTCTTATAGCCTGAATAATTTTCTGTCTGCTTATTAGACACCAATGTTATAGTTATGTCAAACCTTGTAAAAAAGGCCTTGCCGAATAACCCCTCTGTTTTAGCGTACGGCTTGGGGCTGCTTGAGCAATAGATCAACCCCTTTTCTATATTGTTATTATTTGCTATTTTTTCATAATCCCGCTTTAGTAGATTAGCCAAAAGATATACGCGGGAATTCGGGTATTTCTTTTTTATAATTCTCACCGTTTCCACTGTATCTTCAATACCGATTATCTGC
Organism: Candidatus Omnitrophota bacterium; assembly: GCA_030593065.1. GTDB lineage: Bacteria > Omnitrophota > Gorgyraeia > JABMRG01 > JABMRG01 > JAUVHV01. The sequence continues at coordinate 33,228 of JAUVHV010000009.1, read as the reverse complement.
GGTTTTATGAGAAGAATTTTTCTTTTCAGGTCAAACCTGCTTACCCTGTTTAGATCATCCCTGCCGGCCTTTAATTCTTCCTTTACCTTAAATAGATCGGCCTCTATCTGGTTGAGAATACTTTTTTGCTGTTTTAATAACGAGTCTTTTTCTTTGGCGGACCTTGACATATCCCGGGCCTGTTGCGTGAGTTCTTTCTTTGCCTCGTTTAGTTCAGCGATAGAGGCTTCCTGCTGCCGCGACAATGAGTCTTTTTCTTTGGCGGACTTTGACATATCCTCGATTCGCAGGATAAGCTCTTTTTTTGCCTTGCTTAGTTCCGCGATAGAGGCTTCCTGCTGCTCTAATAATAGATCTTTTGCCTTGACGGCATTTGACATATCCCGGGCCTGTTGCGTGAGTTCTTTCTTTGCCTCGTTTAGTTCAGCGATAGAGGCTTCCTGCTGGGTAATAATATTTTCAAATTCGCCGGTTTTATTTATCAAAATACTTTTTTCGAGAACAGATATCTTTTTTAAGTGCCCGCAAATAATCGGTAAAGCTGATTTTACATAATCCGCTCCATGGCATTCCAGCAATTTTGAAATAACAAGCGGGAGCACGTCATATATGCTGCGCTGTTCCTGGATAAAATACCCCTTGCCATATAGCGCCCCCCCTAATTTCTCCGGAAAATGTTTCGCGGCCAAAAGCAGCCTGTTCCTTTCGGAAAAATACCTTACTGATTCGGGGTTGCTTGTACCGCTAAAATAATGCCTGGCTATGCTTTTAGGCGCGTAAAAAAGCTTCCATTTGTTCTTAGCTGCCCTAAAACAAATATCCACATCTTCAAGATACATGATAAAATCTTCATCAAAGAAACCTATATCCTCAAGGCAGGCCCTTCTAAAGAGTACCGCGGCCCCGCACAGGCTTATAACCTCTTCTATTTTTTCATACTGCCCTTTATCCTCACTCTTAAACCCGCGGTCGCCCCAATAAAAATCAGGGTACTCCTCATGGCCGGTACTGTGAATTCTATTATCCGTTAATAATATCTTTCCGCTTACAGCGCCTGCCCGCTTTTCTTCGGCCATTATTTTCAAAAGCTCCGGCAGCCAGTTCCTGCTAACCTGAAGGTCATTATTAATAAAAGCAATATAATCTCCTTTGGATTTCTTTATTCCTAAATTGTTAGCTCGCGCGTAATTATTAACGTTATTTTTAAAGACCTTCACGTTGGGGAAATTCTTTTTCATAAATTTTATAGAATCATCTGTTGAACAATTATCTATCATGAAAATCTCGATTTTATCCTTTGGGTAATCAAGCGTCGATAGCGCGCTAAAACATTCTTTCAAATATTGCCTGCCGTTATAATTAACTACTACAAAACTCACTAAGGGCGTTATCTTATTCATTTTACTCGGTTCCCCACTTCCATTCATGTTTCATATAAACCGTACCGTGGTCCTGTTTATCAGACACCATTTTAAACGGATATATACCGTGATGATACAATAAAAAGTTTTCATTCAAAGAATCCCATATACCGACAGAGCCAAGATACTGTCCTGGGAGCAATAAAAATTTCGGGAATAAAATACTATAATCCTCGCCATTATTTAAAAGCGTGGTTACGCCCTGGCAATAGATACCGTCATCCCTGTAGATCCCAAGCCATAGATACAGCCCCTTCCCAACCGGTTCTTTGCGATCTAAGCCGATACTAAATTCAGCCCGCTCATTAGTCATAAAGATATTTTTTCCGTTTCCGTTGGCATCCAATAAACGCGCATACGTTATTTTAGCGTACGCGCTATCATAAATCTTACCGGATTTGTTTGTTAATAAATGCCGGCCAACATCGATTTTTTTTCTTTTGCAAGTAAGAAAGCGTATAATCTTAGAGGCCATACCAGCATCTGTTTTAACAGGCATGCATAAGAGCTCTCTCTGCTTATTATCATAACCGGTAATTGTCAATTTATAATAACCATAGTGGTGATCATAGGCAAGGGCCTCATCTCTGTCCCATATGGCTATAGATACCCTGTATTTCCCGGGCGCTAATAATAAGCTCTGGTAATCCAGGAAAAAATAACCCTTGCCCTGTTTCAGCTTTGATATCAGCCGGTTGTCAAACCCGGTATTCGGCCCATAGCAGTATACTCCGTCATCTCTGAATATAGCAACGCCAAAATGGGGATTTTTGACCTCGCCCTTAACAGAAAAAGATACTTTTACTCTCAGGGAATCCATGGTATTTATCTCATTGGCCTCTACCCCGTGCTTATTTATAAACTTTACACTCTCTATTGAGGCCTCTTTTGTGCCAAACTTATTGCCCCAGTCAGATGTGTTGTCCGCCCATTTCTTGGTATCCTCTATCAAGTTAATGGGTTTTCGCGGAGGAAGCCCGACAAAAAACTTTTCCGTATTAAGCAAAGCTCTATATTTACCGATAGCCTCTTTTGGCTTGCCCTGAAATAGTATTCGCCCATGGTCTATAAGTAAAGCTTCATCGCACAGCCTTTCAATCATAGACAGGTCCTGGCTGGTTATGATAAGAGTCTTGGACCTTTTCTTAAGATCGACAAGCATCTCATAACACTTATTCTGGAAAAGCGCGTCGCCTACCGCCAAAATTTCGTCGATAATCAATACATCAAAATCCAAATTAGTAACAATGCTAAAGCCGAGACGAAGCCGCATACCCTGTGAGTAACTTCCCATAGGCATATCTATAAAATTAACTATCTCTGAAAATTCTATTATGGCGTTTAGCCTGCTCTCTATCTCTTTTTTCGCGGCGCCTAAAATAGCGCCATTTAGAAAAATATTTTCCCTGCCTGTCAATTCATCCTGAAACCCTACCCCTAAGTTAAAAAGCCCGCGCACCCTGCTATTTAGCCGGATATCGCCTTCGGTAGGAGAGAGCGTTCCCGCTATAATATTTAAGAGTGTTGTCTTCCCCGCGCCGTTTCTTCCGATTATCCCGAATATCCTGCCTTTGTAAATATTAAAGGATATGTCTTTTAATGCCCAAAAATCTTCAGAAACGGGATTAATGGCCTTTGCGACGCGGTATTTTTTGCCAATTTTACTCAATTCAGCCGATTTTATCGGTAGGTTATCTTTTTCAGGCTCAGTAAGCAAGGTAATCATTTATAATACCTTTATTTTTTCTGTATACATAAACGGTAATCATTAAAATTAGCATAATGAATATAACCAATTGAAGGGCAATCACAAAAAATCCGGTATAGCCCCTTATTGTTCCTAAAAAACCTTTTAAGAGCGCAATTCTGTACAGGATTAGCAATCCAACAAAAGGATTATATATATACGCCTTATACAAGATGCCTGGGAATGATGATTTAATCATCGAAATAGAGTAGAAAACAGGCGTCAGGTAGAACAACAAAAGAAAGGCCGCTTCTATAACATATTTCAGGTCTCGCCACTTTACATATAACATAGAGAATGTAATGGATAATAAAAGTGTTACGATAAAATGAATTATCAGGACTACTGGCAATAATATAATAAAAACAGGCAGGCCTTTTAGGACAAATAATGAACTAAATACAACTATGAGCAGAGGCGGTAGAAAAATAATGGCATTTGAAACCACAATAGAGACAGGTATAAGGTAGTGCGGGAAATTAGCATCCCTTATCAGATTCTTATTATCTACCAGGCTGGAGATAGACCTAAAAACCGAATCCTGAAAAAAGACCCAGGGAAAGACGCCGCTCATCAGATATAAGATAAATGGGACACCCGCGGCCTTTACATTCAGAACAAGGCCAAATATTATATAAAAAATCGCCACTGTTAAAATAGGTGTCAAGAATACCCAAAAAAACCCAAGTACCGGCCTCGAATACCGGATTTTAAGGTCTTTAAGCGCCAACTCACGTATTAGATTTAATTTTATAGATAATTCTTCCATGGCATACCTCTTACAATCTTCTCCGCCTCAAGGATAACATCTTCCATCGACAGGTAACGCCAACCGCCATACCGGCCGCAGGAGGTGATATCATTTTCTGATAAAAAATTTAGTATCTTTTTCCGCGCGGGCGCGTAGTCCTTGTCATAAACAGGATAACCATATTTTATATCATTTACATGTTCACAGCAAATTTCATCCTCGCTTCTGATAATTCCCGTAGTCTTCAGGTGCCTTCTGATCCGGGCGCCAATTGCTCTTGTGTCTATTGGCTTGTCCTTAGAATAAGAGGTATCCACGTACAGAGCCCCTTGCCCCGAAGGCGCAAGGCAAGAAGAAAGATTATGGAAAAAACCTACCCTGAAGAAAGGGATATTCTTTTGTGCAAAATAAACCCAATGCCGGGAAGGGTGAATTTCTGTTTTTACGCCCAAATTGACATTGTAAATAGATATCCATTTTAACCGCTTAAAACTGAGCCTTATATCATCAGGTAATGGCGTTATTATCTTACCGAGTTCAGGCAGTGGAATAGTAGATATCAATTTATCAAACTTTTCTCTTCTTCCGTCTTTAAAGATTACTCTTTTCCCGCTTAAATCGATCTCCACTGCATGGTTATTCAGGTAAATCTTATTAACGTTTTCAGAAAATCCTTTAATCAGCTCTTCTATTCCTCCTTTTTCAGGATACCAAAAAAAACTATTATACCCCAAAGGCTTATCTCTCTTTTCTTTAAAACTCCCCTTAATCTGCCTGGCGGTAGGGGTAATAATAAATCTTTTCGCCCATCTGTATTCTAATCTGTCTAAGGGGGTTTTCCATAATTTGATGTTATAGGGGATCATAAAAAGATCGGCTATGCCTTTACCAAACTTATTATGGATCCACTGCAGAAAGTTATCGCTCTTTAAACAATTTTGCGCTCTGGCCTCGATCAGCCCTGACAAGCACTGTTGGGCAATGCCTTTGGGCAGATAATTAAAATTGGACTGAAAAGGATATGGTATGAATTTATTGAACGTATAGACATAGGAATCTCTTTTATGCCTTATTAAGCTGCCTTTTAAAATTTTTCCGGCCAATGATAGGGTGTCTTTACCCCTGAAATGCAGAAGGTGCCCGCTGAAATCAAAGATAAAGCCCTGCTTTCTTATCGAACGGCACAACCCTCCCGGTCTTGCCTCTTTCTCAAAAATTTTCGCTCTTACCTTTTCTCTCTTTAAAAAATACGCCGCTGATAACCCTGATAAGCCTGCCCCTAAAATTAAAAGATTTTTTTTCCGCACTTTAGCTCTATTGTCCTTTATTTGCGATAAAGATTAATCTTGTTGAAAATAAAATTGCCAGCGCAATAAAACTTAAAAAGAATATATTTATGCCGAAAATGAGGGAAATCCCGCTTACCCCCCATAAAAAAGTGGTCAGATAAGTGTCAAGCAGGGCGTGTTTTATTGTTTTTCCCAAAGAGAGCAGGTGCAAAAATATATGGTCATTGCTTTTCATAAGCGGCGCGATGCCTTTTTTAAGGCGGCTAACGATAAGGTAGAGAGTGTCTATCATAGGAAAGGCTAAAATAACTAATGGGATAAGAACTGAAAAAGGGTTGTCTAAAGTCGCGTAGTCGCCATGCATACTCAAGGTGGCAAATAAAAAACCTAAAAAATGGCTTCCTGAATTGCCCAGCATGATCTTTGCCGGGGGAAAGTTAAAGATTAAAAAAGAGAACAATGCCCCGCAAACGCAGGCAAATAATCCAGCTGTAATAAGATTTCCGTTTATAAACAAAACAATAAAAAAAGCCAGGCCCGCTATCAATGATACACCCGCGCAAAATCCGTCGCCAATATCAAGAAGATTAAAAACATTGGTAATCCCCATTATCCACAAAAAGGATACAAAATAGTTTGCCCAGAGAGGGATAAAATATACCTGTATCGGTTTTCCTTTAACGAGAAACAGCCCAATAACAATTACCTGAATAAGTACTTTTTTGAAAAGTGAAAATTCCTTAAAATCATCAAGTAGGCCCATAATAAAAACAATAAAAGCAAATATTAAGATGCGCGTCAGCTCTGATGAGATATATATATTCTTATAAAAAAACAGGGCTGAGGCCCCAAACCCGAACGATAACAATAGGCCGGTACCGCCAAGAAAAGGGGTATTATTCTTATGCTTTAAAAAAGGCTCTTTAAAAGAGAACCTCTTTAATCTATTTATTAAAACAGATCCTGAAAAAAACGATAATAAAAAAATAACTAAATAAATCTTCATAAGGCCAAAATATCCTGATAAACTTTTTCAGTTAATCCTGCCATCCTCTGATCTGACCAACAGATTAAATCCAGCTTTTCTCGAGCAGTTATAACCTTCTCATGCCAGCCGCTATAATTACCCATTATCGCCAGAATCGCGGCTGCAATGCCTTCTGTGTCTTTACGCTTAACAATAATACCATTATTGCCATCTTCGAGAATATCCAAAACACCGCCTGTATCCGTAGCGACCACCGGCACGCCGGAAGCAACGGCCTCAATCACTGCCAATGGCAGCCCTTCCCAAAGAGAAGTAATAACTAAAATAGAAGCGCGGGAAAGAAGCCCGGAGATATCGTCCACCCAGCCGTCTAAAGAGAGGCGCCCTGTTAATTTACGCTTCTCTATTTCCTGATTAATGTTTTCTTTTAAAGGCCCGTCGCCTAAAATAGAAAAGCGCATATCCATTCTCTCCTTTAGTATCATTTCTATCGCGTCTAAAAAAAAGATTAAACCTTTCTGAGGCTTCAAGCAGGATATGTTTATAATCAGATCTTCGAAAGGCAAGCCGGATTTTCTCTTAACAAAAATCCTTTCTGCCCATTCGATATCTAATCCATAATGTATTATAACAAATTTATCAGAGGAAGAGACTTTTTTATTAATGCCTTCGCGCAAACCTGATGATGAAACGACAATTATTTTTTTTGTGATAAGAGCTGAAACCTTCTCTAAAAAAACATACAGGCAGCGGGATAGAGGGTTTAGAAACCTATGAAAAGGCCAGCCGTGCACAGTATAAACAATATTTTTTACACCCGCGAAATGGGCTGCCCATCTTCCCAGGATAGACGCCTTGGGCGAATGAGTATGGACTATATCAAATCTATTCTTCCTGATAAAAAAATAGAGCTTTATAAAAGCAATAAGGTCATTAAAGGGGCTTATTCTCCGCACCAACTCAGTTATAAAGTTAACCTTCAAAAGAAAAGAGTTCGCAAACTCTTTCTTAAGGTAACCGCTGTGCCCTGCGCATAAATACAAGGAGTATTTATCCTTGTCCAGATTATTTATCAGAGAGAGCAGCTGCTTCTGAGCTCCTCCTAATTCCAGGTGGGTAATTATAAAAAGAATCTTTTTTTTCATTTTATTCTCTTTATAAAATAAAAAGTGGTGCGTGCCTTTTTATTCAGAGAAAAGTGTCTATCCCCTTTTTATTTATAAAACTTGTTTTTCCAGCACTTCTTTTATAAAAGCGATAATCTTTTTAATGCCTACGGTTTTGGCTATAAAATTCCTTCCGCCTATTTTTGTAACAGGATTACCGTCCATCTCTCCTTCAGCGACTACAGCGGTCAGGAATATTATTGGAATCTGTTTTGTTTCGGGGTCATTCAACAGAGCATCAGCCATATCGACACCAGAGACTCCAGGCATAACAATATCCAGCAAAATTAGATCCGGCCTCTCTTTTCTGGCTAGATCGATCCCTTCCCGGCCTTCAGTAGCTGTTATTACCTGGAATTCATTCGTGCCTTCTAAGTTTTTTTTCATGAAAAAACAGAAGTCTTCTTCGTCATCAACCAGAAGTATCTTTTTTTTGCCGGTTTTGCCTGTTTCCATCTTAGCCCCCTTTTTTCAAGACGCAAGCAGCCTGATAATAAATTTTGTTCCTTTGCCCTGCTGGCTTTCTGCTTTGATTGTTGCCTTATGCCGTTCAAAAATCAGATGAACGATACTTAGGCCCAATCCAGTCCCTTTGCCTGGCTGTTTTGTAGTAAAAAAAGGATCAAATATCTTTGATAGCTCATCATGAGGAATCCCTTTACCCGTATCTTCAACCTCTACTACCATTACCTTACTTTTGCCTATTCTGCTCTCCTTTTCCCGGCATGCCCTTATCCAAAGTTTGCCGCCCTTAGGCATCGCGTCGACCGCATTGATGAATAGATTAAAAAATGCCTGCCGCAGCAGATTATAGTCACCCTTAATCCGCACCTCTTTTTTTGGTAAATCTTTACTCATTGTTACATTGTTCAAATTGGCCTGATTTCTGGCCAGGTCCACTGCCTCATCCAGCAGCTTACAGATATTTAATGGCTGCTGTTTAAGTTCTGATGTTCTTGAAAAATTTAAAAGCTCAACAATAATATTATTTGCCCTCTCCACATTCCATTTTATCTTTTCTATATACTCTTTGGTCGCGCCATCTTCCCCGGACAGATTAACTTCAAGCAGTTCCACCCCTTTTAAAATAATCGCTAACGGATTCCTGATCTCGTGGGCAATACCCGAAGCCAATTTGCCTACCGCTGCCATCTTTTCAATCTGTATCAGCCTATTCTGTTTTTTGATATTAAGCTTCTGCTTTTCCAGGCAGCTGCTGATTGCGAAAGATATCCTCTTAATATCAAAAGGTTTGCTGATAAAATCAAACGCGCCCATCTTAATCGCTTCTACTGCCAACTCTACTGTGGGATAACCGGTAATAATAATTACCTCAATGTGGGGGTTATTCTTCTTTACTTCTTCCAGGACATCTACTCCGTTTATTCCGGGCATCTTTAAATCCATAATCAAAAGATTAAAGGGTTTCTCCTTTGCCTTCCGCAGGGCCGCATAACCATCCTTTGCTGTATAGATATTGTAATTCTTTTCTCCAAAAGCGCGTTTGAAGAGTTGGCGGATTATTTTATCGTCATCAGCGACTAGAATACTAGGCTTTTCCACTGGATTTTTTGTGAAGATATTTTTATTGAATTTTTGCATTGGTAATATATAATAACATACGGCTTGTTAAGGCAAAAATCACAAGACAGGTACTTCAAAAGCTTTTTTTATAACAACAATGATATCATCAACGTTAAAGGGCTTTGTAATATAATCGAAGCACCCGAGTTTTACCGCTTTTTTGGCGGTATCAGTAGTTCCATGTCCGGTAACAACAATTGTGATAGGATTTTTGTTCAACTTCTTCATCCTGGACAGAAGTTCCATTCCTCCCATTTTCGGCATTTTAAGATCCAGAAGCAGCATGTCATAATCGGTCTTTTTGATCTTTTCAAAGGCCAAAACGCCGTTCGCCGCCGTGCAAATCGCGTATCCCTCTTTATGAAGGATTTTTTTAAATAGCCCCCTGATCAGTTCTTCATCATCAACAACTAACACCTTTTTTTTATTCATGCTGTACGCTCTTTCCTGAAAACAGGTAAGGTAACCTTGAATTCCGCTCCTTTACCATGTTCGCTTATAACATCGATTTTACCTTTGTGATTTTCGATAATACGATAAACAATAGATAACCCTAATCCCATACCTTTGTCAGGGGATTTAGTCGTAAAAAATGGATTAAAAATATGTTCCTGGGTCTCTTTGGAAATTCCAATTCCCGTATCTTTAAATGTTATCTCTATATCTTTTTTATCTTTGCTTAAAGCGCTCTTTATCACTACTTCTCTCTCTTTCAAGTCTTCCAGGCTATCGACAGAGTCCCTGGCATTGGTTAAAAGGTTAAGGAATACCTGCTGCAACTGGCCTACATCGCCTTTTATCGCGGGCAGGCCCTTGCCCAAAAATCTTTTAAATTGAATATCGTGAACTCTGAATTGCTCATTCAGAAGTGACAATGAGTTGATGATAGGCTTATTGACATCAATTGGTTTCAGCTGAAAATCCGATCTCTTAGCAAATGTCCTTACGCTCCTGATGATATCGTCCATACAGTCGGCCTGTTCCACTATTTTATTTAAATCACTTCTTACTGGATTTTTTTCGCTCAAATCCATGAGCGCTGTCTGCGCAAACCCCTTGATACAGGTAAGCGGCTGGTTTAGCTCATGTGATATACCGGCAGCGAGCTGGCCCATGGCTACCATCTTACTCGATTGGATAAGCTGCTCCTGGGTATCTTTAAGTTCCTTGTACGCGTTTTGAAGGGCCTGCTCTGTCTGTTTGCGCGCAGTGATGTCTCTGGCTACGCAGACTATGCTGGTTATATTGCCATTATTATCTCTCATCACCGAACCGCTAAAAAGTACGGGGATTTCTTTGCCGTCTTTAGCTTTATACAACGCCTCATAATTTTCTAAATCGCTCTCTTTGGTCAGTTTCCCCAGCTTTGTTCCTTCAAACGGCACCTCTTCTGGAAATAGAAGGCTTACGTCTTTGCCGATTAGCTCTTCCTGCTTGTACCCTAAAAGCTCACAGGTTGCCTGGTTGGCTGTCTTGATTTTGCCCCCGGGAGTTGTTACGATCAGGCTATCGATCATGCTTCCGATAATATTATCGACATAATCCCTGGAGACCAGCGTCTTTTTTAAATCTTCGGTCATTCGATTGAAACTTGTTGCCAAATCACCAATTTCATCTCTCGCCTTAATTTCTATTTTGGTATCTAGTTCACCCATACCTATTTTAGCTGCTGCATGTTTCAACTTTGCAAGGGGCACAGAGATAGAACGGGAGATAAACAATCCTAAACCTATTACTAAAAATATAGTGATAATACTCGCCATAATAGTAACGGCAGTAGTTCTATTAATTCCTTTTGCGATAGCTTCCTTTGCTGGCTCTATGTGATAGTCGTGTACGTGTTTAATGATTGGTTCTAACGCATCCTCATGCGCAATCTCTATATATTTAGCAGCTTCTCTTATTTTCTCTTTTATCACTTCTAAATCAGCTCCTTGATCATGAAGTTCAAAGGCTTCTTCTATTGTGGCGTTGTATTTTTTCATGGCTTCATAGTACTCTTCTAACCATGGTTTTATGTGTACACAGGATTCTTTATAATATTTCTGGTAGGTCTCTTCCAGGCGCTCTTTCTCGTAAAAATAATCTGCTCTTCTTTGTTTTAGAGCCACATCCAAAAAAAGATAATCTTTTGCTGCAATCTCCATATGCTCCTGTGCTTCCATTAAAATCGATGTATCGTCAAGATGTGAGATACTCCTATACACCTCTATTTCAGTAATTCTTTGTGTATTTCTATTTTGCAAAACACTAACAATTCCGGCAATCATCGATAAAATAGCAATTCCTGCAAATCCTAAAACCAATTTCTGCCCAATTTTCATCTTACATTCTTTTCCTTATACAGATTTGCGGCTATCCACCGCCTCGCCAACAATACCGTCAATTAGTTCTTTCACAGATACTATCTTTTTCACTTTTGAAACTTTACTTCCGGCAAACACAACCGCATTATCCATATCCCCGCTCACAGCATTAAATAAGGCCCTTAATATACAATAAGGGGCAGTTTTGGGGTGGCAGGTCTTAAGGCATTGATAGCTACACTTAATCGGTATCTTTTCGCCTCGCATTACCCTCTCAACAAATTTGGTCATTATTGCCCTTCCAGGCATGCCGACAGGGCTATCTATGATAACAATATCGTCCTTACCGGCTGTAATATATAGCTCCTTAAATTCATCTGCAACAGAGCATTCAAAAGTAGCAACAAATCGAGTCGCCATCTGCACGCCTTTTGCCCCTAAATTAAGAATTTTAGCCATATCCTTTCCGTCAAATATGCCTCCCGCAGCTATGACCGGTATATATAGTCCGAATCTTTTTCCGTATTCTTCAACTACCCTTAAAACATCTACTAGCAGATTTTCGAGTGTCTCCGCATTGCCTGATTTTAGATCTTTAGGATTAAACCCCAAGTGTCCACCTGCCATTGGGCCTTCTGCGATGATAGCATCCGGCAAACGATTATAGCGCCTCTTCCATGCCTTGATTATAATATCAGCTGCCCTCGCTGATGAGACAATGGGGATCAGCTTTGTTGAACTACCTTCTGCAAATTCCGGGAGCCTTAAAGGTAAGCCTGCCCCCGAAACAATGAAATCGGTATTTTCTTCTATAGCAGTTCTTACTAAATCTTCATAGTTATTTAAAGCTACTAATATGTTTACGCCTATAACCCCCCGGGATAATTCCCTAGCCTGGCGCATCTCTCTTCGGAAACCCTCTCTTGAAGCTTTAACAAAATTCGTCTCGTTTTCTTCTGTACCATATCCAAGGCCGACACTGGCGATAGTCCCTGCCCCGCCGCAATCAGCGACCGCGCTGGCTAAAGAGGCCTTAGATACCATAACACCCATTCCGCCCTGAATGATTGGTACCTTTATCTCTAAGTCTCCGATAATAAGTGGTTTCAATTTATTCGGCATAAACTCATTTTTCTCCTGACCCTTTATCGCATAAAATTTAAATGCGGCTAGCTTATAAAACCTGTTCTGAACTCTCTTTGGCAGGAATATTTTCTTTACTCAGTCTGCGCTGTCTTTTTTCTTCTTTCTTCTTTTTTTTTGCCAGTTCTTTCTGATACTTTTGATATGAATAATTATCTTTTGCCAATATGCCCTCCTCAATGTAAGTACTCTACATAATTACTTATAAATCAACGCGTTATATAACAATTCTTTCCCAGGCGAATATAAACCTTTACCAAAATTAAAAATATCAAAATACTTTTTTCCAGGCCCTTTTTGCACATTTAGGGCTTATCTCTATTTAAGATTTTGTTTATTTAGTATATATAGAATACTCTTCTATGTCAAGACCAAAGGTAGTAATCGGGGTGTAATCGGGGGACACAATACCTATTTATTCCATTCTACCAAATTTAATAGATAGCTGTTCTTATTCATTTCATTATCTCTTAATCAGGTTTAATTTTTCGCTACGTTTTAGTTTTTTTATTTCTGCTTCTCTTTTTAAAGCATTTGATCTGTTTAATACTTGTTGAGAATAGACTAACTTAACAGGCATCCTGTACCTTGTAAATCTCCCTCCATGGCCTGAATTATGCTCTGATACGCGCCTATCAATATCATTTGTTATTCCTGTATATAATTTATTGTCTTTGCATTGAATAATGTAGACATGCCATATGGGAGTAAGCTTAGTTTCTTTAGTCACTTCGTAATCTGTGATGTTTTGTTAGATGGAGGCTCTTCGCCAACTGCGTTGGCTCAGAGCCAAACTTGCCTTTGACAAGTTTGGCTGCCTGTGTTGGGCGAGTTTAGCAATTGGTTATATTTTCCGTATCAGGAAAATGAAATAATATTTTATTGTGAAACACATCATATACCCATACACGTGTAAAGGGGGATTTTTTAAGATATTCTTTAACAAAATCCCTATAAGACTCTAATAAAATATCTTCTAAGGGTTTAGGCTGTTGATTAAAATAAGAGAGCAATTCAATCGGGCCATCTGCTTCATATTCTTTCTGAAATTTTTCCATGCTGCTTTTAAAAAGTAACTTTTCTTTAAACGCAACTGTTTTATAACTCTCAGGTAAATTTTTATTTACACGAAGACTTTTTAAGATATCTCCTGTCTGTTTAGCAATAGCATTATCAATACATTCTGTTATCTCAAAATAAAACTTTTGTCCATCTTCCGATTCAATATAGATATCTGGGCTTGGTGGAGTAAGGCTCCTTATTGTGTTTTTATTAATCTTATAATAAGGCCAAATAACGGCGGTAAACTTCTTAAAAACCTCCATTTCATATTTACTTTTAGGATTCGTCTTGTTCATGTCTTAGCTTATGCACAATCACGCGACTTATCTCCATGAAGGTGGACATTTAAGTATTTTACCATCGCCTAAATCAAGCTCTTTCTGGAATTGAGCAGTTTGCAGGTGTCTCTGTTTTAATTTAATATGAAAGTCAGATACTAATTTTAGTTCTTCGGCCCTTCTTCCTATTGGAATAACTACACCTATCTGCTTTGCTGGAAATACCTTTTTTATCTCCGCTAATGCTGGTATTAAATCACTGTCACCTGAAACAATAAGGGCCTTGTCCCATAGGTCGTTTATTGCTGTCTGAAACAATTTTATTGCGATATTCACATCAGTTCTTTTTTCTTCAAAAGTCTTATACCGCTTATGGCAAATACGGCACGTTTTATCTACATATCTAAATGCACCAAAAACGGTCTCTACATCTGCAGACCTCAATGCCTCAACATACTGTTTATGTTTTATCATCTTGTGTTGGTCCCATGTAGCATATGCTGTAAAATACAACACCTTTATAAGGGTATCCTTTGAACCAACGAGCAGCTGGGCAAGTTTCTTAAGATCCAGCCATTTATATTTGTGATATGATGGCTTAACATGTAAAGAATGGTATAGATTAAAACCGTCAACAAATACCATTGTTTTATACATAATAATACCTCTAAATAAAAAACCCGAACCCACGATGGATTCGGGGCCAGCAAAACATTAAGTCCTGCTGGGATGATATTGTAATATTACTCTTTTTCCTATAGCTTGTCAATAACTTTTCACTGTATATCTTAATTTCCACTATAACTATACCATAAAATAGGTTATTTGTTAAGTATCATGATTGATTTTTCCATTTTAATAAATTCCATAACTTACTATAAAAAAATAAATTATGTAACGTATGGCTGCCCCGCTTGGACTCGCCGTCTGCAAATTAGAACTTCCTGCATTATAACAAGTTACGTCATCAAATGCAAGCAGGTATACAACAAGTATACAATTCTTGTCATTATCTTTCCTTTTGTCATTCCCGCGAAAGCGGGAATCCAAGCATATATTAATCCCGTCCATACTTCAACCCCTTAAATTTCTCTCCTAAAAACTCCGGCCTTAAGTGAGTGTATCTCCTGGTCATACTCGGCGTCGTATGCCCTAAAACCTCCTGTATCAGGCGCTCACTATACCCCTTTACTGTCGCTATTGAAGTAAAACTATGCCTTAATGAATGGATGTTAATCCTTGGAAGCCCCGCTCTCCTGCAAAAATTGATCAGAGCATCATATATCTGCCTCTGCTTCATAAACTTGTTCTTCGAATTCGGAAATAACAATTCTGATGTACTACATTCTAACCGCTCCTTGATTATAGGCAGGAGCTCATCAGGCAGGGGTACATAACGATTTCTTTTGGTCTTAGGCCTCCATATTACCTTCTTCTTCCATTGCTCATCATAAATGATCTTCTCTCTGATCCAAAGTAATCGTTGTTCTAAAAGCACATCTTTCTTAGTCAATGTCAATGCCTCTCCTAATCTCATGCCGGTATAAGCAAGTGTAGAGAATAGTTGACAATAAGGTAGCCTTATATTGGTCTGCTTTTTTATGTGTTCTAAAAGGATCCTTATCTGATACTCATCTAAATGCTCAGGCACATAGTCAGTCAGTTTCTTTTTAGGCAGCCTGGAGCCTGATATGGGATTTTCTCTTATCCATTTATTCTCAAGACAGTAATTGAAGAAATTAACCAGTATGTTCCTGTCTGTATTCCAAGAGGCGTCAGATATATTATGCTCCCGCACCCTGTAATTAAAGAACTCAACCACTATTTCTCTTGTGATCTCAGCAACCGCGGATATAGGGCGATGCCTTAGAAATGACTGAAAAAATCTTATCGCGTTAGCATACTTCTTTCTTGATTTATGAGTAGTCAATGTTGTGGAGTTTTTATGCAGCAGATACTTCTCCAAAGCAAGATCTATATCAGCCTGGGAATTAAACCCCTGGCTCCTTTTTAACTCTCTCTGCCTTTCGTAATCTGAGACAAGCCTATCAGCCTCTGCTTTCTTATCAGATAGATAGACCCATTTTGTCTTTCCATCCTCAGTAGGCCTGATATACCACCCTCTGCATTTAGGGCGTCTTATGACTTTAAGCTTTGGTTTCATACGAGAATCTTCTTGTTGCTCCCATTTCCTCTAAAGGCTCTCTCTATCTCATCTAAGCTGAATCTCAACTCATTTCCTATCTTTAGAAAAGGTATTCGGCATTGAGAAGTCATCTTATAGAGCTTATCTCTTTTAATCTGGTATGTCTTGCATACCTGCTGTGGTGTTAAGTAAGTCATTTTCAAATCCTCCTGTTCTTGATTGTGTATATATTTATGTTATCAATTGTGAAAAACATAGGCAAAAAAACACCCTTGTTACAACCCCGCTTCCTTAATTTTTCTTTCCAAAAGATCCGCCATGTTCTTAGAAATTTTACCTGTCTGAAGCCAACGATGCAATGTCGTCTGCTGAATATCTAAACGTATCACTAACTCATGCAGAGTATATTTTTCTTTTAACTGTCTCAGCTTTTGAATCGCTTCTTTTTCTGACATCGTGACCTCTTTCCTATCTTCACAAAAGATTATACATTATGTTACACGATTTGTCAAGAGAAATTTTAAACTTTTTGCCTATAATAGGTTAAAAGCACTTTACACCTTAGCTCTGCGCAATTTAATTAGCATCTCTCAACAAATCACCGATTTGCGGCTCTCTAAAAGGTTTAGTTTCTGTCTCCATTCTAGTCTCTTCTGTATTATACATTGTCATAGGGAAAATGGGGTTTCCGGCCCTCTTATATTTTCTTGGAACAATGTGTGTCTCCGTTGATTCAAGAGTAGATATTTTCTTTTGCAAATGAACCACTCTTCCAACACCTCTTACTATTTCTAGACGTTCCAATTCCTCGCCCGTAGAAGGATCCTTTACAGGTGCACCCAGCCCATAAACCATAAATTGATCCCGTAAAGTAACCCCATCATCGGACCCTTTATTTAAAACCAGCTTTAAAGGTGTAAGAATGTCTGCTACCATTAATTCTTTACTCATTATTGTCCTCCTGTCAAGCTTCCAGACTTATAAAATTCGTTATAATTTATTTGTGGTAACGCATATAAAGATTTTAACCTTGAATCCTCTTCAAAATATTTGTCTATATTGCAATCTTGTTCCGTAGGCAATAGTTGTATTGCTACTAAAGAATCGTGCTTAACTGATTCGATAACCCGTAAAATACAAATGGGTTGTTTTGCTCCTGAACTTTTTGAAAACAAAGTTAGTAGGGCACTATCTCGTAAGTAACCTGGGTTTTCTAACACTATTATAGAGCATCCGTCGTAAAGGCCATCGCCCTCAACTTTTCTTATAACTCTTATTGGTCTTAAAAAACCTAAATAATAAACATGTGATTGCCTTAATACTTTAAATAAAAATGCGATAATGAAAATAATTATGAAAAGGAAAATTTTATGCTCTACTGAACACGTATCCGGCAGAAAAAAGACTATAGCGGCCAAAATGATGGTAATAAGTGTTGCGATAGATTTCCACCCTTTAAAAATAACTGCTACTATGAAATTTAAGGTATTATTCATTAATAGTTCATATCTTATCATTTTAACTAAATTTTGCAAGTGAATTATGCCGAAAGCACTTGCTATGAGATATTGTTAACTTGCATTGGGCAAGGATGGAGCAGAAATATGTTGTGATTCGCTACTAAAATTTTGAAATTAACAGAGATAAACACTACTTATTCCCCATTTTAAGGCTCAGCCATCCATTCCTTCGCTAATATCTCTGCAATTACACCAAGTAATGCTTCTGTCTGCGCTACTTTATTATCATACATCAAAATGGTATGGTGCTTGGGAATTGTTACGGTGCAATTGTAATTTATAGATTTGGGCTTATCTTCCGTTGGCCTATCGGACTCATTCTTCTTTCTACACCCTCTTAACGGCGAGTCAATCTTAGTAGCTGTGGACTCCAGAAACACTATCTCTACCTGATCTTTTTCTATCATTTCCAAATATTCAAGAAAGTTATCTCTTAGTTCTTTTGTGCACTCAAACGTCTTCCCAGAAACCACTATATCGCTCATGGAAAGTTTTGTGGTATCATCAGCAACCATAAGATAACCTTTGACACCACCCCCAAATATAATAACCTTTCGCTCGCCAGGTGCCGGCAATGGCTGGGGCTTTAAGGCTTCTTTTTTTTCTTTTTCGAAACACCCTGGACACTTAGCAGAAATCTCGGAATTATCATTAAAAGGCCTCTGGATGCCTATAACTTTTTTACAACTAGAGCAGATTATCTTCATATAGAATTACTCATAAATTTATGCAGGTTGTTATTCCTGCCAATTCTTCAATATGCCTTTTACATAGGCATAGCATCTTTTTGAATTACCTACACTCTTTTTGGCTACTATGGCAAACGCTCTCTCTACCTGTTCTTCACCAAGAGAATCCATCAATGCAATTATCTCCTCTACTGCCTTGGGATCATTCTCTTTAAAGACTATTTTAGCATGCTGCTTTGCCTTGCCTAGTTTCTTTGCACTATACGATAGCTCTAATCTGTCCCATTCCGTTTCTAACCATTCAGGATCATATAAAGGCAAAACTTTATAGGATTTGGCTAATAGACCTTTATAATCGCCTTCCTTAGGAGTATCATACGCAACATCAATAAGATTTAAGCTTCTTAGCTCTCCCATGCCTTTGCTGATAACCCATTCACTCACATTGAAACGTTCAGCTAAAACATCCAGGCTGGAGAACCACCATGGGGCTGAATTGCTTATGCTGACATATGCTAAGTTTATAAGATAGCAGAATTTTGCTCTATGTGAAAGCTGCCTGCTCCATCCATATTCCCAGTAATTATCCGGTATCTGAAAATACCAGCCTTTTGGCATTGAATAGGGTTTTTTCGGATTATCGTAACTTAATAATGTAATAGTGGCATCTTTGTTATGTTCAGGTTCAAATTTTATAAGTTTATAGTCTTTCTCAAGCTTTCTTAAGCTTTTTATAATCTGCCTTCTGTAACTGGTTCTTGTCATAGTATCATATAATCCTAAAGAAGCTGCTATCTTATCGTAATTAAGGATTATCTTGCCTTCAGGATTATTATCGAGCTCTTTTAAAAGCAGCAGATACAGATCAAATGTCCTTTCACTCTGCCTTGTTAACATACGGCCTGCCAGATTAGGGTTCTCCATGAATTGCCAGGATACAAAGACTCCTTCTTTTTGAGCTGGAGTTGCACTCGTAGCTTTCTTGTCAATGTTTATAGTTTTAAAATACTTAAGGAGTTCACTTGCTAAGTCCTTTGATTTTATCAGCACATTAGTTTCAGCATTCTTAGTAAATGCGCTTTCGCTCCAGTTTGAACTACCCATTATGACAATCTCGTTATCTATGACTATGGCCTTGGCATGTGTATATGTAGTAAGGTTATCATATTCTACATCTATGCCTGCTTCTTTAAGCGCTTTGAAGCACCAGGCATTCTTTCCCTTTGCTGCCCATTTATATATATTCTGTCCAGTAACAAAATCTATATTCTGATCTAAGATAACTTTTATCTCTACGCCTCGTTCTTTGGCGCACATTAGCTCCTCTATCAGCTTATAAACCTTGGTAGCTTTGTCATAAGGATGCAAACTAACCTGATACATCACCATATAAATCGACTCTTCCGCCTCTTGCAAGGCTTCTTTAACTGCCGGGTAGTATTCCCGTCCACTTATATTCTTCACCTCCGCTGAATAGCTGTCCTGCGCGTTAACAGGCGAGGATATTAGGAATAAAAAAATAAGGGGCAATAAAATACTTGCCCCTATTCTTTTTAGTTTAGTTAAGAAGAAGTTCATTTTTAAGCCCTTATTCGCTATCAACAGCACTCATACATGGGTGGATTAAGTCCAGTGTCCCCTTAATTTCGCTTATTTAACAAGCTCATTAATCGCCTTGGTAATTCGCCTTTTTTAATATAGCATTCTTGTAATCTAAATACAGACCAGCCTTCATTTCTTAAAAAGCGGCTTACTGCCTTATCTCTAGCTATATTTCGCTTAATTTTAGGCTTCCAGTACTTAATGTTAGATTTGGGAACCGTATTCCTACAATTATGGCCATGCCAAAAACAGCCATCAGCAAAAACTATTATTCTTTTTTCAGGAAAAACAAAATCTGGCTTTCCGTATATCTTACAATTTCTTCTCCAACCTTTAATCTTTTTTTTCTTGAATATTGTAATTAGTTTAAGCTCGGTGCTTTTGTTCCGCTTTGACCGAACTTTGCTCATTACTTTTGAGCGGATTTTCTTTCCGTACACATCCATTATTTTAATTTCGAAAAAGGCTTATTGCCATGCATGAAAGAAAGTATTTTCATCTTGAATTGTATTTGATTACCGGGATGTTTCGGGTGAGATTTGGGCACTTTCACTGATGCTCCATTTCCGCTTTTCCGCTGTATGGTAATGTACTTCCCTATTTTAACAATACCCTTTGCGGTAAAACCTATTTTGGAGCGAGCCATTTTAGAAATAAATTCATCAAGATCATAAAGGTGATACACCTTTTTAGTTCTATCATACAAAGCTAAAATTTTTGCAATATCGTTACCTATGCCTCTGAAAATTAACCCCATTACTAAATCCAACTTACTCTTCAACTCCCTTTTTATATATAGTTGGCTCTCTTTTTCTATAAGGCATTCTTTTCGCTTCAATCTATAATTGTCTATTCCTTTTTGAAATATGCATACGGCTGTTTTTGAAAGTTTTATTTCTTTAGCGAGTTTATCCAGCCATAAACGAGTTACTTGATTAAAATCGGTTTTCCCGGCTTTAATATTAACGCCCACCGGAATGCTTTTCGAAAATAGCACCAAGACATCGCTCTTTTTCTGATTATCTCCCGTTGGATGAGCTTCTAAAAAATCGCCCTTAAGATTATATTTGCGCGTGATAAATTTTTGGAGCTTGCTATCCGCTTTTAACTTACTAGCGAATAAGCGTTCGGCTTCGCCGCCAATTTTTGCATTTTCTTTTTTTCTGGCCATTTAATTTTCCTTAAAATCTCTTCTGTGATAATCTTTATTATTTTAACTATAACGGCATTTCCAAATTGCTTATATGCCTGATTAGTATTATTAGATAAAATATAACTATCGGGGAAAGTCATAAGCCTTTTACATTCTTCTACATGGAGCTTACGTATCTTACCCTTTATTAAATATAAACCAGTTTTTGCGCCTACTCCGCCTCCATATGCCGACAAAGTAACAGCGTGACCGTTTACGCTGTATATCCTCTCTCCTTGTCCGCCTTTATTTACAATACCCAATCTTATGGGCCTTAAACGTTTTTTCTTTTCTAAGCCTTCCGCGTCATCATATAGGACTGTATCTTTTCTATTAACAAAAAGCGGATCTGCTTTACCATTAGAAACTAATGTGTCTTTTAAATAAACCTCCTCATATGTAGGTTTTGGAAAAGAAAAATCTTTTACGTTTAAATTTTTACGGAAGGCGATAATATACACTCGCTCTCTAGCTTGCGGAACTCCATATAAAGAGGCGTTTATAACTTTATAATAAACATTGTAACCTAAATTTTCCAAGTTGTTACGAACCGTGGCGAATGTTTTTCCTTGATTATGCCGTACAAAATTCTTAACATTTTCCAGAAAAATAACTTTTGGAGTATGATATTTCGCAATTCGCGTAATCTCATGGAATAGCGTTCCTCTCGTATCATCAAAACCTAATCGCTTACCTGATATACTGAAAGGTTGGCAAGGAAATCCGCCGCATAAAATATCATGGGAAGGAATTTCAAATTCGCTAATTTTAGTGATATCTCCTTCGGGATAATGCCCAAAATTATTCTTATACGTTAACCGCGCATAATAGTCTATCTCTGAAGAAAAAACGCACTCTAAACCTAATTGCTCTAATGCAATCCTGAACCCGCCAATCCCGGCAAATAAATCGATGAATCTCATAGCCGCTCCTTATTGTTATATATATTTTATCATAATACTTTGCGTTAATAAAGAAAAAATCTTCATTCCTGACAAAGGTTTTATTTGTTTAACGTGGAGGTTCCCCCTTCAAACGCACCACCCAGATTGCACATTTTGATAAATTACCGCAATAGCAACTTAGCCCGTATTCATTTTTAATTAAACCTCTCCTCTCATTTTTCTGTTAGTATGTATCTGCTCGTGTTTGGTCTTAGTAATTACTCTTGTATTCCTTGGGGTAGTCTTTCCCCCCTCAGAAACAGGTTTAACATGGTGAAGCACTCTACCTCTAGGTAATTCTCCTTTCGGATACCCTTTTTGCCTGAGAACTCGTTCTGCTTTCACAAGATTTCGCTCTCTCCTTATATGAGCTTTAGTAGCCTTCATAATATTCTATCCTCCATTTAAAATATTTTCACTGAAGAGGGGATTAATCCCCCTCTTCTGCCTGTTTAAATTTTTATCTCGGCAAATTGAAACAGTCATCACGCTTCTCGTAACTCTGCGGTAGGTTATCATGCAAAGTTTCGCCAGTATAATGAACCTTGCACCTAGGCGGTACAGGGTATTTGTGGACATTTAGGTTCTTCGCAAAATATCTCATATACGGATTCCTCCTATTCTATAAAATTTCTGCCTTCGAGTCTGGCAAATTTTATTGACACTTTCACCTCCATAGTATAAAATGATGTCAGTGGTACTAGTGCAAAAGGCTAGTATCCAAGGGCGAATAATAATGACGGTCGGAAGCCTAAATTTTTGTTCGCCCTGTTCCTTTTATAGTTATAAGATTCTCAGAACAACCCCTTGAATTTGAAAATCATGCTCTAAAATAATATGTTTATTCTTTTTATCGCTTGAAACAGGTTCCAAAGATATATGGTTTTTAAATTTATTTAAGCGTTTTATAGTCGCTTCATCATTAATTAACGCTACTATATTTTGGCCATTTTCAGCTGCAGGTTGCTGCCGAATTAGTACCATATCGCCATCATTTATACCAGCCTTATCCATGCTATTGCCCTTGGCTCTTAAAATAAAATAATGGTAAGGTGGCTTAGCCAATTTTATAGATACAGATCTATAATCCTCTATAGCTTCTTCTGCTAATAAAGGAACTCCGCAAGCTATGTCGCCAATAATTGGAACCTCTACCGTCTCCCCTCTGCCAATTTCCGCGCTAGGGATACTTTTTAATATTTGAATATTCCTTGCGCCTTTACCGCGCTTAATATAGTCTGCTTCCTCAAGCGCCTCTAAGTACTGACTAACGCCTCTGGGTGATTTTAACCCCATTATTTTTTGAAGTTCTCTAACAGTAGGGGGTCTTTTCTCTCTACGCATATAAAGAGTTAGCTCAGAAAAAAATCTTATTTGCCTTTCACTTAATTTTATCATTTTCATATATACATAATTATATACAAATGTTCCAACATTGTCAAGTGTTTTTTCTGCAGGAGCAGGAGACAGGTTGTTATAGCGCTTTCTTTGCCCAGTAATATTGAGATATTTTAATAGAGATTGTTGCTGGATTCCCGCTTTTGCGGTATGGTTATATAATTAGAGACGTTTTATGATTAGAGACATTTTGGTTTTCATTCGGAGCACTGTACCCTTTTTAAGATATACAGTGTATCCGCCTAAGAGGCACTGTCCCACTCAAATTAGTTGCAGTATGGTGTTCAACTTTCAAAGCGTCTACATACCTACTTTCATTGTTCCCTGTTTCTAGCTATTTATAGAGTAACTGCTTTTTGCAAAATCTAGTATATATTGGCACAGCTTTTCTAAAATCTCTGATTTTTGTCCTTCACTCCATAATTTTTCTACTGTTGCAGCTATTAATAAACCATTTTTTCTCCTGAGTCCTTCCCAGCCGTTCCTTTTTCTAACTTCAGAATCAGCTTTTTGCCAGACCTCCTTATTAAAACTTTCTTCAACAATATTACCAATATCTACCGGCCACATAATAACATTTTTCTCCCATATCGTTTCTTTCGATAAAGGATCGAATTTATCTATTCCACAAAGCTTGAGCAAGCAACTGTTATCCCTCTTATTAGAATCTATCTCTCCCCCCTTGCACCCTCCGTCACCGTCGAATATTACAAAGGCCGGGATCTCAAATGCATTTGCTATTGCAAGAGGCCTACTCATATTCGTTTTTCCTGCTGTAATAATAAAATGGCATCCATATTTCCTGAATTCTGACCAATAATTTAATAGTTTAAAATATGTAGATATAAAAGCTATGTCTTCTATGCCCTCAACTAAAATGGCATTAGGCGTGTAAAACAATTCTTTTAATGACGGTTGCATTATCTGCTCTATTGTTGCCACCATAAAACTGGGGGAGTCTATTGTCTCGCCTAAGGCTTCTGACAATACCTTTTCAAGCTTACTAACAGTTAAGCGGGTAATAAGCGATTCAAAAGTCTTTTTATCTTTTCTTATCATGCGTATATTCTCAAATCCTTTTCCTGGCACAAAATAAGGACTATGCGTTGTTATGATTATCTGCGAATTACGTTTTGATAATTCTTCAAGCAGGTTTGCTATATGCCTTTCTTGGGGTGGATGTTGAAATATTTCCGGCTCTTCAAAACCTAATATTAATCTTGGGGAAAATTCATCCTCCACAGAAGAAAGCTCCTGTAAAATCGTTGCTAAAAAAGAACGCTGTAACCCGTGCCCTAAACGGGATACTTCTCCCATAAACTTATCCTCACCTAAGCTAACGCTAGCGTAAGGTTCGTTTACTGTAACAGATTTTTCTTTATCAAAATCCCAATGCAAATCTAGCATTACAGCGGGATGACTCCATTCTTGCAAGCGAATTTTTAGAGATTTAGAGAGTTCCTTCAAAGCACCTTTTTCGCTTTCTATTATTTTTTCATATTTTACGGCCAACTCTTCCTTTAAACAATCTATACGTTCTTTAAAATTAACTTTACTTCTTACGGTCCGTTCTAAAAGTTGGCCTATAGCTGTTTTTTTGCTTTCATTTTGCTCTGATGATGCATCTTTTACTGCTGGTATATACACCCATTGTACATACTTAGGTAGGCGATCTGCGCCTTTTGTGTACCCGTAAAATTGGTCATTGCTTAAAGACAGTTCACAAAGTTTTGGATGGCTCTCTTCATAGCTCCTAAGTGCTTCGTGCATATCAGACTTAGATGTCACCTTGGGCAAATCACTATATTTTCCACCTAATTCTTTATAAAACTTTTTAAGAGCCTCTACTTTTTCTCCGTCTTTTTCCTTTGCAAAATACGGTTTAAAATCATTCATAACAAGTCTAGACCCATACTGTATTACATCTGCTTTCTGACTAGTTTCATCCCAATAAGCAATAGCGGAGATTACTAGTTTCCCTTGCCTGTAATAATCTTTAAAGTCTTCTTGAGCCTTTACCGATAAATCCTCAAAAGTAAGGGTTATTTTTATGGGATCACTCGTATTTCCATGATGGAAGTCTTCTTTAACTAATGATACTAAATTATGATTTGGAACATTGCTTCTAAAAAACACGTTGAGAGCGATTAAAAGAGTGGACTTCCCACCGCCATTAGGACCTACTAAACATGTATAATCATCTAAAGATACAGTGCGATCCTTATAAGACCTAAAATTCTCTATCCTTACCTGTGCTAACTTCATCTTTCCTCCATATATTTACAAAATTTAATTTTTATCTTCTTCCTCTTCTCTTCCTCCTGGCAATTCTAATCTTTCCACCTTAGGCAATGTCATTCCAGCTACTCCTTCAATATCGCCTTGCATACCGCCTATATTCATTACGACACGTTCAAGCTGCTTTTCCCTTTTATCCCAAATTTTACTGACAGCACGTTTTTCCCTATCTAAGTCTTCTTTCATTGCTACAAAGGATTCTACAATAGCTTCCACCCTATTTCTGAATTCCTGACCTATAAGATAGTTGTATACAAGTTCCATTTTTTCTTTTTTTCCTGTCTGCAGCTTTTTTTCTCTTGCTGCTTGAGTTAAAACCACCCTTAAGGCTAACGCTAAGCTTTGCGCGGAAGTTATGGAAGCCACCCATACCCCTTCAATCAGACGAAAATGGGTTAATCCTGTCGGAAGTGCCTCAGAGACTATTACCGCGATATCTGCTTTTGCGTCTCTTAGATCATCTTTTAACTTTTTAAGCCATCTATCACTCCAGTTCCTTCCACGTTTTGTTTCCCATAGGATTTTTCCGCATAATTTACCTGATTGCGTGTTTACTATCTGTATTACATCTGCACCTTTTACTCCTGATGATACGGGTTCAATTTTGTCAAAAGGAAAATCCTCTTTTAACATTTTCTCTATCTCAAGCTCAAGCACTTCGCCTTGTATTTTTTGCGACCCCTGTTCTGCTTTGCGTTTAAGATCATCTATTTGCCTACGCATGTCTTGAAGCTGTTTATTCTTTTCTGCGTCCTTGAAACGATGTTGATCTTCAAAATTCTTTTGAACTTCCTCTTGAATTCTTGTTTTCTCTTCATCCATCTTTCTGGCCATCTCTAGCTCTAAAGCTTTTTCCTTATCTTCTAGCTCCCTTTGGCGTTTGCGTAATCCTAGCTCTTGCTTTTGTCCTTCAGTAATTTTCCCATCCTTTTCCTTTATCTGAGCCTTAAGATCTTCCAGTTCCAGTCTGGTCCCTTCTTCAGCCTTTTTCTCTGCTTTTTCTTCAGCTTCTTTGCAAGCAATCTCAACTTGTCCAGACATCTTTCTTTCTTTTCTTTCAAACTTTGCCTGTTCTTCTTTGAGCTTCTTTTGAAGTTCGCTATCTTTAGCTTCAGCCTTCTTATATGCTTTTTCCTCAAGTTCCTTTATCTGTTTTTGATATTTCTTCGCAGCTTCTATTTCTATGTCATGTGACACTGCCTGTGAAAGCTCAAATTCAGCTCCGCATTCTGGACACTTTATAAGTCCTTTAGCCATAGTAATCCTCCTTACCTAAAAATTTTCTAACGCAATATCGTTATGAATGAAGTATCGTGCTCTCCAAATTTTCTATTTCTCTTCCTCAGATTTCTCCCAAGCACAGCAATAAATTTCGAATACCTCTTCGTCTGAGAATATAGTGGTGTCTTTGTTCTTAATTAAAAAATATAGCTGCTTTGTAAATCTTCTCAAAAAACCTCTTTTTATTTTTCCAATCTTTTGAGCTTTTGCTCTAAACCACTTTTCAAATCTTTCGTCTTGCCTTATACTTGGATAATCTAAAAATCTATTCCAACCATCCCATGTTATACTTTTAATAAATGATAAAGGATATTTTGACGCCTTATAAAAATACTCCAAATCATCCCTTGTGCGGCCTCTATTTTTAAAAATATTCTTTTTAAAATATATTTCTCTAAGAGCTTTCCATGCCCACTGTCGCTCATTGGGAGATACCAAATTTGTATTATCCACTATTTGCGCTAGCTTTTTCCCAATTCTATATGCAATTTCTACATCTATTGCTTTCTGCTTTAACTGTTTTTCGTTCTTCTTTATTCTTTTTTGGTCCCATAATTTTTCCACTATGGGAGCTATATTTGCTAATTCTTTATCCAGTTTTACAGCTTTCATTTTCATCTTATCCGTAACATTTACTGTGTTAAATATTGGCTTACCGCCTTCCAATTTCTTAACGATAACAACCATTTCCTCCTCCTTATCCTAGGTACTCTCCATACAAATAGTCTAAAGTACTTGTAAAAGCCTCTACTTTTTCAAAATTGTCTGAATCACTTTTCATCATTCTTTCTTTGTATTTAGAACCTCTTACTTCTGGCCAATATTCTAAAATATCTCTTTTTAATATAAGATTTAAAGTCTGCCTAACTAACTGTTCATACGTATAATTTCTTATTGCATCCTCATCATAGTTTTCTAGCAGATTTTCATATGCAGGATGTGTTTCATTAAGCAAGCAGATAAAACCACCGCTCTCAGGCTGTATCTTAGAACACGGCTCTTCTGGACCACCCTCCCACGCCCTGTAGTCTTCAAAAACTCCTTTACCACTATCCATATTAACCCAAAACTTAAAATCATATTTTGCCAACTTATCCCCTCTGTCAAAAATATCAGTAGAGATAGCAAGTTGTTTTCTCTCTAGTGGGTCTGGTTTTCTTTTATTCTTCAAGGTAAAAATATTTACTGCTTTTTCAAATTTTTTTGATGCTTCTTCAGCTGTAAGTGTTGCCCTTAATATAACTGGGCCCATTTCTCTATCGAGCACACTATATTTTTCCTTATCAACATCTATATTAGGACATTGCAATTCCTGCGTAGAAAATGGGTCCAACAATATCATTTCTTCCTTTATTTTTTCTATCTCGTTAGATTTAGACATTGCATTTAATGCTCTAGCTTTGAATACCGCTTTTATCTTTTCGGGTGTTTTATTTGTTATACTATAAACTATATTAGTAATTACTTCTTTATAGTTTACTCTTCGGTTACTTTTACCCCTGGGGAAAGTAATATTTTGTATTGTTAATTCAACGGGAGGCGCATCTGCGGCAGGCGGGTTAACCTCAATAAACACTGGGGTTATATTTGTTGCTAAGATCTTGCCATTTACCACATCAGTTGCCGTACAACATATATATATCTGTCTTTCTTTTGGATATTTTGGCAACAAGATTTTACAAGAAAAAGGACCTACAATCTTGCTATCTTGACCTTTAAGAACAATTCTATCCTCAAACATTGT
Organism: Candidatus Omnitrophota bacterium; assembly: GCA_030593065.1. Lineage (GTDB taxonomy): Bacteria > Omnitrophota > Gorgyraeia > JABMRG01 > JABMRG01 > JAUVHV01. The sequence continues at coordinate 4,679 of JAUVHV010000009.1, read as the reverse complement.
TTCTATGGTCTCTCCACGTACTTTTCTTGTAGAAACGCTTACGCTTAAATCGCGACTCCAGGTAGATCTGTTTATTAACTTAAACTTTATTTTTTCTATGCTTTCGTTTATATTTACCATATTTTCGTTTTCTCTTGGAAACTTTATGCTTTTTAAACGTATCATAATATCGTTTTTGCTGCTACTGGCGCTGATGCTAACACCAAGTTCCCTCATTTTCCTATTAAGCTCATCCAGCGATTCCAGTAATGCTCTCCGGGTTTTCTCTTTTACCATTTTAGTGGTATTTTCTTTATAGCCTAACTCTGCTTTAAAATCTTCAAAATGTAACTGTAATTCTGTTTTTAACTTTCTAATAATTCCTTTTTTGGCAACTGAATAATGCTCAGGCCCTTCACATTTTTCATCTAAATAGATCTTTTCGAGTTCAGAATCTGTTTCTATCTCAGCATAGCCATAAAACTTATCTTCTATCTCCTCTGGAACATTCTTTAGTTCTAAATTCGCTATTTTCATTTCTCTTCTATACAGGTATATGCCTCTTGTCTGCACAGGTATTGGCTTAGGGCTTACTATAAAACAAGTCTTTTTTATTTGCAAACGGATTCCCTTATAATCAAACTCTATTTTATTATTACTTTCATGCATCCTTACTTTATACTTATTTGACTTTTTGATAAACACGTCTGAAAACTCCTTAGGAATCTTGGCTTGCTGTACTCCTTTATCTGTTTTTACGACTATCTTTGCACCACGTTTCTCAAACTTTAATGGAATTTGCCACCACGTCTCTGTTATATAGTCTATAAATGCACCATCTTTTATAGCCTTAACAATTTCTTCCTTAGGTTTTATTATAATAATTCTTGTCCCAGTATTATTTAATGGTTTTACGTGCCCCTTTATTAATTGTTCTAGCATATCTCTAGCGTTATCATCTTCGTAAGCTTTTGCAAAATTGTCAAAACGCCTCCCTATTAACCGTCTTTCATTTAACCTATATTTTCCGTCTTCTGTTAAAGAATCATAAATTATATGAGATTCTTCTGATGCTGCAGTAAACAAAAGCTTACCTCGGCCAAATAGGCCTGCACCTTGAGTATTACCACCAGAAAATTTCATATGTTCAAATCGAGCTAAACGCTCATATTCTGGCAATTCATCAGGTATCTCAGCGCGACTCATATTCTTCCCTGTAAGGCCATATCCACCTATATCGGTCATCGTCAATATATTTATATTATCGAATATTTCAAACAAGTAAAACTCAAAACACCAATCTTTTGCGCTGTTTTTTACTCGGTGACCCCAACCATTTTGAATAGCATCTTTCTGTAATCCATGAACTAAGCCATGATGTTCTTCGTAACCTAAAACTACCTGCTCGATTTCCCTTTGCCAGTTTTGCACAACTTCTTCTCTAATGCTTTGTTTACAATGTGAACACATAACATCAGTTATATCTATTTGCTTAGAGCAATTTGGACAGATCATTAGCATATCTCCTTCTTTCTACATTATTGTTTAATTAAAAAGTCTTTGCCTTTTTTTAATATCTTATATTTAACGTTGACTCCTTTTTTGTCTTTCCCTATTAAGCCTAATTCAAACATTCTTGCCATCAGACCAGCTCTTTGAGTATTTATCACGTCCTTAGAAGCATCGTTGCCTGAGCTGTTTTTCCATATACTTGCAAAATCTTTCTTTACCTCATCGTTTATTTTCTCTCTATTCGTTATACCATCCATTAATTTTTGTAGTAACCATTGAATTGCACCACTTTCGCCTTTTACATTCTCTGTAATATGATTTAAATAAAATTCTACCTCTTTCTCGTTAAAACTTTTCTCAAAATCACTATAGTCCAAAGCTGGATTTTCTAGATTTGCAAATTCTAGCCCAGCATCTGTTATGCCGATAAGAAGTCTTTCTTTGTCGTCTTTCCTTAGATTTGAAAATCTTAAAAAAGTCATAGCACCGTCTAATTTTTCATCCCTCCGCATATATGACAAAAACTGTCCCACATATCTTGTTTTGCTCTTATCTTCTTCGCTTGGCAAGCCAGCAGAGATTCTTTCATCTCTTAATTTATGCCTTTTATCTTCATACGACCTTATAGATTTACCTATTTTTGCTGCAATATCTGAAACTCTTTTGCTATATTCTTCAAAATCTGCCCACTGTTCTGAACCCATATACGCGTAAAGAGCCCTTAAGCCAATCTTTATTGGTAGAATTTTATTCACTTGTCCCCATAGCCAACATTTCTCCTCTTTAGCTTCATATAAAGATACTGCTAGATTGTGAAAATTTGGCATAGGCACAACTTTTGGCTGTGATATAATATTTTTTAATATCATAGTATTGGTACCATTATTTAAAACTCTGGCAGGTTCGTTCACATTGCTATTATTTTGAGCTCTATCATTGATATGCTGCGTAATTTCATCGTTGTTTTCTATATAAATCTGATTTTCAATAGCAGCCACTATAAACTGGGCTGTATTATTATATTTTCCTGTATTAATTAATTTGCTAATCTCGTCTGCCTGGTTTTGCATTACATCAACTAAATATCTCATCATTATCTCCTTTAATCATATCATTTTATATTTGATGTTTTCATTTTCAATTAAATTATACCATATAATTTGAAAATGTCAAGTGTTTTTTAAAAATTGTTGTGTGTGTTGTTAAATAAGATTGCTTACCAAAACTTTTTAGCCCAATTGTATTGTGATATTTTGATGGAGAGTGGTTCTGGATTCCTGCTTGCGCAGGAATGACATACGCGCGGCTTTGTTCTTATAATCCAGGACTTTGGGAGCCAGATTTTGCGGTTATCAAAGTCTATTAAGATGGCTTTTGAGGTCTCTTTGATGAGAGTACAGTCTATCCAGATGTAGTCGTGGTAGCCGTAGGGGGTGCTTAGTATAGATTTTAAGTTGAACATGTGTTAGCTCCTAGATCCTTCGTCGCTTTGCTCCTCAGGATGACAGTGTTTGGGTTCAGAATGACAGCGTTTGGATTCCTGCTTGCGCAGGAATGACAGGCGCGATGACAGGGGAGGTATACAATAGGTATACAATTTATACAATTTTTGGACAGGATTAAGGGCAAATAGGCACAAATTGGGGCAGGAAAAAGAAGAGCGTAACCTCGTATTTATCGACGAGATTACGCTATAACATAAAGAAAGACGGTTATTTATAACAACCGTCTTGTAGGAATTGGCTGCCCCGCTTGGACTCGAACCAAGAATAGCTGAACCAGAATCAGCCGTGTTACCAATTATACTACGGGGCAGAGCTAATCAGATAAAGTCTCTTTTAACATAAGGCGCAAAGTTCGTTTTCCTGCAGTTATTTTGAAATACCTCTCTCTGCGCATCGCATCTTGCTTGTTTATGTAGCTTTCCAGATATATAAGCTCGAGAGCCTCATATCTTGATAGAGACACTGTCCTGCTCGAATTGGTGACAGTGTGGTGCTTAACTTTCAAAACGTCTGTATATGGTATATGCACAATGTTAAGGCTTGACCTCTTTATTGAGTCGCTTTAAAACGCGGTCTTTGCCTATCAGAGAAAGGACTTCGAATACTCCGGGTGCGTGTTCGCGGCCTGTTATGGCTACACGTAAGGGATGAATCAAATCTCCGCCTTTTATACCGAGCTCTTCTGCTAAAGAGCGGGTTGTCTCCTCAAGCGTCTTTACATCGAAGCTATCCAGAGAGGCAAGCCTCTCTTTCAACTTCTTTAGGTTTGCTAAAGCGTTTTTGTCTTTTAAGTACTTGTCAGACGCCTCTTTGCTATATTCGAATTCGTCATTAAACAGATATTGGGCCTGGCTTATAAAATCATCTATGTTATAAATGCGTGTCTTGTAACATTTTACAACAGCCTCTAACCATTGCCTGTCGTAATCTTCTTTTATAATATTTTTTTCTATCAGGTGCGCCGCGACAAAGTCGGTCAACTCGCCAATAGGTTTTTCTCTTATATATTCCCCGTTTAACCAGTTAAGTTTCTTTATATTAAATACAGCGCCTGTCCTGACAATGGCTTTTAAGGAAAAGAGTTTTATTATCTGCTGAATACTCAGCTTTTCTCTGTCGTCTTTTGGGGACCAACCCATAAGTGATAAAAAATTTACGAGCGCCTCGGGGAAATACCCCCTGCTTTTGTATTCTGCTATAGATGTAGCCCCGTGGCGCTTTGACATGCGCGATTTGTCCTCGCCGAGAATCAATGGTATATGCGCGAACTTAGGCGGCTTTCTGTCTAATGCCTGGTATATGAGCAGCTGTTTTAAGGTATTTGTGATATGGTCATCCCCCCTTATTATATGGGTTATTGCCATATCAGCGTCATCTACCACGCACGCGAAATTATACGCTGGCGATCCGTCAGACTTCATAATTACAAAGTCATCGAGTGTATTAGAGTTGATCTCTATCTTGTCATGGACAACATCATAAAAGGTTACAACCTCATCCTTCGCGACCTTTAATCTTATGGCCCTACCCTTATCTGTCTCTTCGTAATAAGCCTTTTCTTCTGCTACAAGGTTTTCCGCGTACTTTTTGTAGATGTTGAATCTTTTACTTTGATGGAAAATCTCGCCATCCCAATTCAGCCCCAACCATTTAAGGCTTTCGAGTATCTCGTCTGTATGTTTA
>JAUVHV010000014.1 GCA_030593065.1 Candidatus Omnitrophota bacterium | reverse complement strand
AAACGTAAAACTAATGAGACGGATATTACTATCAAGTTAAACCTTGATGGGAATGGGAAGGCAAATATAGATACAGGTATAGGTTTTCTTGACCACATGCTTGAGCTTTTCTCTTATCATGGGCTTTTTAACCTTAATGTAAAGGCAAAGGGTGATCTATCTGTTGATATACATCACACTAATGAGGATATTGGTATTGTTTTAGGCCAGGTATTTAAAAACGCCTTAAGCGCAAAAAGAGGTATTAGCAGATTTGGCCAGTCCTTTGTTCCTATGGATGAGGCCTTATCTCGCGCAAGAGTGGTCCTTGATATAAGTGGCAGGCCGTCATTATATTTTAAAACTATGGTAAAAGGGCTGAAAACCCCTAAGGCATATGATCTGAATGACTGCGAAGAATTTTTAAAGGCCTTTACTTTAGGCAGCGGTATAAATATGCACGTGGATATTATTAGGGGGAAAGATACTCACCATGTGCTGGAGAGTATCTTTAAGGCACTTGGCAGAGCTCTTTCTCAAGCAACGAGAATAGAACCTAAACGGGGTAAAAATGTCCCTTCAACAAAAGGAAGACTGTGATTACGATTGTTGATTACGGTATGGGCAATCTTGCCTCTGTAAGTAATGCCATTGGGTTGTATGCAGAAGATGTTCTGATAAGCTCAATGGCTGATGATGTAAAGCGAGCTGATAAGCTGATACTTCCCGGAGTAGGCGCGTTTAAAGATGCGTATAATGAGATAGAGAAGCGCGGGCTTCTTAACGCAATATTAGATTTTATTAAATCAGGCAAACCTTTTTTAGGGATATGCTTAGGCATGCAGCTTCTTTTTACAAAAAGCTTTGAAGATGGTGAGTATAAGGGGTTTGACATCATAAAAGGAGATGTTGTGCCTTTTGAAAAGGCGGAAGGAATAAAGATACCGCATATGGGTTGGAATAATATATTAAAACATACAACTCACAATTGCCCCCTGCTTAAAGAGGTTTGCATGGAGTCGTACATGTATTTTGTGCATTCCTATTATGTGGTACCTGAAGATGATTCTGTTATCGCGACAACTACAGCTTATGGTAATAATTTCTGCTCAATGCTTTGGAAGGATAATATTTATGCGGTGCAGTTTCATCCGGAAAAGAGCCAGGGCCAGGGTTTACGAATAATTGAAAACTTCGTGAGATTATAAATGCTTATTATACCAGCGATTGATATACGTTCTAAAAGGGTAGTCAGGCTTACACAGGGTGATTTTAATAAGGAGACTTTCTATTCTGCCGATGCTGTGGGGGTTGCCAGGAGATGGCAGGATATGGGTGCTAAGCTATTGCATATAGTAGACCTTGACGGTGCTCTCGCTGGAGAGCCTAAGAATATTGATATAGTTGAACAGATTTATAGCTTGATAAATATACCTATACAATTCGGCGGGGGCTTGAGGACAGAGAGGGATGTTGAGCGAGTATTATCAAAAGGCATCTCAAGAGTGATTATAGGTACCAGAGCGTATAAGGATGATGAGTTTGTTAAAAGGCTTATCAAGGCTTTTGGCAGTAATAGGATAGCGGTTGGCATAGATGCGGCAGGTGATATTATTGTATCCAAAGGCTGGACAGAATCTACAGGGATTGGCGCTATTGCGGCTGCAAAGAGAATGGAGTCTTTAGGTGTAGGCATGATAATCTATACAAATGTTTTAAAAGATGGTACACTTGAAAGCCCGCAGATCGATCTTGCTAAAGAGATGCTCGACGCAGTCTCGATAAAGGTAATTATATCCGGTGGTATATCTTCCCTGCAGGACATCAAGGATTTAAAGGCGTTAAAGAAGCCAAACCTTTACGGTGTTATTACCGGTAAGGCTTTGTATGAGCAGAAGCTTGATTTGAAGGAAGCAATTCAGATAGCAGAGGAAAAAAGATAGCATGCTTGCAAAAAGGATCATACCCTGTCTTGATGTGAAAGACGGAAGAGTTGTCAAAGGGATAAAGTTTTTGAATCTGCGTGATGCTGGGGATCCCGCGGAGATAGCAGCGGCTTATGACAAAGAGGGTGCGGATGAGATAGTGTTTCTGGATATAACCGCAAGCCATGAAGAGAGGCCAATCTTTATAGATGTAGTAAAGCGTACAGCAGAGAATATTTTTATGCCACTTACAGTAGGTGGCGGCATTGAAAAGCTCAGTACAATAGAAAGGCTTTTAAGGGCGGGCGCTGATAAAGTTTCAATAAACACGAAAGCAGTACAGGAACCTGGTTTTATAAAAGAGGCAGCAGCCCGATTTGGAACACAGTGTATTGTTGTCGCAATTGATGCTAAGAGAGCGGGTAAGGGCTGGGAAGTATATACTCATGGCGGCAGAAGGCCGGCTGGCAAGGACGCTATATTGTGGGCTAAAGAGGTAGCTGGCCTGGGTGCGGGTGAGATTCTGTTGACCAGTATGGACTGCGATGGTACAAAGGCGGGTTTTGATATAGAGCTTACGCGTTCTATATCAGAGGCCATAAATATTCCTATTATTGCGTCAGGCGGAGCGGGCAATTTGGAGCATTTGCTTAAAGTCCTGGTTGAGGGCAAAGCCGATGCTGCCCTGGCAGCAAGTATATTTCATTTTAAAGAGTACACAATAAAAGAGGCAAAAGAGTTTTTAAAAGAAAAAGGAGTTGAGGTAAGATTATGAGCCTGATAGATAGATTAAAGTTTACAGATGGGCTTATTCCCGCGATAACGCAGGACTATAAGACTGGTGAAGTATTAATGGTCGCGTATATGAATAAGGAGGCGGTTAAAAAGACCCTTAAAACAAGAAAATGTAATTATTACAGCCGCTCAAGAAAGAAGATGTGGCTTAAGGGAGAGTCTTCAGGCCATACCCAGAAAGTAAAGGCTATATATGTTGATTGTGACATGGATTGCCTGCTTATAAAGATAGAGCAGCTTGGTGGCGCGTGCCACACAGGGTATAAGAGCTGTTTTTATCGTGAGTTTAAGTCAGGCAGATTAATGCTAAAGGGGAAAAAGGTCTTTGACCCAAAGAAAGTTTACTGATGTATTATCCAGAAAAAGAAGAGTTTATTAGATTAACGAAGAGAGGCAATGTTATACCTGTCTATGCGGAGATCTCCGCTGACCTTAATACGCCTTTATCCGCGTTTTTAAAGATAGATGATAAGAAGAACTCTTTTCTTTTTGAATCTATGGAGGGTGGTGAGAAGATTGGCCGTTACTCATTCTTGGGCAGTAACCCATCAGTTGTTATTGAGTCTAAGGGGGGGTCTGTCAAAATAATAGAGAAGGGCAAGGCGGTTAGAAAGAGTGCTACGAACCCGTTTGATGATATTAATAAATTTATGAAGGGCTTTAAGTTTGTTAAAGTCAAAGGCCTACCCAGGTTTTGTGGCGGATTGGTAGGTTTCATGGGTTATGATCTTATTCGTTTTATAGAAAATATACCGGATACCTGTAAAAATGATTTAGGTTTACCCGGCTTAAGGCTTATGCTTGCGGACACACTGCTTATTTTTGATCGGGTAAGCCATACGATAAAAGTTGTTTCAAACGCGCACATAAAAAGCAGCGCTAATTCTTCTATTAACCGCGCGTACAAAGATGCTGTTCGGAAGATAGATAATTTAGTCATAAAGCTTAATAAACCGCTTAGGCAAAATTTAGAGCCGCTTAAAAGGAAAGCAAAGCCAATAAAATTTAAATCAAATATCAGGAGAATCGATTTTGAAAAAAGCGTTTTGAAAGCAAAAGAATATATTAAGGCAGGTGATATTATACAGGTTGTCCTTTCACAGAGGCTGGAGACAGTTTATAATAAAAACCCAATTGATATATACAGGGCACTCCGTTTTGTAAATCCGTCACCATATATGTTCTATATTTCATTTAAGGATTTTAAGCTTGTAGGTTCTTCTCCCGAGATTATGGTTCGCGGCGAAGATGGTATCGCGGAGGTGCGTCCTATAGCAGGCACAAGGCCAAGGGGTAAAGGTGAAAAAGCTGATAAGCTTTTAGAAAAAGAATTACTTTCTGACCCAAAAGAACGGGCAGAGCATCTTATGCTTGTTGACTTAGGCAGGAATGATTTAGGCCGGGTTTGTGTTCCGGGTAGTGTAAGAATAAACGAGTTTATGGTTATTGAAAGGTATTCTCATGTAATGCATATAGTCAGTGATTGCGTGGGTAGGCTCTTACCCGATTCGAACGCGCTAGGCCTTTTAAAGGCGTCATTTCCCGCGGGAACAGTAGCAGGCGCGCCCAAGATTCGCGCAATGGAGATTATAGATGAGCTTGAAACGACAAAAAGAGGCCCATATGCAGGCTGTGTGGGGTATCTTTCTTTTTCGGGAAACCTGGATACATGTATTACTATACGGACAATATTGCTTAAAGATAACAAGGCTTATATTCAGGCAGGGGCTGGCATTGTTGCGGATTCAGTACCCGCAAAAGAGTATCAGGAGAGCATAAACAAGGCAAAAGGCATGCTCAAGGCTGTAGCTATTGCCAGGTGCGGGTAAGATGATATGATACTATTAATTGATAATTATGATTCTTTTACCTATAACCTGGCGCAGTATTTTGGCGAGTTGGGCGCGGTATTGAGGGTTTATAGAAATGATAAGATAACCCTACCGCAGATTAAAAAGCTTAAGCCTAAACATATAGTTATATCACCTGGCCCAGGGAGGCCGGATGACGCAGGTATATCAAAGAGGGTTATAAAAGAGTTTGCCAGTGTAATACCGATACTTGGTGTCTGTTTAGGCCATCAGTGCATAGGAGAGGTTTTCGGAGCAAAGATAATAAACGCGAAGCGCCTTATGCACGGGAAGACATCTCTGATATATCATAATAAAAAGGAAATATTCAGTGGCATCAAGAATCCTTTTATTGCGACAAGATACCATTCATTGATTATTGAAAAGAGAAGCCTTCCTGAATGCCTGGAGATTATTGCCAGGACCAAAGAGAATGAGATAATGGGAATAAAGCATAAAGATTGTATGGTATGGGGAGTACAATTTCACCCAGAGTCAATCCTGACAAGCGAGGGCAAAAAAATATTAAAGAATTTTATGAGGATTATAAAATGATAAAAGATGTAATAAAAAAAGTAGTAGGACGGAAGGGGCTGACTACGCTTGAAATGGAGATAGCCTTTTCTGAGATCATGAGCGGAAAGGCAGATCCTTCACAGATCAGCGCGTTTATTACTGGCCTACGCATGAAAGGCGAGACAGTTACAGAGATTACAGCTGCCGCAAAGATTATGAGGAGATTTGCTCATACAATTGATGTGCAAGATAACGTTAATATCGGCTGTGATGAAAATAATATAGAAAAAGAGGCCATCCTTGATACCTGTGGTACGGGAGGAAGCGGTACTAATACATTCAATATATCAACTACGGCCGCGTTTGTTATTGCCGGTTGCGGTATTAAGGTTGCAAAACATGGCAATCGCTCTGTATCAAGCGTGTGTGGTTCGGCAGATGTCTTGGAAGCCTTAGGAGTCAATCTTGATCTTTCGCCTTCAAGGGTAAAGGAGTGCATCAAGCGTATTGGTATAGGTTTTATTTATGCTCCGCGCTTTCATAGGGCTATGAAATATGCCGCGGGTGTTAGGAAGGCGATAGGTATAAGAACAATATTTAATATATTAGGCCCTCTTTCAAATCCTGCGAACGCGACCTGTCAGGTGTTAGGAGTTTATAACAAGGATCTTACAGAGGTAATGGCAAAAGTGCTTGGTAAGCTCGGCCTAAAAAGAGCTTTTGTTGTATATGGCTTAGATACACTCGATGAGATATCGATTACAGGCCCTACACAGATATCTGAACTAAGGGGCAGAAGAGTTAAAACCTATCGGATAAGGCCCGAACAATTTGGTTTTAAAAGAGCGGATTTAAAAGATATCCGTGGTGGAGACGCGGTAAAAAATTCTAAAATAGTTATTTCTGTGCTAAAAGGCACAAAGGGCGCTAAGCGTGATGTGGTATTAGTAAATGCCGCGTATGGGCTTCTTGCGGCGGAAAAAGCCGTTAATGTTAAAGAGGCGCTCAAGATGGCAAGATGTTCTATCGATTCAGGTATAGCGCTTGATAAACTTAACCGGCTTAAGGCTTTTACAAAGAGATGATACTTTCAGATATTATAAAAGCAAAAAGGGCACGCATCAATCAATCAAAGAAGGTAATGTCGCTTGAGTATATTAAGCATCAGCTTTCAAAAAAGAATATTCTAAGGCGTAACTTTAAACATGCTATAAGCCAATCCCATGATATAAACATTATAGCAGAGATAAAGAAAGCATCACCGACGAGAGGTGTTATACGAGAGAAGTTTGATCCAAAGAGCATTGCCAAAGAGTACCAGATAAATGGCGCAGCGGCAATTTCAGTATTAACAGAAGAGAATTTTTTTAAGGGTAAGCTCAGCTATATAAAAGAGGTAAGAAAAGTTACAAATCTGCCGGTATTAAGGAAGGACTTCATCATAGATGAATATCAGGTATATGAATCTGCTTTGGCTGAAGCTGATGCTATTTTACTTATTACTGACATCCTTTCAAAAGAAGAGATTGTTAAGCTTTCCAGCCTTGCGAAATTATTAAATATGACGGTTTTATGTGAAGCACACAGCAAGGAAGAACTGGAAAAGGCAATAAGCGCAAGACAGGATATAATAGGTATAAATAACAGGGACCTTAATACTTCTAAGCTTAGTAAAAGCACAACAGAAAATCTTATAGGCTTGGTACCAAGCGGCAAGATTATTGTTAGCGAGAGTGGTATACGTACCCGTTCTGATATCCTCTTTTTAAAGAGTATTGGCGCAAGCGCCGTACTGATTGGTGAGGCGTTTATGGATGCCGAGGATATAGGCAAGAAGGTACGTGAGTTTACAGGGAAGTGACATGGTAAAGGTAAAGATATGCGGCATTACAAACTTAGAAGACGCGCAGACGGCACAAAATTGCGGGGCGGATTTTGCGGGTTTTGTATTTGCTGATAGCCCAAGGAGAATCGATCCGAAAAAGGCCAGAGATATTATTGCCGCACTATCTCCATCTGTGAAAATAGTAGCTCTCTTTGTCAATGAGGCAAAAGAGAAAGTTCTGGAAGTTGTGGATAAAATAGGCAGGGTTGATCTGTTGCAATTCCATGGAGATGAGACTTCCGAATATTGCGGCTACTTCAGGCCAAAAAAGATTATAAAGGCTTTTCGAATAAAGGATGAAGCATCTATTACACCTATTAAGGCTTTTGATAATATCGATTTTGCCTTACTTGATACTTTTAAACAAGGTCAATATGGTGGTACGGGTAAGAGTTTTGACTTAGGCCTTGCATCTAAGGTAGGGCAGTTTAACATACCTATATTTTTATCAGGGGGTTTAAAACCTGATAATGTAGGAGAAGCTGTGGAAAAGGCAAGACCATTCTGTGTGGATGTTTCAAGCGGTGTTGAAAAAGAGCCTGGTAAAAAAGACGCGGAATTGGTTATAAGATTTATCCAAAATGCTAAAAGCTATGGGATCAAGTCTTAACATTGTAACTTAATCCCACGATATGAGGATAGAGCATGGATCAGGTTCTTCAATTTATTGACAAAAATAAAAATAAGCTTATTAAGCTTACGATGCAGCTCATCTCTATCCCCACGGATAATCCTCCGGGTAAGAATTACGATAAAATAACCGACTTTATTGAAAAATATTGTAAAAGGCTCGCCCTGGATACAAAACGTATAATAACACCGAAAAGCGAGCTAAAAAAATATAAGATAAACGCGGGATCTGAAAGAATAAATCTGATAGCTAGGTGGGATGTCGACGCTCAGAGAACCCTGCATATAAATAGCCATTATGATGTTGTTCCTGCAACTTCAAGCTGGAAGACTGACCCGTTTAAGCCTGTTCTAAAGCGGGGAAAGCTCTACGGCCGTGGCGCGGAAGACATGAAGGCCAATATAGCAGCTGTCCTTATTGCGATAGAGGCACTTGGCGCTTGTGGCATTAAACCGAAATGCAATATTGAACTCTCTTTTACTCCTGATGAAGAGACAGGCGGGAGAACAGGATTTGGCTATCTTGTCAGAAAGAATATTATAAAGCCGGACTATGCCATAAGTGAAGGTTATTGCAATGATTACATATCATGCGGAAACAAAGGAATTGCATGGTTTAACATAGAGATAAAAGGCAGGTCCTGCCACGGCAGTGAACCATATAAGGGTATAAATGCCTTTGAAAAAATGATCTTCGTTGCAAATGAGTTTTTATTACTTAAAAAAAGCATCGAGAAACGAAAAACTTGTTTTTCTACCAAGTCACAAAAGAACCGTTTTTCAACCATGATGATGGGCGGAGAGGTTTGGGGAGGGCAAAAAACAAATATTGTCCCTGACAGAATGTGTTTTACAATAGACCGTAGATTCCTGCCCGAAGAGAATATAGAGGATGTAAAAAAAGAGATATCTAACCTTATCAGAAAATTGAAAAAGAAAGACAAATATCTCGATATAGAGGCCCATCTTATGAGTGAGGAAGATTCTGTAGTCTCAGATGAGAAGAGTATATTATTTAAAGAGTTTAAGAAGTCAGCAAAGAATATCTTAGGGAAAAAACCAAAGTGCGCGCTTTTATCCGGCGCTACAGATATAAGGTTTTTAATAAGAAAAGGTATTCCATGCCTTGGCTATTCAGCAGATGGTGCGGGCTCGGCCCACTCTGATAATGAGTTTGTTTATATAAAGAGTTTGATTAATACGACAAAAATATTCGCGGATATTATCAGCAATTTAAAGTAAGGGAAAATATATGAGACCGGATAAGAGAGGATATTTTGGAATCTTTGGCGGAAAATATGTGCCTGAGATATTAATGGCAGCACTTGGAGAGCTAGAGATAGAGTATGAAAAGGCAAAAAAGAGTAAGAGCTTTAAAAGAGAACTCGATTACTATCTTAAGCAATATGCGGGAAGGCCTACGCCTCTCTATTTCGCAAGGAATCTAACCAGGTTTTTAGGCGGCGCCAGGATATATTTAAAAAGAGAAGACCTCTGCCATACCGGGGCACATAAGATAAATAATACTTTAGGACAAGCGCTTTTAGCGTTAAAGATGAAGAAGCCGCGTATTATAGCAGAGACAGGCGCGGGCCAGCATGGTGTGGCTACAGCTACAGTTGGCGCGCTATTCGGTTTAGAATGTGATGTATATATGGGTGAGGAGGATATAGAGCGCCAGTCACTTAATGTCTTCAGGATGAAGCTTTTGGGCGCACGTGTAATACCTGTTTCAACCGGCTCAAGGACTTTAAAGGATGCTACAAACGAGGCGTTAAGAGATTGGGTTACAAATGTTCGTACTACTCATTATATTATCGGTTCTGTCGTAGGGCCCCATCCATATCCGGCCATGGTACGTGATTTTCAATCTGTTATTGGTAAAGAGACTAAATATCAGCTCAAAGCTATTAAAGAGAAGCAGCCTGATTATCTTGTCGCTTGCGTTGGAGGCGGTTCGAATTCAATAGGCCTGTTTCACCCCTATTTTAAATCAAAAGCAAAGTTTATCGGAGTTGAGGCAGCAGGCCATGGTATAAGAACAGGTAAGCATGCCGCGGCGTTACTAATGGGCAGGGTTGGTGTGCTACATGGTTCAAAGAGTTACCTTTTGCAGGATGGGGATGGGCAGGTTAAGATAGCTCATTCCATATCAGCAGGATTAGACTATCCTGGTGTTGGCCCGGAGCATTCATTTTATAAGGATAATAAACGGGCAAGATACGTATCAGTAACAGACAAAGAGGCATTGGAGGCTATGAAGTTGCTTTCAGAGACTGAGGGCATTATCCCCGCGTTGGAGACCGCCCATGCTATCAGCTATCTTAATAAACTTAGAACAAAGAAGGGCCAGGTAGTTGTTCTCTGTCTTTCAGGCAGGGGTGATAAGGATATTGATATAATAAAAGGTATAATATAAATTCCGTTAATTACAGGCTAACAGGGAATAATGCAAGGGGGTATTTAAGACGGTGAATAGAATAGACAAGAGATTCAGAGATATAAAAGAAAAAAAGGGAAAGGCTTTTATAGCGTATATATGCGCAGGCGATCCTGATATATCTGCTACGGAGAAACTTGTTTTGGAATTTGACCGTATCGGGGTAGATATCGTTGAGCTTGGTATCCCCTTTTCAGACCCTTTAGCAGATGGGCCTACAATTCAAAAAGCATCACAGCGCGCACTTGAGGGGGGAGTAACATTAGGTAAGATTTTTTCCCTCATCAGTTCGTTACGAAAGAAGACAGATATCCCTATAGTGCTTATGGGGTACTATAACTCTGTATATAATTATGGCATAGTACGTTTTATTAAAGGGGCAAAGGCGTCAGGCGCAGACGGTATTATTATACCTGATCTCATTCCGGAGGAAGCTGATGAGCTTATCTTTGTTGCAAGGCAATGCGATTTCAAAACAATATTTCTTGCGGCACCAACAAGCACAAGGAAGAGAATAAAATTAATAGCACAAAAATCGACAGGTTTTATATATTATGTATCACTCGCAGGTGTAACTGGCGCGAGAGCGGCACTTCCAACGCATATAAGTGAGCATATAAGAACAATTAAACATTTGAGCAGCAAGCCGGTTTGTGTCGGGTTTGGCATCTCAACACCAGAACAAGTGAAGAGATTAAGCCATTACTGCGATGGTGTTATAGTGGGAAGTGCTATTATAAACAGAATAGAAAAGAGCCTGCCTGACAGGCCTAAGGCAATAAGAGATGCTGTTATTTTTGTAAAAAACATGGTTCGAGGAGTTAGATAATGCTGCATGGAATAATAATTGCGGGTGGTTCCGGGAAGAGGCTCTGGCCTAAGTCGAGAAAATCTATGCCAAAGTTTTTCTTGAAGATTAATAGTAGGAAAACCCTGCTTGAAGAGTCGGTAGACAGGATAAAGCAGATAATGCCTTTAAAAAATATTTTGATTATTGCAAACAGAGCGCATCTTAAATCTATACAAAAGATCTTACCTGGATTTCTTAAAGAAAATATTATAACAGAGCCTGTTTCAAGAAATACCGCGCCGGCAATCTCTTTAGCAGCTGCCCTGGTTAGA
Source organism: Candidatus Omnitrophota bacterium (assembly GCA_030593065.1). Taxonomy (GTDB): domain Bacteria; phylum Omnitrophota; class Gorgyraeia; order JABMRG01; family JABMRG01; genus JAUVHV01. The sequence continues at coordinate 33,338 of JAUVHV010000014.1, read as the reverse complement.
AAGAAAGATCCTGGCGGAGTGATGTTTGTTATTCCCGCAGACCAGATAATAGATGATAAGCCCGTTATTAAAGAGATTTTCAGCCTTTCATCCCTGATGGCGCATATCGCGGATTCAATCATTACTATAGGCATAAAGCCAACATTCGCGGCAACAGGCTATGGCTATATAAAAACCAGCAGACTGTACAAGAGGTTAAAAGGAAAGATAGCTTATGATGTATATAATGTGGGTAAATTTATAGAGAAGCCATCTCTTCAAAAGGCAAAATCATTTATAAGATCAAAAAAGTACTTATGGAATAGCGGTATCTTTATCGGGAAAGCGGAAGTTTTTTTAAGAGAATTTAAGCGTTACAAACCTGTTATTTACAGGATCCTCGCAGGAATAGAAGCTTCGCTTGGAACAAAGAAGCAACAGGCCGCAATAGATCGTTGTTATAAAAATTTTCCTAATATCTCGATAGATTACGCGATTATGGAAAAGACAAAAAAAATCCTGGTAATAGAGACAGGTATTGCCTGGGATGATATCGGCTCATGGAATGGAGTTAAAAAATATATAAAACAAGATAAAAACAAGAACAATATAGACGCAAACCACATAAGCATAGATACGAAGAACTCAGTTATTATTGGTGAAAAGTCTCATCTGGTAGCTACAATCGGTATTGATAATATGATTATTGTCCAGACTGCGGATGCTACACTTATATGCTCAAGAGAGCGCGCGGAGGATGTTAAGGATCTGGTTGAATTGGTAAAAAAGAAAGCCTCAAGGAGTGGATATAAGTGGGCCGTATTATAGGGCTGGATTTAGGTACGAAGAGGATTGGCGTTGCTATAAGCGATGAGTCTCAGGCTATCAGTTTTGCTGCTGAGACTATTAATGTAATAGGTATCAAGGCCTCTTTAAGCCATATAGCAGGCCTTGTTAAGCGTTATGACGCGGATAGGGTTATTATCGGGCTTCCACTTAATATGAATGGCACAAAGGGCGCGCAGGCCGAAAAAGCGTTAAATTTCGCAAAACGATTACAGCCTAAAATACAGGCAGAGGTATTAACTTTTGATGAGAGGCTTACTACCAGCCAAGGTGAACGGATATTAATCTCTGCGGACATGAGTAGAAAAAAAAGGAAGAAGCATATAGACAAGCTTGCGGCGCAGATCATGTTACAGGCGTATCTGGATTGCAGCAGGAATAAGAACGGGAATGGATTTTCATAGCTGCTTATACGCTTACCTTCGCAGCGCTGGTATTTTTGCAATCTATTTAGATTCATGGCAAAAAAATCCAATGCGCCGCTAAAGGCAAGCACATAAGCAGCTATGAAAATTCTGCTCCAGTTGCTACGAAACTCTCTGGTTAAGGGAACTTATATTTTTAATATGCATGAGAATAAGATAAGGAGTTGAGAATTGCATAAAGAGACAGTTTTAGATAATGGGCTTAAGGTGGTTACCAACAGGTTTCCTGACGTGCATTCACTTTCTGTCGGGCTCTGGATAAGAACAGGCGGCAGATATGAGACACTGAAAAATCAGGGCATATCGCATTTTATGGAACATATGCTTTTCAAGGGTACGAAGAGACGTTCCTGCCAACAGATCAAACAGGATATTGAGGAGAAAGGCGGTGCGTTCAACGCCTTTACATCAGAAGAGTGTGTCTGTTATTATATAAAGATACTTTCGCGGCAGCTGCCCCTTGCATGTAACGTGCTCTCTGATATGGTATTAAACTCCGTGTTTAATACAGAAGAGATAGAGAAAGAGCGTAAGGTTATATTCGAGGAGATAAGGATGTATCTTGACCTGCCTATGCAGTATGTGCACGACCTTCTTGACGGGCTTTTATGGCCGGATCACCCCTTAGGGCTTCCGCTTGCCGGAACCTGCGATACTGTAGGCGCAATCAACAGAAAAGACCTTAAGGCGCAGAAAGATATTTTTTATGTACCGAATAATATCATCGCGGTCGCTTGTGGGGAAATCAACCACAATGAATTCGTAGCTATAATGAAAAAAACCTTTAATAAGAAAAAACCTGTAAGGCAACCGGCATTTGAAAAAGCGCCCTCTTCGATGGGCGTAAGGCAGACTGGATTTTTCCATAAAGATACGGAGCAGACGCATCTCTGCCTTGGGTTTAAGGGCTTAAGCCGTAAGCACCCCTTGCGTTACGGACTCGCGCTTTTGAATATTATTTTAGGTGGAAACATGTCGAGCAGGCTTTTTAATGAAATAAGGGAGAAGAGATCTCTCGCGTATGAGATAGGTTCATCCGTTAAATCATACTCTGATACAGGTTCATTTTTTATACATGCGGGCATTGATAACAGAAAACTTAAGCAAGCCGTGTCGATCATGGCTAGGGAGCTTGGAAAGGCGAAAAAATATCTGGTAAGCAAGAGAGAGCTTGATATGGCTAAGGAGTATTTCAAAAGCGGCTTGCTTATGGCGCTGGAAAGCACTATGTCGAATATGCTTTTTCTTGGAGAGCAGCTTTCTATAACAGGAAAAATTTTAACAAAAGATAAGATCTTAGACGAGATCGAGAAAGTAGATGCCGATATGATAAAAGAGGTAGCAGTAAAGCTCTTCAAGCCCAAGGCATTGAAGCTGGCAGTCATTGGCCCGCAAATGGAGGAAGAGGGGGTTAATTCATGGATAAAAAATATATATTAGTAGCCCCGTCAATATTATCAGCGGATTTTAGTGATCTTGGTAACGAGATCAGGCGTATTGAAAAAGCGGGCGCAGACTGGATTCACGTAGATATTATGGACGGCCATTTTGTACCAAATTTAACCATAGGGGCTACTGTTGTAAAGTCTCTTCGTAGGCATACAAAGCTTATTATAGACAGCCATCTTATGATAGAAAATCCGCAAAGATATGTTGAAGATTTTATAAAGGCAGGCAGCGATATTATTACGGTTCATGCCGAGGCTGTGCCCAGATTGAAGCCATTGATAAAAAAGATACAATCTTACGGTGTAAGAGCAGGTGTCTCTATAAAGCCAAAAACTAAGGCTTCTGTAATATATGGTGTGCTCGGTCTTGTGGATTTGGTACTTGTTATGACAGTTGAACCGGGTTTTGGCGGCCAGAGTTTTATGCAGGATATGATGCCGAAGATTGAGAAAATAAGACTGCGATATAAAGGCGATATACAGGTTGACGGAGGCATAAATGCTGAGACAGGAAAGCAGGCAAAGGCTGCGGGCGGCAATATATTGGTTGCCGGAACATACCTGTTTAAAGCGAAGGATATGAAAAAGGCAGTTGCCAGTTTGAGATAGGTATATCTTGTCGACTTATAATCAGCAGATAAGAATGTTGCTTATGCCTCTTGCTTTCGCATTGCTGGTATTTTTGCCACTCACTCTGGATTTATGGCAAAAAAATCCAATGCACTGTTACAGCAAAGCCATAAGCAACTTGATAAGCCAGTAACATTTTTTGTAAGTTAATGTGATATAGGAGCATGTTATAATTTATGAATATTAGATTTGGGACAGATGGCTGGAGAGCGGTAATAGCTGAGGAGTTTACCTTTGAGAATGCGCGAAAGCTTATCCAGGCTATAGCTGATTATGTCAATTCCCATACCTTAACAGCAAAAGAAAACCCGAAACCTAAGCCCCGATTAATAGTTGGCTATGATACCAGGTTCATGTCTGATGTATATGCAAAATTAGCGGCGGAAGTTTTAGCTGCTAATAATATTAAAGTCTCTTTTGTAGATAAGCCCACACCTACGCCGGCTATATCCCTTGCTATTAAGAGGAAAAAATTTGATGGGGGGATTATCATTACAGCGAGCCATAACCCCTATGTATTTAATGGTATAAAATTTAAGACTCATTTAGCAACATCCGCGGATCAGGCTACGACGGAAAGAATAGAAGGATTTATAGGTAAAAAGAACCCGAAAATCTTAGATTTCGAAAAAGCAAAACGCAAAGGCATGATCGAACTGATAGATGTCTCCTTAGGCTATATTGAGTTTATCAGAAACTATGTAAATATTCGCAAAATAAGGCAGGCACGCCCAAAGGTACTCATTGATTATATGCATGGCGCGGGCGCTGGTTACCTGGAGGCTGTTTTAGGTAAATTATGGACTGGCATTGAAATTATCAGGGATAATACTGACCCGCTGTTTGGCGGTGTAAGTCCTGAGCCCATACCGAAAAACCTTGAATATTCTTCTAAATATATACGAAAAAAGAAATTTGACTTGTCCGTTGCTTTAGACGGTGATGCGGATAGAATAGGTGCTCTGCGCCCGGATGGCAGGTTTATAGCAAGCGGGCAGATCATATCGCTCATACTTTTACACTTTATTGAGAATAGGAATTTAAGAGGCGATGTCGTAAAGACCATATCCGGAACAACATTAATAGAGGGTATCTGTAAGAGATATAACCTTACAATGTTTGAGACTCCTGTGGGTTTTAAGCATATATCATCGCTGATGCTTAAAGAGAATATATTAATAGGCGGTGAAGAATCCGGAGGTATAGGTTTCTGCGGTTATATACCGGAAAGAGACGGTATGCTTTCAGCGCTCCTGCTTATGGAGATGCTTTCATATAGAAAAAAGAGTATAGATGTAATAATGAGCGACATGGAGAGGACATACGGTAGATTTTATTATAACCGGATTGATATAAGATACCCGGCAAAATACGCAATCTCTCTTATTAACAGATTAAAGCTTAATCCTCCCCGAATGATAGCTGGCAAAAGGCTCCTGCGGTTTAAGGTGTATGACGGCATTAAGTTTATACTAGAAGATTCGAGCTGGTTGTTACTTCGTTTTTCCGGCACAGAGCCTCTCATCCGCATTTACGCGGAAGGTAGATCTGAAAAAGATGTTAAAACCCTTCTTGATGCGGGCCAAGAGATAATTAAATGAATATTAAACATATAAGAAACTTTTGTATAATAGCGCATATAGATCATGGCAAATCCACGCTTGCTGATAGGATGCTCCAGTCAACAGGCGCAATAACCAAACGCCAGTTTAAGAATCAGCTTCTCGACAGCATGGACTTGGAGAGAGAACACGGTATAACCATCAAGGCTTCTGCTGTGCGCCTAAAATATACTGCAAAGAATAAAGAAAAGTATATTTTGAATCTGATCGATACCCCCGGGCATGTCGATTTTTCATATGAAGTATCAAAGTCGATAAGGGCGTGTGAAGGCGCGATACTTCTTATAGATGCTGCTCAGGGCGTTCAGGCGCAGACAGTAGCAAACCTTTATTTAGCCAAAGAGAATAATCTTACGATTATACCTGTTATAAATAAGGTAGATCTCGCGAATGCAAGTATAGATAAAGTGAAAGCACAGATACGCGATATGCTTAATATTGATGAAGATAACATTATACTTGCCAGCGCAAAAGAAGGCATTGGCACAGAAGAGATATTAGAGAGGATTATCACCCATGTTCCTCACCCTGAAGGCAGCGCGGACAAGCCATTACAGGCCCTCGTATTTGATTCTCAGTACGATTCGTATAAAGGGGTTATGGTTTACGTAAAGATTGTCAACGGAAGGTTATTGCCGGGGATGAAAGTCAGATTTATGCAGGCTTCAAAAGATTTTGAGTTATTGGAAATAGGGGTTTTTAACCCCGGTATGCATAAAATAGCATCACTTGATTGTGGCATGGTAGGTTATTTTGCCGCGAATATTAGAAATCCGAAGTATGTTATAGCGGGAGATACTGTAACTGATACACGGTCACCTGCAATAGAGTCGCTTGCAGGGTACAAGAAGGTAAGGCCTATGGTGTTTTGTGGTATATATCCTATGAATACCAAAGATTTTGAAAGCTTAAGAGACGCTATCGAAAAACTGCGGCTTTCTGATAGCTCTTTCAGTTCAGAGCAGGAGAGTTCTACGTCAATGGGTTATGGTTTCAGGTGCGGATTTTTAGGCCTTTTACACATGCAGATTATACAGGAGAGACTTGAACGGGAATACGGCTTGGACCTGGTGCTTACAACCCCCGGAGTTATTTACAGGGTAAAAAAGACAAATGGTGAAATACTTGAGATAGAAAATCCGACTAAACTCCCCGATCCCCATGAGATAGAGGAGATCGCGGAGCCGTTTGTTGAAGCAAAGATGATAATACCGGCAGAGTGCCTTGGTAATATTATGGAGTTGTCCAAACAGCGAAGGGGTATTTATATAAGCACTGAATATTTGAGCCCTGAAAGAGCTAACCTTACATACTATTTTCCCCTCTCTGAAATTATAACCGATTTTCACGACAAGCTTAAGTCACTCACTCAGGGGTATGGTTCGCTTGATTATGAATTTATAGATTACCAGGCGAATGACCTTGTAAGGCTTGATATATTGCTCAATAACGAACCGTGTGACGCTCTTTCATCCATTGTTTTTAAGGAGAAAGCGCAGACAAAGGGAAGAGCTATAGCGGGAAAGCTCAAAGAGCTTATACCGAAGCAGCTGTTTCAGATAGCGATTCAAGCGGCGGTGGGTAACCAAATAATAGCCAGGGAAACAGTTACAGCTTTAAAGAAAAACGTTACGGGAAAATGTTACGGGGGCGATATAACAAGAAAGAGGAAACTTTGGGCCAAACAGAAGGAAGGCAAAAAAAGATTAAAACAGTTTGGTAAAGTTCAGATACCGCAAGAAGCATTTTTATCTGTAATGAAGATATGATTCTAAGAAGGAGGATCTGCATTTGAATATAAAATTTTATTTAGTACGTATATTTAAATCTATATTTAACCGTGAAAACGTAGAAGTTGTTGTAACGGCAATAATACTGGCGCTTATAATAAGGGCATTCGTTGTCCAGGCTTTTAAGATACCAACAGGTTCAATGAGGCCAACGCTTATTGAAGGTGACCGCATACTTGTAAATAAGTTTATCTATAGGTTCAAAACTCCGGAACGCGGCGATATAATAGTATTTAAGTATCCGGAAGATACAAAAAAAGATTTCATTAAAAGGCTTATCGCTATTGGAGGCGAAACAGTGCGGATTATAGACGGCAACATATGGGTTGATGGCGTGCTGGTCGAGTCTCATAAGAAGATACGCCAGACATATTATTATAATAAGCCTGATACGCCTTATGGCAAGGAAAACATAGCAATTAAGGTGCCGGATGATAACTTTTACGTACTTGGCGATAATAGTGCTTCATCGCGAGATAGCAGGTATTGGGGGTTTGTGCCAAAGAAATATCTTGTGGGAAAGGCATCCCTGCTATACTGGCCGTTGACAAGAATAAGAGTGTTAGAATAAGCAACATAATAGAGGTTAGTTGAAAAAAAGGAGGGTAAGGTTATGAGGAAGACAGCTTGGTTTGTAGCAATAGTATTTACAGTAGTATGCTTTTTTTCAAACTCCGCGCTTGCTTATAAACCGCGTGTAGCAGTCTATGGCTTTGAGATTAAGGCATCAAGCGGGTTTTGGCATGATGCAAAGTGGGATGTTGGCACAGGCATGGCAGAGATGCTTTCTGACGTGCTTGTAAATACAGGTAAGTTCGATGTTGTAGAGAGAATAAATTTAAACGATATTACTACAGAGCAGGATCTCGTTACTGGCGGTAGAGTCTCAAGAGCGACAGGTGCTAAGACCGGCAGGATGAAGGGTGCCGAATATATTATACGGGGAACCATTACAGAATTTACGTATAAAGAATCAGGAGGGGATCTAGGTTTTACGATTAAGGGTTTTAAGTTAGGCGGCAAGATATCAGAGGCGCATATAGGGGGTATTATCAGGATATTTGACGCTACTACCGGTGAGATATACGCATCGAAAAGATTTGAGAAAAAGGTTCCGGCATCAGGCCTTACAATAGGCTATTATAACAAAGGCATAGGGGGAAGTATTGGCGGTTTTAAAAAAACACCTCTCGGTAAGGCTACGCATCTTGCCATAGCGGATATGGCAGATTATATTTCTGAGAAGATACCATCAGAGCCAAAGGCCGCCAAGGTTGTTGATCAGAGATGCCCGAAATGCGGTACCGAAATAACCCCTGGCATGCAGTTTTGCCCAAATTGCGGGCTTCAGATTAAAGATGTCAAATGCCAGGAATGCGGCAAGGCCTTACCTGCAGGAACAAATTTTTGCCCATTTTGCGGCGCAAAGGTAGGCCTATAAACATGGGCCTCGCAAATAAGTTAACTATAGCAAGAATACTTTTAGTGCCATTCTTATTAACCGCGCTCTTTTATTACAGGGCAGAGTATGATTTTCTGAGGTTTGTAGCGCTTGGTATATTTTTTATCTGTGTTCTGACAGATGCTGTCGATGGTTACGTGGCAAGAAGGTTTTCTCAGAAAACAGAGCTCGGTAAAATTCTTGACCCACTTGCTGATAAACTTTTAATACTGACCGCGTTTTTATGCCTTTCAATGTTAAGGTATATTCCCGTTGCTTCCAGGATACCGCCATGGCTTACAATTATTGTTTTAAGCCGCGATGCTATTGTATTATTAGGGTCAGTGATTATTTTTATTATTTTTAAGAATATAAATATAAAGCCTTCTTTAATAGGCAAGGTTACTACATTTTTTCAGATGGCGACAGTCATTGTATCATTACTCCAGAGCCCATATCGTAATCTATTCTGGTTTGTTACCGCAATACTAACAGTAACATCATGTTTTGGCTATGTCTGGCGCGGCACTAAGGTTTTAAATGAGCCACATTGAGCATACAAGAAATCTTCCAAAGATTGCCATAATCGGCAGGCCAAATGTTGGCAAATCCTCTCTTTTTAACCGGATACTCAAGCAGCGGAAAGCGATAGTTGAATCCGTGGCAGGTGTTACGCGGGATCGTCTTTATGCTTCTGTTAGCCTGCATAAACAGGAATTTATAATAATAGATACCGGTGGTATTATATCAAAATCAAAAGAACCGATTGAAAAGCTTGTATATAAGCAGAGCAGAGACGCGATAGAAGAGGCTGATGCCGTAATATTTGTATCTGATATAAGAGCAGGGCTGACATATCAGGACCAGCATATCGCGGATATATTAAAAAGATCAAATGAAAAGACTTTCCTGATTGTTAACAGGGTTGATGATAAACGACTCGCTAATGATGCTTTCGATTTTTACCGTTTAGGCTTGGGCATGCCTTACGCGGTATCTGTTTTGCACAAGATTGGGCTGGGTAAGCTTTATAGTGATATCGCGGCATATATCATCGAGTTTAATAAAATCAGAAAAAGGCATTCTCTGGTTAACGGTAAAATAAACCCTGAGCAGATAAATATCGCGGTAATCGGCAAGCCTAATGTTGGTAAATCGTCGCTTATAAATTGCCTGCTTGATAAAGAGAGGCTGTTGGTTGATGAAGCTCCAGGTACAACCAGAGATTCCGTTGACATAACTATAAAAAGAGGCAAAGATCTACTTGTTATTGTTGATACAGCCGGGATAAGGCATAAGAAAAAAATTAAGGATGTTGTTGAGATATTCAGCCTTTCCAGGACAAAGGAGGCTATCAAGCGTTCTGACACGGCCTTGATTATGATAGACGCATCTTGCGGCCTTTGCAGAGAAGATATTGCTGTTCTGGATTATGCGATAAGAAAAGGCAGGGCATGCACGCTTCTTGTAAATAAATGGGATCTTATGCGAGAGGCTGATACGCAGGTTTATAAACAACGTTTGGTTTATAAATATAGGCCGATTGAATGGATGCCGGTGCTTTTTACCTCTTGCACGCAAAGGCGTAATATTATCAAAGCGTTAGATGCTGCGTGCCGGTTGAAAAAAAAGTCACAGATCTTAATATCGACCCCCCACATAAACAATTTTTTTGAAAGGATACAAAAGCGCTCTCCGCATGTTGCGCATGGAAGCGCAAGGCCAAAGATATTCTATGCTACCCAGACACATGCGGCGCCACCTGAGTTTACATTATTCTGTACAAACCCGAAATTTATAAGGAGAGAATATATAAGATTTATTGAACGCCAGCTTAGAAAAGAGTTTGGTTTTGAAGGAATTCCTGTAACTTTTCAATTACGCGCTAAGAAGAAGGAGTCTTAAGAGAATGCCCAATATTATAATTGGTATCATAGTATCATATCTTATAGGCGCTATACCTTTTAGCTATATATTAGGAAAACTTTTAAAAGGCATAGATATACGAGACCACGGCAGCGGTAATGTTGGCGCGACGAATCTTATCAGGAGCGCGGGTAAGCTGCCAGGAGTTATCGCGCTTTTACTGGATGCATTAAAAGGCCTTGTAGTAGTAATTTTTGTTGCAGAATTTTTCTATAGGCCAGAGGCCTTGCTGAGCTTGCCATTATTTAAAAGCATACTTGGTTTTGCTGTTGTATGTGGACATATCTGGACAGTATTTCTAAAATTTAGAGGCGGTAAAGGAGTAGCTACTGCGATAGGTGTCTTTATCGGGCTTGCGCCCATGGCAACGGCATTTGGACTCTGCATATGGGGCTTATCCGCGCTTATTTTTAGATATGTATCGCTTAGCTCAATAATAATGGCAATAAGCCTGCCTGTTATAATGTTTATTCTCCACAAGCCAAAAGAGTATATACTCTTCGCATGCCTACTTGGCACATTTATCATTTACAAGCACCGCGCAAATATATCCCGCCTTATTAACGGTACAGAGTATAAGATAGGCCAGAGGTTGAATAACAGTTAAAAAGGTTAAAACCTTTGAACTTTTTTAATAACTATACATAATTATAGAGACGTTTTAAAAGTTGTTCGGCCCACTGTTCCCAAATTGAGCTTTACACTGTACCCTATATAGATAAACAATATTGGCTCTTGCTTAAGATCTCCTTTTGTAACACTGTCGTGCTGGAATTGGGGACAGTGTCCTTATTAAGAATCAAAATGCTCCTGGTTTTTTACATTGGATAAGAGATTATAAGTAACATTTTTTGCGAGTCTTCGCCAAAGTTGGATCAGTCTTTGGCTGATTATGTGCCAATTTTCTTGACTCAGTATACACTATAGGTTATACTTATATAACTATGTATAAGATAGATACAGTTTGCGTATTAGGGGATGGCAGTTGGGGTACAACTTTGGCTATTTTGTTAGCGAAAAAAGGGTTAAAAGTTAAGCTCTGGAGTGCGTTTTCAGACTATGCTAAAATATTAAAAGCTACTCATGAAAATAAGAAGTTTTTACCCGGGGTAATTATACCTGACGAGGTAAAAATCACATCTGATATACGCGCGGCAATAGATGATTCAGCTGCTATTATTATAGCTATTCCATCGCAATTTTTACGTAACGTGATCTCTAAGCTTAAAGGCAAGTGCATAGATGCGAAGATACTAATAAGTGTAGTTAAGGGCATAGAGAACGAAACCTTTGAGCGTCCTTCAGAGCTTATTAAAGATGAAATAGGTGATTTAGATATAGCTGTTCTTTCAGGCCCGACAATAGCCTGTGAAATAGCAAGCGGGCTTCCTGCTTCATGTGTGGTTGCTTCAGCCAGGAAAGAAGCTGCTAAGCGGGCACAGGAGCTTTTTATGTCAGACCGTTTCAGGGTCTATACCTCTACAGATATGATAGGCGTTGAGCTTGGCGGTGCCTTAAAGAATATCATAGCCATTGCCGCGGGTATTTCTGATGGTCTAAAATTGGGTACAAATGCCAAGGCAGCATTATTTACGCGCGGGCTGGTTGAGATGAAAAGGTTAGGCGCCGCACTTGGAGCTGAGCAGGAGACATTTAATGGTTTGAGCGGTATTGGTGACCTGGTTACAACTTGTATAAGCTTATATAGTAGAAATAGAAGAGTTGGTGAAGAGATTTCAAGGGGTAAGAAGCTCTCAGAAATAATAGAAAATATGGATATGGTGGCAGAAGGCATTGAGACCACCAGGTCTGTATATGGATTATCAAAAAAGGTAGGGATAGATATGCCGATTACAGAGCAGGTATATCAGGTTCTTTTTTTAGAGAAGAATCCTCATACCGCTGTCAGTGACCTGATGCTAAGAGACAGAAAGCGGGAATAAAGGTTATAATAAATATGTTATAGTGTCGGGGCGTAGCGCAGTTTGGCTAGCGCACTTGAATGGGGTTCAAGGGGTCGCCGGTTCAAGTCCGGCCGCCCCGACCATTAAGAACCGTTATAGATAAATATTTTATTGGAGGAGCTGATGCGAAATATAAATGTGGGGATAATTGGTTTTGGTAATATTGGAACAGGTGTTATAGACGCGTTGCTTAAGAAGCGCGCGTATTTAAGGAACCGTTTAGGCGCTTCGATAAATCTTCTTAAAGTCTGTGACAAGGATTTGAGAAGTAAGCGTTTGGTAAAGGTTAACAAGCGCATATTAACTAACAATGTGAATGATATACTGAATAATCCAAAGATCGATATTGTTATAGAATTGATCGGCGGCATAAAAGCGGCACGTAATATAATAATACAAGCTCTTAAAAATAAGAAACATGTTATTACCGCGAATAAAGCATTACTCTCTATATACAAAAAGAGCCTTTTCAAGGAAGCGGAGCAGAATAACGTTGAACTGCGATTTGAGGCAAGTGTAGCTGGCGGCGTGCCTATAATCAAGGCTTTGAGAGAGGGGCTTGTCGCGAATAAAGTAAATTCTATATACGGTATTGTAAATGGCACCTGTAATTATATTTTAAGTGAAATGACAAATAACGGCACAAGCTTTAACGACGCTTTGAAAGATGCCCAGAAGAAGGGTTACGCTGAAAAGCGGCCCGCAATGGATATTGAGGGGCTCGATTCGGCACATAAGCTTGCGATATTTGCATCCTTAAGCTTTGGCATTGATGTACGGCTTAAGGATATATATATAGAAGGCATAACCAATATATCCGATGATGATATATCTTATGCGGATAGCTGGGGATATTTAATAAAACTACTAGCGATTGCAAAGAAAGTGGGCAGGGAACTTGAGGTACGGGTACACCCCACTCTTATACCTAAGAAACACCCGCTTGCGTCTGTTGAAGGCAATTTTAATGCTATTTTCTTAAATACAGATATGTTGGGCGAGGCCCTTTTTTATGGAAAAGGAGCGGGTTCTGTGCCTACCGCAAGTGCTGTTGTCAGCGATATCATCGATATATCAAGAAGTATATTAGGTAAGTCATCTGTTACGTTACCGAGTATTATATATGATAATCATGTTGAGAGAATAAAAAAGAAAGATGACTTTTATACCAGATACTATATACATTTTACCGCTATAGATAAGCCCGGTGTACTTGCAAAAATATCGAGAATATTGTCTGAGTATAAGATCAGCATAGCTTTTGTAAGCCAGAAGGCAAGGAGGCGGGAAAAGCTCGTTCCTATTGTTATGATGACTCATACGGCACAAGAGAGCGCTTTTTCGCAGGCGCTAAAAAAAATAGATGCCTTAAGCGTTATTAAAAGAAAGTCAGTTGTTATAAGATTGGAAGAGGGTTTATGAGTATGAACTATAATGGTATTATAGACAAATACAGGGATTATCTGCCAGTAACAAAAAAGACACCCATTGTTACTCTTTTAGAAGGTAACACGCCACTCATACCATCGCAGAACTTAAGTAGTATGTTAGGGAAGGGTTTTGAGGTATTTTTAAAATATGAAGGCTTAAACCCGACAGGCTCATTCAAAGACCGCGGCATGACAATGGCGGTCTCGAAAGCCATAGAAGAAGGGACAGAGGCTGTGATGTGTGCTTCAACAGGCAATACATCAGCTTCCGCGGCTGCGTTTGCCGCACGTTCCGGCATAAGATGCATCGTTCTTATTCCTAAAGGCGCTATAGCGCTTGGGAAACTTGCTCAAGCGCTTATACATGGCGCGCAAGTGATAGCAATAGATGGAAATTTTGACGATGCGTTAGATCTTGTAAAACAGATTACAGATCAGCACCCCATCACCCTGGTAAATTCCTTGAACCCATTTAGGATAGAAGGCCAGAAGACAGCCTCATTTGAGATATGTGATATGCTTGATGATGCCCCTGATTTTCAATGTATGCCTGTTGGTAACGCGGGTAATATTACAGCATACTGGAAAGGCTATAAGGAATATAAGCAAAAGGGCAGATCGACAAGGCTTCCTATGATGTGCGGTTTCCAGGCTGCTGGTTCTGCGCCTATTGTTCATGGCAGGCCAATTAAAAATCCAGAGACTATAGCAACAGCTATAAGAATCGGCAATCCAGCATCATGGCAGCAGGCTGTGGCAGCCCGTGATGAATCAGGTGGGCTTATTGATATGGTAACAGATGAGGAGATACTCAAGGCGTATCAGATATTAGCGGCTAAGGAGGGTGTTTTTGTTGAACCTGCATCTGCCGCATCTGTCGCAGGCCTTATAAAATTGCATGAACAGGGTTATTTTACTGAAAACCGAAAACTAAATACCGCAAACCGGAATATTCAGATAGTCTGTATATTGACCGGGCATGGCTTAAAAGACCCTGACAGGGCAATAAGGTGTGTTAGAGAGCCAATAACTGTTGAGGCAAAACTTGAAACAGTGATGGAGGCTATTGGATTATAATGAAATATATAATGCTGGTTGGTGATGGGATGAGCGACAGGCCACTAAAAGAGCTTGATGATAACACAATTCTTGAATCCTCACGAATACCCAATATGACCTTTATTGCAAAAGAAGGAAGAGTGGGTTGTGCTATTACAGTGCCCGAAACCCTGCAACCAGCAAGTGATGTTGCTAACATGGCGCTTTTAGGGTATGATCCACGCGAATATTACAGCGGAAGAGGGCCGTTGGAAGCGGCAAATATGGGTATTGAGATAAAAGAGAACGAAGTTGCTTTCAGATGCAATACAGTTACAATAGCTGAGGATAAGATGGTTGATTATTCCGCGGGCCATATAACCAGCAAAGAGGCCAAACAGATAATCAGAACCATAGATAAGAAATTAGGTTCTGACGCAATAAGATTCTACCCAGGCATCAGCTACAGGCATCTCGCGGTGATAGATTGCGATAAAGCCAAACTTGACAAGAAAGAGCTTGTAAAGACTATATGCACTCCACCTCATGATATACTTGACAAGCTGATAGCACGATATTTACCGCGTGGCCAGGCGAGCGGTTTTCTGACTGATCTCATGTTAAAGTCACAGAGTATACTTAAAAAATTAGATATAAACAGGGTTCGCATCGATCTTGGCGAAAATCCCGCAAATATGATATGGCTGTGGGGCCAGGGCGTAAAGCCTAATATGCCGCTTTTTAAGGATAAATTTAATCTTACGGGTTCTATTATTTCAGCAGTTGACCTTATAAAAGGCATAGGAAAGATAATCGGCTTAGAGCCTATAGATGTGCCTGGCGCAACAGGTTATTATGATACAGATTATCTTGCCAAGGCAAAATACGCGCTTAATGCATTGAAAGAGAAAGATTTTGTCTTTGTCCATGTAGAGGCACCTGATGAAGCAGGCCACAATGGCGATGTAAGACAGAAGATTTTAGCGGTTGAGAATTTCGATAAGCTTGTAGTGGGTACTATTCTCGATGAGTTTAGAGGTAAGAATGGATTTCGCATAATTGTTCTTCCTGATCACGCTACCCCGATAGCGGTACGTACGCATACGCGCGAGCCTGTACCCTTCGCAATGTACGGCGAAGGCATAGAAAAGGATAATGTTGATAGGTATAGTGAGTCTGCCGCAAAAATGAGCAAGTTTTTAATTGAAGATGGTTTCAAGATTATGGAGATTTTTTTAAATAAATGAGGATTGTGTTTATCTAAGGAGAAGCTACTATGCCTACACGCAAACTTATTGTCCAGAAGTATGGTGGAAGCAGTGTCGCTGACACCGGCAAAATTAAGAAGGTAGCAAGTAGAATTGCTAAACAGAAGAAGAGAGGCTATGATGTTGTGGTTGTTGTTTCAGCATTAGGCGGTACGACGGATAATCTAATAGCCCTTGCCCATAAGATTACTGATTTACCATCTGAGAGAGAGATGGATATGCTTATGTCGACAGGTGAACAGATATCTATAGCGCTTCTTGCTATGGCATTGCACAATCTTGGGCTTGAGGCAATATCTTTTACAGGTGCGCAGGTTGGTATCATTACTGATGCTTCATATACAAAAGCGAAAATCCTTGATATAAACAGTAAAAGAATAGAGAGCGAGCTTAAAAAGGGAAAGATTGTGATAGTTGCCGGATTTCAGGGTGCAACTATATCAGATGATATAACAACATTAGGCCGTGGTGGTTCTAATCTTACAGCAGTAGCCCTTGCTAAAGCATTAAAGGCATCAATATGTGAAATGTGCACGGATGTAGAAGGTGTTTATACCGCAGACCCGCGTATAGTTTCAAAAGCCCGCAAGCTTTCACACATCAGTTATGAAGAGATGCTTGAACTTGCATCAGCTGGGGTACAGGTACTTCAACCCCGCTCAATCGAAGTTGCGAAGAAGTTTAATGTTCCAATACACATAAGGTCAAGTTTTTCAGAAAGAGAAGGCACTATTATTTCTAAGGAGGTTAAGGCGATGGAAGATATAGTTGTAAGTGGTGTAGCTATAAATAGGGATGAAGCGAAGATTACTATATGTGATGTTCCTGATAAGCCAGGCATTGCTGCGAGGATATTTAAGAAGATAGCAGAGGCGAACATCAATATTGATATGATTATTCAGAATGTGAGCCGTACAAGTTATACGGATCTTTCATTTACCGTGATGAAGAGGGACCTCAAGAAGGCCCTTAAGATAACAGCACAGGTAGCCAAGAGCGTAGGTGCCGGTAATGTAGAATGTAACGACAATATAGCAAAGCTATCTGTTGTAGGTATCGGTATGCGCAGCCATTCTGGTATAGCGTCGAGGATGTTCGCAGCCCTCGCGCGTAATAAAATTAATATCGAAATGATCTCTACAAGTGAGATCAAGATAAGCTGTGTAATTAGCAAGAAGAGCGCTACGAAAGCGGTTCGTGCGGTACATAAAGAGTTTAAATTGAGCAAAGCTTCGTAGTGATCTGTAGATAAGTATACCTCTTGCGCCTCTTGCTTTCGCATTGCAGGTATTTTTGCCGTCTATTTAAATCCATGGCAAAAAAATCCAAAGCACTGCTGCAGCAAAGGCACAAGAGATTATGAGCTGAAATAATCTTAAGAACAATTCTTGTGAAGGCCGGAAACATTTTTAAAAAAAGGTAGGGTAAAATGAGAAAAATGGTATTGTATGATACGACATTAAGAGATGGGACCCAGGCAGAGGGCATATCTCTGACAGTAAATGATAAATTAAGGATTGTCAAGAAACTGGATGATCTTGGTATTGATTATATTGAGGGCGGATGGCCCGGTTCAAACCCGAAAGATATGGAGTTTTTTATCAGGGCAAAGAGGCTAAAGCTTAAGCATGCAAAGATTACCGCGTTTGGGTCAACCAGAAGGGCTCGTACAAAACCATCACAGGACATGAACATTAAGGCGTTGCTAAAATCCGGTTGCAGCGTATGTACAGTATTCGGAAAGAGCTGGGACCTTCATGTAAAGGATATCCTTAAGGTTTCGCTTAATGAAAATCTGGATATGATAAGCGATACCATAAGCTACTTAAAATCCAGGAAGATAAAAGTCTTCTTTGATGCTGAGCATTTTTTCGATGGGTATAAGTACAATCCCGATTACGCGAATAAGGCACTCCAGGCTGCGCAGGATGCCGGTGCGGAGGCAATAATATTATGTGATACTAACGGAGGTATGCTTACCTGTGAGCTTGCGGATGTTGTGCTTCAGGTAAAGCCTCGTATCAATGTTTCGCTTGGAATACACTGCCATAATGACAGTGAGATGGCAGTAGCCAATTCTGTAGCAGCTGTTATGGCAGGTTGCGACCATATCCAGGGCACAATAAATGGTTATGGAGAACGCTGCGGCAACGCGAATCTCTGTTCGATTATACCTTCACTACAGGTTAAGCTCGGCATAAAATGCCTTAGTAGCGCGAAACTGAAAGAACTTACCGAAGTCTCATATTATGTTGCAGAGGCCTGCAATATGAAACAGCTCGATACCCAGGCTTTTGTGGGTAGCAGCGCGTTTGCGCACAAAGGCGGTGTTCATGTCAATGCTGTGCTTAAGAAACCGCAATCATATGAGCATATAGAACCTCAAATTGTAGGTAATAAGAGGCGTATACTTATTTCAGAGCTTTCGGGTAAAAGCACACTTTTAACAAAAGCGCGGGAGCTGCATATCGGCTTAAGGAAGAATAGCGACCATACAATAAAAATATTAAAGCTTTTGCAGGATATGGAATATCAGGGCTATCATTTCGAGGCAGCTGAAGCCTCTTTCGAGCTTCTTCTTAACCGGCAGATGAAAAAGCATAAGAAGTTTTTTGAGCTTGAGGGTTTTAGAGTTATCAATGAAAAGGATGAGGATGGCTGTCTCTATTCTGAAGCGAGAATTAAAGTCAGGGTAAAGAAAAAAATAAAGCATACTGTATGTGAAGGACAAGGCCCTATCGATGCGCTGGATGGCGCATTGAGAGAATCGCTCGTTGGTTTTTATCCGAAACTTGCTGATATGCATCTTTCAGATTTTAAGGTAAGAGTGTTGGATGAGAAAGCTGGCACAGCAGCCAAGGTGCGCGTTCTTATTCAGTCACAGGACAGCGAAAAATCCTGGTGGACAATAGGTGTATCAGAAAATATTATTGAAGCTGGTTGGCAGGCCTTAGTTGACAGTGTAGAATATAAATTATTGAAGGGCTGATGAGAGATTTACCAAAAATATATAACGCAAAAGAGGTAGAAGATAAGATTTATAATCTCTGGGAAGAGAAAGGCTTATTTTCTGCTAAGGTTTCACAAGAGAAAGAGCCTTACTCAATAGTTATTCCTCCGCCTAATATTACGGGCATACTTCATATGGGGCACGCACTGAATAATACTATACAGGATATTCTTATAAGGTATAAGCGCATGCAGGGCTGCGAAGCTCTATGGATGCCGGGTACAGACCACGCGGGTATTGCTACCCAGAATGTTGTTGAGCGAAAGCTCTTGAAAGGCGGTAAAAAACGTCACGATTTAGGTAGAAAGGAATTTTTGGATGAGGTCTGGAAGTGGCGGGAAGAATACGGCGGCGTAATTATAAAGCAGCTTAAGTTTCTTGGCGCGTCATGCGATTGGAAGAGGGAACGATTTACCATGGATGAAGGATTATCCGGCGCCGTGGTAGAGGCATTCATACGTCTTTATAAAAAAGGGCTTATTTACAGGGGAAATTATATAATAAACTGGTGCCCGAGGTGCCAGACAGCACTCTCTGATGAAGAGGTAGAACATAGAGATGTTGACGGCCATTTATATTATATAAAATATGCTATAAAGGATTCAAATGAATATATCACTGTTGCGACTACCAGGCCTGAAACAATGCTTGGCGATACAGCAATTGCCGTAAACCCCACAGACAAAAAATATAAAAATTTGATAGGCGGGGTTGTAATCTTACCGATTCTTAATCGTGAACTAAAAGTAATAGCGGATAACATGATAGATTCTAAGTTCGGAACCGGCGCTGTAAAAGTTACGCCAGCCCATGATCCCAACGATTTTCAGATGGGTAAAAAACATGGCTTAGAAGAGTTGAATATAATGCACCCGGATGGCACACTCAATAAGAATGCGGGCGATTTTGAAGGAATGGATAGATTTGAGGCGCGCGAAGCGCTTCTTGAGGTTTTAAGCGAGAAGAAGCTCATTGAAAAGGTAGAGCCGCATAAGCATGCTATAGGCCATTGTTATCGTTGCCATACTATTGTTGAGCCGTATCTCTCAAAGCAATGGTTTGTCAAGATGAAGCCTCTGGCAGAACCGGCGATTAAAGCGGTTGAGGATAACAGGATCAAGTTCTATCCGAAAAGGTGGAGAAAGGTTTATCTCGATTGGATGTATGGTATACGTGATTGGTGTATAAGCCGCCAGATATGGTGGGGGCATCGCATACCAGTCTATTATTGCGGTAAATGTCAGGGCATTATGGTTTCTAAGGTAAGCCCTGAAAAATGCCCTGATTGCGGTGCAACCGATATAGTCCAGGATCCCGATGTTCTCGATACATGGTTTTCATCCTGGCTTTGGCCTTTTTCAACTTTCGGGTGGCCATTTGATCAAACAGCAGATAATAAAGGTAGAGGCAAAGGTGAAGATAAAGAAAAAGATATTAGTACACAAAGTGAAGAGTTTAAGTATTTCTATCCTACCGCATGCCTTGTAACGGCGCAGGAGATTATATTTTTCTGGGTAGCGCGAATGATAATGGCAGGCCTTGAATTTTGTGATGAGATTCCGTTTAGGGATGTGTATATACATGGAACGGTTCGTGACAAGACAGGTACTAAGATGTCAAAGTCACTGGGTAATACCATAGACCCATTGGAGATTATAAAGGAGTACGGTACAGACGCGCTTCGGTTTAGCATTATCTCTATTACAGCTGCCGGGCAGGATGTATTTTTATCAAAGGAGAGATTTGAATCAGGCAGAAATTTTTCCAACAAACTTTGGAATGTTTCACGATTTTTGATGCTGAATTTAAAATCCGATATAAGCGGGGATTTCGCTGATATCAAGATGGAAGGCCTCCCCTTAGCGGATCGATGGCTGCTGACAGCATTTTGTAATACAGCTGAGTCTGTAACTAAATCGCTCGATTCTTACAGATTTAACGACGCGGCTAACATGATACATGATTTCTTATGGCACAAATATTGTGACTGGTATGTTGAGATTTCCAAGGCCTCAATAAAAAACGAGCAGACACAGCTTATTTTATATAATGTATTAAAAGCTTCTTTGCAATTATTACACCCTGTAATGCCTTTTATAACAGAAGAGATTTGGCAGGTATTGGATGGCAGAGAACCTATTATGATCTCATCCTGGCCAAAGCCGCATAAACGCCTGATCGATACGCAGGCAAATGATTATATGGAGAAAATAATCGCTATTATTACCGCTATCAGGAATATTCGCGCGGAGATGAATATACCTCATAAGTTGAAGATCGATGTATTGGTCAAGAGCAATGACAATGTTCTTATGAGTTTCTCAGAAGAGATAAAAATCTATGCTGGCAGAGTCTCGGGTGTTGAAAATATATTAATTGCCAAAGATATTAAACAGCCAAAAGCATCAGCGTCAAACATACTTGATTTTTGCCAGATATATGTCCCCTTGCAAGGGAAAGTCGATATAGTTACTGAGAAGGCAAGGCTTAATAAAAATCTTGTTGAATCAGAAAGGCTGGTTAGCAGGTTGCTTAAGAAACTTGGCAACAACTCTTTTATCGATAAAGCGCCTAAGGAGATTGTAGAACAGGAGAAGCAGAAAGAACTTGTCTTGATGGCAAAGATAACCCGCATAAAAGAGACTATTGAAAATCTCACCTAAAACAGGCACTTTGCGTAACTATAAATTATGTCACCATTTATTCGTATAAATAAATTATTATCGCAATTAGGTATTGCTTCACGCCGTAAGGCAGATGACCTTATAAAGCAAGGTAAGGTCGCTGTAAATGGAAGTTACCTTTTGAGTCCTGGAATGTCTATCAATACAGAGAAAGATAGAATCGAAATTGAAGGCGTGCCTATACTGTTAAAGAAAGATCAAGCACGCCTTTATCTGTTACTTAACAAGCCTTGCGGTTACATAACAACCCTGAGGGATACGCATAACAGAAGAACTGTTATGGATCTTGTCCCCAAAGATAAAGGGCTTTTTCCAGTTGGCAGGCTGGATAAGGATACTACGGGTTTATTGATTATAACTAATGATGGTGAGCTTGCTCACCGCATGATGCACCCGCGCTATGAGATGGGGAAGCTGTATGAGGTTACGGTCTCCGGGAGCTTTAAAAGAGGCGATATTGAGAAACTTGAAAAAGGGGTAGATATTGGTGATGAAAAACCTTCTGCCTGCAGGATACGGAATGTAAAAAAAATAAGGGGCTCAGCAAGCATTGTAGTGGAACTGCATGAGGGCAGGAAGAGGCAGATAAGAAGGACCTTCGAGGCCCTGGGGTATAAAATATTAAGCCTGAAGAGAACTGTCTATGCCGGGCTTGAGCTGGATGTCAAAGAAGGATCTTATAGGGTGATTACCGATAATGAGGTATCATTACTTAAAGTAAAAGTAGGTTTAAAATGATCATAGGCCCATATATTAAAAAGCTGATACAGAAGGCATTAAAAGAAGATATCGGTTCAGGGGATATTACTACGAATACTATCCTGCGCAAAGCAAGAAAAGGTAAATTTGTTATGCTTGCCAGAGAGAAGTCCGTTATATCCGGCCTCGGTATAGCGAAAGCTGTTTTCGAAGCAATAGATATGGAAGTCAGGTTTAAGCCCCTTGTCAATGATGGCATGAATGTTGCAAGAGATAAAGCGATAGCTTATGTGGAGGGGCGGTGTTGGCCTGTGTTGGCAGCAGAAAGGACAGCGCTGAATTTTTTGTGCTGGCTTTCAGGTATATCATCACTAACAGATTGTTTTGTCAGGGCCGTAGAAGGTACACGGGCGCAAATTATGGATACCAGAAAGACTCTGCCTGCCTTCAGGCGTTTACAAAAGTATGCTGTAAGAATGGGCGGTGGTGTTAACCACAGAATGGGGCTTTATGATCAGATCCTGATTAAAGATAACCATATAGCTTTGACAATGACAAAATCGACAAATATCAAAAATAAAAAAGACGCGTTAAAGAGCGTGCTGGAAGCTGCTAAAGAAAGGGCGGGTAAGGGTAAGAAGATAGAGGTCGAGGTTAATAGCTTATCGATGCTGAAGATCGTTCTTGAATATAATCCTGATATTATAATGCTTGATAATATGAGCATCGGCAATATGGCGCAAGCGGTGAAGATCAGAGATGCCTATAGGGTCAAGGTAGGTAATCTAGGTTTTAAGGCGTTGCTTGAGGCATCAGGACGGGTGAATATAGATAATGTAAGAAACATTGCCGCTACCGGTGTTGACAGAATATCTATAGGCGCGCTTACTCATTCAGCCCCATCTATTGATATATCCCTGGAAGTAAGATAAAATGTCAAAAAAATTTATAATTAAGAGTGATTTTAAGCCGTGTGGTGATCAGCCACAGGCAATAGAGCAGCTTACAAGAGGCTTGCTTCACAGAAAAAAATACCAGACCCTTTTAGGGGTAACGGGCAGTGGCAAGACTTTTACAATGGCTAATGTGATAGCCAATGTTAACAAGCCTACGCTTATTATCTCTCACAATAAAACTCTCGCAGCCCAACTTTATAGCGAGTTTAGGGAATTTTTTCCTGAAAACGCTGTTGAATATTTTGTAAGCTACTATGATTATTATCAGCCGGAGGCTTATATGCCTCAGACAGACACCTTTATAGAGAAAGACGCGTCAATTAATGACGAGCTTGATCGCCTGAGGCTCTCTACGACAACAGCTCTCTCTTCACGAAATGATGTTATTATAGTTTCGAGCGTATCATGCATATATGGCCTTGGCTCACCACAAGATTACAGAGAACTATTGCTTTTTTTAGAAGCTGGAACTAAAGCGTCGCGCGAGAATATGCTTGAATCTCTCGTAAGCATCCATTATGAGAGGAATGATATCGGTTTCGCGCGTGGAAAATTTCGTGTTAGGGGTGATGTTATTGAGATATTCCCTTCATATAAACAAGACGCGATAAGAATAGAGCTTTTCGATGACTATATTAAGAAGATAAGCATTATAGACCCGCTTACAGGCGATACAAAGCAGATTTTGCAAAGAGTGGCTATATATCCAGGAAAGCATTTCGTTACTACGAAAGATAAGATAGAGCGCGCCCTTGTGACAATAAAGAAGGAGCTTGGTGAAAAATTGAAAGCTTTTAGGAAGCAGAATAAGCTTTTAGAAGCGGAGAGGCTTGAATCGAGAACAAACTATGATATGGAGATGATGAAAGAGATAGGCTATTGTAGTGGTGTCGAAAACTACTCACGCCATCTTTCAAACCGTTCTCCCGGTTCGCGCCCATATACGCTAATCGATTACTTTAATGAGGATTTTTTAGTTATTATTGATGAATCTCATGTTACTGTGCCGCAGATACGCGGTATGTATGAAGGTGACCACTCAAGGAAGAAGACTCTTGTAAGCCACGGTTTCAGGCTTCCTTCATGCCTTGATAACAGGCCATTAAAGTTTGATGAATTCGAATCGCTTATAAAACAGGTTATCTTTGTTTCCGCTACACCAGCAGATTATGAAAAGAGCAGATCGAAATATTTTGTAGAACAGCTTGTCAGGCCTACGGGCCTGCTGGACCCGGAAATAATAATCAAACCCTCAAAGAATCAGATTGATGATATCATTATGCTTATTAAGGAGCGCGCGAAGCTTAAAGAGCGTGTACTTGTTACAACACTTACTAAACGTATGGCTGAAGACCTTTCATCTTACCTGAACGAGGCAGGCTTAAACGTAAAATACATGCACTCAGATCTCGGCGCTATTGAGCGCGTTAAAATATTACAGGATCTCAGGAAGCGGGAATTTGATTGCCTTGTAGGTATAAACCTCTTAAGAGAAGGCCTGGATCTGCCTGAAGTTTCACTTGTATGCATACTCGATGCGGACAAGGAAGGGTTCCTAAGGAGTGCTACAGCGCTTATACAGGTTGCCGGACGCGGGGCGCGTAATGTAAATAGCCAGGTAGTTATGTATGCTGATACTATAACAGGTTCAATGAAAAAGGCGATTGATGAAACAGATCGCAGGAGAGAAAATCAGGTGGAGTTTAATAGAAAAAATAACATAACACCTAAAAGTGTGAAGAAAAGCATTAAAGAGGGCATAGAAAATTTACGTGAATCAGAGGTTATTGTGGCAGAAGCCGCGGGTGAAACCATCAAAGAGCATGAATCACGTCAGATAACAGCTGATCTACAGCATGAGATGGAGATTGCCGCGCGGAATCTGCAGTTTGAGAAGGCCGCGTATTTTAGAGACCAGATTAAAAAGCTGCAAGAAGTAAATAAGCAGGATTAAGGATTAAGAGTATGGAAGAGAAGATTCTAAAGCTATTCAAAAAAAAGCCGGATAATTATCTTTCAGGCGAACAGATAAGCAAACTCTTAAACATTACTCGTTCCGCGATCTGGAAGCATATCGAGAAACTACGAGCGCTTGGTTATGAGTTTGATGCTGTTCCGCATCTTGGTTATCGCCTTAGAAAGAGGCCTGATAAGCTTTATCCGTTTGAGATATCTCCAATGCTGAAGACTCGAATTATTGGCAAGGAGCTTATCTATCATGATATAGTAGGCTCTACGAATACAGTCGCGTATAACCTTGCAAAAAGCGGCGCAAAAGAAGGGGTTGTAGTTATAGCTGAGAAGCAGACTAAAGGCAGGGGTAGGCTCTCCCGCGCATGGTCTTCACCAAAAGAGAAGGGTGTGTATCTTTCAGTAATATTACGCCCTAAAATGACACCTTTCAAAGCTCCTGTAATGACACTTATGGCCGCGGTGAGCCTTGCACAGGCAATCAGAGAAAATGCAGATGTGCGGGCTTTTATCAAATGGCCCAATGATATTCTCATAAACGGAAAAAAGGTAGCTGGTATTCTTACGGAGATGGAAGCAGAGGCTGATTCTGTAAAATTTTTAATATTGGGTATCGGTATAAATGTGGCTACGAAAGATTCAGAATTGCCAAGAGGAGCAACCTCTATAATGCGCGAGGCAGGTGATTTTGTCGCAAGGCCAACCCTTGTAAAAGCATTGTTTGAGAGGTTAGAGAGGAACTACCTGTTAATTCAAAAGGAAGGTTTTTTACCAATTAGAATGGAGTGGAGAAATCTTTCTGTGACACTAGGGCGCAGAGTAAGGGCAACCTGTATGCGTAAAGCAATAGAAGGAGAAGCGGTTGATATTGATTCTGACGGTGCGTTAAAAATAAGGCTGGATAATGGATTCTATGAGAGGGTTATGGCAGGAGACCTGGCGCTATTG
This sequence comes from Candidatus Omnitrophota bacterium, assembly GCA_030593065.1. Lineage (GTDB taxonomy): Bacteria > Omnitrophota > Gorgyraeia > JABMRG01 > JABMRG01 > JAUVHV01. The sequence continues at coordinate 7,263 of JAUVHV010000014.1, read as the reverse complement.
CGATAATTTTTATCAAGGGACGAAACTGGAGTTTAAGATATGTTGCTAGCAATTGATATTGGTAACACAAGTATTCATGTGGGTGTTTTTAAGAAGCAGCGTATTATCAGGACCATGCTTATTCAGGCAGATACCAGGAGACAAGGTATTTTAAAGGCTTTTAGAAGGTGCCTTAGCGCGGATATAAAAAATATAAATGGTGTCATTGTTTCAAGTGTTGTTCCAGAGGTTACAACTATTACAAAACATACCATAAAGAAACTTTTGAATATAAAGCCGGTTATATTAGGGCCAGATTTAAAGGTCCCTATAAAAAATTTATACGAAAAACCGAAACAAGTAGGCCAGGATAGGCTTGTGAATGCCTATGCGTGCAAGGAACTCTACGGCAGCCCCGCTATTGTATTGGATTTTGGCACAGCAACAACTTTTGATTATATAAATAGATTCGGTGAATATGAAGGAGGCATCATTACCCCGGGGGTAGGTATTACCATAGACGCGTTAGCAGAGAAGACAGCGCTACTGCCAAGAATTAAGCTCGGTAAACCAAATAGGCTGATAGGTAAAGATACAGTTGATAGCATAAGAAGTGGTGTATTTTTTGGGTTAGCTAGTATGTGTGACGGGTTAGTGTTAAAGATCAAAAAAAGTTATAAGACAAGCCCTGTTGTTATCGCTACAGGAGGCCTTGTTAGCCTATTTAGCCCATATTGTAAAGAGATCAATAAGATAGATAAATATCTAACCCTTAAAGGTTTGACAATTTTGTATAAAAAACAGCTATTGAAATAAAGGAGCTGGAATGTACCCTTTTAATCTTTTTATAGGATCGTTTAGCGTAAATAACTACGAACTCTTTAACTTTTTAGGGCTCGTGTTTCTTGTTATTTTTGCAGTTACACTGCTGGACAAAGACGCCCCTGTTAAGAGGTGGCAGGTTTTCGTTGCATGTGTAATCGGCATATTGGCAGGCACCACAGGTGCAAAGCTTACCCATCTTTTGTTATACGCGGAAAAATATAGAGGGATCCCGCCTGTGCAGGCACTGTTTGTATCTGGCCATGCTTTTATGGGTGGAGCTGTGTTCGCACTTCTGGCTGTTTATATCGTTTCCAGGTGTTATAAAGTCAGTTTTCTGTACGCGGGTGATTACGCACTGCCCTATTTCGGGTTATGTCGTGTGTTTGGAAGGCTCGGATGCCTTTTAACAGGGTGTTGTCATGGCTCCGCCTCAAGCCTTCCATGGGCCACTTATTTTCGTGATGGAATCCTGCGCCATCCAACTCAGGCGTATATGATAATACTGGCCTTTTCCATATTTGTTGCGGGTAGGGCGCATTATAGGAAGCTTAAAGATAGGCCTGGTATTATCTTTTTCTCATCTGTGATGTTCTACGGGCTTGGACGTTTCTTTGTGGAATTTTTCAGGGTTGACAGCCCCTATGTACTGGGTTCTCTAAAGTTTTCGCACATTATTTTAATCGTTATTTCTATATGCGGCGTGCTGGGTTTTTGCCATGCCTATAAAAAATATATAAAAACAAGAGAACTATCAGCGCTGGTTAATCGTTATATAGGAACTTTTCTATTGTCTTTGATAGCTACAAGCATAATTATTTTGACTATACTATTCTTTGTTCCGAAGGTAAGTTATATAGATGAGATAGATTTAAAAATAAGCAGAGACGGTATCAGAGTAATAGTTCCAATAAGTAAAAGTGGAGAAACCTACTCTGAAAAAAGAAAAGAATATCTTAGAAAAATAGATGTCCACCACGCACTCGCACGATATAAAGATGATAGCGGAGTCTACCCGACGCAGGAGCAGGGCCTTAAGGCTTTAATGAAAAAGCCGAAGATATTACCGATACCCCGAAATTGGAACGGGCCCTATCTTAAGGGTGAGCTTAAAAATAAGCAGGGTAAAAGGTATAGATATAAGGTGGATGAGAAGGAAGGAAGGCAACACTATAGTATCTATTAATAAGGAGTCTGCAGTCTAAGCAGGCTGGATTTACAAGCCCCTTGAACAATCTGCAAAAAATCACCTCTTGGCCTTGACTATACACCTATAGTCGGGTATACTTTTTATGTAATAGAAGAGAGTTGTTTTTTTGTACCTTATTATTAAAGACTTTTAAAAAGATTAAAAAAGTGGAATATAAACCCTTTTTGTGTGTTATATATAGTGTATATGGTAAAACTAAAGGTTAGTTGAGGATGGAATGGATACGAAAAGAAGTGCGCATAGTCTATTATATAAGATTATAGCCTGGACTATAATTATTACTTTCTCATGGCAGCAGCTGGCCTGGGCAGGAGCGGGTGATATCCAGCAAAGGCGCCAGGAGCGCCATCTGGAAAAGCAGGGTTATAATGCTATTGAATTTTTAAAGAGCATAAAGCTGCAGCAACAGCAGGTCCAAAAAAAGGCATTAATAGAACATCAGCGATTAAGGTCTGTCAATAAGGCCGCTTTTGAGACAAGGTCCCACCTTTACAGCAGTTACTTCTCACAATACCAGCAGGTTATAGCTCTCCTTCAACAGATAGAAGAGGCCAGAGAACTGATCCACAGTGCTTCCAAGACATACATTCTCTTTCCTGCGGATGTTGCCGGAAAGCAGAAAAAAATAGAGTTTTTCAGGGGAAATGTCATTGCTGTCTGGAACGAGAGAGTGGAAGATGGGCCTGAGGTATATTACCGTGATACCTTTGATATGAAATACAATGATAAGGCATTACTCATTGAGAACCGCTCAATAACAAAAGATGCCTACGGTGGTATAAGCGAGATTCACTGGTATGACGCTGAATATACTCCGGATTCCTTATGGTATGCAGATGATACCACAAATGCTGATAAGAAACTGACCTCATACAGGACAACGGAACGCTTTCGCAGCAGCGCAACAGGCACATGGATGGATGTTGGGGAATTCCTTCACACAAGAACCAATGTGATTTATGATGAAAATAACAATCTCGAAAGCTATACAGAGCTTATTACAGACGAGGATGGTAATGTCATTCAGAGAATAGATGTTTCAGATGCCCGTTATGATATTGGAACAGGAGAGCTTATAAGCTATCATAAGAAGGTCTACGACCAGAGTGGCAGCCTTACAGAAGAAGGGTATGTTTACTGTGAAGCATCCTCCATCATAGAGGATGAGGGTATTGCGACTGATATGGCTATAACAATCGATGTTGCAGGCCAGGCAGTAGATGTGGACGAACAAATAGATAAAGAATTTATCGAAGAAGAGGAGCAGGTAAGCCTTACCGTTGATACGATAGAGGAATCATATGATGTCGGATTAACAGGCGGTTTTTCAAAGTTAAGCCTGAAATTTATAGATAATGTATTAAGCAGCCTTCCGCAAAAAATAGCAGATTTTGTTAAGAGCATAAAACTTACCAGCCCGGTAGGCGAGCCAGAAGGCACAGTTGCAAAAGCTGATGAGGCAGGTAACATCGAGTTTTTCTATTCTGTAAAAGAGTTCATAAAAGGCTCTTTTGTTAAGATTGCCTCTTTAGCGGATAATACCTTTATCTCTATGGCGGAGTTTAGCTCAACCCTCACGCAGTCTATAAAAGATGGAATCTTAAATTGGGTAAAGACATTATTTAATAAGATTGCTCACCTGCTGGATTTTGCCGGGGATTATGGCATGTTATCCAGACAGGAGGATTTTGCAACTACTGTTGAAGAGTATGCAGCCGATACAAAAGGCCTTTACGAAAGAGCGCTTACAGGTGGTACAAAAAGCCTGATCTTAAGAGAAAAGGCCAATGCCATAGCAGAGGTATTCAGCCATACAGGCGCTGATGGCAGAGAATATACCTATCTCTACAAGATAACAGATGAAGGTGAGGTTCAAAGGGAAGAAGCGCTTGTTAGCCGTTCTGAGACGGGTGTGATAGAGGCCATAGAAGGCATAGGCAGGGTAGTGGATGCCCCACCTGCCCCGGAGAGGCTGAGTGATGAGCAGTTTATATTACAGGTAACCGATATCCTGAATAATATAATTGGTACTATTGACCGCTCGGAACTCAGGTATGATTATGATGAGAACCTGATCGGTTACACAGATACATATTCAGATACACATGGTAATGCCATAACTTCAAGATACTCCGGCATAGAATATGACGAGTACCGGAACATGACGGAGTTTTTTGAACAGCGCTATTTGCCTGTTACCGGCCTGATTGCTGTTGATAAGCTCGTAACGCGCCATTGGCACAGCGCGCAATATGAGGGCAAATATCCCAGTTATTTTGAAGAAGATGGCTGGATTGAAGGAGAGGGAGATTACAGTTATAAGAGGTGGATAAGTGCTTATGACGGCGCAAAGGCCACACACTTTTACGAAGAGGGCCAGAGAGAGGGCACAGGCAATTATACGCGTATTTGGGAGGGCTCTTATAGTGAAGACAATCTGACATGGTATAAAGAGACATATACCGATGCTAATAAGCTGAGTACCACTACAGAACGTTGGATGAATTATGCCAGTGGTTACCTTATCTCCTATAATGAAGTAAGAACCAATGATTTAGGCAATGATACCATAATAGACTGGCTCGGCACATACAATGATAAGGGAAAGCTCGCATCGTATATAGAGACAAGGAGAGAGAGCGCTTTTGACAGCGTAGTTACCACAACATGGCAGGGAGAATATAATAATATAAGGCAGCTCGACTCATCCGTGATGATACAGGAGAATAGCCTTGGTAATATCTTAAAACAGGAGCTTGAGAATATAAGATATGATATCCTTGGGAGGCAGGTATCCTATACAGAACGGCTTTCCACCGAATATGATTCATTAATCCGTGAGCGTTCAGATATAACATATGACGAACAATTGAGCAGGACACTCTCTTATGAGGATACAGTTATTGACAAGCCGGGTAATGTTATTAAATTGAAATGGGAGGCGCTTAAATACAGCGTTATAGGAAAGATAGAGCATTACAAAGAGGTTATAACTTGCCTTCAGACCCCGGGCACGATAAAGACGCATGAGATGAAGGATATAGAGTATACCATATACGGTAATATGAAAACGTTTATTGATACAGTTATTAAGGAGACAGCTGACGCGGGTGATTTATCCACCCTGGCTATTACTACAACCAGAAAAGACGCTCTGCTAAACAGCATAGGTGAACTCTATTCATATGTGGATACAACAGATACAATGGGCATAGGCCAGGATGGTACAACGGGCCTGCAAAAGAGAATAACAAATACACGCGAATCTACTGAGTATGTAAACCACTATCAGTCAGGATATACCTATAGTGTATACGATTCGTCGACTCCCTTGAGGCAGACATCAAGCGTAGTCGATAATATCGTATATGACGGCTTCGGCAAAATTGTTGGCTTAAGAACCGCCAGAACCATAAAAGGCGTGGATGAAGACGGCAATATTTTGGATTATACGGTCAGCATCAAACGAAGTGATATGACGTATAACACGCAGGGAGATATATTCAGTTATGCGGACGCGGAGACCTCAGATTTTACAGAAGGTGAATTTATTACGGAAGCCGGCCGTATGGTGTACGACGGTTTCGGAAGAGTGGTTGACTATACAGAGAGAAAGATTCAGCCATATGGGCTGATAGAATATAATAGAAGGGACAACATAAAATATAACTTTTTTGATGAATTTGCCTCATATGATGAATTATTATACAGTAATTCCACAGAACTTATAGAGAGTGTAAAAGCAGATGGCCTTACATATAATATTCATGGGCAACTTATTGCTATAGAGCGCGCAAGCCATATGCAGGGAAGCGCTCTGGATATTCAGAGCCACTCAAAGAGAGAGGATATGTCATATACTGGGTCGGGGCTTCTCAGAGGGTATACCCAGAGAAGCACCACATCAGGCCTTGACGAGGGGCTCTATATAGAAATTTCCAATATGCGTTATGATGGCATGGAGCGTGTGAGCAGCATGGACAGAGTTGTCTTGTCAAGCGCTACTCCTAATCTTACAACTGCCATTACGCTTACTAACATACTTTATGATGAGCTGAACAGAGAGGCTTCTTACGAAAAGGTCGTAAAAGAGTCTGGCATAGACTCTGAAACGGGAATACTCGGTAGAGAAACGTATATTACAAGAACAGGCATAAGATATAAAGACGGTATATATGGCAATCTCGCGGATTCATATCAGGATATCATAACATCCAATGTAGCGCTGGATGAAGTAGTTACCTTGCGCAGGATTGCTACCGGATATAACAGTGATGGGCATGCTGCTTTTTATCAGGAAGTAAGTAATTCAAGCATCTCCCCTGCGCTCAATACGGAAATCAAACTTAATATGCAGCTTGATACATTCGGCAGGGTGAGCTCATATCAGCAGACAATACATAAAACAGGCGTTGGCATAAACAAAGAGGCCTTAACAGCCAGGAGTAATATCACTTATGATGGATATAACCGAGTTATCTCATATGAGGAGAAGGCAACTTCGCCTGAAGCTGCCTCACTTATTATCGGGACCCTTACGCACTCAATAGAATATGACACACTCGGAAGAATAAAATTTTCAAAAGAGCTTGTAAAAGAATACAACACTGATGACAGCAATCTCAAGCTCGATGCAATAAAAGCAATTACCAGGTCCGGTATCAAGTATAACCTCTATGGCCAGATTACCTCTTATCGCGATGTGACGGAATCCTTAGATCATGTTACTGAAGAAGTGGTGAGTATCACTTATGATAGAAACAGCGGCCGCATTGTTGAGATCAACAACTTCTTTACAAAGACAGGCGTTGATGGATATGGCAACAAGCTTAATCATTCATACAGCGTAAAGAGAGAGCACCTGGCATTCAACAGTCTTGGCCAGATGATACGGGTTAGAGAGACCGTTATTGATGAGGACAAGATGACGAATAAAGAGTCGGCAACCGATATCAGGTATGATGAGTACGGGATGGTTGCCTATACAGACGATATTATCCATGATAGCAGCATCTCGGATGGAGGTACGGCTTTAAACCATACCTATAGAACCACGATAGATATTCAGGGATATAATGAACTGTATCAGGTAGCAAGGCAGGTGCGGACGGTTTACGACCTCGATAAGACAACCACAGAGACAACAATAGATGATATCAGATATGATACCCAGGGAAGATTGATCTACATATCGACCCAGGTAACAGAACAAGGCCAGAATGCAGGAACAGCGCTAAACCATACATTCACCA